>JBIIJD010000002.1:0-188450 GCA_044234105.1 Aureliella sp. | reverse complement strand
ACCAGTTGTCGCGAAATGAAAACTGTCTAGCACGAACAGAAATCGCTCAAGCGTGCAAAGTATTGACATCAACGGATGTAGCAGCGGCCGTTTGCTCTTGGACAGTTGCAAGACCACTATGCCGCTGCTACAGCCATTGATATCAATACTAGTTGGTTCGCTGGTATTTTTTTATTGTCCGTTTGCCTAACGGGTATGCACAAACCCCAAATGCATGGCGGCGTGGCGGAGATTCATTTGATCGATTTGCTCCCGCGTGGCTTTACCAAATACCGGATGTACGGGCAAAGGCCCGTTTTTCTTGTAATGATCCACGGATTGGCGAAACGAAGCCAAGGCGTCCTGGACGTTGAGAGACCTATTGGGCCAGAAAAACGATTCGCTCTTTTTAGGCAGCTTAAAACCTGGCTTGACTGGGCCATTCAAAATCTTTGACCGAATGAAAGGCATGACCAGTCGAATTAGCAAGGGCAGTTTTGGCGGGATCACTCGTCCCGTAACCATATCGTTGGCTAGAGCTAAGTGATTTAAGATCTGCGCGAAGCTATGATGCCCAGTCGTAAAATGGTCTGCGGCAGCCAACCGCTCGGCCTCTGCCAATGCTTCATCCAGATTAGAAAAAGACAGCTTTCGATGTTGATTTGCGGTCATCATTTCTCCAATTCTGCTTAGCGATCATTGAGATATCAAAGCGAAGTGCCCTCTTCGGTTGGTCCAATATAAGGGAAAATGCAGTCATGATCAGGGCCAGTGCTTCCACATCCTATCCGTGAAAATCAGTGTTCATCAGTGGCTGAATTCTGATCTCAGTGTTCGGAAAAGAATTTTAGCCACTGATTTTCACGGATGAGCACGGATGAGAGGCTTAGTTTTTTGTTGTCGGTACGAATGGCTTGCGAACGGGTATGTCCCCGTAGGCATGTACAGCCTCGCAAATTTGTTTCAAGACTGTTTCAAGGTTACCACCGGCGCGTTCGAAGCGGTCGGGGTTGATGGCTAGTGGAGCACCAATGACAACCAGCGGTGCGCCCATGCTGGGTGACTGGATTGCCTGATCGATCGACATGCCACCTACGGCCTGCACCGGGATGTCAACCGCCGCCACCACTTCTCGCAGTTGATCGAGTGGCGTGGGTGCTTTTTCGCCTCGAGCGGCAATGCCTCGGCGTTCATCGTAGCCGATATGGTGAATGATGAAGTCGCAGCCAAGGTCTTGCAACTGCCGAGCGCCGTCTACCATGTCGGGGCAGCCCAGGTTGTCGCCCATGACGCCGACTCCGTAATCGAGGCCCGCTTTGCAAACCACCTTGATCGTCTCCTCGTGCGCTCGGGCCATGACCACCACATGGTTGGCTCCAGCCTTCGCCATCATCTCTGCTTCCAGGTAGCCACCGTCCATGGTTTTCAGATCGGCAACGATGGGAGTGTCAGGGAATCTTGCTCGAAGCTCTCTAACGCATTTCAGTCCTTGCGAAAGAATCAGCGGAGTTCCGGCCTCCAACCAGTCGACACCAGCCCTCACCGCCATTTCAGCAGTTTCCAGAGCTTCTTCCAGAGTGGTTACGTCCAACGAGATTTGAACAACGGGTTTCATCGTAGTGGCTTCCTTCAGACTTTGACGCATTCTAGCATTTGTTGTTGCAGTGGATCGGTGGCCGAGCCTAAGAACACAGGCTTCCACAGATCGAAATCAGAACCATTGACATGAGAAAACACAACCCCAGCTCGACTGGCAATGAGATACCCAGCGGCGACGTCCCAAACTTTGACGGAACTAGCCCAGTAGGTGTCCAAACAACCTTCGGCCAAGAAACATAGGTTGAGCGCGGCGGAGCCCAAACGACGCAGTGACTGACATCGCTCAAGCACTCTTAGGAACTGCTCCACAGTCGGGTCATTGCGATGGACGTTCGGTGGAAAGCTGCAGCAGGCCATGGCTCGCGATATTTCTGTACACTCGCTAGAGCGAATCGGCTTGCCATCTTTCATGGCCGGTCCATCTTCACCTGCCCAGTAAAGAGCACCACTTAATGGGTCGTAGACAACTCCCAGGCGAACCTGATCACGCTCAACTAAGGCGATCGAAACTGAAAATCCTGGTAATCGATGAACAAAATTCGCAGTGCCGTCCAGCGGGTCGACAATCCATATCGGTCGACCACTTTCCTGGGCCGCAGTCTGTTCCGCAGACGTCGATTCCTCACCCATAAATGCGAACTGAGGATACCGTGATGTTAAGACTTGGCGAATTGCATTTTGAGAAGCTACGTCAGCATCGGTGACCAGATCAGCGGGAGCCTTTTCGCGCACGGCCGCCTTTCCCAGTTGCTCGAGCAATATACGACCGCCGGTTTTGGCTGCATCGCAGGCGGCTTGTAATGGAGAATGCACGTTCAGGTTCAGGGCAGTAGGAGCCAGTTGATGTGAAAACAATCGCAGCCCTTCGCTAATGTGCGGCGGCTACTCGTAAATCGGGAAGTAGCACCCAAAGGCTTGTTCGCAGAATACACCAGGATCATTAAATCGTCGATGGGTATCCAGTCCACTGATTTGGTTGATTTCCTGATCGGTAAGATGGAAGTCGAACAGATTCAGATTTTCGACAAGGCGTGCTGGCTGACTGGTCTTGGGAATGACGGCAGTTCCTCGCTGAATACCCCAACGCAGAGCGATTTGAGCGGGCGTTTTGCCGTACTGCGCTGCCAGTTGCCGTATTAAAGGATGCTGTAGAACCGAATCGGTCGCCTGTGCCATGCCAAGCGGAATATAAGAACCAGCACCCAAGGGCGAGAAAGCGGTAAAAGCGATTTGCTGTTCCTGGCAAAATCGTAGCAGCTTGGGTTGTACCAAATAGGGGTGCGATTCGACCTGCAAGACAGCAGGTGGAATCTTTGCGTAAGACAAAAGATCGCGAATCAGACTGACTCCAAAGTTACATACGCCAATCTGTTTGCAAAGTCCCGAATTTTGCAGTTCTTCCATGGCTTGCCAGGTCTCAACCAGCGGAACCTGGTCGGGATACATGCGGGGCGCGGCCGAGTCGGGATCAAAGATCCAGCCTGGCGGATACCGTCGATCGAAGGGGATGTACCGCAACGCGATTGGAAAATGGATTAGATACAGGTCCAAGTAGTCCAGCCGAAGATCGGTTAGGGTGCGCTTGATAGCGGGGCGCACATGCTCGGGGCGATGATAGGTGTTCCACAGCTTGCTGGTGATCCAAAGTTGATCGCGTTGGCAAAGGCCACTTTGGATCGCACGCTGAATTCCTTCACCGGCCTGAGCTTCATTACCATAGTCACAAGCGGCATCGATGTGCCGATATCCGCATTGGATGGCGGCCTGAACAATGCCAGCGGTTTGAGTCGGATCAATCTTCCACAAGCCTAGACCAATGGATGGAAGCAGCGAGCCATCGGCCAGTGCTATTCGAGTTAGATCGTTTGTCGTCAAGTATCCCTCTCCCTGCGGTTGTGTTTCAATCTAAAGATTAGGATTCTGAGCCTGGTCCGCCGAGACAGTTTCGTTACCGTCCATTACTTGGTCGCTGCGGCGCTGCAGTCGCGTCGGGATGATATCGCTGGCCAGCCCCAACTTTTCCAAAAATTTAATTTCGTAGTAACTCAGGTCGAATTCCCACCAGCGATGCTGCACAGTGGCTGCAGATGGATCCTCGTGATGATTGTTGTGCCAGCCTTCGCCGACCGTGAGCAAAGCTACAAACCAATTGTTGCGACTATCTTCGCCTGTCGAGTAGTTGCTATAACCGTACATGTGGCTAAGCGAATTGACCGACCAAGTGATATGCCACACGGCGATAATGCGCATGACGGCAGCCCAAAGGACCATGCTAGTTCCCAACCGGATGGCATCGCTAACTTGGCTACTCCATGCAAAGCTCAAGCAAAATCCGAGAAGAAAGAAGACCGGTATTTGACTCAAGATATACACAAATTGTCGATAGGGGTTTGTTTCCAGACGCATGTAGAAAGGGTCTCGAAGCAAATCTTTGGCAAATTTTTGCAGGCATGCGATCGAGTAGGTCTCGCGATTGATAAACATTAACCAACCGACATGTGACCACCAGAAGTTGACTCGTGGACTATGCGGGTCTGGAATTTCGTCCGAATGAACGTGGTGTAGCCGGTGAACGCAGACCCAACGCGCGGGCGTATCCTGCATCGAGCATATACCCAGAATGGCGATGCAGTGTTCCAGCCACTTAGGAGTCTTGAAACTGCGATGAGTCAACAAGCGATGATAGCCAATGGTGATGCCTTGTCCAAAAAGGTGGATGCCCAGCAGAAACATGATGAATGCGGGCCAACTGAACAGATAGGGGCGCCAATCGGTCGGTCCCAACGCAAGCGTGATCAAAAGCAATATCCCAAGCAGATGCACCGTGATGATCGTGATTGCGTAGATCTTGTTAAGCTTGAATGGCAATACGGGAGCTGGAACTGGATTGGCCATTGCGAATTTCCGATCTTGAAGACATGCGACGACAAACGTATTTCTGTACCGCAGAGTGATGCTGCATTGTCCCAGAAATCCAGGTAAAAGCGATAGCAAAAAAAGACCGATCGTTCGTTGCGTTTCGTGCAATCCCAAGAACGTGTCGATGTTATGGGGATACACCAAGGTGAATGAGCGACTTAATGCCTCACCCTGCCGGTTGCGTGATTCGCTTGCGCGGCGAACCCACGGTGAAGGCTGCGTCAGGATGTCCAGCCAGAGTAACCATCGTGCGTCCCCATTGCAGCATGATTTCTGCTGCCAAATGGTGCGAGTTGCCCGATCGATCTGTATTGTCGCCAGGACCTGTGTCACTTTCGATCGACGAAGCTTCAGGTCGAGTTTCCGATGTTGATGGACCAGGATCAGGATGAGTTGCGATCGGCTTTCCAAATGTCACCAGAACACGAGCCGGAGTCAGCAGTGGACTAAGCACGGAACCGCGATAGGGGCTGCCCTGAACATACAAAGGTATGATGGGTACTCCTGTCTTGAGAGCCACCATAGCCGCACCAGCTCGAATCGGCAGAAGCGGAGCCATCGTGAAGTTGATGCGGCCTTCCGGGAACATGCCCACCAGTCCGCCGCACCGTGTGTAGTGCATGGCTAGCTTGGTCGAGTTGATATCGGTGCCGGTGCGATTGGTCGGTATCACCTGTAGGGATTTTAGAATCAACCTTAGTACGGGTAGGCTACAGTACTCCTTGGCAACCATCCAGTGAACTCGCCGCTTGGCCGCCAACTGAATGAACATCGGGTCGACACTACTTCGGTGATTGGGAGCCAGTACCGCACCGGATCTCATTTCGGGCGGAGGATCATTAGTGAATTGGACTCTCCAAAGCAATCGTCCTAGCAAATAGGCAGGCAGGTACAGAACGATTTCCCAAGTCGAGTAATCTTGTCGCATGTAGATGCGAAAGCCGTAAAAAACAGCGCACGCCGCCAGGATTGTCAGCCAGATTTGGGAAGCCAGGAGGGTATTCAAAACGGTCTCGTCAAGCAGTGATAATTGTTTTGCAGCAGTTCATGGATCGGAGGTAGCAATATCCGGCTAGCGACAAGTTATAGCCTCTAAACGGCAGGATTGCACCACCGGGCCACTTGATAAGCTGGCTAATCGCTCAAACTGAAAACTGCAAGTAGTACAGCAGGGCAGAAACAGTCTTTGAATCTTGAATCACGTTGTCTCGCAGAAATTTCTGAGCCTGTTCAGGCGAGACTAAGAAATTTTGGATTTCCTCGCCAGCCTGCAGGTCGGTATCACCTGGGGTCAGATCCTGAGCCAGGAAGACATGCATTCGCTCGTTGAGTATTCCAGGTGACATGAGCAACTGTAGTAGAGGCCGCATTTTGCCGGCGCGATAGCCAGTCTCCTCGATCAGTTCTCGATAAGCGGTCTGCAAGGGTGGTTCGTAAGGCTCCAGTGTGCCGGCTGGAAGCTCCAAGATTTGTTGGTCTACGGCTACACGATAGTTTTGAATTAGACAAATGCGGCCATCTTCGAGGACCGGAATGATAACCACCGCCCCAGGGTGTTGAATGACTTCACGACTGGCTTTTTGACCGCTGCTCAGCCGGTATTCGACACGATCCACTTGAAACCTGCTGGTGCTAAGCAGTGTCTGACGCTGTTGAATCCGGTCGCTCAAGCTAATCACTTCCCAAAATGTCAGCCGGCCATACGTTGATCTTCTTGGTCGTCGTCGGCATACTCTTGGTCGACAGCATCTGCGACACGGAACTGCATCAGGTAGGCATCTTCAGTGGTGTCTGTGTAGAAATCTCGCAGGACAGAAATCGCCCGAAATCCTAAATTCTTGAAGAACAGTTGGGCATCCAGGTTTGTTTCTCTAACTTCCAGCAGAATTCGATTGCGACGGTCAAAAGACAGTTTTCCAACCAGCTTTTCGACCATCACCGCTCCGATGCCGCTGCGACGCATCGTTGGATGCACAGCAAAATTCAGCAGGTGTAACCGGTTTTTATGCAGTTCGTAGATCATAAACCCAACGACCTGATCACCTTTTTCAGCAACCATGCCGATGCAATTGCGCTGTCTTAGGCAACGAATGAACTCTTCTTCGCTCCAGGAAAATTCGAAACTGGCTTGTTCAATCGCCAGGACCGTTGGCATATCCCTGCGAATCATCCAACGAATATGCACACAAGTCTGATTGGTTTCTGCCGTCGCCATGCTGTTCACTCCGCTACTTTATCCTACAAGTACCAATTCGGTAAAGAATTGATGCGCGTTGAACGGGTTCAAATGAGTTAGGTAATGCAACTCAATCAATTGAGTCGGCTCGATCCAGTCGAATCATTTCTACTGGAGCGAATTGACGCCGATGTTATCAGAACTATCCAAGTCAGCCAATACGAGATCGCGTATGGAATGGTAGCGCCGATGAATTTTATTTTTAAGTGCCACTACGGTGAGTTTTTTATGGCAGGGTGCCAATAAATTCAGAATCAACCTAGATTTTGGGCTGCATTATGGAGTATGTGTCTTAGTTATTTCGTGCAAAATTCAGTGGTGAATGGAGAAGCGTCTTTGGGGGATCGAGCAGCCACAAACGTGTGGACGGCATGCCGAAGAGATCGCCAATGCTAGTAATGGTGCTTTGTGAAAGAAGGGTGATGACATGTCGGGATTGATTTCCATACTGCGGGCTGCGCACTGCCATAGCACTCATCACTTTTTTGCTTTGGACGCGCTTCGCTGCCTTCAAACGGCTCAGTCGCAGCGGCTTGCCAATATATTGCTGAAATATCACGATGATTATCTAACCGGAGCAAAGGCACCAGATTCCAGTTTCAAAGATTTTAGCAATCATGTGATTCATGTCAGTGACCGCAATTGGGGTGGAGCTGCCGGGAAGTGTCTTGAATGGCTTCATGTGGCTCGAGGTCATTTGGATCAAGGGCGCTGGAAGAAGGCCGCTTATGCCTGCGGTGTCTTAAGCCATTACTTCACCGATCCGATCATGCCTCTTCATACCGCAGGGTCACAGGGCGAAGCCATCGTGCATCGACCGATGGAGTGGAGTATCTATCGCGCCTACCAGGAAATTTACCAGCAGGCAGGCGACGAGGGAATTCAGGCAAAGTTTGATTTCACTGACGAACAAGACTGGATTGCCAAGGCGGTGCTTGCAGCCGCCTCGGTTGCGCACCGACATTACGACGATCTGATCCGCTTGTACGATATGCACGCTGGAGCGACCGATCCGAAGTTGGCGTTGAACGCTGAGAGCCGTGCGATACTTGCCGAGTTGTTTGCGTTGGCCATCCATGGATGGGCAGGAGTGCTGACGCGATTGGCCGATGAAACTACTAAGCAGTTGCCAAGTGTTTCGTTGACCATGCCATCGTTGTTGGCCACGATCGATAAACCTTTGGCGTGGCTGGTGCGCCGCATCTCAGATTCTTCTGAACGTCGGGCTGTGCAAGCTGTGTTTCAAGAATTCCAGAAGACGGGAACAGTTGTCAAGCATCTGTCTGCCGAAGTAAAAGCCGTTCACGCTGCCATTCGTAGCGATAGGCAGCATTCTAAAAAGACAGATGATTTGACCTTGAAGCAAGCCACGACTGACGATGCAAAGATTCTTGTTCAGGGCGACCATCAGCAAACGGCAATCGTTGATCCAACATCGGAATTTTCTGAGCTATCGAACGTTGACATGCCTGTTGATGCAGCGGATGTTTCAATTGCCAGTCTTGCGGCTAGTCTTCAAGTAACTCAGTCTTCTGAAGTTTCGAGCGGTCAAACATCTCAAGTAGCGGCTCAGTCAACCGAAAAATATGTCTCTCTGGCTCAGGCGCGGAGCCATCTAAAGATACATCGACCAAACGATACAGATTCAGAGGTGGCATCTGGCAAGTCGCAAGCATCGTACACCCCTGCCCTGCCCCAAACGCTTCGCCTGCCATGCGCCACAAGCGATCTACCTGTCCATTCGGTAGCAGCGATGGAAACTGTATCTCCGGCCGAGAATAATTCGCAGGCGCAAGCAGCAGGCCTTAAGTTACTTCCTGAATCCTTACCGGAGGAGGAAACAGAGCAGATTGAACCCGCAGGGCCCAAAGTGCAGTATGGTTCGCCGCTGGTCGATGCGCCTTCGATCGGCCCCAAAACAGCCAAGCGCTTTGCGGACATTGACGTTCATACGATCGCACAGTTTGTGGGAACTGGTCCCGAGCAGTTGGTTCAGGAATTGGCAACCAAGTGGATTACTGAGAATCTGGTCCGCGATTGGCAGGATCAGGCTCGCTTGGTCTGCGAAGTACCCTCGTTGCCTGGTTATGGCGCTCAATTGCTGGTTGCCATCGGTTGTCGAACGGCGTGGCAGCTACGCACAGCTAACAAGGATAACTTGAATGCGCAGCTTGACGCGATTGGCATGACCGCCGAGGGGCAACACATCCTACGCTCGTCCACGCCGCCTACTGCACAGAGGGTTGAAAGCTGGATCCAATCAGCGCGCGAATACGCAAGGCGACACGTAGCCTAGATTGGGCAGCCTATCGGGTCTCGCGTAGCCTGTGCGCGTAGGAACTGGTAATGCTATTTTTTATTGTTGATGGTCACTCCAGGCCAGTCATCGGTACGAAACGGCGTCAGAGGCAGTCCAGCGCGGCTGTACATGTTGCACTTGGGATTGTCGGCCCAACCATATCGAACCGCTTGTGGGTTTGGAATCTGTGAATGAAAAACTTCGATCCGATGATCCGAAAGAACATTTGCGGTGGCCCAGACAAATTTCTTGTCTTCACCTGCGATGGCAAAGCCAACAGGTTCGGACACATCGAAGGGACGCCAGCCACCGCTAGCATGCGAGAAGGTCAGCACGATTTTGTTGCCTTGTTTTTCCATGGATTGGAAACGCGGACTTTGAGCAGCTACGTCTACTGAGTAATCGTTGGCCAGAGCCAAACGAGCCAGTCGCTTACCGACATCCGATTTGTTTTGCGGGTGGATGTCCTTGCCTTCCCCGATATCGATAATCACTGCCTGACCTGTCTTGGGTAAGCGGTCCTGAGTCATGGTTTGTGCCTCACGTAGTTCGGCCCAGTCACTTTCCATAGGGTCGGCACTCTCTGGCTTGAAGTCGGCAAGTTGAACCCAGTAGAATGGGAAGTCGCCTTGTCCCCACTCCTGTCTCCAACTGGAGATCATCAGTGGGAAAAGATCGCGGTACTGATAAGCTCTGGAGGCGTTGGATTCACCCTGATACCAAATCGCACCACGAATTCCGTATCCCAAATGGCTCTTGAGTACTCCGTTATAGATGTTGCCGGGTCGGTGGTTACCCTGCAATCGCCCTTGTAAGCCCGAGCGTTTCTTTTTGACTTCGTCTGATTGCGAGTTCTCGTTAGCAGATAGTTCGTCCGCTTCGCGAGCGAGCGAGTCCCAGTGTGCCAGCAATTCGTCATAAGCTCCTGCGCTCTGCAAGGTGTTACGGCTGATCCATGCTTCGCAAGCAGAACCTCCCCAAGCGTTGTTGATCATTCCGATGGGAACATCCAGGGCTAGGTGGAGTTGCCGTGCGAAACTGTAACCCACTGCTGAGAATGATGACACGCTTTCAGGAGAACAAACCTGCCATTTCGATTTTGGGTGTTCCCAAATCGGTTCCTGCGAGCCAACTTGAGGAAAATTGATCATTCTGATGTTAGGAAATTTTGCGGTTAGCTTCTCCAGATCTGGGTCGATGGATTGTTGGACATTCCACTGCATGTTGGACTGTCCCGAGCAGATCCAAACTTCTCCCACTAGCACATCCGCTATTTCGATCGTATTGGAAGCTGACACGGTTAGCTCGTGGGGACCTCCGGCGGTCAGAGGTCGCAATTTGACTTGCCAGTCGCCGTTGGCATCGGCCGTAGTTGAATGCTTCTGATCGGCAATAGTAACTGTAACCAGTTCGTTAGCGCTAGCGCGTCCCCAGACCTTGTTTTCCTGTTGCTGTTGAAGGACCATATGATCGCTAAAGACATTTGGCAATCGTACCTGTGCATGTATCGGCAGAGTGCCCAATGTACAGAATGCTAATGCAAGACATAGCCGGCCCTTAAGTTGGTTGCCGATGTTCATCGAATGTTCCTTGCTTGAAGTTGTCTACGGGAGGGTCGAATGCTCAGAAGGAGATTGTAGCAGCATTGTTTTGCGGGACGAAGTAGACCATTTGAACAAATTTTCTCGGATCCCCGTTTTCGTTGGACGCTTTACCCGCGTAGCAGGCCGTAGTCAGGTGGTTGTTTTACGATAAAATCCAGGGCTTCCATACGCTGCCTGCGCTGTGGTAATATCGTAGCCAATCCACTGGTAGCGTGGCTTGCCCTAACAGACTGAATTACTCGGAACCATGTCCCCATCGACACCAACTTGCGTCAACAGCAGCCAACAACACAGAGACCAAGCACCTGAAATCTTGCAGTTTGCCGTAATCACTGTCAGCGATACCCGCACCATTGAGACGGATCGTAGCGGGCAATTGATCGTGGAGCAGATGTCGGGAAAGGGGCACCGCATGTTGGGTCGCGACATTGTGCCTGACGAGCCGGACAGGATTGTGGCAGCAATCGATCGGCTGAGACGCCATCGCGAGTTGGATGTCATTCTAGTGACCGGCGGAACCGGGCTATCGCCACGTGATCGAACTCCAGAAGCTGTTGCACCACTGTTGGATTTGGAGATACCAGGATTCGGCGAGCTGTTCAGGTATTTAAGCTACCTTGAAATTGGTGCTGCCGCAATGTTAAGTCGTGCGCTGGCCGGACGAGCGGGGCATCAATTGATTTTTTGTTTGCCCGGATCAACGGCTGCTGTTCGTTTAGCGCTTGAAAAGTTACTGCTGCCCGAGTTGCCACACATCGTCTTTCATGCGCGCAATCCGTGAACCGTTATTTTAAGGCTTCTGTCGTACGCTTTATCTTTTCAATTCCAGTTCTTGCAACCTGTTCTGCCGGGAATTGCCAGTAGTCTTGATTAAACAGCTCTAAGCTCAGCACGCCCCGAAAGCCGCCGCGCACTAAACTTTTCAGGATGCTGGCCAGCGGTGCCACTCCATCGCCCGGATAGACGCGATCTTTATCCGAGATCGTCGAGCGATCGGGTACGGCCGGATAGTCATTGATGTGCAGGCAGGGCATTTGGCTGGCTGGAATCAGTCCTACGTTGGCAAAATCGTTGCCGCCTTTGTACAAATGATAAACGTCCAGCAGCAAACATGCGTTGCTGTGGTTGGAAGCTGCCGCGACATACAAGACTTCGGCAAGCGTACTTAGATTGTGAGAGAAGCCCCAAAGCTCCAGCATGGGGACCACGCCGCATTGTTGTCCTACTTCCAGAAGTTCACGATATCGCTGTGCAGCCTGATCCAAGTTGATTTTGGGAGCATTGGTCGCGCCTACCGGTGGAGCAGCAATCCTTTGGCCACCCAGAGCACTGACCGACTGCATATCACGGCGACATTGTTCCAACGCGGCGGCCCGCTCCCCAGCGTCCTCGACAATCCATTTACCAAAAGCGATAGCGCTTTCCAATCGCAGGCCAAGGTCGCTCATTTCTTTGCGCAGGTCCTCTAATTGGCCGCCTTCCGAAACAAACTTGTCAATATCTCGAAGCCACAATTCTACGCCGTCGTAACCCGCGTCGGCTGCGATCTTCAGTTGTTGGCGAATCGGTATCTTGCTGCCATTGATCGTACTGGTGTTCAAGCAGTATCTGAGAGAATTAATTGCACTTTGATCCTGGCCGGCGTAACCGGTCTGGCTCAGCAGACAACTGACACCTGCGGAAGCAGCGGCAAATAATGGCAGCCCCACAACGGAACGACGGTTCAGGCAGCCTAGCGTGTTGGGGCGGGGGGAGGCGTCACGTGGTAGCATAAGTTAGACTGTACTGATTGAGTGGAGCGGAACGGTTTAGTGACGCTGGGGGCCGAGCTGCGTTGGGGCGTTGAGTCCCATTGGAAGAGCATTTTGGGGCTAGACCACTCTTGCAGCCCAGGCCGAATGATGTAGTTTACAGGGTTTCATCTGTACTATGAAAGCCCCCGGGGCTCATTTGTTGGTCGAGTTTAGTCGTTGCTGTAAGTTCTTTGCCACTTTAGCTTGGGGAATCCCATGGTCCATTTCGGTCAAGTTGCTAGGTGCCAGATTTTAGCGGTGCTCGATATCTCCGGTATTTGCGTCCTGCGTCGTATGGGAATTTCCACAGCGTTCATTGCGTTTGCCTTGCTATTTGTGGGCTCTCAAGCGACTTGGGCCGCTCAGCCAGACTCGGAGGTTCAACAGCCGGATCACGCAGCGTTATCCACAGCTAGTTCGGAAGCTCAAAGCGACGCAAGTTCTACGGCCCACCAACCGGAGGCGACTGAGTCGACATCGCGAGCGGTTGGACTTGATCAGTGGATTGATGCGAAGTTTCGGCCTGTTGCCGATGCCTTTGGAAGGATCGTCTTTTTTGAACTGCCCAAGATGGGTTCCGTTCCTGGTGTACCCATCGTCATACTGATTTTGGTAGGCGGTGCTACCTACTTCACGCTATACTTTGGTTTTGCCAACATTCGATACTTTCCTTTGGCGATTCGCGTTGTTCGGGGGCACTATCGCGCTACCGAAGAGAAGGAAGCACCGGAGATCAAGCACGTAGAGGTACACGAAGTTGACGGGGACTTGGTTGATACGATTCGTGACGAGCATATTCATGGCGAGGTGAGCCATTTCCAGGCATTGGCTACGGCAGTGTCGGGTACAGTTGGTTTGGGAAACATCGGCGGAGTGGCCGTTGCCATTGCGCTTGGCGGTCCAGGAGCCACCTTTTGGATGATCGTTTGTGGTCTATTGGCCATGTCGACCAAATTTGTGGAATGCACTTTAGGGGTTAAGTATCGCGACATCGAAGCGGATGGAACTGTACATGGTGGTCCGACCTATTATCTGACCAAAGGTCTTGCCGAAATTGGGCTGGCCCCTTTGGGTAAGGTGCTCGGCTGGATGTTTGCAGTTCTGTGCGTTGGCGGATCGTTGGGCGGCGGCAATATGTTTCAAGCCAATCAGGCCACGGCTCAGATTCAGTCTCTGATCGGAGTCAGTTCTTCGCAGTCCGAGTGGGCGCAGTCCAGTGGATTTCTGATAGGTATTGTCATGGCGATCATCGTGGGTGTGATCATCATTGGAGGAATCAAAAGAATCGCAAACATCACTGATAAGATTGTCCCGTTGATGACCGCAATTTATGTGATTGCATGTTTAATCATCGTTACTGTGAACGCTGAGCGACTACCTGATGCCATTTCGCAGATTTTTCAGGGTGCTTTCTCGCTGGAGGCTGGCATCGGCGGGCTAATCGGAGTCATTTTGGTAGGGTTCAAGCGTGCCGTCTTCTCGAACGAAGCGGGGGCTGGCTCCGCTTCGATTGCTCATTCGGCTGTTCGAACTCGCTATCCAGCCTCTGAAGGCATCGTGGCGCTGATGGAACCTTTCTTGGATACGGTCGTCATTTGCACACTTACGGCGATGGTGATCGTGCTCTTCAACGTAGACGGTGCTTTTCACTACAGCGATGTGGTTGGAGGACAAGTTATTTTAGCTGAGAGCGGCCAGCGTGTGGGAGGGGTTGATCTCACGTCCATGGCATTTGAAGCTGCATTGCCCAATTTCCGCTATGTTTTGACTGTTGCTGTGATCCTGTTTGCAGTGTCAACGATGATTTCTTGGTCCTATTATGGATTGACTTCATGGAAAGCGCTTTTTGGGCGCGGTCGTTGGTCGGATGTCTCATACAAATTGATGTTTTGTCTGTTTATCGTGATCGGTTCTGCGTCTTCGTTGCAGGCGGTCGTGGACTTCTCGGATGCAATGATTTTCGCGTTGGTCTTTCCCAATATGCTGGGATTGATTCTACTGGCCAGCCGAGTTCGTGGAGAGCTGAACCGTTTCTTAATTGCGATTGGTGAAAAGCGCCAATCGTCTTAATTTTTCTGGAAAGAGTGTGGATAAAATGAGTGAAGAAGCCAATTTGATTAACTTGACGCGCTGCCTGTTGGAAAGCATCATAACAGGTAATTGGGAGGCATACAGTGAGCTGTGTGATCCCAGTATTACCTGTTTTGAGCCGGAGGCAAAAGGCAATTTAGTGGAAGGCATGGACTTCCATCGATTCTATTTTGACCTCGGGCATAAAGGAGCCAAATTGCAAGCGACTTTGGTGCGTCCCCATGTGCGGTTGCTTGGCGATACCGCAGTCGTCTCTTATGTCAGGCTTACGCAGGTTGCCGATTCAACCAGCGGTGCGGTCGTTACCAAGTCGGCCGAAGAGACTCGGGTTTGGCAAAAGTTCGATGGCAATTGGAAGCACGTGCATTTTCATCGTAGTGTGGTTGGATAAACCGGCATTTTGTTTTACTCCCAAGCGTTGTCGCGTAAAGGAACGACATGAAAAAAGGTCTTAGTGTCGGTGTTTCCCGAATGTATTGGTGTTTGGCTGGGTGCAGCCTATGGTTGTATCTAGGGCAGTCATGGTTGTTCGCTCAGCCGCCTGCTGGTCAAGTTATTGCGGCTGCGGTGGCGCAGGAGATTCCCTCGCTGGGAAGCGTTAGCCCCATCGAACTGATCAAGGACGGTTTTAAGTTCTTGGAAGGACCTGCAAAAACTCCCGACGGAAATCTGTACTTCACGGATATTCCGGCTGAGACCATTTTCGTCTTAACGAGTGCAGGTCAAATCGAAGAGTATCTTAAGCCGTCGGGTTTTGCCAACGGATTGATGTACGCTGGTGACGGCCAGTTGCTGGTATGCCAAATGGCTGGCCAGTTGTCTAGGATTGATTTGGCCAGCAAGAAAGTCACGGTGCTTGCCGATAAGTACGGCGGGGCCAGGCTGAATGCACCCAACGATTTAGTCATCGATAAACAGGGTGGTATCTATTTTACCGATCCGCGTTATCGTGCTCCCGATCCTTGGCCACAGACCGTGGAAGCTTTTTACTATCGCGCCGCCGATGGCACGGTTACTCGTTTGGGATCTGGCCTGAAGGCACCCAACGGAATTGCTTTGGCGCCAGACGAGCAAACGTTGTACGTTATTCCATCCATGCAGTCGGAGATGATGGCCTATCCGATTGACAGTCCAGGCAAGATTGGTGAAGGTCGCGTCTTTTGCCAATTGCAGCAGGTGGGAGAGGAAACCGCTGGAGGCGGCGATGGTCTGGCGGTTGACGTCAAGGGAAATCTGTATATCACATCGGCTGCTGGCATCCAGGTCTACTCTGCTGCCGGCGAATTGCTGGGCATCATTAAAGTGCCTCAACAACCGGCCAACTGCGCGTTTGGTGGAGCGGACAACAAGGTCTTGTACATCACCGCTCGTACTGGGCTATATCATTGCAATATGCCGATTCCTGGACACTTGCATCGCGACAAGTAGGAGGTTTGATGCACGTGAGGACTAAGACGTTTCGGATTGTCTACACAATTGCAGTCGTCTGGCTGATAACGTGCTTTGTTCACTGCGACGTCCACTTGAATCACGGTCGTCTGTTTGCTCAACCAGGTGGCCCGAATCTTTCGCTAACGATTGCCGAAGCATCTCAGTTCAGAGACGTTGCAAATCGCGAGCAGCTTCGGCAGTACTTGATGTTGCTGGGTTCCGCTTGGGACAATGCACAGGTTCAATTCTTAGGAAAATCTTTAGACGGTCATGCGATCGAAGCTTTGGTTGTCGGCGATCTTCCCGAGAAGGATTTGGGAGAGCAAGATCGACCACTGTGCGTTTTTGTGGTTGGTGGCATGCACCCGACTGAGGCAATCGCAAGCCAAGCCGCATTGGCGGTCGTACGAGATCTATTGCGGGACGAGAGCAATGGTTTGCTGAAGTCGCTACGTTTGGTGGTGCTGCCAAGTTTGAATCCAGATCAACAAATCGATTTGCAACTACCGGCAAAAACTGAGGTTCGTATCCGTCTTGAATCTCAGATTCCGGTCGACGGATATCGTTACAGCCCGTTAGGCTTGGATCTTAATCATGATTATCTGAAATTAGAGTCGCCCGAGATTAGAAGTTTCGTCTCGGCGATGGATCGTTTCCAAGCAGATGTGGTTATTGACTTGCAAGCTGGGACCAGCGTTCAGCACGGTTACAATCTAACCTACGATATTTCGCACCACCCAGCAAAGGACACTCGGCTTGATCGATATCTGCGCGGGCAACTTCTTCCCGAAGTAACCGGACGTTTAACACGCTTGAACCTACCGGTATTCTACACGGGACAATTCGATCAGGCTCGAACTCGCTGGCTGTCGTTAGATCAAAGTTCTGGTAGTCTCTCGCAGTATCTGACATTGAGAGGCAGGTTAGGCATAGTTTGTCAGGCCAATCCACAGGTTTCTGCTGAGTCTCGCTTTGTCGCAACGACGGCCTTTTTACGCGAGACGTTACGCCGGTTAGCGCTGGATAAAGACCACCTGCGACCGCTACTGGTTGCTGCACAAAACGGCTCGAAGCCTGGCGAGTCGATATCGTTGACGGGAATGCGGGAAAAAGCGGAAGATGTGGTGCGAGTCTTACCTTCAATTGACAAGCCAGACGCGAAAGTTTTCAGCGAGTCAAAGAGCGATGGTCAGAGTGACCAGCGACCTGGCGTAGTATCAGTTCAGGAAACGAGCGTCGAGTTGTGGAATCAGACTAGTGTAAAATCTTCAGTTGCATTGCCCATGGCTTACGCCATTCCCCTAAGGCACAGTTGGCTGGTGTCACGACTAGAAAGTCATGGAATTCCGGTGGCACAGTTGAAAAATTTCGCTGAAGTACAGGCGGAAGTAGCAATCGTTCAAGAGTTGAAGTCGCAGCCGATCGAGTTGGGGCGGACCAGACGACGTCTGATTGTCCAGTGGCAGAAGTCCGTAGAAACAATTGCAGCTGGAACGTTTGTCCTTCAGACCAGCGGTCCTTGGGGGCGGCTGATTGCGCAGTTGCTCGAGCCCGAATCGGATGAATGCTTGGCAAGCTGGGGATACTTGGATCCTTACCTGAAAAAGGGTGAGCGGTATCCGGTTGTTCGGTTGAATCAAATTCCTGATTCTGTGCGGCCCTTTGGAAAGATTCCCTCGAGTGAGGAGCTGAGTCTGCAAAATATTTTTGAGCCAGAATCGGCTCTCAAAATTGCCGGTCAACACTCTTTGAGTTCTGTGGCATGGATCGAATCGGATTCGGATGATGAATACGTCGTCGAGCGAGACAAACGCTGGTTGGCCATAAGCGCCAGTTCAGGACACGTTCGAGAGTTGGTCGAAATAAAGCAACTGGTCGACCGTTTAGTGCAGATCGATCCTACGGCTGAAGAGAAAGCTTGGAGTGCAGTTCGCCGCACCAAGTTCTGGCTAAATTCTCACAGGTACGTTCCCCTGTTGTTGCTGGATCGACTTTATGTCTATGACCGTACTTCCAAGCAGCTACACGATCAAGGGGCCTGGAAAAGCGGTCAGGATGAGAACATGTTACTTGTCAGCCCCAGTCCAGTTAGTGATCAGGTGGCACTGGTACGCGACAATGATCTGTGGCTTCTAGATTGTAACTCAAAACAAATTAAGCGATTGACGCACGATGGTTCTAAAGTTCGGCTTAATGGAATCCTGGACTGGGTCTATCAAGAGGAACTGTACGGACGCGGAAATTTTACGGGGCATTGGTGGAGTCCCGATGGTCGTTATCTTGCCTACTTGCAGATAGATCAGTCACAGGTGCCGGAATATCTGATTGTTGATAGCGCCGGTGTTTCGCAGTCGATCGAGCGGACGCGATACCCCAAGGCCGGGCAACCTATGGCTTCGGTGGCAGTTCGAGTGATCGATATCGCTGCCGGTAATGAACGACAAATCGATCTGGGGGACTGGACCGCTGAAGATCGATTAATTGGTCGCGTGAGCTGGTCACCCAAAAATCAATTGGTGTTACAGGTGCTCAATCGAGTGCAAAACCGGCAGGAGTTGTTGTTGATTGATCCCGAAATGGGCCGAAAACAAAGTCTACTGAAAGAACAAACGGACGGGTTTCTGGAGATACGCGGTACGCCTGAATTCTTAAGTAATGGTGATTTTCTATGGCTAAGTGATTTGCACGATGGTAGGACGCATTTGTATCGTATCGTCCCCGGTTCAGGACATAGACAAGTGCTGACCAGCGGACCTTGGGATGTTAGTCGAATTTTGGGCGTGTCATCAGACGAAAGCAATGTGTATCTATCAGGACATCCCGGCAGTTCGGTTGAAACGCATCTATTGAAGTTGAGTCTGTCGACCGGCCAGCTACAAAGGTTATCCAAAGGTGGAGGAACTCATGATGTCCAGTTCAGCCCGGCGGGGACATACTACACTGATTTGGCTAGTGATCTTGGCAATCCGCCTAAGATCTCGCTCTACCGCGCAGATGGCGGTCTGGTGCGCACTGTGTCAGCTACGGCGAATGATCGACATAACTATTTAAAACTTCAACCTTCGCGAGTGATCGATATCCGTGCCAGAGATGGTTTGTCGCTGCCAGCGCTGTTGATGCTGCCCGACCAATACGACCGAGATCGTGATCCGGCTTTGTCGACCACGCTCCACCAGCCGGAGACCGTTGCGGCCAAGTTGCCAGTTCTGATTCATGTCTACGGCGGACCTCAAACGCCTTTGGTGCTAGATCGATGGCAGGAGCGGAGCTATTTGTGGCATCAATGGTTATGTTCGCAAGGCTACGCGGTGCTGCTGTGCGAGAATCGCAGTTCACACGGGCGTGGAGTAGCAGATACATGGCGTGTACGTGGTAACTTGGGAGCAGTCGAACTGCAAGATCTGGAAGATGTAGTCGATTGGGTAACTGAGCAACCATGGGCCGATTCGGACCGCATAGGATTGTGGGGGTGGAGCTATGGCGGATATTTAACGGCGTACGCGATGACACACTGCAATCGATTTAAGGCCGGGATCGCTGGCGCACCTGTCACAGACTGGCGGAATTACGATGCGATATACACCGAGCGCTATATGGGGCTGCCGGAATCCAATCAGAAAGGTTACGTTTCCAGTTCGGTTGTGGAAGCGGCTGAACAATTACACGGTCGCTTGATGTTGATTCACGGCCAGCGAGACGACAACGTCCATTTGAGCAACACGCTGCAACTTGCCAACCAACTTCAAAACGCCGGAAAGCAATTTGACTTAATGATCTATCCTAAAGAGCGTCACGCTGTCGTGGACCCCAAGAAGCGATATCAAATGCATCAAATGATGTCTGAATTCTTGGATCGACACCTGAAGGGCTCGGGGCGGTGAAATAAATTGGCGGCGGGTCGTTGCCAAAACCGGGTGCTAACGCACTCCGGCTGATGGCAAGTCCGGTAATTGATTTGCAAAGTTCCTTAGGTGGAAGGCATTGATGGTTTTGGCAGTTCTTGAGACATTTGCTTGGCTGCGCGAGCCACTGCTTCTTGCCAATCCATACCCTGGTATTCTGGCTGCTCATAAGCAAAAATGATCCCGCGCGAACTATTGACGATGGCTCCAAGTCCTTGCGCGTCGAAGCCAGGTTGCACATCTTGAGCAGTACCGCCCTGAGCGCCGAAACCGGGAATCAGCAGCCAAGCATTGGGCATCGCCTGACGCATTTCGGCCAGTTGCTGAGGGTAGGTGGCACCGACGACGGCTCCAGCGCAACCGTAGCCGCTGCTGCCCGCAGTGTCAGCAGCTTGCCTCTGGACGACCGCAGCCACGCGTTGATAGACCGTCTGATGATCAACGCTCAGATCCTGAATGAAGCGACTGCCTGGGTTAGAAGTCTTGACAAGCACAAAAACTCCGGCAGCTCGACTGCTGGCAACCTGGAAAAACGGCTCAAGCGTATCTTCACCTAGATAAGGATTGATCGTCAGCGCGTCACAGCCCCACGCACTGGATCGTCCCAGGTAACCTTCCGCATAGCCTTGGGCGGTCGAACCGATATCGCCGCGCTTCCCGTCCAGCAGGACGATCATGCCAGCCTGCCGAGCGTACAAAATTATCTCACTAAGCAACGTCATGCCCAACGGCCCCAACTGCTCGAAGAATGCGGCTTGCGGCTTGAGTACCGGCGCGATCCTGGCCACCGCATCGATAACCGACCTGCAATAGTCCCGCATGGCTCTAGTCACTGAAGCTAGGTCGGCAGCATCGATGCCGCTGCGCAGTATCTTGGGCAGGCTGTCCCAGCGAGGATCTAGTCCGACGCACACAGCGGATTGCTTCTGGCGAGCAGCCAAGGATAACTGGTCACCGAACGAGAGGGGTGTGTTCATGCGGGGATGCTCCGTTGGTTTCGCACGTTGAACAAAGGTCGCGGCATTTGACTCGGAGGCGATTGAATGGTCAATCCGGCAATTTCATAACGCTGCCAGGAACAACTGGTTGACCCGAATCGGCACTGGCAAGTGCGGCGAAGCAAAGCTGAAGACTCTTTAGATTCTCTTCAGCCGCAAGGGTCGACTGCCGCCCCTGTTCGATAGCACAAAGCAACTCGCCCATCGTTCCGTGGAATCCGTCAGGAAACCAATGACCTTGCAGTTCAGGTTCCCAAGTACCATGGGGCAAACACAGCTCAACACGCTGTGCTTGCAAGCTGGGACCAGAACTGCGCAGCGTGCCGCCTGTGCCCGCGATGTAAGTCTGGTCCAAGGAGCCCTGAGTAACGCCAGCGTCAAATATTAGAGTTGCTTGCGCTGAAGGGAATTGAAGCAATACTTGGGCAAGTAGATTGGGTGCCAGATCCTGGCCAGGCAATCTGCAAGTAGATGCCATGACACTCGTGGCGTGTACATTGCCCAAGAAGTAGCGAACCAGATCGAACCAGTGGATCGCAAAATCATAAAGAACTAGATGTCGAATTTTTTCAAATTCAGTCCCGCGAACCCAAGTATGATCCCAGTGGCATCCCAAATGTACCGCGTAGACCTGTCCCAATAGTCCGGCTGTGATTGCATTATGGGCAAAGCGGTAATGTGGTGCCCATCGACCGTTTTGATTGACGGCCAGTTGCACCTCTTGTTGCTTGGCTAAGGCAACTAGATCGCGACCGATTTGGATGTCAGTCACAAACGGCTTCTGGCTCAGAACGTGTTTACCAGCCAATAAACAGTCACGCAAAATTGCAGTTCGCTGAGCTGGGTGGGTAGCCACATCAACTACTTCGATCGAATCGTCATCCAGCAAAGCGCGATAATCTTCATGCACAGCCGCTTTGGGAAAGAATTCCACTGCTCGCTTGCGCGCCTGCTCCAGCCGGACGTCGCACATGGCGGTTACACGAAATCCAGCTTTCTTATAGGCCGTTAGATGCTCAGCGGTAATGCCTCCGCAACCGATCAGTCCAATTGCAGGCGAGTAAGTAACTGGACTAGCTGGCCGATAATCGATCGAAGCCAAATCCTGAGGCGTCATGCCTAAACTCCAGTACTGTCAGAGACTAACTACTGCCTGATATCATAACACAGGATCGAATCGTTCTCGCGTAACAGCAGCTTGCCGTCGGAGATGACCGGATGAGCCCAGCTTGGCATTTCCGCATCGCCCGAACCGGGAGTCGTAAAGCTACTTACTTCCTGATAGCCTTCGGGCGTTGCCAAAGCCAGCGCCATGGTGCCATCTTTGAAGCGTACAAACAACTTGCCGTCGCCCGCAATAATCGCGATCGATCCCTTTCCACTGCCTCGTTCTCGCCAACGAATATCGCCAGTTTGCAGGTCTGCACAATACACTTGATTGCTGTCACCACGACCGGCGTATAAATGATCTCCAACCAGGATCACTCCGCCATGTTTATTGTCCAGTTCTTTGTTCAGGCCATAGATCTCTTCTATTGCCACCCCATCTTTGCTAGGAATTTGTTTCAGCAATGCACCGCCAGTTCCATAGCCGGCTACTGTGAAGACCAGATCATTCTTGATAATCGGCGTGGGAATAAATGCGGTTGGAGCTGAAATGTCGTAATCCCAAAGCAAGCTACCGGTTGCGGCATCAATACCCATCGGGCCACCGGCCGTGTTCTGTACATAAATCTTACGATTGCCGACATGCGAGATCACGACCGACGAATGCCCTGCACCGACGTCTCCGGGGCGAGAACAGGTCCAGCGAGTTTCACCGGTGATCTTGTCGAGCGCTACGACTGTAGCTTTCTCACCGCCGGGCGTTACGATCAACAGGGGGCCATCCACCAGTGGCGATTCACTGTACCCCCAACCATCATGTTTGGATCCGCTAAAATCGCTTACCAGACTCTTTTGCCAAACAGGTTGGCCACTGCTGCTAACGCAATAAAGCGTTCCGTCGGGATTGATCACATAGATACGATCATCGTCTACTGTCGGTGTGCATCGCGCACCATTCCATGATGGATTTGATGGATGTCCCTGCCAGGCAGGGCCGGTTTTTGCCATCCACAGTTGCTTTCCGGAACTTAAGTCATAGCAGGTCAGATATTCACCCTGATCCTGAGAGGTCGAAGGACCGTCGCCTAACGTGTAGACTCGCCCCCCAGCGACCACTGGACTGGCATACCCTAGGCCTGCCCCTTTTGCAGTCCAAAGCAATTTTGGGCCCGAATCGCCCCACGAGTCCAACAAGTTCGACTCGGTTGACACTGCCGACCGATCGGAGCCGCGAAATGTTGGCCACTGTTCGGCCCAAGTCTGTACAGTCGTGACGACCGAAAAAACCGTAGACCAACAGATCGCGATGCACAGAATTAAATTTGTCCTCAGCACGATATATTCTCCGTAAGAACGACGAAGTTAGTGGTTTTCAATGGCAGCCCAACAGCAAAGCGCTGGAGAAATCAGATGCTGCAAATTCACTTCCAATTGATCATCGAAGCATGATGATCGCAGACCGGAAGTGCAGATTGTAACAGAAAATGGTACCAAAGAAACTACGCCAGCAGCTTGTCCACTGCGATCGAGCCAATATGCTGTCCAGCAATGATCTGATTCTCGCAGCAAATTTAGGCGAAAAAGCTGACCGAATTTGCAAATATGGCAAGACCTTCACCGTCAGTGGGTTGTTCAGGTCGTCGCGTCCAATAGGGGTGGTGCGTCGAGTCGATGTGGCGTTCGGGGTGTGGCATCAACCCAAAGATGCGGCCGCTGGGATCGGAAATGCCTGCTACGTTTAATTCAGCACCATTTGGATTGACTGGAAACGGCAGCAGATCATCGACCACTTGCTGGTTGGCGCCACAATATCGCAGAGCCAATTGATGTTTACCTTGAAGATCTTGCTGTGCCTGCGAGTCACGGAAGACAAACCGGCCTTCGGCGTGAGCGATCGGCAGATACATGCTAGAAATGTCTCTCAAGAAGACATTAGGCGATGAAACCGTCGCCACTTGGACCCAGCGATCTTCAAATCTCGCCTGATGATTTAGAGTTAGCGTTGCCGGTGGGCGATCTTCCTGACCTGGAAAGAATACTCCCAGTCGCATCATGATCTGAAAGCCGTTGCAGATGCCCAGAACCAGCTTGTCCTGCTGGCGAAATTCGTCGATTAAATCGCGCAGGTGAACCGACAATCGCTGAGCCAAAATGCGGCCAGCGGCAATGTCGTCGCCATAGCTGAATCCGCCGGGAAAGCAAAGAATTTGAAACCCGTGACCAGCCTTTGGATCTTCGATCAATCCATTGATGTGAATGGGCTGAACGCGGGCTCCCACGCGTTGGAAGGCATAAGCGGTTTCAGCATCACAGTTTGTTCCAGGTGCTCGCAGCATGAGCACACGCGGAGTTGCCATCGTGGTAACCTATCAAGCTTAGCGGCAGGGGCTGGCGGCATGTCGAACACACCGTCTGTCCGCTGGTAGTCAGTCAGAATCGTTTCAGCCCGCTGCCAGAGTAACAAACCTGTACCGAACAGCCAGGGGGGATTGTTAGAATCCCACGAGTGTCCTTTAAATCACGTAACAGTTTCCGCAGGTTTGTAGGGTGGGACAAGCGGGGGGCAGACGAAAAATCGTATTCAAGTATAGGTTTTTTCGAATTGAGAAAATCGCATTATCACAATAATCGCATAACCCCGCGCCGGCCCACCACGAGGCGTTAAGGGTTACAAGAATACTAGGTAGTTTATAGAGCCCCGGCGTTTCAACCAGCTTTTACCAGGCTTTGCTTATTCAGGGCATCAAAATAATCTCTGGAGATGTCCAGGAATTCCCGGCTGTAGTGGTCCATCTTCAGGACTTCCTTTTTGGGTACCTGCGACTCCAGACTCTGTTCCTCTTCCTCGCGCTGAGCATCCAATTCGGCTCGCTTCTTGAGAAATTCGTCGCGATTGAGCGCTATATGCTCTTCGTCCTTTTGCTGACGGTACAGTTCAGCCCTTCTCAGCAGCTTGGCAAATCCCTCGCTCTGCGTGACACGCGACTGACTCTTGGATCGCAGGTCAGCCAGAATCGTGCTGTTGACCATGTTGTACTTGCTAAATCTAGTGGGAGCGACCTTGTCGTGTGGCAAAGCGTAGTCCAAATCGGCTTCACTATTGTCTAGTTCGGCAGTGATCTGAGGCAGGATGATATCCGACAGAACTCCCATTCGCTGAGTACTCTTGCCGGCAGGCAAATAAAACTGCTGAATCGTAATTTTCAACGCTCCCATCTCGACTGCGCCACCTAGCAGTTGCTGGCCCAGATCGAATAGACTCTGAACGGTGCCTTTGCCGTGCGTTGCTGGATCACCAATGACTAGGCCGCGACCATAATCTTGAATGGCTCCAGCCAAAATTTCACTGGCTGATGCACTCTCTTTGCTTGTCAGAACCAGCAGCGGGCCATTCCAAGCCACCCCAGTTTCCTCGTCGTCATAAACCTGGACGCGACCTTCAGGGCTCTTGACCTGAACCACTGGTCCACGATCGATAAATAGGCCGGTCAGATTAATGGCTTCCGTTAGACTTCCACCGCCATTGCGACTCAGATCCAACGCTACTGCGTCGACCGATTGCGCCCGAAATTCGGCCAAAATCTTACGGACATCACGCGTTGTACTTCGGAAGTCATTCGAGTCGTCGGAGCGGGCGGCTTCCATGTCCATGTAAAAACTAGGTAGATCGATATAGCCAACCCGAAACGGCGTGCCATCCTCCTTTTGACCATGATCTACCACTTGGCTGCGGGCAGCGCTGTCTTCCAGAGTTATTTTTGCTCGAGTGATATTCATGACCTGGGTTTCGCCACCCGCTGCGGGGGTGACCGCCAGTCGAACCACAGTTCCAGCAGTTCCGCGAATTCGCTGAACGACTTCATCTAACTTCATATCGATCACGTCTTCCATGGGTCCTTCTTCACCCTGGCCGACAGCGATAATCCTGTCGCCGGGCTTCAGGCGGCCATCTTTGTCCGCTGCACCGCCGGGGACAATGCTGGTCAGCTTGGTGTATCCATCCTCGCTGGTTAGCTGTGCGCCAATTCCATCTAAATTCAACTTCATGCTGATCATGAAATTCTTCTGAGTGCTGGGCGACATGTAAGAAGTGTGCGGGTCAAAGCTGGTAGTCAGCGCAGATACATACAGTTCCAGCAGTTCATTGGCGTCGAACTGTTGCCATCGTTTTTGCACTGTTCGGTAGCTGCGATGTAGTCGTTGACGAGGGTCTTCATTGGGGTCTCCGATCAGCACTCGCTCCAGATCTGATTGCTGCTTGCCAGCTTGCTTGTCTTGCTCGGCCCGAATGCGATCGCTTTCTAGACTCAGCAATCGAAACTTTACCTGTCTTCGCATGCGATCGTTGGCTTCTGCGGTATCGGCGGGATGATCGATTTTCTTTGGATCTCTTTCGATGAACTCGTTGACAGTGAAGTCATGCTCCGAATCTACAAACTGATGAGCCGTAGCCATCCGTTCGTCCAGCCGAGTGAGGAACACTTTGTAAACTTCGATCACAAAGTCCATCTTGCCAGCTTGAACAAAGTCGTCGATCTTTTCGCGATTTTTTGCGAACTGATCGATATCCGACTTCAAGAAGTAAACCTTCATGGGGTCCAGACTGCGCATAATGGTGTCGAAGGCTCGTTGCGATATCTCGTCATTAAGCGGTTGCTTGGCCAGATGCATGCGGGTCATCAGTGAAGCAACAGTTTTAACGATGCGGGAGTCCATGGGCCGAGCAGCATTCATTTCGGCTACCTTGGGAACCGGAGTGACATCATCCGCTCGAATAGCACTTGGCGATGCGGTCAGGGAGAGCGACAGCAGAGTTAGCAACAGGCAGTTCGTATTTCGCATTGGCCAACTTTCTAAAATCCGGTGGATGTGAAATCAGATGTGAAATCAAGGGTCGCAAAACAGGGAAAGGCCTTGGTCGTTGGACCATGCGTGGCCAGTCACTTGGTTGTAACGATTCGAAAGACTAGCTAATCCTATGAAATCAATGGACTGGCAGCAACACGAATTATCCTAGGTTCAACGATAACTGGACAAAAGAGTTCGCATTTAAGGGGCCTTGAAGTGACCTAATTATTTGCCAAGTTCTCTAGTTTCTGAGCTGCACGGCGCGCCAATAGCTCAGCAAGTTGCCGATCAGCCCCCAATGTTTCGGTGATCGTCCATTTTTGGTGGACATTTTGGAGTTGGCACTGATTCACCTGCTGCTTCAATTGATCCAAGACCAAGCCTGAGAAAAGGAGGTGGGGTTGGACTACTACCTGCCGAATATTCAGCCGACTGGCCCAGTCAAAGGCTTCAGGTACTGAGGGCGACTGCCCGAATACAAAAGCAGGCGAGGCGTGGCGAACTGGGGTTCGGGCCACTCGCAGGTCGGTCAATTCCCGCATTTGCTGTGCAGCGCTCGGACTACTGCTGCCACGTCCCACATTGATCCAAGCAATATCGGGACAGACCAGTCCGCTGCACTCGGAATGACAATTCGAGCCGCAAACGGCTTGGCGAAAGCGCACAGCAGACAAGTCCACGACCTCTGGTGAACACTCCAAAGAATCGGTTTGCCCAAAGCACTGGATCCCAAAGCGTCGGGCCGCCATCTGGACCATTTCCGGGATATCGTTCTCGGCATGCCCTGCCGTGAATAAAAGCGCAGGAACGACAAGTAAACACTTGATTTGTCGAATTTCGACCAACCTTTCTACCGCTTGCTCGATCGACGGTTCTGCTAACTCCAGGAATGCCATCTCACAAGCCAGGGGTCGCATCAGGGGCTCGAATTGACTAAACAGCAGCTTGAACTCAGATTGTCCGGATTGTTTCCTAGTGCCATGACCAACCAGCAGAACGCCGCACTGAAGCTCTAGCAGCAGTTCTAACGATTGAGTTAAGGGCAACTTGGGCGTTGTCATGACATACCTGGACCGTAGCTATCACGGCCTCCAATTGACGATTTACGGCACCAGCGTTAAACTCGCGCACCTATTCAATAGACATGGGACAAGTGACCGAATTTCAGTCTCAGTTGACTGTTGAAAATCAGCGGTAGTGGCGTCGCTGAACAGTTGGTGTAAAGGTAATTTAACGCCCGCTGTCCTGAATTCAAGGGTTCAGAGTGACATTGCTTGGTTCAGCAGGTGTATTCTTTAGTTGTTTCGATAATTGTTCCCCGTAGCGTGCAATAGGATGCTCAGGCTGGGGTTTTACTTCGACATTTTCTTTAAGGTTGATTGAAAACAAATCATGACCAGTGCGAAAAGAATCTACTATTTCGGCAAATCCAAGACGGACGGTTCAGGTGACATGAAGGCGTTGATTGGTGGCAAAGGTGCCAACTTGGCCGCCATGACCAAGATCGGCTTGCCAGTTCCTCCCGGCTTTACCATCACAACCGAAGTCTGCGTTTACTACTATCAAAACAAGAAGAAATACCCCGCCGAATTTGATCGCGACTTGGCCAAGGCGGTTGTTTGGTTAGAGAAAGAAACTGGCAAGAAATTTGGTGATCCCAAGAATCCTCTGTTGGTTTCCGTGCGTTCCGGAGCCCGTGATTCAATGCCGGGCATGATGGACACTATTTTGAACTTGGGTCTGAACGATGACACAACCGAGGGACTCAAGAAGGCAACGGGCAACGGGCGATTTGCGTGGGATTCCTACCGTCGATTCCTTCAGATGTATGGCGACGTGGTCATGGGTGTGCAGAAGAAGCACGAAGACGACCATGAGCCATTTGAAGAGGTGATTTCCGACTTGAAGAAAGAAGTCAAAGTTAAGGAAGACGTCGAGCTGACCGAAGAGCATCTACAGGAATTGGTCAAGCGATTCAAGAAGCTGATCAAGGATTGGACTGGCAAGGCGTTTCCCAACGAACCGATGAAGCAGTTGGAAGGAGCCGTTAGTGCGGTGTTCGGATCTTGGATGAACGAACGTGCCATCCTGTACCGACAGAAGTATCGCATCCCCGACGACTGGGGAACCGCCGTCAATGTGCAAAGCATGGTGTTCGGTAACATGGGCGAGGACAGCGCGACCGGCGTGGCGTTTACTCGCGATCCAGCCAACGGCGAAAATGTTTTCTACGGCGAATACTTGGTGAATGCTCAAGGTGAAGACGTGGTGGCCGGCGTTCGGACTCCGCTGAAAATTTCGGAAATGGCCAAGGACAAAAACATTGGAGCCGCGTTCAAGGAACTAAATGACGTTCGCAAAGTCCTAGAAAAGAATTTTGGCGATGTGCAGGACTTCGAGTTCACTATCGAAAAGAAGAAGCTGTACATGTTGCAGACTCGCAATGGCAAGCGTACCGCCATGGCCTATGTCAAGATCGCTCACGACATGGTCAAAGAGAAGCTGATGTCGCCCGAACATGCCATCAAGTCGGGTGACCCCGAAGCTTTGAATCAACTGTTGCAACCGATCTTTGATACGGTTGACTATGAAAAGGCACGCAAGGCAGGACGACTGATGGCAGTGGGTTTGGCCGCTGGGCCGGGCGCGGCTTCCGGAGTGGTTGTGTTTAACGCGGCACGTGCAGAAGAATTGGCCAATAAGGGCCAAAACGTGGTGCTGGCTCGAATTGAAACCAGTCCTGAAGACCTGCGCGGGATGATCGCCTCGGACGGTATCCTGACCTGTCGCGGAGGCGTGTCCAGTCACGCTGCCTTGGTGGCGCGTCAAATGGGCAAGGTCTGCGTGGCCGGCGCCGGCGATATCGATATCGATTACCGCAAGGGGACACTCAAGTGTAACGGTGTCACATTGAAAGAAGGTGACCCAATCAGTATCAATGGATCTACGGGTGAAGTCTTCAACGGAAAGATTGCCACGACCGACAGTGAACTGAAGCAAGTGTTGGTCACCAAGAAGATGAAGCCCAAGGATAGCAAGATCTATCAATATTATCACTTCCTGATGACGTTGGCCGACAAGTATCGCACGCTGGGCGTTCGTACCAACGCTGACCAACCTGATCAGGTCGAAAACGCTATCGCGTTTGGCGCAGAAGGCATCGGGTTGTGCCGTACTGAGCACATGTTCTTTGAAGGTGATCGAATCATCGCTGTTCGGCAAATGATTCTCGCGGAGAAAGAAGAGGATCGTCGGGCTGCTCTGGCCAAGCTGCTTCCTTACCAACAGAAGGACTTCGAGGGTATCTTCCGAGCGCTCAATGGACTTCCAGCCTGCGTGCGCCTGCTGGATCCGCCATTGCACGAGTTCTTGCCGCAATCCGATAACAAGAAGGGGCAAGAGGAGGTAGCCAAGCAACTGAAGACAACGGCTGCCGAGATCGAGCGATTGGTGCATGAATTGCATGAGTTCAATCCGATGTTGGGATTCCGTGGCTGTCGCCTGGGTATCCTGCGTCCGGAAATTTCCGAAATGCAGGCTCGAGCCATTTTCCAGGCAGCCGCTGCTGTGATGAAGGATGGCGTCAAAGTCAAACCAGAGATCATGATTCCACTGGTTGGCTTCAAGAAGGAATTAGACCTGCAGGTGGAGATCGTCCACCGAGTTGCTAAAGAAGTGATGAAGGAAACCGGCAAGAAGATCGCTTACTCCGTGGGCACAATGATCGAAGTGCCTCGTGGCTGTATGACTGCTGATGAAATCGCTCAGACCGCCGAGTTCTTTTCGTTTGGAACTAACGATCTAACGCAGACCACGCTGGGTATGAGCCGCGACGATTCCGGTTCGTTCCTGCCTGCTTACCAAGAAAAGGAAATCATCAAGGCCAATCCGTTTGCATCGATCGATACTACGGGCGTTGGGCAATTGATGAAGATCGGTGTGGATAAGGGACGTAGCCAAAAGGCGGATCTTAAGATCGGTATCTGTGGCGAACATGGTGGCGATCCTACTTCGGTGGCCTTCTGTCATAGTCTTGGATTAAACTACGTTAGTTGCTCACCATTCCGAGTGCCCATCGCGCGTCTTGCGGCAGCTCAGGCTGCTCTTCGAAATCCAGCTGGCAAGAAGTAGCGTCTTTATTCGAAGAAATTGGAACTAATGTTCATGCTCTGGATCAATTGCTTCCACTCGGCAGGAGTGAATTGATCTTGGTTTAGGAAAATTAGGGTCTTCTGCAATTTGGACTGCAGAAGACCCTTTGCGGTCACCCGGGTGTTCCAAAGGATCAGACTGCGCGGATTCAATTCCGCAATTTTTTCCAAACTGGCATCGGTGATTGGGCAGTCAGTCAGATTCAAACTTTGCATCGGTTGAAAACTGACTGGCAAGCTGGCTAATTCTCGGTCCGTCATGGCAGACTTCGCAAACGAAAGAGCCTGTGGCAGTTGCGGCCAGTTGCTCAGGAATTGGCCAGTAAATGCGGTCGAATTCAGGCTCAGCGACGAAAGGGACAAAGCAGTAACTGGTGGAATCCCGGCAAGTTGCCTTTCATCAAAACTGCCCTCTTTCAAGGTGACGCCGGTAGCCGTATTCAAAATGCGTTCTAGACCTTGAATGCTGGTTTGAGTCTGTCCCAGTTCCAGGCTGGTGGGAACACCATGGCTTAGCAACTGGATTAGGGCCGTGTCATCAATGGGAACTTGATCGATCGTCAGATTGAGGTACTGAGTATTGGGTTTTTCGGAAAAGATTGCACCATGAATGGGATTTCTGGAAATGTCAAGGTGTAGAAAGTTTCGCCGAATTTTCCAAAAGTTCTCTAGGCCAGCGTCGGTAAGCTGATTGCCTGATATATTCCAGGATACAGCGTGATGTTTTGACAGTCGTATGGCATTCGCGTCGTTTAGGCCAAGATCCGCTAAGCTGACCGTGTTGACCCGCGGCAACTGTTCGAGCAACTCAGTCACTGCCTGAGCCGATACGAAAAGTCGCGAGAGGTCGATGGAGGCCAGGCGTTTAAGGCTATGCAGGTTTAATAAGCCCTGATCAGTAACCCGGGTACCTGATAGATCCAAATAGCTAAGATTGGGAAACTGTCGCAATTGAGCGATGCTTTGATCGGTGATTTGAGTATCGCTTAAGGTCAGGGAGCCGAGTTGTTTCATGTCAGATAGTTCGGCCAGCCTGTCGTCTGTAAAATCCGGCGGTAGACGCAGGCCAGAAATCACTCGACCATAGGCAAAAGCTTCACCGCCAGCCGCTTTGATTTGGGCGACTCTTTGGGCAACTTTCTCCTCCTGTAGCATGCGTGTCGCTCGTACGTTGTTGACAATTACAGCGGTCAGCACTGCAAAGGCCAGGTAGCCAGCGACCCACTTCCTCGCAAATTGCGGCTGTCTAGAAGCGGCGGACTGAGCCAATTCCTCGTCGATATTGGCCTCATGATTGATTGCAGCAGTTGGTTTGACACGCGGTAGCCAACGAAATCCACACTTTCTGAGCGACAAAACCCCAAGCAAATAGATGACCAGCGCTCCGGCCGCTGAGTAAAGGCCAGCCAGGATAAAGCCACCAGGCGGTAGGACTCCCAAGGCTAGCCAGTCGCCAAGAGCTATCGCGAAGAGCGGGAATAGTAAGCCAGCTCCAATCGCTGCATTGGCAGAGACATTTAGCCACTGTCTTAGGGTTGGTCGATCGGTAAAAGCCCATCTGATGGTTGGCAAAACCATAATCAGCGTTGTGGCCCCAGTCAGCAGGGCAATTCCAGGTATGTAGACCATCACGCGGAGTGGTAGCTCCAAAAGCTCCATGGGAACTCGGCAAAAGAAAACAACGCAGGCAGCGCAGGTGACCGCATAGAACATGCCTTCGACCTGAACCGGCGAACGTATCGCACTGTTTGGATTTTGCGACAACTGCCAGCCGCCAAGCCAACGAAACGCGATCAATGGCAATGAAGCCCCCAACAAGATAAAGGGCAGGTTAAAGCAGAAGGCTAACTGCGGTAACGTATACGAAGTAAAAGACTGCCAGAGTGTCATCTCAAAACCAAATGGATTTTCGATCCACGTATAAGCGACCCAATAGGCGGTTAACAAGGAACTGGTTATTAGACTGGCTGCGGCCAGCCCCACAAACATGGTCCGCCCGCAAAACGCCGCGATGATAACCATCAAGCCTGCACAGCCTGTGGTCATTCCAAAAAGAGGCCCAAAGAGTGTTATTTGGTCAACCTGAAAATGCCACATCAGACGTTGAGAGAATGCTGCCAACAAACCGCATAGCAACAGATAAGCCGCCAGTGGCCACCATCGCTTGGCTGGAGCGGGACGCGTTGAGGATATCGCTGATTCTTGCGCGGATGACGCCGATCCACGAGCGCTCATAGCTAGTCTCCCGTTGCGTTAACCGTCTCCAATGTCCTGCTGGATGGTTGATAAGGCGTGTCGTTGGTCAGGCAAGCGGCGTCCAGTGCCAACGCCAGACTCTTCAAACGGCGTATCACGCTCAAGAATTTCTGCTCGTTAAAGGGCTTAACGATGTAGCTGCTAATGCCCAGCTTTTCACACTCTTGTTGGTCTGTGTCGTCCTCGCTGCTGGTCAAGACAACGACCGGAATGTTCATCAAGTCGCGGTTGGAACGTAGCATGCGAAGGAACGAAATGCCGTCACTGTCGGGCAGCACAAGATCCAACAAAATGATATGCGGCTTTGGAGCGCGGGCGAATACATCGCTGCGATTCAAGAAGCGGATAGCTTCGGCGGCATCTCGAAACAACGTCAGCCGATGATGGTAGCCGCACAGCTTCAGCGATTCGATCGTCAGTCGGGCATCCAACAGACTATCTTCGACCAGCATGATTTCAATTGCTTGGCCCTTTTCTTCAGGATTGACTAGCATCGTGTAGAACTCTCCAAAATTAGAAATACAGTTTTTTTGTCAGGCCAGACGGTTCGCTACAAGCCTGCAGTGGCTTATCCCAAAGTACTCGACTAAAACGCCGTTGGTCGCAGTCCCAAACTTCGATGAATCAGCGCTGATTCCAATCGTTCATGTTCCATGAGCGACTCGTAAAACTGCTCGAACGCTTCACCGTACCGTGGAAAGTCTCGAATGATCGTGCCACGGTACTGTGCCTCTTCGATCTGTTCACACAGTTCCGACAGACGAACGTAAAGTTCGGAATGTTGATTTAGCACTGCTGCAGCATCCAGCCCGGAATGCTGTGGACCTCGCGCCGCCTGACGAACAAAACCATAAGTGGCTTCCATGCGAAATACCTGCTCCAAGCCAGTTCGGAAATCAACTAATTGGACGATCCATTGATTGGCGTCGATCGAAAGTGGTAAGCCCTGTCGACCGCTTTGAAGTAAGCGATTGAGATAATCCCAAACGTGGGAGTAAGCCTCCTTGATTTCTTGAAGAAAAGCCCCGTTGACGATCAGATGATCGACGCTCAAAACCGTTGGTTGTCGTGAAATAAGTAGCGACATCTGTGATTTCCTGTCCACAGTGAGAAGATTAGAGTACCCATCCGTAAGAGGCTGATTGTAACCTAACAACCTACGGATTGGCAAACTTGGAAACCACCCAAAGTGAGTGTGTTTGGCAACAAAGTCGAAAATTCACAGTTAAGGGCTCGGTATAGTCGACTAACTTGCGGTAGTCTTCCTGTTTTGCTTAGAACGTCTGTAGTTTCTGTATTCTCAGTTTTCTTGCGCACTTCACTTATATTATCTATTTTTGCAATTCTTCTTGTGGTCGAGGTGATTCGAGGCCGATCAGCGGTTAGAGTACTGTGCTGGCGACGGCACCTCAAAACAGACGGTTAGTGTATTCGTTGTTAGGCGAGCGGCAGAAAAAGATTTGCCGTATTGGGATTCGCCAAAATTCCTTGCAGAAACGGGAATTCTGGCGAATTCCACTACGACTGGTAGAAATTCAATTCAGTATTAAAGGAAATCAGGTTCGATGGCTCGCGTTTTGGTAACGGGTGGTGCAGGATTTATCGCTTCGCATATTGCTCAGGCTTGCGTTGAGCGCGGAGATCAGGTGCGGGTCCTGGACAATCTGTGTACGGGTTTTAAAGAAAATCTAAAGGAAATCGCCAACGAAATCCAGTTTATTCAAGGGGACGTCGCTGACGAGTCGGTCACGGCGACTGCCATGGAAGGCGTGGAGGTTGTGTTTCATCAAGCCGCCTTGGCATCGGTACCGCTTAGCATAGAAAGACCGATGGACACACACCGAAGCTGTGTGACCGGAACCTTAAACGTCTTGCATCAGGCGGCGAAAGCGGGGGTGCGCCGAGTTGTTTATGCAGCCAGCAGCAGCGCGTATGGGGATCGCCCTTATTCAGCGAAGCGCGAGGATGATCTGCCGCAAGTGCTAAGTCCTTATGCGGCAGCCAAGTTGTCGGGTGAATTGTACTGCCAAGCTTTTTACCACAGCTTTGGTCTGGAAACAGTAGGGCTTCGCTACTTCAATGTTTTTGGACCTCGCCAAGATCCTGCCAGTCCCTATTCGGCGGTGATTCCTTTGTTTGTGACTGCGATTCTGAGCGGCCAATCACCGACCATTTTTGGCGACGGTGGGCAGTCGCGTGATTTTATTTTCGTCAAGAATGTTGTCCAGGGAAATTTGTTAGCATCCGAAGTCCCTGAAGCGGCTGGCAAGATTTTTAACATGGGTGAAGGTCGTCAAACCAGTCTAATGCAGTTGCTCAATTCGCTTTCCAGCCTCTTGGGGCGCTCGGTCAGCCCAAACTTTCAGCCAGCGCGGCCCGGAGATGTCCGGGAGAGTTTGGCGGACATCACTCAGGCAAGAAAAATCCTTGGATTTGAACCACAAACGTCGTTGGAGGAAGGCCTCCGTCAGACGATCGACTACTATCGAAGCATCGCGCAGGCTCGATTGGCCAAGGCCTAACTTTGTTCTCGCAGCAATGAATACCCCCGTAGCTACCGTAGCCAGACGGTGGGCTACAGCTCTACCACCGTCTGGCTAAGGTAGCTACGGGTAATACTGCAACTGTCGCTCGTCTTACAGCACCAGCGGCAGACGCAGACCATCATAGGCTAGGTCCACACTGTCGGGCAATCTGCGACAGGTCTCCTCATATTCAAGGTCATGACAGACATGCGTCAGGTAGGCGTGTCGTGGCCTGATACGTTCGATTGCGGCTAGTGCGGCTTGTACATGAAAATGAGTCGGATGAGGCTTTTCCCTGAGTGCGTCTAAAATTAGGTACTCGACACCCTCCAGCTCGGGATAGCTGCTCTCGGGAATTTCATTGGTATCGGTGCAGAAAGCGATATTGCCGAGTCGAAAACCCAGGACTTGGAACTTGGGGCCATGCAGCAACCGAAGTGGGCGGACGGTGGCCCCTAGAACTTCAAAGGGCTCCAGTCCAATCGTCTTGAATTCCAAGCTGGGTATGGCTCCAGGATGGGTTTGCGGCTCTTTGGAGAAGGCATAATCAAAGCTGTGCCGGATGCGCTGCTCCACGCTGGGTTCGCAGTAGAGCGGTACGGGTGCCTCCAGAAGAAAAGGGAATAGTCGCAGGTCATCCAGGCCAAAGATGTGATCTGCGTGGTCATGCGTAAAGGCGACGGCATGGACGATACCGATGTTCTCTCGAATCAATTGTAACCTAAGTTCCGGTGGGGTATCAAACAATAGATTTCCACCAGGCAAACCGGCGATAGCGGCAGTTCGAGTCCGTTTGTTCCTGGGGTTCGAACTGCGGCACACAGGGCAACCACAGCCGATTGCTGGAACTCCTACCGACGTACCTGTGCCCAACAGAATGAACTGCCCAGAAATATCGGTTGTCTCAAATTGGTGAGGCACAATGGTTTTACGAGTGAATAGATTTTGTGCGGGACATGAGCTTTAACAGAACAATCAACTAGCTCCAGACCCTACATTATGGCGTCACTGTCAGTTCGTGGCCACCGCATAGCAACTGCAATGGTGGGACAGGTATCCAGCTAGAAGCCGTCTGCGGTACAAGCTGCCTCCAGTCACGGCTGAACTGACGCCAATTCAAGTTCGATCTTGAAAAACTTGCCTTCGTAAGGGGGTTTGCCTAATATTCCCCAGGCCTAAACGTGTTGCCGAAATACAACACCGCTGCCCCACCGCCTGCCGCCTTTGTTGCTAAAAAGCATCCTTTGCCCCTCCAGTCTGGCCTGTTTTCTTCGTCTTAAGTGTTTTCTGGTAAATGACTTATGTCGATCTGTGTGATTCCTGTGACGCTCTGGCATTGGGCGTGCTTTGATGGAGCTATCGTCCAAAACATTGAACGGTAGCGGCCGGTCAATTCCATCGCACGTCACGAATTGCTACTTCAGAGAGGCAGAAGATGACTAAGAAATATCGCCAACAAAATGACTTGGATGAAGGTTTTGATGCGGAATTCCAGCAAGATGACCATCTTGTCGAAGTCGTGGAATTGACCGGGGACTCGCTGCATGTAGAGCTGGACGAAGAGGTTGCCGAAACGGCTCAAGACGATCTGGACGATTTGGATATTGAAGAGGGCGGACTGGAGGATCTGAACGACGAATCGGACGCCACTGACGATCCGGTCCGGACTTACTTAGTTCAGATGGGCGAAATTCCCCTACTGACTCGCCTGCAAGAGATCGAATCGGCCAAGCTGATCGAGCGGACTCGTGTCAAGTACCGACACTGGATGCTAGCTACCGACTTTGTGCTTCAAGGTGCTTGCAAGCTTCTGGAGCAAGTTCGTGATAGCAAACTGCGACTAGACAGGACAATCGAAGTCAGTGTGACCAACGCAACTGAGAAGAAGGCGATCATGAAGCGCATAGTGCCCAATGTGCGTACTCTACGCCAGTTGCTAATTCTGAACCATGCCGACTATTTTACAGCGATCAATCGCCGCTTGGACACGGCCACACGACGTGCCGCTTGGAAGCGGTTGACTCGGCGACGCAATCGAGCTGTGCGATTGATTGAGGAGATGAACCTGCGAACCAATCGGCTGGAACCACTCTTCAAGAGACTAGAAGCCATTGATGATCGGATGAATGAATTGGCCGGTCAGATCCAGTCGGTTCGATTGTCCAGCCCTTCAGACAGTCAAACGCTGGAACGACTGTTGGAAGAGCTGCACTACCTAATGAAAATTACCTACGAGAGCCCCAAGACGCTCCAGCGAAGAATCCAGCGTGTGCGAACCAATCGAGTCGCTTACGACGCTGCCAAGCGAGATCTATCGGCCAGCAACTTGCGATTAGTTGTGTCGATCGCCAAGAAGTATCGAAACAGGGGGCTGAGCTTCCTGGATTTGATTCAAGAAGGAAACACGGGACTTATGCGAGCCGTTGATAAATTCGAGCATGACCGTGGATTTAAGTTCTCCACTTACGCAACTTGGTGGATACGACAGGCGATTACACGAGCCATCGCCGACCAGAGTCGAACCATTCGCGTGCCTGTACACATGATCGACACGATGACCAAAGTTCGATTGATCACTCGCCAGTTGGTTCAGGAACTGGGACGTGAGCCCAGCGTCGAAGAAACGGCAGCCCGCGCTGGACTGCAAATCGATGACGCTCGAGTCGTAATTAAGATGGCTCGACAGCCGCTTTCGCTGGATCAGCCCGTCGGTGATCACGAAGACAGCTACTTTGGCGAGTTCTTGGAAGATCACCGTGAGTTTGATCCGTTGATGGAAGCCAATCAAGAGGCGCTTAAGCATCAGATCAACCAGGCCATGCAAACGTTGAACTATCGTGAGCGAGAAATCCTGAAGCTGCGTTATGGTTTGGCCGATGGATACTCCTACACTCTAGAAGAAGTTGGCAAGATCTTCTCGGTTACCCGTGAGCGAGTCCGACAGATCGAAAGCAAGGCGGTTCGCAAGCTGCAGCAGCCTTACCGCAACAAGTCGCTGTTGAGCTATGTCGATGGTATTGACCCAAGGACACCTGAAACCGAATCAGCTCATTAGATCCTGACAACTAATCTACGACCACATCTGGTCAGCTTGGTAACAGCTCGAGGGTCACATCACCAGAGCGTAACGGCGGCTACGCCGCCTTCTGGTGAATGTAAAAGACTGAAGTATAATGGAAACACCTGTGTCTCGCATTGCCCGTGCGGAATGCAGGTTGTTGGTCGCCAGCTTCGGTAAATATCTTTCCCGCCAGAAATACAGCCGTTCATGACTGATTTGCTTTGTAATTTGCCGAAACACTGGATCTTGTTTTGCGGATGTTTTCTGGCGCTTCCCACGTTCGTCATGCGCGCTGCCGATCTGCCGGACCCAGACCGCTTTGAACGGACGACTGTAGCCGCTAATCTCGTCCAACCGATGGAATTTGATGTGGCTCCCGACGGCACCATTTTTTTGATTGAACTTGCTGGGAAACTCAAGACGATTGATCCTGGTACGGGAAAGCAGAATGTTGTTGGTGAATTGCAGGTCACAACGGCTCAGGAAAACGGACTGATTGGACTGGCCCTGGCACCCGATTTCCAACAAAGTGGTTGGATCTACCTACAGTACTCGCCGACCGACTTCGAAGGGCAACGTGTCAGTCGTTTTCAGTTTCGCGATGGACAGTTGCAACTGGAATCAGAGCAGCGTCTATTGCAATACCAGGAACAGCGGCGCGAATGCTGCCATCACGCAGGTGCGCTTGAATTTGGACCGGATGGCTGTTTGTATATTGGCACGGGTGATAACACCAATCCGTTTGAGTTCTCCGAAGGATATGCTCCCATTGACGAGCGGCCCGGAAGAGAGCCTTGGGATGCACAGCGCACCTCGGCTAATTCTCGCAGTCACAACGGCAAGATTCTTAGGATTCGGCCAGAAGCGGACGGCACTTATTCGATACCTGAAGGCAATCTATTTCCTTCGGACGGTTCCCAAGGATTACCCGAAATCTACGTCATGGGTTGTCGTAATCCCTGGCGTATCAGCATCGATCCCCGCACCGGATTTCTCTATTGGGGTGATGTGGGTCCCGATGCGGGTCAAGATGGCGCACGTGGGCCGCGTGGCCACGATGAAGTCAACCAAGCGCGCCAAGCCGGAAATTTTGGTTGGCCTTACTTCATGGCCGACAATCAAGCCTATCGAACCTACGACTTTGAAACAAAGACCGCCGGTGAGCCGTTTAATCCGCTGCAGCCGATCAATCGATCTGTCAATAATACCGGGGTTACCCAGTTGCCGCCTGCTCAGCCGGCTTGGATCTACTATCCGGCTGCTGCCACCAGCAAGTTTCCCGAAGTTGGATCGGGCGGGCGTACCGCCTGTGCTGGACCAATCTACTATGCAGATCAATACTCCGAACATCCAACGCGAATGCCAGATTACTATGATCGCACTTTGTTTGTCTTTGAATGGTCGCGTAATTGGATCGTTGCGGTCCACTTGAATCAGGATTCTAGCATCGAGCGCATGGAGCCCTTTTTGCCTAATCAGAAATTCACTCGTCCAATCCAGTTGAAGTTTGATACAAATGGGTCGTTGTTAGTTTTGTTATATGGCGAGACCTGGGGAGTCAATCAAGACGCTGAACTGATTCGGTTGGACTATGTGCGTGGTAATCGTGCTCCCGAAGCCAAGATCACCGTAGATCGTCAAGATGGTCGCGAACCTCTGAAGATTAACCTGTCTGCTGAGCAGTCGCGAGATCGTGACGGTGATACGCTGGTTTACATTTGGAGCTATGCAGTGGCCGATGACAAAGCGGTGGCGGCCTACGAATTTGACGAATCCGAGGCGTTTGGAATCGACGAAAAGTTGGAACTGGAAATCGCCGATCCCGGTGTGTATACGATCCACCTAGAAGTTTGGGACTCGTCGGACGCCTTCAGTCGCGACTCGGTCAATGTGATCGTTGGCAACGCGCGGCCTCAAATCAAATTTCTGTCTCCGCAGGATGGCGACTTTTTTGATAACTCATCGCCACTGGATTATTCGCTACAGATCGACGATTTTGAAGATGGTACAAGCGACTACTCAGCGGTTAGCAACGCAGCAACCGACCTGGATGAACTGAATCCATCGGCGGCTGGCAGAACGATGGTCGAACTGGTCGCGGTTGGACCCAGCGGTCAAGCCGACGATCCGGCTGACGCTCCCGAAGGGTTGAAATTGATTCGGCAGTCGGGCTGTCTGAATTGTCACGCCTCGCATCGCATGTTAGTTGGTCCGGCCTTTGTCGAAATAGCCAATAAATATCGAGAACAGGCCAGTGCGATGGACAAATCAATCGAACGAGTCCAAGTGGGCTCGACCGGTGTTTGGGGGAAGGTGCCGATGCTGCCGCATGCTCACCGTACGCGTGATGAAGTGCGCAAGATGGTCGAATACATCTACTCGGTCAAGCCCGAATCGGCAGCACCGACAGCGGTGGGTCTGCAAAATCAGTTGAACGTGCCCAACGACGTGCATGCGGTTCGGTTGGATGCCAGCTACACCGACGGTGGACGTGGCGAAATACCCGCTCTGACAAGTGCCACGTCAGTCCTTTTGAGGGCTCGAAAAATGCAAACAGAACACGCTTTGGAATTCACCGGTACTAAAGTTCTCGACTCGGGCAAGGCCGAAGGCGGCAAATTCATGGGAGCTATCGATCACGGCGGACATCTAAGATTCACAAATATTCCATGGAACCAGGTGGGTGCTGTTCGAGCTTCCGTTGCCAGTGCCGGGGCTGGAGGACAGATCGAGATTCGACAGGAATCGGCTACCGGGCCACTACTGGGGACATTGACGGTTACCGTCAATGGAAATTGGGAGGAGTTTTATCAGGTAGAATCCAAGATCGAGTCACCTGAAGGCCGAAGCGATGTATATTTTGTATTTGTGAACCAGCAGCATCCAGGCGGCTTGATGAATGTAGACTGGATCGAATTCCTTCCGCGTTCCGAATTTGCGGCCCAACAGTAAGAGCCTATCCCAGACCCCTCTCCACCGCTTCGGGGGAGAGGTCAGGGTGAGGGAATCGAATCGATTTGGGATAGGCTCTAAACGTGAATTGGTTGCTACAATTGGTTGCTAAAATAGTTGCAGTTGCTTAACAAGAAGTGCCGAAATGAGCGAGAATTTTACTGACCAACAGCTTCAAGCATATCTGGATGAGTCGCTGGCCAGTTCGTTCATGGCCAGAATTGAACAGGCATTGCGTCAAGATGAAGGCTTGCGGGAGCGATTGGTGCGTGTGGCCGCCACTCGCGAAGCCGGTGTGCATGGCTTGGGTGAAATTTGGCGACGACATCGAATCAGTTGCCCCAGTCGGCAGCAATTGGGCAGTTACCTCCTGGGTGCCATGGGACAAGAGCACCTATATTACATCAAGTTCCATTTGGAAGTGGTTCAGTGTCGCTGGTGTCTGGCGAACTTGGAAGATCTGCAGAAACAGAACTCGGAAAGCCAGACAACGGTACAATCCAGACGCCGGAAATTTTTTCAGACCAGCGCTGGTTATCTGTCTAGCCGAAATACATCAGACCGCTAAACCCGAGGCCGAAATAAAGCGATGCGCATCATTGTCATGGGAACTGGCCCGTTTGCCGTCCCGTCGCTCAATCAGGTATTGGCCCAAGGGCACGACATCCCGGTCGTTGTAACACGCCCTAGCACCGAATCGTCTAGTAAAAAGATCCCTGAGCGTCCTGTAGCGCAGTGGGCTGTTTCGCAAGGCTTGCCGCTGTTCGAGCCGGTCAGTATCAACTCCGCCCAGGCAATCAGTCGGTTGAGTGATTGGAAGCCCGATCTCCTGTTTGTTTGTGACTATGGCCAGATCCTGTCTGCTGATTGTATTTCCACTAGCCGATTGGGTGGGATCAACTTGCACGGATCGTTACTGCCCAGGCATCGTGGTGCTGCTCCCGTGCAGTGGAGTCTACTGAGCGGTGATTCGAGGGCTGGCGTGTCGGTGATTCATATCACGCCGCGCCTTGATGCAGGCCCCATCTTGTCGGTTCGATCGACCGAGATCAGGCCGGACGAGACGGCTGAGCAGTTGGAGCCTCGACTGGCAGACATGGGTGGGCTGGCTACCTTGGAGGCGATAGAGATGTTGCAGAAATGGGACGGGCAATCGTCGATCGGACAACTGCAAGATCGCAGTTTGGTGACTCGCGCGCCGCGTTTTGCCAAAGCCGATGGGCAGTTGGATTTTCGATTGACCGCAGATTATTTAGCACGATTGGTGCGAGCCTGTCAGCCCTGGCCGGGTACGTATGCTGAGCTGCAGTGGCCCGGTGGTAAGCGGTTGCGTCTGATCGTGCGTTCGGCTCGGGCCTGCCAGCAGGAAAAACAAAGTGTTGAAGCGGTAGCGCAGATGCCTGGGCAGGTCCGACAAATTGACAGCCAGGAGGCCAAGTTGTTGTGGCCTGGAGCGGGTCAGCAACTATTGGCTGCCACGACAGGCTCGGGGACACTGCTGATCAGCCGCCTGCAACCCGCTGGCAAGCGGGAGATGGAAGTAGCTGAATTCTTGCGTGGGCACCCGTTAGATGCTGCCTCGCAGTTCATCCTGCCGGAAACCGTGTTGAAACCGCTTACGGCCTAACTCCCAATCACTCCCCGCTGCGTTAGGAAATATTAATTTGAATCGACTACTTTCGCGTTAGGCCGGATATTGCATGTCTAAGTAGCTACGTTCGCCAGAACGTGGTATGCGGTGGGAGTCTGCTTCCACGTTTTGGCAAACGTAGCTACGCTCGCTACATTATGGATTTCCTGGGATGATGCAATATCCGGGTTAGCGTCTGGTTTGTCCTTGAGAAAAATCGTTGACTATGATTGTGATCGGAACTTGGGATTGGCCAAAAACGCTCCAGACCGGGCAGTTCTACTGCCCGGCGTGTAGTTGTCTGCGACAATTCAGGCATCGAAGCTCACGACCGTTTTTGACACTCTACTTTGTGCCAGTCATTCCCATTGGAGGCAGGCAAGAGTATGTGCAATGTCAATCCTGCAAAGAGAAATTTGAGCTGGCTGTACTGGGAGAGGCTCAGAATGAACCTCATTTCTTTGAAAGTGATCTGATCAAGGTAGCCGCGCTTACGATTTTGGAAGATCGAACCGTTACAGAACCGGAGATTCTACGAACGCTGCAAACGATTGTCTGGCTTGGTGGTCCGCAACTGTCGCGTGACGAGCTAGGAATGGCCTGCTCTGAGATGCGCAGTGGACAATTGAGTTTAGGAGGGTTTCTGTGGACTGCCAAGCAGCGCTGGAGCGATCAGCAAAGGCTGCAAATCATGCAGGCGGTGTTCTTGATCGCTAGTGCGGAAGGATCGATATCCACCAGCCGAATGAAGGGGCTGCTGGCAACTGGCCAGTTATTAGAGTTAAAGCAATCGGAAATTGAATACTGCATATTGCAAGCAGAGCAGTTGGCACTGAGTGGCAAGTAAGTGCCTGTCCAAGAACCCTCTCCACCGGCTTTGCGGGGAGAGGGATAGGGTGAGGGGGCACAGTTTCGTTGTTTTTCCTGTGTTATTACTCACAAAAAATCCATAACTGTCTTGGGTAAGGCCCAACGCTTTTGCGATAAGTTTTAGGAATCAGGGAGAATCGTCATGCACCGATCGGTACTGGCCATAGCGGCGCATCCGGATGACATCGAATTTGTAATGTCTGGCACGTTGTTGCAATTGCAGCGGCGAGGCTGGCAGATTCATTACTTCAACATCGCCAACGGTTGTTGCGGGTCGACCACGCTGAACCGCAGCCAGTGTGCTGCGGTCAGACTAGCTGAAGCTCAGAGAGCCGCCCAACTACTGAAGGCCGTTTTTTACCCGCCGATTTGTGACGATCTGGAGATCTTCTACACCGCCGAGCTGCATCGGCGGGTGGCTGCCGTAGTGCGTCAAGCAAAGCCCAGCATCATTTTAACGCACTCGCCCAGCGATTACATGGAAGATCACCAGAACGCATCGCGCTTGGCCGTCGGAGCGGCATTTGTCCGCGCCATGCCCAACTTCGATAGCCAGCCCCCGTTTCCCATCTACAAGCATGACGTAGCCGTCTATCACGCTCAGCCGCACGGCAATCGCGACCCATTGGGACAGTTGGTCGTGCCGACGCATTTTGTGGATGTGACGGACTTGCTCGATGAAAAGCGACGCATCTTGGCTGCACATGCCAGCCAGGATCAATGGCTCGACGCCACGCAGAAAATCAGCGCCTACTTAGAGACCATGGTGGAACTGAATCGCGAGGTGGGTAGCTTGAGCCGCAGTTCGGACAATGTGAACCATGCAGCCGGATTCAACTATGCCGAAGGTTGGCGGCAGCACATTCACCTGGGGCTTGGTCAAGTAGGATTTGATCCCCTGGTAGTAGAGTTAATGCATAGCAAGATAATAAGAGCATGACAGCACCATGCTCAAATGCATTGCTTAACGCTTAAAACATGTTGAATTGCGTTCAAGCAAAAGTCTGGTTGCAAATCTTCAATGATATGATCAAGAATATCGCCAGCAACCCAGATACACGTGATGAACCATAGCTGCTGATTTATTACGATCGCACTTTCAAGCCTCAAAACCAGAAAGAAGTTCCCAAAGTATAGGAATTTGCAACCAGATAGGGCAGCTTAGCAAAATAAAACAAGCAGTGACAAACTACTCGTAGTCCGCTGCCTTCAATAAATGCAAAGTAAAAGGTGCATCGCTTCCACGTGTGATAGGTGTAACTAGAGATTGATAAACATGGTAGTCCATTGTGTCAGCTAGCTTGCGAATAGAGGAATCAGCAAAGGCAACAATCGCAATTCCTCCTGAATGTGCCGAGCTGGGCCTAGCCGTTAGTGGACTAGACTGATCAATCAACATCTTTTCCCCGTTGATTCGATTTACAGGTTCAAGATCGTCAGGCGGAACCTGCTGACCTTTTGATCCCACCAAAGTACTGTCTGGAAGGTCAGAACGGTACAAGTAGCCAAACCCTAGTCGATGCCGAATGGAATCGTCACTTCGAGAGTAATGACTCCAACCATCTGCCTGAAGATTTTCTGCAAAATGTAGAGTATTTGATGAGCCGTCACGAATTCCTGCTGATTTAAGTCCACTTGAATTAAACCCTACGGATACACCAGCCGCGTTGTGCGACATGGAGTTTTCTTTCCGAGTAGCCTTTAAGACGTTAGCTTGAGAAACGAGCGGATCGAGGTAACCTAAAATCGGAGACGTTCGTTTGCTATCTGTCAAAGGACTATAGAAGAAGCCGACATTGATAGCGTAACTATTCTTCGCCGTCTGCTCGTCATCATTGGTAATATCAGTAGGGCACACGAAGCCAGGTATGTCAGGAAATAGGTCGACAGCGTTTTGAGACCACTGCGCATTCCGATTTTGGTCGTTCCAGGCATCACTCAATTGTGTTTGCTCGATAAACGGGAACAAGACCACAGCCCAACTGCCGATTTTCAAGCGATCCTGACTGTCGACAGCCACGTTTTTATTCTCAGAAAAAACAGTTTGATAAGGAACCAATCTATCCTTGGCTGTTTGAAAGGTAGCCGATGCAGTTGCAATTTGCTTTAAATTGTTAGAACACTGAGTCTGTCGTGCGGCTTCCCTTGCAGCTTGGACGGCGGGCAGGAGTAGCCCGACTAGGATGCCGATGATGGCGATCACTACTAACAACTCAACTAACGTAAAGCCAACTCGCAACCTTTGGGTTCGCATGACGGTTTCCTTGGGATCAGTTCTCAGAATAGAGGGTTGAAAAGTGTTTCTAACAGGTGCTCCCCATTTCTATTTTCGCCAAACTCAGTAAATCAGTCCATAGTTAGAATGATCCCAACTGGAAGATTTCTCATAAATATTGCCCATTCATCGGACTTTCGGAAAGCAAATCCCATAGTCGGGGGAACTGAGAACGCTAATTGTCGCTAATCTTGACACTTCTCGCCGATTGCCACTAAAACCCGTCCTCGCTCGCATCAAATCCCGCAGGCTTTCCCATTGGTATTTACACAACACTTCACTCGTTCTTTGGCGGCGCGCAGCGATGTACGCGGCTTCCTAGTCGCGATAGCGACGGAATTTGTTAGCCTGGGGTGGAGTGAGCGAAGCGAACGGAACCCCAGGTTACGAACCGCCCGCGTATTTCCAGAGTCGCGAAGCGACGGCAGATGTTATCGACCATCGTAGCATCATGGTCGGATCGCGATCGCACGGAACGGATGACGTCGCTTCGCGACTCCGGACGGTTTGTGGCGATGCTTACCTGGGGTTCCACTCGAAGACTCGCTTCACCCCAGGCTATCAATTTCCGTCGCTTCGCGACTCCAGAGCGTTGATGCGAACGCAACTGAGGGCCGTAAGTCGCTCGTTTGTAGCGAAAACCCCAAACGATCCGCAGGACAAGCCTGCGGGATTGTATTTTCGCATCAACTGATTGGTGGCGTTGAGCGAGGAGTGTCCTATATCTTCACGAATATTTTTTGTTTGCTGCTAGCTGGCCAAGTTCTGTATGGGATTAGCGGTGATTATCGCAAATCAGTGTTCCGCTGCTCTTGAAATTCACCATTGCCAACTGAACCAATCAACAGCAAGCGAACATGTGGGTTTGGATTGCTCATTGCCTTACGTCAGTTGGCTGGGCATCGTTGTGTGCCAACGGTTGAACAAGCGGTGGGCGTTTTGAGTCGTTTGGGCGGCAAGCTCAAGCGATGCTATGCCGCGCAATTCGGCCAGTTTTTCCAAGGTATGCCGAACCATCGCCGGGTGATTGGGCCGCTGGCCTCGGAAGGGGTGAGGCGTCAAATAGGGGCAATCGGTTTCTACTAGCAGCCTATCAGCAGGGATCAACTTGGCTACCGACTGGATTTCGGCTGCGTTCTTGAAGGTCAACGTTCCAGCAAACGAGATGTACAGCCCTAGATCGATGCAGCCCTGAGCGATTTGCGGCGATGCTGAAAAAGCATGCATGACGCCTGGAAACTCGCCGATTTTCGACTCCTCACCCAAGACTTCCAGCATCTCGTCGGCGCAGTCTCGCGTGTGAATGACTACCGGCAGGCCGGTCCCGCGCGATAGTGCGATATGTCGACGAAAGTAGTCCAACTGCACTTCCCAAGGGCAGTCGTGCCAGTATCGATCCAGTCCGGTCTCGCCTAACGCAACCACCTTTGGAGCCTCGCTCAGTCGAACGATTTCCGCCCAATCCCCTGCCTGTGCCTCATGACAATGGTTTGGGTGAATTCCGACTGCAGCTCGAATCGGATCAAACCGCTGGGCCAGTTCCAGGCACCTAAGTGAATCTTCCAGGCTGGTTCCCACTGTCAAAATTCCTTGCACTCCAGCACTGGTCGCCTGCTCAAGAAACTGCTGAATATTGTCACGCAATTGAGCGTTTGTAAGGTGGGCATGGGTGTCAATCATGGCTCTTCAGGTAATTTAGTGGGTTAAAGCTTTTCCCATAGATCCGTGCTCAGCCAAAGGCGGTGCTCGTGCTCGTAATCGGATGATGTATGGTATTCAGTTTCCAGGTAACTGCTCAATGAGTTATTAGAGTTGTTTGAGTAAGGACGGTGTTGGAATGGGTTTAGGTTCAAGTTCAGGTTTAAGTTTAAGTTTAGACTCAAACTCAAACTTAAACCTGAACCTGAACTTCCTGTTGAACCAAAAAACAAAGCGATTTGACCCCCTCACCCTAACCCTCTCCCCCGCAAAGCCGGTGGAGAGGGGACAAAGCAATCGGTGTCATTTAGGGAAGTGGAATGTCGGTCAGTTCGAAATCTAAGGATTGGCGGTGGATGACCGAAGGTGATTCGTAAATCAAAGTCAGTGAATCTGGGTCGTCTTTGGTCTGAAACAGATAGGCCACTCCGATGCTGTTGGAGCCGCTTGAAAAGGTTTGCAGGCCAGCGTTTTCCAATCTACTGCCATCGGGTTTCAGGAGATGAGCCTGATTGGACAAGTGCCAGCCTCGGAATGATTCAAGGGCTCCTTGCGGATTTCCGATCTGGACATGCAGTCGGACCTCCAGCACCGATCCGTTGGGGCGAGCCTTTTCAAGAGTCACAGAAACATCGCCGAACTTTTCAGTTTGTCTGCCTTTGCTTGCCAGTTTTTCGAATCGAAACAGGTGACGATCGCCGGGAACTGAAATGATAAGCTGTCCAGTCAATCGCTGGATTCGCTCAGTCGAACGATCTGGCAATTCCAATTGCAGTTCAAAACTGGCAGCGGCCCCGCCTGTGTTGAGTCGCACTTCCGGGGTTGACGCAGGATTGGCAGCACGGATCTCAAGTTCGTCGGCCAGCAGAGCGCTGACTGAGGACATGGGGACCTGCATGAACATGGGCTCCATTCTGGGTTCCCATGAAAGTTGCAGGTTAACTCGAAGTTGTCCTTTTAACTGCCCTTCCAGGTGACGCTCGCAAGCCACGCTGGTGGGCTCGATTCTGTAGGGGCCTGCCAAATAGGCTGCCACAGGATTGTCGTCGGAGCGCGGAGCAAGTACCAGTTCGTTGGCCGTTGTGCGAAACGGAACCAGCCGCAGGCTGGTTTGATCCAGCAGATCCTGCATGGCTTCCCAGAAGGTCACTTCCTGCCAGTCCAGTTGAACGGTCATTTGACCAGCCACTTCCTGTCCCTCTTGAATGCTCACTGCGTTGCCGGTTAGCTGCGTCAATTTTTCAAGCGCTTCGGCAAGTTCCATTTCGCCTTGCAAGCTGACCACGCTGGCCTCGAAGAAGTTATCGCTATCGAAACTTTCAAGGATTTGACGAATGCGTCCGAGTCGCATTTTCAACTCGGCAGAAGTCTGGCTATCGATCGTCGGCAAAAACTGCAGCACCGTCGTACCCAATTGCACAATTTCGTACTCTGCCTTTTCTCTTTGGGCAAGATCGTCGGCATCTAGCTGGCGTAGTAGTTCGCGTAGCTGTCCATGAGTGGCCGCCGCCTGTGATGGTGGATCTGGCTGTTGTCCCTGGGCGGTTTGAGCCATCCAAAAGGACAAGCAAACAGCGGGAGCCCAGAGCAAGACCAGACCCAGAGGCAGAGAGTAAAGTGGGGTTTGTCGCGGGAGTCTACCAAGATATCTATTCTTTGATACCGCTATCGCTGTCGGCGCTGGTTTCATAGTGGCCTCCAAAAAATCGTTATAACCTGCAAATTGTGTTCGCAGTAGCCAGCCCCTCTATCGTACCACTTTTCTTGGCACCGTGCGGTAGGGAAACAGATTCTACAGTTACAACAGGAGCCGCATACAAATTCTTAGTCGTTTCTACACTGACAAACAGATCGGAACCAACTGGTATTAAAGTTTGTCCAGGAAAATTTCAGATGCCGAATACCTTAACGATCATTGCAGTCGGGCTTCTAGGCGTAATGCTCAGCAGTCGCGTGCAAGCTCAGCCGCCGCGAAGTTTGTTGGTCGAAGCGCCCAAGGGTAGGTTTGTAGGTTTGCCCATTCACTGGGGGGCTCGCGATGCCGCGTTGCTGGAGTCATCCGGACGGATTCACGTTTTTGACTCGCCGGAGATTTTGAATCACCAGTTATTAGAAGAGATCTTCCAGCCGCAAACGTTGCAGCAGGCCAATTTGCAGTTGCAAGCCGAATTGGGTTCGCAGTTTGAAACACTGGTCACTGGCCCTTACGTGATCGGTGCTCCCACGGGTGAGTCGCGGCGCTGGGAGTCGCGATTTCGTGCTCTACTGGCCGGATACATGAGATACTGCGAAGTTCGGGGCTGGTCATTGCGAAAGCCCGATTTTCCGTTGGTTGTAATTGTCATGCCCAGTCGTGTGGAATTTGAGCGATTCAGCTCTCGCGAATTGGGTGGCAAGGAAATCCCCGGAAATTTGGCAGGCATGTACATACCGCGCTCCAATCGCTGTATCGTCTACCATATCGGATATTCAGAATCCACAACCAATTGGGCGGCTACCGAAGAGACGATCACGCATGAGGCCATTCATCAACTTGCCTACAACACGGGAATTCACGAACGTTTGTTTCAGAATCCGCTTTGGCTGGTTGAAGGCTTGGCTACCATGTTCGAAGTCCCTGCGCTGTACGACACCAACTTGCAAAGAAGCTCTATCACAGATCGGATTCATCGAGGCAAAGCATCAGAGCTTCAAGAGCTGCTCAAAGAACCCCAGCAATTGCCTGATCTGCTGCAAAGCATGGTTGATAGTGATCAGTTGTATCGTCAGCATCCCAATTTAGCCTACGCGCTGGGCTGGGCTATGGTTTTTTATTTAGCGGAGCGGATGCCGACCGAGTTTTACGACTACATAGGTCGGCAGCGCGCACGGGGGTTCCAGGAGTACACGGCGGGAGATCGCAATTGGGATTTCCGCGCCGCTTTCCAAATGACCCCTGAACAGCTTGCGCCGCAGATTCAGCGCTTGCTGTTGATTGACTGATCGCAAGTACTGGAACTGATATTTCAGACTGACCGCTGGAATGCTAGTTGGACAGCGTCAGTTTCAATTCAATGTGCCGAATATTGCTGGTCGAACGTAGCTACCGTCGCCAGACGGTGGATTCCTGCAGTAATCCACGCTCTGGCGAGCGTAGCTACGAAAAAGCGGCGCTTTCCGACTACGCGGCGGAAGTTTCCAGGGATTGCTGTCCCAGGGTTAGCTTGGGTTCCACGATGGCTTCGATGAACTCCTCAAAAATGCGCACGTCCAACGCGCTGGCTTCATTGCATTCGGGATGGAACTGAGTCCCGACGGCGAACCAGTCAACCATTTCGCTTTCGATCGCTTCGATCACCCCATCCTGACACCTAGCGGTGACTCGGAAGCCGGGAGCAACTTCATCGATAGCCATGTGATGCCGGCTGGTGACTCGGATTTCGCCTTCGCCATATACTCTTCCGATCAATGAATCGGAGGCGATGGCCAGTGAATGGCGATGCTGGGGGTCTTGACTATCGCGATGTGGCAGAGCCCCCGGAACATCGTCGGGGATGTGCAGGTACAGATTGCCGCCACAGATGCAGTTAAGCAGTTGCATGCCAGCACCGATGGCTAGTACGGGCAGACGACGTTCAACGATTTCAGCGACCAGCCGACGGTCAAAGCGTTCACGATAAGCTTCCATAGGCTTGGTGTTGGCGTGCAGCATGAAGCCATCGTTTCGAGGGTCCAGGTCCCCGCCGCCGATCAGCAGACATCCGTCCAACTTGTCAAGGATCTGTCCGACGGCTTCTTCGTCCAGAGAAGGAGGTAGTACCACCGGCAGCCCGCCCGCCTTAGAGATCGATTCGAAATAACCCGCAGCCAAGAACGAGAATGCGGGTTGGTTGTGAGCGCCACGTCGAAAGTCTGCGTTGATACCAATAATTGGTCTGGCCATCTGAAAGTCCTTGTCAGATTGAGAAAAGTGGAGTGAAAAGGTCAAAAAGCGGACCGGTTCGATCAAGCGGATTAACTTGCGCAGTTAGAATGTTCGACACTCCGTCAGGACAGAAGCTACTGCTTGGAAGCATGTAGTGTGATCCGAACGGGCCGACGTTTGAACTTGCCTTTAACGCACAATGTGCGAAACTGGTTGTCAGACACCCGCCCAAACGGGAGCCGATCGATGCCACGCATTGGTGATGAAGCACCATCAGAGTTGTACTCGCAAAATCCCTGCGAAGTTAAGTCTTGATCCCAAGACCGCTTTCCTGCTGAATTCAGCAGCCGTTGCTGAACAGGATGTCATGGTAACAACCTTGGGTGACAGTGCAATTGACTTACTATATTTGGTGCTTTATCGCACCAGCGACACTACCGAGTGTGCTAGCATTGTCGTTTTGTAGAGTGCTTACAGCCTTGTTCGTAAAGTCGCCACCTGTTTTGATTGATGATTGTACCCTGTGAGAGTGAGATAATTAGTGAAGTTCCAACGAGTTGCCATTGAGTCAATCGGTTTCACGCTTCCCAGCCAAATTGTGACTTCGCTGGAGATCGAGCAGCAATTGGCTCCTACCTACCAGCGTCTGAAACTTCCCGAAGGACGTTTGGAGCTGATGAGTGGCATTGCGCAGCGGCGATTTTGGGAGCCTGGGACAGCCATCAGTGCGCCAAGCATTCGTAGCGCTCAGTTAGCACTACGGGAGGCAGACGTGCCTGCCGAGAGGATTGGTTGCTTGATTCATGCCAGTGTTTGCAGAGACTACTTGGAGCCTGCCACGGCCTGTCGTGTGCATGCCCAGTTAGGTCTGCCCAGCGACTGTTGGGTGTACGACTTGTCGAACGCTTGTTTGGGATTGCTGAGCGGCATGGTGCAGGTGGCCACGCTGATCGAACAAGGCTGCATTCAAGCGGGCATCGTGGTGGGTACTGAGAGCGCACGCAATTTGGTCGAATCGACCATTGCCAGTCTGAACGCCGACCCTACTCTGACGCGTCAAAGTATCAAGCCGTCGTTTGCTTCGTTAACCATCGGTTCTGGCAGTTGTGCCATTTTGCTTGTGGATCGAGACCTGAGTCAAACAGGAAACTTGCTGACCAGTTGTACGGTACGCGCGGAAACCAGGCATCATGGACTATGTCAAAGCGACGGGGATCAGGCGGGCGGTGCCATGCAGCCTTTGATGCACACCGATTCAGAGCAGTTGCTTCAGGCAGGCGTGGGCGTTGGCCAGCGGACCTTTCAGCAGTTGTTAGATTTGGGCGTTGCTCGTGAGCAGATCGATTACACGGTTAGCCACCAAGTGGGTGCTGCCCATCGGCGATTGATGCTGCAACAATTAGGATTAAGCGGCGACAGCGACTATTCGACGTTCTCTTGGTTGGGTAACACCGGTTCCGTAGCCTTGCCAACTGCACTGGCCATGGGACTTCGCAGTGGCTTTATCACGCCGGACAGCCAGGTGGCCTTGTTGGGAATTGGTTCGGGTATCAATTCACTGATGATGATGACTCATTGGCGACAGCCTTTGGTTGCCGGCGATCTGGACGCAAATGCGCAGCAGCATTTGGCAGATTCTGTTCATGCCAAGCGAGAATTAACACTGGGATCTTAAAGCTACCTGATGATCATTCGAGGAGTAGGTTCAATGAGCGGATTGCCTTTAGTACTATTGTTCACTGCGATGACATTCGTCGCTTGGGGAGCGTACGGTCCGACGCTTCATCACGGATCGTTGGCTCTGTCGCACGATTCGCTGCGAGCGTTTGTCGGAGTAGGCCTGGCATATTTCTTAGTAGCGATTGTCATTCCACTGTCTATCTTGCGCACCAAAAGTGAAGCGGGGCGCTGGACGTTAGGTGGTACGCTTTTCTCCTTGGTGGCAGGAGCCGTTGGCGCGCTGGGCGCACTGGGCATTATTTTGGCGCTTGGATATGGCGGCGAGGCGGTGTTTGTCATGCCCGTGGTGTTTGGATTTGCTCCCGTAGTCAACACGCTGGTGTCAGCTTTGATTAGCGGAACCTACTCACAGTTTCGTCCCATTTTTCTAGCCGCTATTGCTACGGTGGCTCTAGGGGCCGTGGGCGTGTTGACCTTTCGCAATCCAGTCGCAAATGCTGAAAGTTCCAAGGCTAAATCTCAAGTCATGCATGATAGTACTCAGATAGACGGTACAGGTGCGGAAGGCAAGCAGTCTGCGGAACCTACAAGTGAATTGAATAAAGCGAGCGGTCAAGACGATAGCTCCAAAGCTAGTGCGCAAGAGAAGCTGGCTGCGGGACTGAAGAAGGCCAAGAATATGTTGGGAGTCGTTTTATCGATCATCATGGCGGCCGTGTGTTGGGGTTCGTATGGTCCTATGCTTCATTTAGGGCAGGGTAAAATGGGTGGCAGTCGACTGCGGCCATTTACCTGTGTTGGCGTATCCTATTTTTTAATCGCCGTTTTAGCGCCATTGATATTGATCTACGGCCGTACCGAGGACTTGGGGCATTGGACGGCAATTGGGATGATCTGGTCGTTCTTGGCAGGAGTGGCTGGAGCGGTTGGAGCCCTGGGGGTGATCCTAGCCTTCAACGCAGGCGGCAAGCCTCACTATGTGATGCCGCTAGTATTTGGCTTTGCCCCGGTTATCAATACGTTTATATCGCTTAGCGAAAAAGGCACTTGGCACTTAGTTCAGCCATTGTTTTGGGTCAGTTTGATCGTAGTCATTGCGGGTGCGGTCACCGTGCTGATCACAGCTCCCAAGGTGGCTCCCAAACCAGCGAACTGATTCCCGCCAACCGATTGAAATCGTAGTGGGACTCGCCAGAGTTCCCTTCGATATGGATTTGCGAATTTATGGACCTGCGAACTAGGGTACTGGCCCCGTTGCCACTGCCAAAGTGCTAAGCTTGGTAAGATGTGCCGGTGATTCGTCTGAAGCAACCAACATTTCTGAATCGACCAGACAGCTCGAATGCCACTTGTTTTCCATGAATAATGATCCCGGTCCGTCGCCTGAAAATTCTGGTGCCAAGGCGAGCCTTGATGGTTCGTTGAAAGGGTCAACCTGCGGTCTTCCGGAATCGCAAGGTGATCAGCCGAAAGGGGCTCAGTCACAAGCGACTCACTGGCACCATCTTTTGCTTTGGGGCTTGGGTTTGGCCTTGTTAGCCTACATGGTCGTGTTGCCAGTTGTTTCGTTGTTTTTAGATAGCCAAACGAAGCAGCCGTTGGTTCGAGAGTTGGAAGAGATGACACTGGCCGAGTCGATCAGGATTCGAGCCATGCAGGCGCTCACCGGCCTTTGGTTTATCACTCTGGGAGGAACGATTGGCAGTTTCTTGAATGTGGTTGCATACCGAATGCCACGAGGCGAATCGGTGATATTTCGACCATCGCGTTGTCCGAAGTGTGAATCGCGAATTCTGGGACAAGACAATATTCCCATCGTAGGCTGGCTGAGGTTAAAGGGGCGATGTCGAGTTTGCCATGCTCCCATATCGGCTCGATATCCAATCGTCGAAACCATTGCAGCGGGAATTTTCTTTTTGTTTTTTTTAGTGCAATTGATAACCGGTGGAGCCAACATACCGCTTCGAACGCCGCCTGCATACGCTGGTATCGTTTGGATTATCTTTTATACCAAATGGGAGCATGTGGCACTGTATCTCTACCATTGTCTACTGGCCAGCACACTGCTGACTTGGGCCTTGATCGATGTCGATCGACAGCGAGTCACCAATCTTGCCAAGTGCGTCACGGGACTGATGCTAGTGTTGCCTGCGGTCCTATGGCCCAAGCTTCTGCCTGTACCCTGGTGGCAATGGCCAGCACGAGCAGCAACGTTAGACTGGACTCAGGCAGCGGCAACCTGTTTGCTGGGTGGCAGTAGCGGCTTGGTGTTGGGGTGTATGATCGCTAGGCTGTTGCCATCTAGGCGGATAACGAGCAATGATCAGCCCAACGAATCAACTGCCAACGTGCATTTAGCCAGCGGCATGCTATGCGTTGGTATGGTGGTCGGCTGGCAGGCTACAGTCGCAATTGCTCTAATTATGTTGATATTTCGATTGCTGGCTGGTTTGGTGGCTCGTTGGAGCGGATTGGTAATCGCACCGCTGACTACCTGGTTGCTGGTTGCCTTCGTTGTACATCATCTACTTTGGAAATGGACAACCGAGTCTTTGACATGGTGGCCCGGACCAAACGCTGATGTGATTGTCTGGATCGTTGCCGCCGCTTCTTTGGTGCTACTGGTGCTGATCAATCACTTGGTCGTGACTGATCAGCCTTCGCAAGTCGAAGTCTTCAATGGGCCGTTGACGAACGTGGAGTGAACCGTTGAAAAAATTTTTTCTAGATAGGGAGAGGCAACAATGGCAATGTGGAACTGGCTTTCTGGCCGCTCGATATTACTTTGGGTCGCAATAACAGCAGTGTGGTTGGCAGCGCCAGTGGCTGCAATGGCCGAAGATACGAAGTTGAATTGGCCAACCTTTCGAGGTCCGCTGGGAAGTGGGGTGGCCCCCGAGTCAGCCAGGCCCCCGGTTCTGTTTGGTCCAGATCAAAAATTGAAGTGGAAAGTTCCCATTCCTGGCGGGGGACACAGCAGCCCCATTGTTTGGGGTGACCGCATCTATCTGATGACCGCTATTGATACTCAGCAGAAATTGCCTGCAGAGAAAGTAGCTGACAGTGCAGAGGGAAGTGAACGCAGGCGAATCGCCGGTATGACCTATCCAAGGCCAGAAACCGAGTATCAATTTGTGGTCATGTGCTTGGATCGCGAGTCGGGCCAAACGGTCTGGAGTACCGAAGTTCAACGTGCGGTTCCGCATGAGGGCGGTCACCGCTCCAATACCTATGCTTCCGGTTCGCCAGTGACCGACGGACGCTATGTATGGTGCAATTTTGGTAGTCGAGGCGTCTGGTGTCTGGACATGACTGGCCAAGTGGTGTGGCATCGCGACTTCGGGAAAATGACTACGCGAAACCAATTCGGTGAGGGAGCTTCGGTGGCCATCTATAAAGATACTCTGGTCATTCCTTGGGATCAGGAGCAGAATTCGTTTGTCATCGCCGTCGACGCGGCTACAGGAAAAGATATTTGGCGTAGCGATCGACAAGAGGTGACCACCTGGGCGACGCCAACCATTGTTCCAAGCGGTCAGGTTGTTCAGGTAATCACCAGTGGAACAAGCGTAAGATCTTACGATCTAGCCAGTGGTCAAATGATCTGGCAAAGTTCTGGGTTCACTACGAACCCGATCGCATGCCCACTGATTTGGGAAGATACCGCCGTCTGCATGACGGGGCACCGAGGCTTTGCAATCCAGTCGATTTCGTTACAGGCCAAGGGAGATGTCACGGGTCAGGCAGACGTCCGCTGGAAGCGAGACGACGCAGCACCTTACATTTCCAGTCCTACGATGGTTGACGGAGTGATCTATTTCGTCAAGGGAAACACCGGCATCTTGTCAGCGGTGCAGGCGAGTGACGGCGCGCCCGTCTTCCAGCAAGTCAGGCTTCCGAATATCGATCAGATGTACGCTTCTCTCGTGTCGGCTCGAAAGCATATCTACGCCTGCGGACGCAACGGTCAGGTCGTTGTCTTTCGTCATGGAGCTGAATATACGCAGGTGCATGAGGTGGACATGGGCCAGCCGATTGATGCAACGCCAGCCATTAGCGATAATCTGCTGATCATTCGTGGACATGAGAGCTTGTTCTGTTTCGAGGAGCCGCTTGGCTCGCAGGCCGAATAAGTGGAGCGATGAACGTGATCTGGGAAGCCAATCTGTTGTAAGGACGGAGCTGGCCCCCTCACCCAACCGCTCTAAATATCTTTGAATTCATTTTGACCAACGAAAACTTTGGTCGGGAGTGTGAGGAATTCTGGCGAATCCTACTACGGTAAATCTTTTTCTACCACTCGCCTTACGATCCACTTTCTGGGTTTTCTGGCCATGCGTGTTTTGGGTAGCGTCCTCGAAGTTCTTTGCGAAGAACCGGGTAGCCGTTCTGCCAAAAACTGGCCAAATCGTCAGTGATCTGTTGACAGCGACCGTTGGGGGCCAGCAGGTGCAACAACAAGGCAGCGCGACCGCCGGCAAGACGCGGGGTCGACTTCCAGCCAAAGAACTCTTGGATACGAGCTTCCAAGACGGGTGGCTTTCCTGGTTCGTATTGCAACAAGACGGTGCGACCGGTTGGTAAAGTGACAGACTGGGGGGCCTGCTGATCCATCAATTGTCGTTGGGCTGGAGTCAGTAGTTGATGAACCATTTGTTTCCAGGGTAGTTGCTTCAATTCGGCAATCGATCGCAGTCCTGCGCACCAATCCACCAACTGATTTGCCAGACACTCGCCTTCTAGTGCAGGCAAGTCAGCATCTGGCATCGCAGCCATCAGCCATCTTAGCCGTCCTAGAAAGCTTTGCAGTTCTTTGTCTTTTGTTGGCAACAGCTTGTCAAATTGGCGAGCCGCTTCGATGCTTAGCAGTTTGGCGGTGTCCAGATTTAGCGGAGTGGCCACCGGAGTCTCTTCCAGCAATAGATCCAACCAGTAAAGTCGGCGTCGTGTCACAACGGACTGTTGCGAAGGATGGAAAAAACTTTCGTCAACTTGCCGCAATGATTTTTCTGGCAGCCAAGACTGCTCGATGCCACTGGCCATCCTCACGGTGGCCTCTGCGCTTCCTGCATCTACATCCAGGCACAAGAACAACTCACTGCGTACGCCTGAGTTTGGCGCGAGTTGAACGCCTTTACCACCTACCATTACGGCTCGTGTCGAAACCGGTGTGCGACGTTTGGCAAGTCGGTCTGGAAAGGCTACCAATAGCGCCTGGCTCAGTTGTCGGTCGAGCGGTTGATCGGATGGCGATCCCAGTTCCTGATATTGAAGTTCTAAAAACTGCTGCGTGACCTGAGAAAGATTGCGAGCTGCGCCGCGATTGATGGTGCCCAGCGATGTCTCAACCTGCTGATCTTCGATGTAACCAGCCCAGACCTCTAACCGCATGCTCAAATCGCACTCCCAACTGCGTGAAGCCGAAGTGGGCGGCTTCTGACGATCGGCGGGGCGAACCTGGGCGGACTGTTGTGGTTTCATGAACAAGTCACGTTCGCTCAACATGGCCGCCGCCATGCTGCCCGTCGTTGAAATGCCCAGTCGATGCGATTCAATCAGCAGTCGAGACAATCGAGGATGCAGAGGGAATTGAAGCAGCAGCTTGCCCAGCCCGGTAAGTTGGTCGCCTTGGATGGCTTCCAGCATTTCCAACACGCGTTTCGCTTGGGCAATCGATTCGAAACTGGGCGGCGTGATCCAGGCGAACTGCTCGGGCGTCTCGCCCCAGTTGAGCAGTTGTAGTACGGCGCTGGATAGGTCAGTTCGCAGTAATTCGGGTTGTAGTTGAGCTGGTCTGGAGCGATGTGTGACTTCGTCCCACAGTCGGTAGCAAATGCCGGGACGCGTTCTGCCTGCACGTCCAGCTCGCTGTGTGGCGGAAGCTTGAGCAATTGGTTCCAACTGCAAAGAATCCAATCCAGTTTCTGGACAAAATCGTTTGACTCGCGCCCATCCGCTGTCCACCACGATACAGACACCATCGATGGTCAACGAAGTTTCGGCGATATTGGTTGCCAGGATGATGCGTCGACGACCGCCTGGCTGCAAGACTCGATCCTGTTCCCCAGGCGGCAGATCGCCGTACAGAGGCAGTACTTCGCAGTCCGGTAGCGCCGCCGATTGCAGTTCACGAAGTACCTGCATGATCTCGCCGACACCTGGCAGAAACACCAGCATATCGCCCTGATGCGCAGCGGCGGCTTTCAGGACGCACTGCGATGTTGCTTCAACGATGCGCCGAACCAAACCGGTGCGCGGCGGAGCTTCAAAACGGCTGAAGCGAATGTCCACCGGAAAGCTACGACCAGGAATTTGAATCAGCCGTGGTTGCTGAAGGTAATCGGTAAGCCCCTGTGCCTCAAGCGTGGCGCTCATGACTACGATGCGTAGATCGGGGCGTAACTGCTTTTGCAACTGACGAACCATGCCTAGTAGAAGGTCCACCTCCAGTGAGCGCTCGTGAAACTCATCCAGCACGATGACCGAGAATTGTTCCAGAAGCGGATCCGACTGAAGTCTCCTGAGCAAGATGCCTGGAGTCATGCAGATCAATCGTGTGTCGCGACCGCAACGCGAATCAAAGCGTACCTGGTATCCAACTTGATCGCCTAAAGCAGATTGTCGCTGCCCTGCGATGTGTGCGGCAGCAGCGCGTGCGGCGATGCGCCTGGGCTGGATAAGCGCTATTGCACCGCCCAAGCACGATAAATCCAAAATACTGGGGGCGACTCGAGTGGTCTTTCCCGCACCAGGCGCAGCCTGCAAGACCAAGCAGTTGTAATCCACCAGAGCCTGCTGGATATCTGGCAAAAAATCATCGACCGGAAGGCAGGGACTGGTCAAAATGTCGTACCCAAATGAACGTGTAGAAAAACGCGGAGGACTATCGTGAGCGGTTCAGGCAACATGGGAGGGTGGCTGAACGTCCTATTGTCCGAGAATTCTGCGTGGCGCAAAGAGTCGATTTTCATGAGTGGCCAAACCAAAACTCCTCGGCAGCTTGACGCTGGGTGGCTTGGCGCATTGACGGATTCCGGTTCAGATGAGTGCTTGCAAGCAGACGGTCATTTTACTCGAACGAGCCAAGCGAACAGAGCGGATAGGCAAAATCGATATGAGTCAGGATACAGTCGAAATACAAGGTGTTCAGCTTAAGCTGGCCGCCCCAATGGCCAATCGTTCGGATTGGATCGGCCAAAAAGAGGTGCTGCATCAACTGCTTGCCTGTTGGTTGGTGGTGGACCAACAGGATCTTCCGCTTACGCCCAGACTGGTTGGTGTGCCTGGAATTGGAAAGACGGCCCTGGCGATGTCGGCAGCAGCCCTGCGACAGCAGGAACTGTATGTCTTTCAATGCACGGCGGATACTCGGCCCGAAGATTTGCTGGTAACTCCGGTGCTTGGGCAAAGCGGGACCATTGCCTATCATGCTTCTCCCCTAGTGACCGCCATGTTGCGAGGCGGAGTTTGCGTCTTGGATGAAGGCAACCGCATGAACGAAAAATCCTGGGCCAGTTTAGCACCGCTGCTAGATCAACGCAGATATGTCGAATCGATTGTGGCTGGAATTGTAATCAACGCGCACCGAGATTTTCGTTGTGCAGTCACGATGAACCAAGATGATTCGACATACGAAATTCCAGACTATATCCTTAGCCGCCTTCAACCCACGCTGCCACTTGGATTTCCCAGTCGGCAAGATGAATTGGCGATTCTGCAATACCATTTGCCGTTTGCTGAGGCAGAAATGCTGGCCATGACGGTTGACTTCTTGCAGCAATCGCATGAACTGCGGTTGGATTTTTCTGCTCGGGATGGGTTAAATCTAATTAGATACGCTATCAAGCGCTTAGCTCAACAGGAGGGACACCCGGTTGCCAAAGATGCTGCTTGGCGCGAGGCGCTGTTGTATTGTTTAGGAGACGATGCAATGGATCTAAATGCCTTAGCTGAAAAGAAGCGTCGCCAGTTGGGTGGTAGCTCGCTGCCTTTGGGTCTGGGAGACTTTTTCTTCGACCCCAGCGATGAACTGCATCCCGACTACGATGACTCAGATGACGATGAAGACGATCGTTAGGAACCCTACGCAAATAAAATACCGAACTTTTTATCAGCCGGAATGCGTTAGCATCCGGTTTTCTCGGCTCCACATTCAGGCGAGATAATACAATATGCGCAATTACTGGCTATTTCTCAATACATTCTTGCGCAAGCCAACTCAGGTAGGCGCTGTGGCTCCCAGCAGCCGAGCCCTAAGTGAGATGTTAGTCGATTCGTGCGACTGGAGTCAGGTTCGTTATGCCGTGGAATTTGGGCCTGGTACGGGCGTGGCCACCGAAGTGATTCTGCAGCGTCTAAATGCTGAGGCAAAATTTTTCGCGATTGAGCGGAGCGCTGAATTGGCGCAAGCGACTCGAATTCGATGCCCCAGAGCCGATGTGATTGAGGGTTGCGTGACAGACATAGCGCGGTTTTGCAGCGAGCGTCAGTTTCCACACGTCGATACAGTGATCAGCGGATTGCCCTGGGCTAGTTTTAGCGCCACGTTACAGACCGATATCTTCCAGGCCATGTTCAGCGTGTTGCGACCAGGAGGAAGTTTCGCGACTTTTGCCTATCTTCAGGGTACCAAGTTGCCGGCGGGTAAGAGATTTGCAGAACTCTTAAAGAAGAACTTTTCGTCTGTGGTGAAAAGCCCTGTCGTGTGGCGTAATCTGCCGCCGGCATTTGTCTATCGCTGTGTGCGATAGCGGATGTTAGTCGATATGTGCCTTGGCCGTTAACTTGGCAGCACTTTGGCTGCTGCCAGCTTCCTCCAGTGCTTCGATCAACTGAGCTTGAGTAATCACGTCGCGCAGCAGGATGGGCTGAGCCTGTGGATCCGCCGGATAGATGGCCAAGAGGGGAATAGAATTGCTGTCCAGTTCTCGAAGCTTGCTCTCAATTTCTTCGGAAGGGTCGGACCAGTCTGCCAACAGCGGAACGACTCCGTTTTCCTTAACCACTTTGGCCACTTCAGGCCGATCGATGGCAGATCGCATGTTATATTGGCAAGTCAAGCACCAACGAGCGGTGAATTCGATCATGACCACTTTTCCAGCCGCTCGATTTTCTTGCAAAGCGGTCTCGGTGTATTGCCTCCATGGCAAATGATGTTTGATAGGACCGAACTGAGTGAAGCTGATGTAACCGGCAACGCAGCACACTGCTGCGGCAGTTATCCAACTTGCATAGAGACGCCGCGATTCGGCGTATGCGGGTACTCGGCCAATCAACCAGCAACCAAACCAAATCGCGATCAGCAAGCTGAGCGTAGCAATGCGATAGTCGGGATCGATCACCGACAAGAAGTAGACGACGGACAGCAGTAGCGGAAAGGCTAGCACCTCTTTCAGCGATTCCATCCAAGCACCGGGTTTGGGAAGCAGTTTGATGAAGCCAGGCCACAAGCACAGCGCCAAGTAGGGCAATCCCAATCCGATCCCAACCAACAGGAACAGAATTAGTATCGACCATACCGAAAGGGATAAGGTCAAACCAAACAGTGTCCCCAGAAAAGGACCAGAACATGGCGTGGCCAAAATCGTCGTCAGCATGCCTTTGTAAAATGCGCCTGACAGTCCCTCTTTCTGCATCAGCTCACCCGACTTGCTACTGGTAGCAAAACCGGGAATTGGAATCTCCCAAACTCCCAGAAAACTGAGCGACATGGCGAACAGCAGAACGGTCAAGCCAACTTGGAAGTAGATGCTCGTGAACTGCTCACCCCAGCCAAAACTTTGCCCGGCAATTTTTGCACCAATATTCAGCAGCGCCAAAGCCATAATGATCGTCAGGATGCCAGCTACAAACGATAGGTTCAGTGCGACAACTCGGCGATGGCTACTGCCAGCTTGATTGACGAAACCCATCAGCTTCAGGCCAATCACGGGCAGCACACAGGGCATAAAATTCAGAATGAAACCTCCCAGCAAGGCCGCGCCTACCATCCAGAGGTCTAGCGGATTGCCGCTTAGACGATCCAGCACGGTGAGTTGACTTTGAGTTGTGTCGATCCATGTGGCCACAGCCGGATGGTTGGCAACATCCAGCCAGTTGAGCGGTTCGATTAGCATCGACTGTTTGGACTGGTCGCTGGTTTCAGCTTGTACGGTAACAGAGCCCATCAGCTTAACGCCGGCCGGTGGATCGCAGCTTCGGTCGTCACAGGTATTGAAGCTAACCAGTAGTTCAACTGCCCTCTGGCCAGGTTCTGCCGAAGCGGGGACTTCCACAGGTATGGTCCAGCTAACCGTTCCAGGGTAGTACTCAAAAGGTTTATCCAGCCCTAGGTCTTTTGTGATGATCTGCTGGTCGGTGCGCGGTTCACCCAGCAATAGTCCGCCCTTTTGGCTAGCCACGATCAGCGTTCGATTGGTGGGCTCTGGATCGCTAGGCTGAAATTTGTAGATGTGATATCCTTGATCCGTTTCGGCAGACAGCGTGATCGTGGCGATGCCACCGGGCGTTACTACAGCCGGTTGAATCGTTGCGCTCCACACGGCATGAGTCCCCGGATGGCGAAACTGGGTAACCTTTTGTGACCCACCGTAGTATTCTTGGAACTCGACAGAAATTTCCTTGTCAATCGGTTGGCAGTTGCCGTCGGCCAGACAGACCTGGCCAGAAATTTTGACATCGATGGGTGTTGGCTCCAAACCAGACTGCTTGAGGCGAATCGGGGCTGTCCAAGTGACTCGGTCATGGAACTCTTCGCTCTCTACATCGAAATAGGGGCTTTTCGATTTTGTTGGCTGATGGTCCGCAGAAAACGGGCCGGTTAGCTCAGCCCAATCCGAGGCGATGGTAATCTTTGTGGGTTTGGGGCCACCCGGGGGCTGAGTGGTCGAGTAGATGTGATGTTTCGGAATGATCTCGGCCACGACCGTCAGCCGGCCTTGGTCGCTGTCTTTTTCCAATTGGTACTTACCCGAGAAGGTTACTTTTGATTTATTGGCCGATGGGATTCCAAAACTTCCAGGTAAGGATGGAAAGCCCTGAGAATCAAAATCGACCTGAGCAAAGACAGGCGACATCCATAGCGACCAGCCTAGAACGGCTAGAGTTAGATACCTAATCGAAGAGAGCATATCCTCTGGGTCCTTCCCGTTTGGCGGTATTGCTTGCGGTGAATAAACGCTATATTTACATCGTCCTGCCCGTTTAGGTCAATGTAGGCTGCCTGAACTGGGTGCAGAAATACCCCCGATGTGAACTCTTATTCAGCCCATTGTAGCGTGATTGGAAGCATTTATGATGAAGTTAGTACGATCCCGGGAGCTATTTGGTTTCCTTTCTGTTTGCGTTCTAGGACTTGCCTTCAATGATAGCACTTTACATGGGCAGGAAAAGGTGCAAGAGAAAGCACAGGAGGCTCAGTGGATCGCGCTGTTCAATGGCAAGGACCTGTCGGGATGGACTCCCAAATTTCGGCACTGCCCATTGGGGGAAAACTACGGCAACACCTTTCGAGTAGAAGACGGCTTATTGCGAGTGGTCTACGACCCGAAGCAGTACCCTGAATACAATGAGCGGTTTGGCCATTTGTTTTACGAGCAGGCCTATTCGCACTATCGATTACGGGCCGAATACCGTTTTGTTGGTCAGCAGTGCTCGGGTGGGCCAGGTTGGGCGGTCAGAAATAACGGATTGATGCTTCACTGCGAAGATCCCAAGGGGATGGGGCTGGATCAAGACTTTCCAGCTAGCATCGAATATCAGTTGTTAGGCGGCGACGGGAATAGGTCACGCACCACAGCTAACTTGTGTACACCAGGGACCAACGTTTTCTACCAGGATAAACTCTTTCTGCCGCATTGCACCAGCTCGCGTTCCAAGACCTATCATGGGGACCAGTGGGTCACCGCAGAAGTGGAGGTACGTGGTGGTGAAGTGATCCGGCACATCATGGAAGGCGAAGTGGTTTTGGAATACTTTCAGCCACAACTGGATCAGCGCGACCCGCATAGTAAGGAATTGATTGCCCAACAGGGCGGATCGCTCTTGCTGACCAAAGGTTTCATCGCCATTCAGGCTGAAAGCCATCCAACCGATTTTCGCAAAATCGAACTGCTGCCGCTTCAACCTTAGCTTTGTTATTGCACCTTTGCTATGAATGCGCTTTGGAAAGCAGTTCTGCTGTTCGACATCGATGGCACTCTGATTCGTTGTGGAGGTGCCGGAGGGCGTGCGCTTGAGGCCGCATTGCAGATGGAATTTGGCGTGCCTAAGGTCCAGTCGGTAGCTCTACATGGGCGTACTGATTTTGGAATCATGAACGAGCTGTTAGTTCTACATGGCCTGGCGGCTAGTGAACAAAATCGGAAGCAGCTCATGCAACGCTATTTTTCCTTGCTTCCCGATCACCTGCGTTGTAGCCAGGTAGACAAAAAGGCATGCCGGCTGCCTGGAGTTGTCGAACTGCTAGACCGTCTGAGTGAATTGGACGAAATGGTAACCGGTTTGATGACTGGTAACTTGCCAGCTTCTGCCAAGATCAAGTTAGGGCATTTCCAGTTGTGGGACTATTTTCAAGTTGGCATCTATGGCGACCAAGTGGATCATCGGCCCATGATGGCAGTGGCGGCATCACAGACTCTGGCTACGGAGTGTGGGATTTCAGCAGCAGACCATCGAGTCGTAGTGATAGGAGACACGCCACTGGATATCCAGCTTGCACAATCTATGGGGGCTCGGTGCTTGGCCGTCTGCACCGGAGGTTACACCGCAGATGAGCTTATTGAAAGCGGAGCGGACCGAGTGGTAGACGATCTTTCTGCTACCGAGGAATTGCTCGACTGGTTTTGCCAGAAGTGTCTGTAACCGTCACTGAGTCAATTCGCGTCGCAACCTACACGTTTGAACGATGTTCAGGTTGCTGGTGAATCGTCCTAGACTCCAGCTATTTGCACTGACTGGGATAGTGACTGTTGCCTGAACCGTCGTAGCAGTGACGTTAATGTTGACGTTCACGTTGTTGTCCGCACCAACCATGCTTAGCAACTGCATGGCTTCTGCCTGGCCGTCGGCAACTCCCGCTCCTGGGACAATGCTGGCTCGTGCAGCTTCATAAGCTACGTTAGCTGCAGTGTGGCGTAGGAAGTTCATGCGAGTTAGCTCGATGGCTCCCAAGAATAGGGCAAAAATAATCGGAGCAACCAGTGCAAATTCGACGGTGGTAGCACCCCGCCTATTGGTACTGGTATTTCTGATTCGATGCCGGTTATTAGCAGATCGATGTAGCAGTCGTGTTTTCATGGATGGTTCTCATACACAGCGGGAATCTCAGTTTCATCAAACTGCGACTACTCGATCATTACAATTTGCAAACTGGCAGCTATTTCGCGAAACGCAGCGCGAAGCTGAGCCTCGTTTTGAGTGGTGAAAGACATGCCACCGGTAATCGCGGCAACCTGTTGAAGATCTGGTTGTGCACTTGTAATTACGGACACTGTATGGACGATGACCCCCGCATTGCGAGCATCCTGAGCCGCTAGGATTGGAGATCGTCCGTCGTTCCACATACCGTCCGTGAACAGAACGACTACTTTATTGGTGATTGTTCTTGCGTTTTGACTGGTGATGTGTCCAACAGCTTGGCCCAGTCCAGAACTCAGATTGGTACCACCCATCATGGGCTGAGTTCCCAGTTGGGTAATGCGGTTGGTGATTAGGGTTCTTTGAGCCGCAAAATCATTCACCGATGGCAAAGCTATGTCCAGTCGCGAGGCGGGATAGACCGTATTGGGAGAGACCGGCATGGTGTAGTTCGATCCCCAGGTGACCAGTGAAACGTAAGGCGGTGGATTAAAGCTCTGAACTTCATTAAAAAAGTCTCCGATCGCACGAGATAACACCGCCCAGCGGCTGTTGGTCGGATGCGGAGGTGACAGGTGATTACGCCACAAGGTCGAATTGTAAGGGCTTGGTGGCATCGAGCGTAGTCTGGGGTTCCACGGTGGATAGGCGTAGTCGACCCCAGACATGTCAAATAACATCGATCCGGATCGGTCCAAGCACAAGCAGACATCAATTTCTTGTTGACCGGCAACTGCGGTATGGACCGGGGTAAAGGTCTCACGGCCCAGCAGTCGTCCAAAAAATAACGAGGGTTCCACTTCGGAATTGACTCGAACAGAGTTCGACGGTGTGCCACCTTCCTGAAACTGCCAACGGCCGTTGTTACCCTGAGTCACGCGGCCAAGCAATATGTCCTCTTCTGCCAGTATCAAATTTTGGCCAGCCACACGATTCATGGAACCCACCAGTACAGCACGGTCGATGGCTACTTCAGAATCTTCCGTTCTAGCCAAGGCCTCCGCGCCAGCCTTGGCAGCCGCGTCGGTGGCGACTCGCAGTTCCGAGCGCACCAATTGCATGTAAGCATAGTCGACCGTGATAGCCGCTACCATGACAAAGACCATCATCATGGTCAGCACTAGAATGGTTGCAGCCCCCTGTCGCTGATGCCCCATGCGGATGTCTGTTTGACGCTGGCCCACGTCTCTTGAGTAGCTTCGGATCATAGTTGATTCACTCCTGGATGTTGAAAAACTTGGGGAACAGTGGGCAACTAGAGTTGAACAAAAATCGGTTACAGCCTAACCATTACGACAGATTGTGTGAACGTCTCGCCCTGCAACAACCGCAATGGATTGAGTGCCTGCTGAGCACCGGGGACACTCACCGTGACCGTTACCAAGGTGCCTCGCGCGGTAGCCGCAGTGACCGCCGGCACGACCGTTACCGTCTGTCCTGTGACCCCACGGCTTTGCAGTACGTCCTGAATCCTCTGCTGAGCCTCAGCGACTGTTCCGCCAGCGCTGGAAGCCGATCGGGCACCTTCATAAGCGGCAACGGTCAGCGACTGCTCCAAAAAAATGCCATTCGCCACCTCCATCGATCCGAAAACTAGGATCAGAAGGACAGGTAGTGCAATCGCAGCTTCCACCGTGGCCGTGCCTTTTCGATTGCCCAAAAGACGCTTCGAGGCTCTTGCCGAAGTCGCAGGACAGCTTCGATTTTCAATGGTTGAATTGCGGAAAAACACTTCGGGTCTCTTTGCAAAGTAACGGATGCTGGGTAATCTCAGCCTTCAATTGGAAGCCTATGTCAAAAAACGGCCTCAAGCCTAAGAAATCCCGATTTTTCTAAAGATTTCCATGGTCTAGCCCGTAAAACCAAGGCAGAAATGGAAATTTCCAATCCATTGACGGACTCCAGAAACGGATATTCCGCCTGCTAAAGTAGCAGTTTCCCACTGTTCGGGTGGTCTTTGGGGCTCGTTTAGTGAGTGCTTGGGGCTATCCAATGGCATGTCGAATGTTGAGTGCTGTGGCTAAACTAGGGCCGCATTCCAATCAAACTTTCTAAGCGAAAAACATCGTGGATTCAGTTCAATCAGACTCAAGCGCAAGCCTACAGCAGGCGGCCGACAAACTGTCCCTTCAGATTGCTCCCGAAGTCGCGGCGCAGCTAGAGCAGTACTGCTACCAATTGTGGACCTGGAATGAAAGCGTTAATTTGACGCGGCATACCAATTTCGATTTGTTCGCTCGTCGCGATCTGCTGGATAGCTTGAAACTGGCCGGGCATTTGGGGCAAGGTGAGGAAATTCTAGACGTTGGGACCGGTGGTGGAGTGCCCGGGTTGGTCTTGGCAATTCTACGGCCCGACCTGAAGGTCAGCCTTTGTGACAGCATTGGAAAAAAAGCCAAAGTGGTTCGGGCAATCGTCGACCAGCTTCAATTGCCGGTCGCCGTCTATCCGACCAGGGTGCAAGACGTGCTAGAGGATCTCCGCTTCAGTTCGTTGGTGTCGCGAGCCACAGGCAGTTTGCGCCAGTTGCTCAGTTGGGTGGGCGATCACTGGGTGCATTTTGATCGGTTGCTCGCAATCAAGGGCCCCCGCTGGGTTGAAGAGCGAGGCGAAGCCCGGCATCGTGGGCTGCTGAGTGGCATTGACCTACGCTGTCTAGAATCGTATAGGATGCCGGGCACCGAGTCGGAATCGGTCATACTGAGCCTGAGCCGGGAGGGTAGGCAGTAGGCAGTTTGGATTGTTAGCAATTTCTATCTTTATTGAGCTTTCATTCTATCAAGAATTTTAATGATGACATCCTATTCTTTGACTCACCTTAAGCTCTTGGAAGCCGAGAGTATTCACATCATTCGCGAAGTGGCTGCCGAGTTCACACGACCTGTCATGCTGTATTCGATCGGCAAGGACTCGGCGGTGATGACGCACTTGGCACTCAAGGCGTTTTATCCTGCCAAGCCGCCCTTTCCCTTCTTGCATGTTGATACGACCTACAAGTTTCGGGAAATGATCGAGTTCCGCGAAAACTTCGTGCGCAAAGAACTGGGATTGGAATTGCTAGTTCATATCAACCACGAGGGACTAAAGCTGGGCATTGATCCGGCTGAAAACAGCGAAAAGCACACCGAAATCATGAAGACCGAGTCTCTGAAGATGGCGCTGAACAAGTACCAGTTCGACGCAGCTTTTGGCGGTGCACGCCGCGATGAAGAGAAGTCGCGAGCCAAGGAAAGGGTCTTCTCCTTTCGTGATAAATTCCACAGATGGGATCCTAAAAATCAGCGTCCAGAATTGTGGAACCTGTACAACAGCAAAGTCAATCCTGGAGAGAGCATTCGAGTGTTTCCGCTGAGCAACTGGACGGAACTGGATGTTTGGCAGTATATCCACTTGGAAAAAATTCCTTTGGTCCCGTTGTACTTTGCCGCTGAACGAGAGGTGGTCGAGCGTGGTGGAACGTTGATCATGAAGGACGATGATCGACTGAAGCTGCGTGAGGGGGAAAAACTGGAAAAACGAATGGTACGCTTCCGCACTCTGGGCTGTTATCCTTTGACCGGCGCAGTTGAATCCAACGCAACGACCTTGCCTGAGATCATTCAAGAGATGTTATTGACCAAGACCAGCGAACGTCAGGGTCGAGTGATTGATCGTGATGCAGGTGGGGCTGGAATGGAAGAGAAGAAGAAACAGGGATATTTTTAGTAGACCGATATTCGGTTAGTTATACATCAACAAACATCATATTCTTAATCTACGACGGATTTCCATGAGCCATCAAAGTGACTTAATCGCGACCGATATTCATGAATACCTTGCGCAACACGAACGCAAGCAGCTCCTGCGTTTTATCACGTGCGGCAGCGTCGACGACGGGAAAAGCACCTTGATTGGTAGGCTGCTTTACGATTCCAAGATGCTCTATGAAGACCAGTTAGCTCAGTTGGAAAGCGAATCCAAGGTTCATGGTACTACGGGAGGCGGCTTTGATCCGGCGCTGGTGACTGACGGACTGAAGGCGGAGCGAGAGCAAGGGATCACCATCGATGTGGCTTACCGATATTTTTCGACAGCCAAGCGTAAGTTCATTATTGCAGATACGCCTGGCCACGAGCAGTACACTCGCAATATGGCCACTGGCGCATCAACGGCGGATTTGGCGATTATTCTTGTCGATGCGCGGCATGGCATTCTGACGCAGACGAAGAGGCATAGTTTCATCGTTTCTTTGCTGGGGATTCGTCACGTAGTGGTGACGGTGAACAAGCTGGACCTAGTGGGCTTCAGTCAGGATCGATTCGACGAGATCTGCGAAGGTTATCGAGAGTTTGCCACTCGTTTGGATTTGCCTGACCTGCATTTCATCCCCATTTCAGCGCTTAAAGGCGACAATGTCGTTGAGCCTAGTCCGAACATGCCCTGGTATCAGGGCAGTACGCTGATGAATTTTCTGGAGACTGTTTATATCGGGTCGGATCGCAATTTTCAGGACTTTCGTTTCCCCGTGCAATTTGTTAATCGTCCGAACCTTGATTTCCGCGGATTTTGTGGAACAGTCGCCTCTGGTACCATTCGCACCGGTGAAGAGATCATGGTGTTGCCTTCTCGGCAGACCAGTCGCATTAAAGAGATTGTGACGCAAGATGGCAATCTGGATGAAGCGTTTACTCCGCAGTCGGTCACGCTGACGTTGGAGACGGAAATCGACTGCAGTCGTGGCGATATGATTGTTCGCCCAGGTAATGTTCCGCGAGCTTCTAACAATTTTGAAGCCATGCTGGTCTGGATGAGTCCAGAACCGATGGTGCCGGGTAGGAGCTATTTGTTCAAACACACGACGCAAACAGTGCCTGGGCAAATTGATTCACTGCGATATCGTGTTGATGTCAATTCGCTTCATCGATCGCCTGCGCCCGAGTTGCAACTGAACGAAATTGGTCGCTGCAGCATCACGCTCAGCCAGCCGATTTACTACGATCCCTATCGTCGCAATCGTTCTACGGGTGCGTTTGTGGTGATTGACAAGATCAGCAATATTACGGTAGCCGCAGGAATGATCTCTGCGCGTGAACTGGATTCGCGACAGACGATGGCACCTTGGGAAATCGACGATTCAGTGCAGGTTCAGGCAGATGATTCCGTTCGTCTGGTAACCGGAGATGAACGTCAAGCGCGATTGGGCCAGAAGCCAGCCACTGTACTGCTAACCGGACTAAGCGGCAGCGGGAAGAGTACCATAGCGCGCGGTGTCGAACGGGCTCTGTTTGATGCCGGACGTTTGTGCATTGTGCTAGACGGTGAAGATCTTCGGCGTGGACTGAGTCGTGATTTAGGGTTTTCAGCCGAGGATCGTTCTGAAAACCTACGTCGTTGTGCGCACGCGGCCAGGTTGCTGAACGAAAACGGCTTCTTGTGCGTGGCATCGTTGATCGCGCCCAGCGAAGAGGTCCGCGAAAAGGTTGCCGATTTGATCGGACGCGATCGTTTTCTGGTTGTCCATGTCGACGCACCGCTGGATGTATGTCAGCAGCGAGACCCACGTGGACACTATCAAAAGGCGCAGCAAGGAGAGATCCCACGTTTGCCGGGCGCGGGTACCGCATATCAGCCGCCAGTTCGTCCCGATCTCGTGCTGCGCACCGATCAGTCCACAGTCGCACAGTGCGTTCAGCAAGTAGTCGAACTACTGAAGCAGCAAAAGTTCATATCGTAAGGCGAGCTGACCTGTAGCTACCGTCGCCAGACGTTGGAACCCTCTGCACCGTCTGGCGACGGTAGCTACTGAGGTCAGCCATTGGCCTTAAGTTCTTTGACGATGCTCATGATCGCTTCTTGGCCATCGGCGTATAGCATCAAAGTTTGCGGCAATGCGAACAGAGGATTGGGGATGCCCGCAAAACCCGGGCTTAGACTGCGTTTCACTACGATCACCGTCCGACACTTGTCCACTTCAATGATGGGCATACCGGCAATTGGACTTGCTGGATCGGTCTTGGCTAGCGGATTGACCACATCGTTGGCACCAATCACGATAGCCACATCCACCGTGTCAAGCGTCGGGTTGATGTCATCCATTTCCTTCAATTTATCGTAGCTGATATCTGCTTCGGCCAGCAAAACGTTCATGTGTCCAGGCATGCGACCAGCCACAGGATGGATCGCATATTCTACGCTGCAGCCTTTGGCTTCCAGCAATTTGCTGAGATCACGAACTGCGTGCTGCGCTTGAGCGACAGCCATTCCATAGCCAGGCACAATGACTACCCGCTGAGCCCCATCCAAAATCATTGCAACATCTTCGGGGGTGGTACTGCGAACGTTTTTGTAAACTTCGTCGGCGCTGGCGACCTGCCCGCTGCTGGCCATGCTACCAAAAAGGACATTAGCCAGCGAACGATTCATGGCTTTGCACATGATTTGCGTCAGGATAATGCCCGACGCGCCTACCAGAGATCCAGAGATGATCAGCGCATCATTCTGGATAACAAAGCCAGTGGCTGAACCGGCCAGTCCCGAATAGGAGTTCATCAGCGAGATCACCACTGGCATGTCGGCACCACCAATAGGCAGCACCAAAAACACGCCTAAGACCAGCGAGACAAGAGTGATGCCAATGAACCACGCTGATTGCGCACCAGAGGAACTAGCAACCACCAAACCGCCAGTCATAGCCAAGGCCAGCAGCAGCAAAAGGCCGTTGATCCATGGTTGATTCGGCAGGCTCCACGGTTGGCGAAACTGTTTGAACTCTTCCAGCTTGGCATAAGCGATCATGCTGCCACTGAAGGTGACCCACCCGATCAACCCCGATAATCCGATAGCGATCAAAGAATCTGTTGGGTGACCTGAACTGAGCAAGAGATCTGCTAAGGCTACCAATGCTGATGCGGCTCCGCCAAGGCCATTGAGAAAGCCTACCAACTGTGGCATCGACTTGATGTCTACCTTTAGCGCCATGTAGGTGCCGATGGCGCTGCCAACGATCAGACCAAAAACAATGTTCACATAGCCTGCGATTCTTGGGTCCAAAAGCGTAGCTACGATTGCAACTAACATGCCGATAGCAGCGATCAGGATTCCACGAACCGCAGTGCGTGGATGGGACATCTGCTTGAGCCCCAGGATAAAACTGAGTGCCGCAGCGAGATATGCAAAAAGGAGTGGTACCGACGGCGACATGATAAGCGCTTGGGTGAATAAGAGTTGAATTGGCAATCAAAATGGAAAACTAATGCTATATCAGCGTTTCTTAAACATCTTCAACATCCGGTGAGTGACAACAAAGCCACCGACGACGTTGATGATCGCAAGGATCACAGCCAGCATGCCCAGGAAAGCTCCCAGCCCACTGGCGGCGCTGCCAGCAGTCAGTACCGCCCCGATGATAGTAATCCCGCTGATCGCGTTGGACCCTGACATCAATGGAGTGTGCAAAGTGGGTGGCACTTTATTGATGACTTCAAAGCCGACAAAGACCGACAAAAGGAAGACGGTGAAGCTGGCAACGATTCGCGCTCCTCGACCAACTTCTGATAGAGCGCCTGATGTCGACGTCGTGCTGGCGGCCTCTGAGGGGGTGGAGTTGGTTGACTGAAATGCTTTCACGCTCTCGGAATTGACTTCCGCCACCGCAGCTTGCTGGCTTGTTTGCTCGGCAGCGGCCGGACGAGCGGACATCAAGATCGCAATACTGATCAAAAGCAGACTCACAGCGATCGAAGCTCGCACAAAAGTTTGCATAAAAACCACCTACTTGATTGTTTGGGACGGACACGGTTTAGCGTGAGCGAACGATATGGGCTGACTAACTTTAAGAACCTAAATCTGTGACCAGTGTTTGCATGCGAGGCTATTTACCGGCTGATACCAAATCGCGAACTCGTGCCAGAGCGATTTGCCCTTGATGAGCGACCAGCGTTTCACGAACGATTTCATCTTCCAAGTTGAGTTGAAACTGGCCTTTGTTCATCATGTTTAGCACAAATTTGACGACGTTATTGCCAAACATCTGACTGGCATGATTGGGCGTATCCGCTGGGAGATTGGTTGGCCCAAGGATGGTCACGCCATGTTGCACGACCCGCTGGTTGGCTTGGGTCAGTTCACAATTGCCGCCGCGTTCGGCTGCCAAGTCGATGATCACGCTGCCAAGCCGCATTCCGCGCACTGCATCGGCGGTAACCAGCAGCGGGCTGGGCCGTCCAGGGATAGCTGCCGTGGTGATCACCACATCGCTTTCGGCAACCACTTGAGCCATCAATTCGCGCTGCTTGCGGTAAAAATCTTCGTCCATCGCTTTCGCGTATCCGCCTTTGTCTTCAGAGCTGGCGGCATCCAGTTGAACCTGAACAAATTTGCCTCCCAGGCTCTCCACCTGCTCGCGGCAGGCCGGTCGCACATCGTAGGCATGGACGATGGCTCCCAGTTTTCTGGCGGTGGCGATGGCTTGCAGACCGGCCACACCAACGCCGATGACAAAAACGCGAGCTGCCGTTAGCGTGCCAGCAGCGGTCATCATCATGGGGAACATTCTTGGAAGTTCAATGGCTGCCAGCAGTACGGCTCGATAACCGGCAATGGTGGCTTGCGACGACAGGATGTCCATGCTTTGGGCGCGAGTGATTCTGGGGATCAACTCCAAAGCGAACAAGCTGGCACCGGTTTGAGCGAATGCCTCTATAGCCTCGGCTTTGCCCAGCGGGTCACAACCGCCGATCAGAATCTGATCGGGTCGAAGCTTTCTGCGTACCAATTGACCTGAATCTAGGTCACTACCAGCGGACCGCACTTGAACGACCATTTCAGCAGCCAGAGCCTGATCCAAGTCGCTCGCAATCGTCGCCCCTTTATGCTGGTAGTCGTCATCAATAAATCCAGCGGCGACGCCTGCCCCCGATTCAACGACAACTTGAAAGCCGGCCTTGGACAACTGAGCCACGTTAGCTGGAATCAACGCTACGCGACGTTCGCCCAGATACCGCTCTCTTAGAACTGCGATCCTCATACGCCCCAAATCCCTGCGAATATTACCACTGAATCCTATTGGAGAGTCCACAATATAAGCGGTCTGGTAGCGTTGTGGAACCCGGGGAATCACTTCAGCAGGTGGCGTTAAGGGAAGAGCTGATTAGCGGTGCTTGGGGATGACCGATCCGTTGCCGGCCACTTCGAACAGAGGCCGATCGTAGTCGCGTTGTGCTCCGAACAATCGCCCAGGCGTCCACACAATTGCCATCGACAAATTCCATACTTCTCTAGAGAACGCTTCTTGTGTGGAGCTTTTGGGGGTGAAGAAGGTTGCTGAGGTCTCCAGTCCTAGTTGTCCGCTAAGCGGGTTTTGCAGCTGGCCGCCCAGCAGCGTGCCGCCATCTTGGCTGGATCCAATATGCAATTCTACCAGACCGCCGCAGTTGGTACCAAACCGCCTGCGTCCGTAGATGCGAAAGGTTTCCAGGGCGGACAGTCGAACGGCAACGGAAGTCGCCGAGGAAGGCAATAGGGCTGTGTCAGTACTTTCGCGCAGGCTATCGGTGAAGCGGAATCCGACTTCGTGAATTGGCGAAAACAGGAAACTCAGTTCCCCGCGCAGTTGCACCAGGTTGGACTCGTACAGCCATTGGTCACGCAAGTAATCCACTACCAGACCGCCTTGAACGCCGTAGTCGACGCGCCGAAAAAGTCCCAGTGTGGCGAAAAACTGGTTTCGCTCCTTATCGGTCAAGCCTGATCCGTTCAGACTGCCTTGGACAAACCGCATGCCAACCTGGGAGCCCACTTGGCCGGCAAGAAGACTGGGGATTCGGTTACCGAAGTTGAACCCTTGTTGGAAACCGAAAATGCCTTCGACTTGATCATCATCCGAAGCGGCTCCGGAAAGAAAATTGCTGGGATTGGAGAAACTGGTCACTCCAACCCACAAATCAGACCTCGACCAGTCTAAAAGAAAATGATGTGGAGCTGGCCCGCAAGCCAAACTTGTATCGCAGTGATCGCCACTGCCACATGCATCGCAAGCCGACACTTCAGTGAAATCAGCGAAAGTTATAGGATGTCGCACCATTTCGATGGCACCCGAGTCCAAAAATGCGGAGTTGACCTCTGTAACGTCGGTCGAAATCGCATGGGCCTCGTCGACCACACCTGCGCCTGCTGGGCGTGGCGTTTTGGAGTGTCCTGTTGCAGATCTGTTTCTCGTAGCAGAAGAGTTGTCTATAGTCGATGGCTGATTACCCTTGCGGGAACCGGTACTGGGTTGCGTCGTCAGGGCAGAGTACGAGGAGGAGCTACTGTGGATACCAGGAGCCGGAATCTCGTCCCCAAGGCATGTTGGGAACAAGTCAATTGTCGGCAGCGCGATAAGGACGAGTGCCCATGCCCAAGCCCTCGCTAGTGGCCGCGCAACTCTTCCGATAACCGTATGGCAAAGCCGCAGTTTAGGCTTGTCGCAAAGATTGTCGCATCGAGATATGCCCGATCTTCCTAAGTTGCTCATTTTGCCTAGGATCGCGCCGCGAGCTAAGGGCACTGTCCCCAGACAACTGCAAGCTAAGAGCACTGTCCCCTGGCAACACTTCCCTGTCCCCTGGCAACACTTCCCCTGGCAACAGCAAGATGCACTCCGCACTTTGCGTTGATTGAGACCTGGAATTGCTAGTAATGTGCTTGACATTTGAGCGCGCCATGAGCGCGCAGTCACTCCGCCCCTTCCCTGATATCGGATGGCTTTGGCCTTGCAGTTAGCCTAATCAGGAAATTTTGACGAAAATTTATGGCAAAAACTCAGATATCCTAAGTTCCGGTGGCGGGCAGAATGTTGAGCCAGGTGCAGATCGCCAAGCGATTTTCGCCGAACGGCGGCCAGGGGTGTTATCGGTAACCGTCAGGCAGCGTTTTCATTTCTTGGGCTAACTCCAGATGGCGGTGCCGGATCGTCCGTGAGATTGGCTGGCGTCAGGTTCGGGGGCATGAGTTGTCCCCAGCGGCGGAGTCGGTAGTTGCGAATGGTTGCCAGGGACACGTAGTAACTGATCACTCCAATGACCGTAGCAATGATTGCGGTTCCCAGAAGTAACGGTCCGGCGAAGTCGGATAGTTCGGCAAGAAATTGCCTCCATTTTTCCAGCCCGCTTGCCTCGGATTGCATCATCTCGATCCAACGCCCCCCGACCGGCATGTTCATTAGTTTGCAACCCAGCCAATAACCGGGATAGTAAATTGGAATCATCGTTAAAGGATTGGAAATCCAGACTAGCGATACTGCCAACACTTTGTTGGCCCGGAACGGCCACGAAAGAGCTAGGCTGAGGGCCATCTGGATTCCGATAAGCGGCAAGAGGGCTACGAACATGCCGATTCCGATACCCAAAGCCAGATTGTGCGGCGGGTCGTCTGCGTGCAAAATGTTGTGCATACAGAAGTGCTTGGTTCGTCGCCAATAATCCTTTAGTTTTTCGCTGACGATTCTCATCTTGAAGTCGGTTCTTGATCAAGTTTCAGGAATCTAGGAGACCTAAGTAATTGTCCTAAGAGTCAGAATCAAATCGCCGTTATCACGGGGTGCCTACTAAAAAACCAATGTTTCGCATTCTGCTAGCGGTATCCAAGGTTCCGTTCTGGCAATTAGTTTGCCAAACTGCCTTGAGGCCCTTTTCGATGGCTGCACATCTTAACAGAACCACGCATAGCTCCAAGCCGGCGGCGAATTATTGGGGGCTAGCCAGGATATTGCATGGCTCCATAGCTACGTTCGCCAGAAGGTGGTGTGCCATAGTAGTCTACGTCCACGTTTCGGCAAACGTAGCTACGTTCGTCAGAACGACCAATTATGCGCTACTGGCATCCATAAAGTGCGGCAGCATTCTATCGTCAGCATATTTTTGCCCGAATTGGGGGGAACGAATAGTCAGCCTTGATTTTAATCTAGGTAAACTCTATCGTTGCGGCCATAGTTTTCGCGTTTGGGACTGATCCGGGGAGCACCGATTTCAGGTTCTGAGCGATTTTTCCAGGCAAGCACCCAGCCTCAAGGATGAGCAATCATTATGCAAAACACGCCAGCCGCAGTACCATTGTTGGATATCGCACGGTCTAACCAAGAAATTCGCGACGAAGTGATACAGTCTATCGCTGCAGTCTATGACAGCGGCAAATTTCTGTATGGTCCCGCAGTTACGGAACTGGAGCAGACCGTTGCTCAGATCTGTAACACAAAACATGCCGTCGGCTGCGCCTCGGGCAGTGATGCACTGCTGCTGGCTCTCATGGCACTTGATATCGGGCCGGGCGATGAGGTTATCGTACCCAGCTTCACATTCTTCGCCACCGCAAGCGCCGTGGCCAGATTGGGGGCTCAGGTTGTTTTCGCAGACATTGATGCACGAACTTTCAACCTGGATCCTTCAGCCGTTGCCGCCAAGATTAACTCGAAGACAAGAGCCATCATTCCGGTACATCTGTTTGGGCAGTCCGCTGCTATGACCGAACTCTGCAATATCGCGGGGGACTGTGATATTCCTGTCATCGAAGACGCAGCCCAGGCAATTGGCGCAGCATACCACGGGCGGCCGATTGGCAGTTGGGGGCTAATGGGCTGTACTAGTTTTTACCCTACGAAGAATCTGGGTGGTTTGGGAGATGGAGGCATGCTGGTCCTGGATAGTGACACCCTGGCTGATCGTCTGCGATTGTTGAGCGGACATGGAATGCGGCCACGCTATTTCCATAAAGAGATCGGCATCAACAGCCGACTGGACACGATACAAGCCGTCGCGCTGGTAGTCAAAATCAAACGGCTTCAGGCCTACAATCAGGCCAGACAAGAAATCGCCAATCGATACGACCTGATGCTAGCCGCAGCCGGTCTAGTCGATTCGGGAGCGATCGAGTTGCCCTTTCGGGATCCTGCTGCACATCACGTTTGGAATCAGTACAGCCTTAGAATCAGGGACGGCCGCCGCGATGCCCTGCGTCAGCACTTGGCCCAACACCAGATCGGTACCGAAACCTACTACCCGGTTCCCTTGCACGAGCAGGTCTGTTTCAAAGATCTAGGCTATCAGCCCAAAGACTTGCCCGTAACTCATCAAGCGACCAAGGAGATTCTACATCTGCCGATTTTTCCTGGACTAACCCAGGCTGAGCAGCAGACGGTCGTGTACCAGATTGCCGCCTACTATCAGACTGCGGCCAATCGATCCGCCGCCTAGAAAGGTCAAGAGCCGCAATCCTAAGACGGTCTCGCCTTTTTTTGGTGAATTGGTCTGATCGGGATCGTACCAAAATATTCCACAGTCGCGCGGTTGGAAGTATAATCGTCTTTCATCTCTAAGGGCGGTTGTAGACATTGTTATCTACATTTATACTCTATGATCTCGACAACAGCGGAATATGCACTCAGGGCAGCCGTCCTATTGGCTAAACATCGGGATCGCCTGATGGGACGCGCGGAAATTGCGGCTGCTACCTGCATACCGCTGGATTATTCACTGAAAGTCCTAAACGCTTTAGATGCAGCGGGAATAGTCCGATCCAAGCGAGGCCCCGGTGGCGGCTATCAATTGGTACGGGCGGCTAATGAGTTGACTACGCTGGAAGTTATCCAGGCGGTCGACGAGATTCCTCGTATTGAAAAGTGTCCATTGGGCATTGTTGGTCACACGCAACTGTGTCCCTTGCATAAGTTGCTGGACGAAGCAGCGAAGAGTGTTGAGCAAGCATTTCGGCGTGTCACTATTGAAGATTTGGCGAAGGCGAATAGGAGTTCATCGTCGTGCGTCTTTCCCAGTGTTCCTTCCTAGCCTGCTTACAACCGCCCGACAAGCCCACGCCCGTTCGTTTCACCACCAAGCGATGCCCATGCAGTTTGAATCGCAACGGCTCGTTCACGACTGGCGGTATTCTGGCAGTACTGATTGTGGTTGTGGGTGGCCTGGTCTTTACCGTCTCCAATCTGCTCCTGCCTACGAGTCAGCCTGCAACCAATTCTCATCATCCCGAAAATGTTTCCGCAGAGGTCAATCTGGCGGAGAATCCAACGGCTGTAGCAAGCTCGCCAGAACCTCGCTCCTCAGAATTAAGCTCCCCTGCCCTGCATCCGATCGTTATTGGCCAGCCGATCAGCACACCTCGTGTTCACGTGGGCATGTTGGATCCGCAGGGGCAAGCGGTGACCGTTGAGTGTGCGACCTGCCATGCTACCAGGCCGCCCAATTTCCAGAACAAGCGGTCCAATGATTTGAAGGAGTTTCATCGGCACATCAATTTGACGCATGGTAATATCAGTTGTTTGTCCTGCCATAGCGCTAAGGATTACAACTCGCTGCAACTTGCTGACGGCACGAAACTTGAATATCGAGATGTGATGCAGCTTTGTGCTCAGTGCCACGGAGCTCAAATGCGAGATTATGAACGTGGAGTGCATGGCGGAATGAACGGCTACTGGGATCGCAGTCGAGGTCCACAGTACAAGAATAACTGCGTTGACTGCCACGCTCCGCATCATCCAAAGTTCCCTAGCATGAAAACCGATTTTAAGCCGCAGGATCGATTCTTGTCGTCCTCCACGACCAACTCAGGAGGCCACCATGAATAAGCCAACTGATGACAAGCAGAACCAGCCAGTCGAGTTGCCTGTGCTGAACCAGGCTTCTTCGCGACGGACCGCAATGAAAGTAGCTGGAGCCAGCCTGGGCATGGCCGCGCTGGGCAAGGCATTGGCTCCCCTGTGGACGATACCAGAGAATGTTTCGATCGACGAATTCCTGCAGCAGCACTACAAAGAGTTGACGGCTGAGGAAAAGCAAAAAGTCTTTTTAAGGATTGAAGCAGAAACTCGACAAGAGTATGGCGTCAGTGTCAAGATCTCGGACCAGCGGCCCATACCTGGAGTCAAGTTTGGTTACGCCATTAACTTGAGCAAATGCAATGGCAATGGAAAGTGCATGCAGGCCTGCGCCATCGAAAATAACCACCATCGCGGAACAAGCCAGTCCTACATTCGAGTCCTGGAAATGACCAAGGGCACAATGGACATGGAGCAGGGGAATACAACGTACGAAGGGGTCGTTCCGAAGCCTGACAAATATTACATGCCGGTTCAGTGTCAACAATGCGACAATCCACCTTGTGTTAGCGTGTGTCCGGTGGAAGCGACTTGGAAAGAAGAGGATGGAATCGTCGTTGTCGACTACAACTGGTGCATCGGTTGCCGATATTGTGAAGCTGCCTGCCCCTACCATGCGCGGCGGTTTAATTGGCAACAGCCAGAAATCCCGGCAGCGCAAGTCAATCCACAGCAGGGTTATTTGTCCAATCGCATTCGCCCCCAAGGAACGATGGAAAAGTGCCATTTCTGCTTGCATCGAACTCGGGAGGGTCGTTTGCCAGCCTGCTTGGAGGCATGCCCAACGGGTGCCCGAGTCTTTGGCGACCTGAACGATCCAACCTCGAGCATCAACTGGATTCTGCAGAATAAGAGGGTCTTCGTCCTAAAAGAGGAACTCGGAACTCGACCTAGCTTTTTCTACTTCTTTGATTGAGGGTCACTGATGTCCGCTTCAGCACCTTTGACAGCCGACAGTTCTCAGGATTCAGCCTGGGCCATTCGCAGTTATCCCAGGTTTTTGCTCTGGGGATTAAACGAAGCGACTAATGGCAATTTGCTGTTTTATGTTTGGATGTTTGTGCTAACAGCGATCGCTTTGGTGGGTGCCAACGCCTGGGCGGTACAAGTCCACGATGGAATGATTGTCACTCACATGACCGATCACGTCAGTTGGGGCTTGTACATCGCCAACTTCACCTTCATGGTGGGGGTGGCTGCTGGCGGGGTGATGATGGTCATTCCAGCCTACCTGTATCACGATCGCAAGATGCACGATGTAGTTATCATCGGAGAAATCCTGGCGATCGCGGCCATCGTGATGTGCCTGCTGTTTGTGACGGTTGACCTGGGACGTCCAGAACGATTTTGGCATCTTATTCCGGGTATCGGACGATTCAATTGGCCGATGTCGATGTTGACCTGGGATGTGATCGTGCTGAACGTCTATCTGATCTTAAATCTGCACATCTGTGGATACTTGATGTACATGCGGTTTTTGGGAACACGACCTAACAAAGTCTGGTATGTCCCTTTTGTGATGATTTCGATTTTCTGGGCTATTTCAATTCACACGGTAACCGCATTTCTATACAGCGGGCTGGGTGGGCGACCTTTTTGGAATACCGCCTTGTTAGCACCCCGATTCTTGGCAAGCGCGTTTGTGGCGGGCCCTGCCCTGATTTTGATCTTGTTTGAAGTACTCAAACGCGCCGCTGGGGTCAAGCTGGACGAAGCGCCGGCTCGCATCCTGATCAACATCGTGCGAGTCACCGTGTTGGTCAATTTACTGATGGTTGTCTCGGAGGTCTTCACTGAATTTTACAGTGGAGGTTCGCATACCGCTTCGGCGCAGTATCTGTTCTTTGGATTGCATGGTCAAAACGGCTTGGTGCCTTGGATTTGGACAGCCATAGCGCTGAATATCGTCGCCGCAATACTATTCCTAAGTCCTCTAGTCCTGAGCAATCGATGGGTTCGAGTAGCTGCTTGCGCGATGGCCTTTGTAGGTGCTTGGATCGAGAAAGGCATGGGCCTGGTCGTTCCCGGCTTTATTCCCAGCACTCTACATGAAGTCGTCGAATACGCACCCAGCTTGGTCGAATGGAAGGTAAGCGCCGGCATCTGGGCGTTTGGGCTAATGATCCTGACCGTCCTGCTAAAGCTAGCCATAGCCGTCTTCCGCCGCCCGGTTGAAGGTTAAGGCAAAATATCAATAAACTGCCTACTGAGCGAATGCTGGACTTAGTGAGGGCTATCTGTTCCAGGCGTTGTTTCGGAAGTGCTACTAGATGAATCGGATGCTGTGGGTTCTGCGATGGCGGGTGTGTCAGTGCTAGCAGCATGTGTCAGCGCTGAGGCATTGAATGTTGGTGCATCAGGCGACGCTGCATCGTGTAGAGTTCTTGGCTGTCTGACGGACTGAAGTTGTAATTGGCCATTCAGCCGTAGAGCGGCGGACTGGGCCTGGCGGCTGTAGTCGATCGATTCGCCCAGAATGCGAGCCGACTCCTGCGCGGCATGAAAACCCTTGGAGTTCTCGCTGCTGATGTAGTCCAATCGCCACATAGCCTTGCGTTGCATTTTTAAGACTTCGGCAAGCTGCTGATCGGTGGCACCGGCTGACTTGCATTCCAAAATGGCATCTAACATTTCCACCATCGCTGCGGCAGCTCGTTCTCTCAGGTCTACCGTACGCTGCTGTATCAGTTCTACTCGCCCGCGCAGTTCGTTTTCTGAGACATGGTGACAATTCTGACAAGCGTGGTTAATGTTCTCCATCGGGCTTCGAACATTGTGATTGCTCAACTTCATCGCTCCTACTCTCTGGTAGGGCATATGGCAATCGGCACAGCTCACACCGGCAGCAGCATGCGTTCCTTGAGCCCACAGCTCGAATTCTGGGTGCTGGACCTTAAACAGCGGTGCGCCGGTTTCGGTATGTTTGTAATCGAAAAATTCCGAGCCATCCGGAAATTTTTTCTCTTCCCAATGCCGTTCCAAATCTTCGGCTTTTAAGCCATGTCCCCACGGGAATTCCAAAACGTCTTTGGTAGCACAGTAATACTCCACGTGGCACTGGGCGCAAGTAAACGTCCGCATTTCCTGTCGCGAAGCCATCGCGTTAGGATCATAGGGTTGACTGCGATCGCCGCGACGCCAACGATCGACACTGGCCATGTGCGGCAGCGGTTGGTCGCTGGCTGCTACAGCGGCTATGCCTTTGATGAAACCGGGGCGAGTGATACGAAGAGCCATGGTTTTGGGGTCGTGACAATCGATGCAGCCTACCGGATGCGCTTGACTCATCTGAAAATGTCCAGCCGGAGGCTCTTTGTCAAAGCCTCCAACAGGTGGCGATTCGAAAACTTGAGCCTGCTGGCTACCGTTGGTTCCATCGGGGACTGCGGTCAGCATTTCTAACACTTCATGGTAAGGCTTTGTGCTTAGCACTTCAAAACCTTTGATCACAGCCGGCATGTTCAGCTCTTTGGCCAAGGATTCTTCGTCGATGGGCAATCCCATGGCTTCCAAGCCAGCTTTGCGATAAAGAACGACCGTCGAAGCGTGACAATGCAGACAGGCACCAGCCTGTGGACGCTCGTTGACGCGTTTGGTCACTACCTGGTCGTAAAGCATATAAGCGTGTCCCCTTGCTTCGCGGTAGTCCAGTGCAAAAGCATAACCCGCGTACAGTCGCTTCAGCCAAGGTGTTTGTTCCAACTTGCTCTCAGGCATGGCTTCAGAGCCACCATGGAACCGATCACCCGCCGTTTGACGATACTGATCAAAATGATGAGGAAAATTCAGTCCCCAGGGAGCCGGATCCGAGCTGACTTCGGACACCTCTACCACTCTGGCAAAAGAGCGTATCGCATCCTGCTTATGCGAGTGCATCGTAGTTAGCACCCAAGCGATTACGGCCGTGCCAATCGCTGAAGCAGCAATCAGAACCAGTAGCAACTTAACGGAAAGTGATGCTTTTCGAGTGAAAGATAATGACATGGTTTCGCGAGTTGTTGCAAAGAGTGTTAATGATGGGCGTGGCCCACCGAGTAATGACAATGAATGCAGTTCAGCATGTCACCTGCCGGATGTTCTGGTAGCATGGAATGAACAAAGTCTTGATGGCAATACAGGCAGGCACCTTGAGTCACGCGGCGATTGCGATCTTTAATCCGGATCGGTTCAGGAAAATCTCCGGTCGTAAAAGCCAGCGAGTGAAACAGGCCGTTGTCGGCCTTGGTGATCCATTTGCCAAGAAAATCGTGAGGCAAATGGCAATCATTGCAACCGGCGACCGCATGGTGGCTGGATTTTTCCCACGAGTCGTAGTGCGACTGCATGACGTGACAGTTCGCGCAGGCCTTGGGATCGTTGGAAAAATAGGCAGCGCCGCCACCGTAATTGAAGGTGAACATTCCCAGCCCGAACATGGTGCCTACCGTGCAGGCTGCTATCACCGCCAGCGGTCGATAGCGACGCAGTTGACCATTGGCAGACCGGGATTCTGCGTTTGCTTCTACTGCACCCGTGCTGCTCATGCTGACTTCTTGCGATTCGGAAAGACGACTGCCCTCTCAAATAAGAGACCTGTGGGTCTAGAATACAGTGGTGTCTCATTTTGGTAAAGTCGTGTTGAAAGATCTTCGGAGCCACCTTTTGCTGCATAGCATCCGCGAACATTGCCCCCGTGTGTCTGCAACGTTGTTGTTAGTCTTTGAGAAACATGTCTATCAATGTAGCTAGACCCAAGCATCCACAGCGGCGACTAAGCACAGGCCGAAACTGATCAGCATGTTTAGAGTGAAAAATGCTTCGTTGACACGGGTCAAATCGTCGGGAGAGACTATCCAGTGTTGACGCAACAAAAGAATCGCAACACCGATAATCGCCGAAAAGTACATCCAGCCCAAATTCAGTTGCGGCAGTAGCCACGGCATCACGGCCAGCGCGAGCCACATAAGAAGGTGCAGCCCAGCAGCCACGCGAAGCGCTCCGCGAAGGCCTAGCCGAGCAGGCATGCTATGTAGCCCACTGCGACGATCAAATTCGGCATCCTGGCAGGCATAGATGATGTCAAATCCGGCGACCCAGCAGGCGATGGCTAGCGCTAGAGGCAACGCCAACAATACATCGGCAGGTCGGTTCATGACCTCTTCCCCGCGCAGGGCGACCCAGGAGCAAACCGGCGACATGGCCAGGGCAACGCCTAACCAAAGGTGGGCCGCCGAGGTAAATCGCTTGGCGTAGCTGTAGCCACAAATCCAAGCCAATACGGGAACTGAAAGCAGCAAGGGCAACCAATTGGGCCAAAACAGCAGTGTCCCCGCCATGAAACAGCCGCAGCATCCGAAGAAAAACCAAGTGACTTGAGCCTTGCTGATCAAACCAGCAGGCAGGTGACGCCCTGACGTTCGTGGGTTTCTGGCGTCGTAAGCCACGTCCGCCCACCGGTTAAAAGCCATGGCTGCAGATCGCGCAGCCACCATACAGATTAGCACCCCGGCCAGTCGCTGCACGATCCATCGTGGTTCCCATAAGATTGACGGTGCGGGTACGGCTAGCGCCCAGACACTGGCTAGCGCTGCGAAAGGCAATGCAAAGACGGTGTGGCTGAACCGAATCAGGCTCAGAAAGTGTGCGACGAATTGGACTGAAATGACCTTTGCCCTTCTTTTTCCCGAAAAGTCTTCTTAAGTAGCTTGATCAGTAGCTTGTGCGTCCTTACCAACTGACCGCAAATTGGTTCTGATCGACAACCGAACCGCTGCGAATCGTCGGAAATTCACTCCCATGGTCATTCTTGGAATCGCCGCTGGTCGATTGTAGGCGGTAGTGTTGATTCCGAAAGCCACGCACACACGACTTTGGTCTTTTAGGGCCATCGCTACGACAAAATCTGAACCGCCCGAGCAACCAAATTTCCGAGCCAATGGGAAGTAGGTTTGATTTAGATGGGCGTAAAGGTGGTTGGATTCACTGTAGTCGTTCGATGCACGTTCTTTACAACCATATCAGGACACGGCGTTTGCCTTCAGAACGGACCCAATGACCCGTATTGGTTGGGTAAACGTTCACGGATTTTATAAGGAATATATGGTTCTGCTTGGAATGCACTGGGTGGCAGGGGCTCCACTACAGTCATCTGGTCACGTTTTGCCACTTGCGCGCAGGCGTTTGGGTGAATCTTAGGCTTTTTCCATGCGGTTGCCGGGTTAGTTTAGCAACTAAGCGTTGAAACAAAAATACGATTGACTTATGCTGGTAGCAGGCCAAAAACTGAACCCTGGACGCTCCGAAGCCGTCTAGCTTGATCTGGGGGGCTGGATTCTTCCGAATCGGTGGATCGAATTGGCTGAATGGTGCTGTTTGACTTGGTTTGGAGTCCAAGCTGCGGCGATTCAAAACTTAACATTTCTGGAACTGTTTTTTAGGAACGCAATTATGGCAACTGCTGAAATGAAACGTGCAACTGAGGTGATGACCGGGGCTGATATCCTGGTGAAATCTTTAGTCGATCACGGAGTGGATGTAGTGTTTGCCTACCCAGGTGGCTGCAGCATGCCGATGCACCAGTCGTTGACTCGTTACGGTGACAGAATTCGCACGATTCTCCCGCGACACGAACAGGGTGGCGGTTTTGCGGCTCAGGGGATCGCTCGCAGCACCGGTAAGGTCGCGGTGGCAATGGCCACCAGTGGTCCTGGAGCGACCAATTTGGTTACCGCTATAGCCGATGCAAAACTGGATAGCATTCCGGTCGTTTTTATCACAGGCCAAGTTCCCACGGCGGTAATGGGCACGGATGCGTTTCAGGAAACGCCGATCGTTGAGGTCTGTCGCAGCATTACCAAAGCTCACTATCTGGTCACGCGAGTCGAAGATGTAGCTCGAGTCATGAAAGAGGCGTTTCACATTGCGGCCACCGGACGACCTGGACCCGTTTTGGTCGACATGCCCAAGGATGTCCAGTTGGAATCTTGCGAAGTGGACTGGGACGTTCCCATGCAACTGCCTGGTTATCGTTTGGAGCAATCTGCTAAAGCGGCTCCTGAGCAGATTCGACAGATCGCAGCGGCCATCAAGCATTCGAAACGGCCTATCATTTACTGCGGTGGCGGGATCGTCTGTGCCGAAGCGTCTGAGGAGTTACGGGAACTGGCCAAGAGAACCGGCATTCCGGTGACGATGACCGTCATGGGATTGGGAGTCTATCCGAACTCAGGACCTTTATCACTGGACATGCTGGGAATGCACGGATCGGCTTATGCCAACTTTGCAGTCCGCGATTGTGATTTGCTGATTGCGTTGGGAGTACGGTTTGACGATCGAGTTACTGGCAAGCTGGAAGCCTTTGCTAAGAATGCCAAGATTATTCACGTGGACGTAGATGCCTCTGAGCTGAACAAGAACAAGGTGGCTCACATTTCGGTTTGCAGTGATGTCAAGCATGCACTTCAGCAGCTTAACAAGATTGTTGAAGCGCCAGAAATCGAAGATTGGGTTGCGCATTGCATGAAGCTCAAGGCACAATATCCGTTTCACTACGATGACAGCTTTGACGGGATATTGCAGCAGCACGCGATTCGTGAGTTGTCCGATTTGACTCAAGATCGTGAAACCTATATTTCAGTTGGTGTGGGCCAGCACCAAATGTGGGCCGCTCAGTTTTACAAGTTCAATCGTCCTCGTCAGTGGGCCTGCTCGTCAGGTCTAGGAACCATGGGTTTCGGCTTGCCAGCAGCTATGGGAATCCAAGCTGCGCATCCGGACGCTTTGGTCGTTGACATCGATGGTGATGGCAGCTTCCAAATGAATATTCAAGAATTGGCAACGTTGTTCTGCGAAAAATTGCCGGTGAAAGTCTTGCTGTTGAACAACCAACACTTGGGCATGGTCGTTCAGTGGGAAGATCGTTTCATGAACAGCAATCGCGCTCATACCTACATGGGACCGATTGACCACGAGGAGGCAAGTGGCCCCGGGGTGACCGATCCGCACGCCTATGTAAACGAACGTTATCCGAACTTTGTCCAGATCGTCAAAGGCTACGGCTGTGGTGCTGCCACGGTCAGCAAGAAATCGGATTTGCGGGGCGCTTTGCAGGAGATGATTAGCTACAAGGGGCCCTACGTGCTAGATGTCATGGTGCCTTATCAGGAGCATGTGTTGCCAATGATACCATCCGGACGAACCGTCGATGACATGATTCTGGAATAGCCCTGGAGGCAAATTGAATCTGCCTTGGGTGTCTACTGATATTGTTGAATGGATCAATTGGTCTTGGGCCAACTTGCTAACAGGGCAAGTTGGCCTAAGTCTTTTAGTTCTGGCGCTGTCGGCGCTTTTGCAATCCACTGCAGGATTCGGAGCGTCTTTGTTTGGGCTGCCTTTGCTCCTTTGGGCGGGCAATAGCTTGGTGGAATCCCAATTGCTTATCCTGGCCGCCATGCTTCCGCAGAATTTGTTTGCTTGCTGGCGTTTGAAGCATCATGTGAAGCTGCGCGAGGTGGCGGTTCCGGCTGCCATTCGTATTGCGGCACTTCCGCTGGGCGTTGCTGCCCTATCTCAGTTGATGACCTATCCCAAGCAGACGATCGGTCAGGTGGTAGGTTTGGTGATCTTGTTGGCCATTGGCATGCAGTCCCTGGCCGGTATTCGCTGGAAAAATGCGTCTCATTGGAGTTGGCTGTTGATCACCTTTGGAGGCAGCGGATTCTTGCAAGGAATGATGGCCACAGGGGGGCCGCCGATGGTCTTGTGGGTACATGGTCAGCGATATAGCATCGATCGCGCCAGAGCTTTCCTGTTCTCCATCTATGTAATAGGCTTTTTCCCACAAGCTCTGCTGCTGCGCTGGACCTTTGGTGAACTGTTCTGGAGACCGATTCTGGTCTCTCTTCTAGCCTTACCTTTGATTCTTGGCGCATCAGAGCTTGGGCTTCGTGTTGGCAGTCTGCTAGGCGATCGAAAGATGCGACGTCTGACCTATCTGGTACTGTTTGTCCTGGCGATGATGGCTATCTTGCAGCCATGGCTGGATCGGTAGGTTGCGACAGTTCGTAAGGCACCATGAACGATTACGTTCAAATTACCTGAGTACCGTGGCGGGCATGCCCGATTGCGTCGAGTCCCAAGTGCCTCCGCTGCGAGAAGCGGTTTGCATGGGGGCGTTGTACGAGGGAGGAAAGACATTCTGAAAAGTGCGTGTCATCGGTCGCAATCCGGTATTGGTGGGCGAGGAGACAGATGCGATAGCCTGATTCGGTGCGGCGGGAATGGCCGGAACTGTCTGGTAGGGGCTGATGGTAGGATTCGGCTGGTATCCGGTTGCAGGCCAAGGACTGGATGCTGAACGTCTGGTGAGCAAATTCCACGTACCAAGAATAGGTGGCTGGTAAGCTGCTCGATAATTGGGCCCGGCAGCGGACTGGTAAGCGGCAACTTGCGAATGCGGTATCTCCGTTTGGACCAACTGTTGTTGTACTCTGGACTCAGTTACGGGATGTGGCACTGTGATCGTCTGTTGCTGAGGCACCCACTTCTGCGTCGTGACAACTTGATTGGCGGTTACCGGCTTGGCAACCCAGTTGGTCACTGGCACAAAGTCGTACGCTAGCGTTGGCTTGTCGAACGGATTCCAAGCCCCCTTCCAGTAGCCTCGGGGGACATACCTGGTTTCTGGTTGGTAGGTCACCTGCTGCTGTGGTACAACCTGATTGACCCACTGCGGCTGCTGAATGGTGGTTGTAATCTGCTTAGATTCCCACCGAACGGTGGGTACGGTAACTTTCACTAAGCGTTGGTGATATAGCTTTCCAGTCGCCGGGTCTCGTACGACCCAGCCATCGGATGCGGCTACAGTCTGTGTCCCTGTCGAATTGGGCTGTGTCCCCGCCAAAGCGGTTGGGGGCAGCACAGCGGCGGGCCGTTCAGTGGACTGTCCCAGGCAAACATCAGCCATGCTCAGGATCAACAGCAGAGCGATCCGCAAGCCTCGTTGATGCAATAGAAATGATATCACTGCTGTACCCGCCCTCTTAAAAAGTTTGCCTTTGGTGGTTTATCGACCACCATGACTCTCTGGCTCCACTCTCTGGCCCTCAGAATTGCAGGCATTGGCCGTGGGTTGGCTATGAGAATAGTCCGGGCGAGGTTCTAAGCAGCTTTAGAAGAGCGGCCCGAGTACGCTGGTACAATTGAGGGTCGGAACTGGCCCGAGGACCAGCCACATTCAAGACGCCTATTTTGTGCTTCAAAATCCACTCTACGATTTCTGAGTAAGCGATGGTTTGATCGATCCGGACTCGAAGTCTGGGCTTGTCAAGCTGCTGAGCGTATCGCCAGGTCAGCGCGGTCCCCCCTTGCAGTCGATGTTGGTAGAGAATTAGTGTGCCGTCTGAATCCAAAACATTGCGCTGAGTGCGGGCTGCATAGTCGGGAGTGGGCATTTCGGATAACTGATACTTGGAATCGATTCTACCCGCCTCGCTGATTCTACCTTTGGGGCACCAACCGCCGTGTGGGATACCTAGTTCGATGGCTATATCCAATGCCGCTTGGTCCACCCCGGTTTGACCGCCAGAGACGATGCGCCGCAGGCCAAGGTAAGATGGTTGGCAGTTGGGGTACTTCTTGGAAGCCATCGCCTATCCATTCCATCCTTGCGAATCGGCCAACTGAAAGTAACAATCGCTTTCCAAGTAGCGACGCCAGTGTTTGGGGATTGCCTGAAAACTGATTTCAACTTGCTTGGTTGGGTGGTGCAGCGAGTATTGATAACAGTGAAGACCAATTCCAGTGGGGCTATAGCCACTTGCATCGCGAGGTGAAGCGGACTTGAAGCTCTTTATCTTGCCGCTTTGTTTCTCGCCACTTTGTTTCCAAGGTTGGCTAGCACCATACTTTCGGTCGCCAGCGACTGGATACCCTAATGACGACAACTGTAACCGAATTTGATGCTTGCGTCCCGTGATCAATTGGACCTCAACGACAGACCGATTTTGGTGGTGCGCCAAACAGCGATATTTTAGTTCAGCCTGCTGTGCTGAGGGGTCTCTTTGTTCAACGGCAACCATTCGTTGGCACGCATCATCCTTCTTGACGAAGATACGCGAAAAGGTCCACCCGCTGCTGATGTCCATTCTTCCATCAACCACTGCCAGGTAGACCTTGGTGGTGCTGTGCTGGCGAATCTGCTGCGAGATGCGACTGGCCGCCTTGCTGGTTCTAGCAAGCACCAGCACTCCAGAGGCAAGCGCATCCAATCGACTGACAACACCTACGTACACATTTCCGGGTTTTTGAAACTTGTGTTTGATGTAATCAGCGGCAAGCCGAACCGCCGACGGTAACTGCTTGGTAACGCCCATCGTAGCCAATCCGCAAGGTTTGTTGATCACCAACAAGTGGTTGTCTTCATAAAGAATGGTTAATTTCGACAAGTGATCCCCCTGCGTTTCGTGTCAATGTACCGAAAAATCCCTCAATCATTAGCTGGCCTAAATTGGAATTCGATGCGCCACTCAGTCCTAGCACCGAAGTGGTCATGCGTGGATTGACTTCGATGACGATCCAATTTCCATTCAGATCCCGCAGAAGATCCACACCGATCCAGCCCAGAGTCTCAACGTTGGTTAAATCCAAATTAGAGAAATTTTCAACCAGCGGCTTTCTTAGAGCACAGAGCGCAGAATCTAGCAAATCGATTGGCCTTTGCTGGCTCGGCTCCAAGACGATTCGGCCACCTTGATAGCTCAATCTCCAGACCTCGAAGGCATCTTTCCAAGGCTCTTGCCAAACTTTCAAATCTTGAGTTACCAGCGGAAGCCAGTGGTCTACGCCGTGGCGATCCGTAATGGTACTGCAACTGAAAGCCCGTCCTTCGATCCATGGCTGAATGATCCACTGGTCGGTACTCGAAAGATGCTGCTCGACGATTTTCGGCACATCCCGCGCTGAAGCGACCATCAGTCCCTCGCAGCCAGCACCGAAACGGGGCTTTAGGCACCATCGCTGGGCAAGATCGATCGACTGTAAGGGAAAATCGCTCACCAACCATGTGGATGGATGTGCCACAGAGTACGCTGCCAACTTCTGAGCGGTGATCCATTTGTCGCACGCAGCGGTCAGGAACGGCTCGCGACAATTGAGAAGTTTTACTCCATGGCGCGACAGTTCGGCTACGCAGTCTTGCAAAATCCCATCCAGCTCAGGTGCTATGACTAGGGTCAAGTCACTATTCAATGCCAACTGATTCCATGCCTTCAGTGTGACTTGTCTGGAGGTCACCTTCGCGCGATTTTCAAAAGGCTGCACTAGAAGATTGAAATCCAAACCCTGCGCACTCAGTTTGTCGCGGCAATCCTGATCGACAAGTCGTTCATCCAAAATGGTCGCAACTTCAAGACCGGCATTAGCAAACTGCGTGGCAAGGCAATCGAGCATCGTCCATCCCTCGCTACGCAGACTATTTGGGATTTGGGCTTCGGGCATGTCAAACAATCCGCCACCACAAATCCACTCGAGTATCGCTAGTTTCACCGTCGCCGCTCCCCTGCCCCACTAGATGTGAAAGCTAGCATTCGAGCAGCAAAGTGGACGAAACGCAAGTTGGTTTGCAAAACCAGTGCTCAGAATGCCGAAGGAATAGAAGATGCTCTGAATTGGCCTGTGGGCTTTTGCTTGCAAAGCGAGGCGTATAGGCCGACTGAGTCTATCGAAACTGAACTCGGCAGAACTTGAGGTCAAAAAAACTGTTATGGACATGACTCAGACGTTGACCATGCGTTTAGAAGCCTATCTGCTGCAGTTGACGGATTGGAACCAGCGATGGCAGGAGTGGCTTACCAGCACGGAATCGGCTGTCGTCTTGAATCAGGCAAATCAATTGTTGACGTTGCAGGATTCGGGTCAGCAACTGATCGAAAATCTGCGTAGTATTACGGCTGATCGTGAAAGCATTTTGGCCAGCGCGAGCCAGAGCGGTTGGTCAGCTTCCAATCTGGCCACTTTGGCTCGGCAGCTTCCCATTTGGCAGCGTCCGCGATTCCGTGATTCGTTTGAAAAAGCCAAGCGCCAGCTTCAGCATCTGCGGCGACTGCACATTGCCTCCTGGGTGCTGCTGGGTCAGTCAGCAAATTATTGTCAAGAAGTCACTCAATTGCTCACGTCAGGCAGTACTCGTCAAGATGTTTACTTGGAAAATTCGTCCTACGATACGGGCGGTCAACTGCTAGACGCCCAGCTTTAATCTCAGCAAACTACTTCAACGGTGGATCGGATTATCGACTATGTCCCTTTTTGGTGTGATCCAAAATAGTGCCAACGCTCTGCAGGTTGCCGAACTGGGACTTCACGTTGTTGGAAACAATGTGGCCAATGCCGGTACTCCTGGCTACATTCGCCAGGAACTGAACAAGGCGACAGGCCCGGCATATCGCTACGGTTCCTCAATCCTTGGCTCCGGAGTTCGCGCCGTTGGCGTTGTTCAAAAGCTGGACAGCTTTCTCCTGGAACGAATGCGAGAAGTGCGCAGCGATCTTGAAAGTAGCGATCGCCTGGGCCAACTCTATCAAGGAATAGAAGACATTCTGGGCGAGTTGAATGAAAACGATCTTAGTACGAAGATGAACGAGTTCTCTTCCAGTATTCAGGATCTGCTCAATCATCCAGGAAACGATGCTTTGCGTAGATTGGTGATAGAACAAGGCAAGTCTCTTGCCAGCGATATTCGTTCGGTCAGCCAAAGTCTTGGGCAGTTTGGAGCCAACTTGAATTCAGAAATATCTCAAACCGCCGGAGAGATCAATCGCTTGACGAATCGAATCGCTAATCTAAATCAGCGGATCGTAGAACTTGAAGGCGGCAGAGAGGCAAAGACCAGCGATGCTGTCGGATTGCGTGATGAACGCATCAAGGCACTCGATGAGTTGAGTAGTTTTGTGAATATCCGAACCGTGGAGCAGGAGTCCGGTGCGGTCAGCGTCTTTGTGGGCGGCGAGTATCTGGTGACGGATGGCATTACACGAGCCGTCAAGGTGGAACTACAAACCGTAGATGGCCAGACGTATCCGGAAGTTCGCTTGGCTGATACCGACTCGCCGCTTGAAGCAACCGGTGGGCGATTGCATGGAATCTACTCGGCTCGGGAGCTAGCTGTGGGAGGGATCGGAAAATCACTTGATACATTTGCTTTGACTTTAATGGACCAGTTCAACAGCATTCATACTCAAGGACAGGGCTCGGTTGGATTTAGCGAAGTGGCCAGTGTCTACGCAACCGATGATGTCCAGGGGCCTTTGGATCTAGCCGGTTACCGGGTTGGCATTCGAAATGGTCAATTTCAAGTGCAGGTTTCCGACCTTGCCAGCGGTGCCGTGGTTACTCACAACATTCGAGTGCAACTGACAGGAGCTACCGACGACACTTCGCTGGAAGACATCGCCGGGCAATTGAATGCTGTCTCCGGCCTTTCGGCCAGTATCGGAAATGACGGTCGATTGACCATTTCCGCAGACTCGCACAAGCTACGCTTTTCGTTCCAAAACGATAGCTCTAATTTTCTTAGTGCTGCCGGCATCAACACATTCTTCGTAGGCGATTCAGCCAGTAACTTGCAGGTCAATACCGTTGTGGCAAACGACCCAAAGATGTTTGCAGCCAGTCTGACAGGTATTGGGCTGGGGACAGGTAACGCAGTGCGCTTAGCAAAGGCATTCGAAGAGCCGTTAGAAGGATTGGGTGGCCAGTCGCTGAAGCAGGCCCATGAAGATATGGTTGTCCGCATCACTCAGGATGTTAGCCTGCAATCTGGTAAATCGGATGGACTTAGGAACTTCTATCAGACTTTGGAAGCTCAGCACCTGGGTATTTCAGGAGTGAATCTGGATGAAGAGGCCATTAAAATGATATTCTATCAACGGATGTTCCAGGCCAATAGTAAGATCATCCAAACTTCCAGCGAAATGTTGGATGTGCTGGTCAATTTATAGCATGTCAGATTTGAAACAATTCAATGCGTTAGGTAGTGATACTGAAGCCCCTGAAAAATGACGAATCTATATCCTGCAATCACCAATCGATCGTCCACTCCGTTGGCTGTCAGTCGCATGCTGTTTCAAGTGCATGGAGACCAGGCGTCCATACTTGATTTGCAGATGCAATTGAGTACTGGCAAACGATTTCAAAAGCCCAGTGAAGATCTGGCGTCAGCGATCAAAGTACTAGCCGCTCAACGTCAGCAGGAGTTCCGCCAGCAGACCGAAATCAATTTGCGGAGTGCCGACGACATCTTGTCTGCCTCAGAAACCAGTCTCGCTCAGGCTCAGACGATATTGAATGACGTGCGTGCAACGGCCGTCGAAGCGGCAGGGAACACGATCTCCGATGACCAACGTACCGCCTTATTGCATCATGTCGACGGAGCGCTGCGGCGACTAACTGATTTGGCAAACACACGTTTCGGCGATCAATATATCTTTGCTGGTAGTGCGGTCAAAGAAAATCCGCTTCGGCTTGCTGGGAACGCAGTGCAGTTCACCGCTAACCATGAACAGCTTGATACGGTCACAGACTACGGAAGCACTCTGGCGGCCAACGTTACTGCCAATGAGGCGTTTGGGGTAAAGTCTAGCCAGATAGTGGGTACGGTTGACTTGGATCCCAGCGTGGACCTGGACACGCCGCTTTCACAACTGAATCGAGGTGTCGGAATACGAACCGGAGCGATTCGGCTAAGCAGCGGAATTGAATCGGTCGAGGTGGACCTGACAGACTCGCACACTGTTGGAGATGTAATACAGAAAATCAATATCCTAAATCTGGGCGGCCGGCAGATCGAGGTGACCTTGAATGCCAACAGCTTGGACGTGGATTATGCTGACGGTTTGGGTGGATTGCTTCGAGTCGAAGAGGTTGGTAGCGGGGCAACTGCGGGCGATTTGGGTATCAACAATGTCGCAACTTCTCAAAACAGTCCTGTCGTTGGTTCCGACCTGAATCCGATCATGACTCTAACGACTCGGCTGTCCCAGTTGTTTAGCGGGAGCGGTCTGCCGTCAGGAGAATCGCTTCGGATTACGCAGGCCGGAGTCAATTACGTCGTCAACACCAATGGGCTCAATACTGTGGAAGACCTGATAAATCGCATGGAGCGAACCGGCGCACGTATCGAGACATCGATCGACCCGACAGGACGTTTTATCACGGTACAAAGCACTGAAAGCGGATCGCAGCTTTCTATCGGAGAAAATGGTGGTAACTTGGCAACCATGCTGGGACTACGCAGCATGACGGAAGACACGCTGGTGTCTAGTCTGAATTTTGGCAACGGAATCGAACTGAATGACCAGGCGGGCCAGCCAGATATCGTGTTGACTCGCAACGATGGAACTCAGCTACGCATTGACTTAGACGGTGTCCAGACCATTGGCGATGTGATGGATAGAATCAACAACAACGCCAGTAATTTTAATCCTGCCACACGAATTACAGCCAGTCTAGCGACTACTGGCAACGGAATTCAATTGTCTTCAACCGCCGGTGCGCTGCCAATTGCGGTCGCAAATGCTGGTGGCAGTTCGGCTGCCATAGGATTGGGTTGGACCGATAAGGATAACAGTACAGCCACGGGAGCGACCAGCGGTGCCAATAACGTGATTGCCGGTCGAGATGTCGCGACCGTGAAAGTTGACGGAGTCTTTTCTTCACTGATTCAACTCAGGCAAGCGATCAGTGATGGCGACTCAGAAGCGGTTAAGTCGGTTTGGCAATCCATGGAACAAGATCTGGACCGACTGGCGATTGCCCGTGGCCTAGTGGGAACTCGTCAACAATCGATTGATAGCCGAATCCAGAAGTCGGAGGACGAGCAAATTCGGCTGCGAGAAATCGAGTCACAGAATTTGGACGCAGATCTGGCCAGTGTGATCAGCGAACTAACTCACCGTCAAGCGGCTCTGCAAGCATCGATTCAACTGATGGGGCAAACCGCCCGCATGACGCTGTTTGATTATTTGTAGTTTTGCAACGATCACTGCGCCAGAGTCAATTAGTGAAAATTAGCGCAGATAAGTGCTCTTCGTTAAATTGCCCGGTGGATCGTTTGGTTTCTCGCTATGCTTACTTGACACCTACCGTGGCCCGCTTAAATACGATCTGTTCGTCTTGACAGTCGATGGTAACTTGTCCACCTTCGTCCACGGTGCCTTTAAGCAGCTCGGTGGCCAGCGGATTTTGGATCTCGCGCTGGATGACGCGCTTGAGCGGTCGGGCACCAAAGGCGGGATCATATCCCACTGCGGCAATGTGATCGATGGCTTCGGGCGTGACGTGTAGTTCAATCTCACGCTGCTCAAGTTGCTTGCGTAGGTGCTCAAGTTGTACATGAACAATCTTGTGAATCTGACTGCGATCCAGCGGATGGAACACGATGGTTTCGTCAATTCGATTCAAAAACTCGGGCAGAAACTTACTTTTCAGCGCTTCCTGTACCGCATCCTGCATCTCTTCTTGACTGGCCCCTTCGCTGGTCAGTCGCTGAATGGCCTGGCTGCCAACGTTGCTGGTCATGACTACGATGGTATTGGTAAAGTCGACGGTTCTGCCTTGGCCATCCGTTAAGCGACCATCATCAAGGACTTGTAACAAGATATTAAAGACATCTGCGTGAGCCTTCTCCATCTCGTCTAGCAAAATCACGCTGTAGGGCCGACGACGCACCGCCTCGGTCAGCTTGCCACCCTCTTCATAGCCCACGTAACCAGGAGGAGCCCCGATCAGTCGGCTGACGCTGTGTCGCTCCATGTATTCGCTCATGTCGATACGCACCATGGCTTGGTCGTCGTCGAACATGACCTGAGCAACCGCTTTACAAAGTTCCGTCTTGCCAACTCCTGTTGGGCCTAGGAACAGGAAGGAGCCGATGGGGCGATGGGGGTCTTGTAGACCGCTTCGGCTACGTCGCACAGCGTTGGACACGGCGGCAACTGCGTCATCCTGGCCAATCACACGCTGATGCAATCGTTCTTCCATCACCAGCAGCTTGGCCCGTTCAGTCTCCATCATGCGAGACACTGGCACGCCGGTCCAGTGGCTTACTACGCTGGCGATCTCGTCAGCAGTGACCTCGGTACGCAGCAACTTGGGTTGGTCGCTGGCCTGCGCGCTGGGCTGGCGATCTTCGGCTTGTTCAATTTGTCCGGCCAGCGTGGTTCGCTGCTTGTCCAGCATAAACAGTTGTTGGTAATCGGCCTCGGGAACCGGCAGCCCCGATCGTTGCTTCTCGCGAATGGCAGAGTCCAACTGGCGGAACTGAACTTCCACTTGATCCAATTGACGACGCATTTCGTGGACGTCGCTCATGCCCAGTTTTTCCGCTTCCCAACGTTCTCTTAGGCTGGCTAGTTCACGCTGCAGCGACTGAATTTCTTCCTCGATTGGTTGCAATTGATCTTCCATTGATTCGTCGCCCTCTTCGGTCAGTTGTCGCTGAGCCAGTTCTAACTGTCGCAAGCGGCGTTGTACCTGATCGATTTCGGCAGGCACACTTTCGCGTTCCATGGCCAGTCGGCTAGCCGCCTCGTCCACTAGGTCGATGGCCTTATCAGGCAAGAAGCGGTCGCCAATGTAGCGATTGCTCAAATTGGCAGCGGCAACCAGCGCCGAGTCGCGAATTTTGATACCGTGATGCGACTCGTAGCGGGACTTTAGGCCGCGTAGAATGCTGATGGTGCTTTCGACGGTGGGTTCTCCCACGTAGACCGGCTGGAAGCGACGCTCCAATGCTGCGTCCTTTTCGATGTACTTGCGATATTCGTCCAGCGTGGTGGCACCAATACAACGAAGGCTTCCGCGAGCCAGTTCAGGCTTCAGCAGATTGGCAGCGTCGCTGCCGCCTTCAGCCGCACCAGCGCCCACGACGGTGTGCAATTCGTCGATAAACAGAATGACGCGACCTTCGGCATCTTTCACTTCCCGCAGTACGGCCTTGAGTCGCTCTTCGAATTCCCCTCGATACTTGGTGCCAGCTACCAATGCACCCATGTCCAGCGCGATCACTCGCTTCTCTTTTAAGCTCTGCGGAACGTCGCCTTGCACAATGCGTAATGCCAATCCTTCAACGATGGCTGTTTTTCCAACGCCGGGTTCACCGATCAACACTGGATTATTCTTAGTGCGGCGCGATAGAACCTGGATGACTCGGCGGATTTCTTCGTCGCGTCCGATGACCGGATCGATTTTGTTTTGACTGGCCTGTTGGATCAGGTCGATGCCGTACTTTTCAAGAGCGTTGAATTTGCCTTCAGGGTTTTGATCTGTCACTCGTGCGCTGCCGCGCAGGACCTGCAGGGCCTTGAGCACATCGTCATCATTCACGCCGCTTAGCTTCATCAACTCCTGAGCCTTCCCTCCAGAACGTAGCAGGCCAAGAAACAGGTGTTCGGTACTGACGTATTCGTCTTTCATCGTCTCGGCGGCTTTAGCGGCCGCTTCCAGAGCTGCTCGAAGCGTGCTGCTCAGTTGCGGCTCGCGTCCACCTTGAGCCCTGGGAAGGCGCTGAATTTCCGATTCGACCAGGGACAGGATTTGGCCGGTTGTGCTGCCGATCTTCTTCAGCAGAGGAACAACGATACCCTCTTGATCGGTCAACAAGGCTTTCAGCAGGTGCATGGTGTCCAGTTCGGGATTGGATAGTTCCAGCGCAAGGCTTTGTGCTGCCGCCACTGCTTCCTGAGCTTTTACCGTAAGTTTGTCGAATCGAAAGGCCATGACCTGCTCCTATCCAATCGGAATCTTGAGTACTGAAGGGCAAAGCCCATTTTGACAGGATTGCATTTCAACCACTGCCATTCTGGCGTTTTACCACATTTTATAACCTCTAATGAAAAAACAGTGCCAAACCTTTGAAATATTTGGGCCGCTCGCCTAAGATCAAGAATTGGCCAAAATTGGGGTTGGGTGTAACGGTTCACAAATGGTAACTTTACGCAGACTTAGGCGAGCGGCTGAAATGGTTCTAACGTAGTGGGATTTGACAGAATTCCCGTGTAAACACAGGAACTCTGGCGAGTTCCACTGCGACTGGTAGAAAATCACCTGCCGCTCGCCTTACAGCGAAATTGACTGACAGAATTATGTTGAACGTCAGATGTTATGGGCATTATTTAGGAACGAAACCATGGATGGTCAATCGCATCGCCTGGGTGCCCAGCGGGCAATCGTAATGGACGTTTTACGCTGTGCTAGCAAGGTGCCTTCGTTTCCGGTCGAGCGCCTGGTCGAATTGTCGCAGGTCGCACAGGCTCGTCAGCAGGCCAATCAGCGAATTTCTTGGACCGCGCTGTTCACTCGTGCCTACGGACTGGTTTCGAGGGAGCATCCACAACTTCGCCATGTTTACGTTGCCTGGCCATGGCCGCGAGTTTATCAATGCAAGGATTGTGTCATATCGATCGCAGTCAATCGCCAGCTTGCTGCCGGCGAGCGACTGTTCTTTGGACGACTGGAATATCCGGATATAAAGACTCTGCCACGAATACAGGCAGACCTGGATCGCTTTCAAAGCGGTGATCCCGCCAGAGTCTTTCGATCGCAGTGGCGTGGTGCCAAGTTGCCAACGGCAATTCGGCGGCTCAGTTGGTGGTGGCGCATGCAGATCGATTACTGGCATCGCGCTCAGCGAGTTGGCACGGGCAGCATTAGCACGTTGGCAGGGCAAGGAGTCACCAATCGGCTGCACCCGTGCATGATGACGACCAGTTTTTCATTTGGTCCGTTGGATGAACAGGGACGTTCATTGGTCACGTTGCAGTGTGATCATCGATTGATCGATGGTGCAGCAGCGGCTCGAGCGATCAACGCGTTGTGCGATACTCTATCCACACGCGTGCTGCACGAATTGCGTGAACTTGGTGCTTCAGCCGATGGGGATGCAGCAGGCAACATCTCTGAGCCCCGTTCTCGAAATGCTGCGTGAGTCATCAAACATGTCTCAATTGCAGCAGGCAGATGACGCGGCGCGGCGGCAGCTTCAATCTGAGATCGAAAGCCTTGTCCGCTTGCAGCCGACCACTGTCGTTTTGGCCGGCCAGGCTTTGACTTGGTATCGAGTGGCAGAGCCCGAGCAGCTTTTGGAAGTAGCGGTCAGCAGTCAATTACCGCCGGAGGAAGTCGACCCGTTTTGGGCGGCAACTTGGCGAGCCGCCTTAGGGCTGGATCGATTTTTGGATCGAATCGATTGCAGCGGCTTGCGCATCCTTGAATTGGGCTGTGGGTCGGGGCAAGCTGGCACCGGAGCGGCAGCGCGGGGCGGCCATGTGCTAATGACCGATGCAGTCCCGCTGGCGCTTCAGGTCGCCAAATTGAATGCTTGGCCATGGCGACATCAAATTCGGTTCCAGACGCTGAAGTGGAAAGTGCAGCAGCTTGATCAGGCACCTTTTCCGCTGATCATCGGTTCCGATCTGGTTTACGATCCTAATCTCTTCCCCTGGCTAGAAGCTTGCTGTCGGCAGCATTTGGCACAGGGAGGAAGACTGCTGCTAAGCGAACCCCACCGGCACACTGGTGATCGATTTGCTGCGTGGATTCGTCAGGCGGGCTGGCAAACAGTCGAACATGATGTCGACTTAGGCGACGATCGAGTGCCCATTCGAATCTTTGAGTGCTCGCCGTCGACGAATCGTCATGCCCACGCCGATCGATAAGCATACCAGCAGTCCGCTGCTGGGCTCGGGAACGGCTGAAACGGTATTAAGCCAAACGTAGCCGCGAGTACCACCATCGCGATCGCTGCGAGCCGACAGAAGCAGTGAATCAGTCAAACCCACAGCGATGCCAGTCGGAACATTGACTGATAGACTGAACTGATAAGACTGGCCAGGCAGTAAATTGGGCGTCTGCAGAGATCCTAAAGCGCTGGTCCACTGGTGATCTTCACTGAACAATGAAAAGCTGTTGGATACAGGTCCCGTATTGGTCAGATTGATGTTGTACGAGACGCTCGAACCCAGATTACCAACTTTGTTTTCAGCGTCCGCCTGTAGTGTCACGCCGGCATTGCGCAGTGTTAGAACACCTGGACGTGTAAGAGCTTCTGGTCCCCAAATACCTCGCCACTTGGACTGATCGTTCTTCAAGTATAGACCAAAATAACTGGTCAAATAGGATCGGGTAATCGCCAGTTGCTGTGCGGCCGGTAGAGAGCCGCTGTCCGGGAATATCGGGTAGGGAGTATCTTGAAAGCCAACGTGATAGCCACCGTCGATCAGCGGAAACAATTTGGGTGCAACCGCTGCATTGTACAGTGGAACCGTGTTTGTGTTGTAGTTGACGATGCCATCTTCATCGCCCGTCAACATGGCAACAGGAATGCGCAGTTGTGGCATCAGTGGCTGCGGCGAAGGATTGGTAATAGCTGCTGCCAGACCTGCATAAGCCTTAATGCGGTTATCTGCTGCCGCTGCTAACAGGCCAGCTCCACCGCCCATCGAATGTCCGAACATTCCGTAATTATTGGTATCTACACGACCGAAAAACGGATCCGCACCATTGTTGTTGCGGTTGGTCAAGTAAGTTAGCGTTTGCCGCATGTCGTTGGAGAAGTTCGTATGGTTGGGTAAAATACCCGTTTCGGACGTCGACGCGATTACGATGTGACCATGCGTGGCTAAATGAGTCATCGTGCCAAAGTAGCGAGCGGGATCTTGTAGGAAGCCGTGCCCAAAAGAGATAGCCGAAAACGGACTACCACCGGAAGCTATCGGCGCGTTGGCACCTCCAGTTGTTGAAGGGTAGTACAGAAGTGCGGAGAATGTTGATCCGTTGGACCGCGTCACCGTAACCGTCGAGGTACCCGCAGCATATTGCCCAGGCAGCGAAAGATCCTGGGCAACAGCTAAGCCCCCCAATCCTTGGAGGTAAATTCCGACCAGCCCCAACATTGCGCCTGCAAACCTATTCATCGCATTCTCCGATCACTTGTAACCAATACAAACGTTAGCGAAGAATGACGCCGCCTTCGCAGCATCCATTGGTCCTTCGTCAGAACCTATTGTCGTTGTAGCTGTCGATAAAGTCAATCAGACGTTCGTGCAGCTTTTCAGGCGAGCGGCAATTGAAGGCTCCCCAGTAGCTTTGTTTCAGGCGCAAACCTGGTAGTAAGAATCACGAAGCAATCAGAATGCCAAGGACCACTGGGTGTACAGGAAATTGGCGTCGCTGTCGGTTGGGACTCCGGGGGTTCGCTTGTAATAGGCACCTGACCAGAAGTACGAAAATCCAAGTTGGACTTGCTGGCGAGGCGTGACGGCATAGATGCCCAGCAGATCCAATTCATGTCCAAGTTCGCGGCTGGCTGGGGCGTTGCCCGGATTGAAAGGTGTCATCACAACCGAATAAGGTGTGTCGTTTCGATTGGCGAGCCAAAGATAGTGGTACCAGACGATCATCGACAGCTTCTTTTGTGGCTTGAAAGTCAATAGGGCATTGGCATCGCCCAAGTTGCGTCGTCCAAACAGGTCCATGAATCCGTTAAAGCGGTGAGCAAGTGGGAATAGATGATGGTATCCGTTGCCGGCTCCACGCTGGTCTGCTCCTGATGCCCAGTCGAAATATAACCAAAGAATAGGATTGGATTCCGATTTACTCAGTTTTCTACCGCCACCGATGGTGAATGCTCCTGCCTCATGTGCTGATCCGTCAGTGTTGCGTCCCAATTGACATGCACCTTCCAAATCCCAAAGGAAGTCACCTTCGCTGCCGTTCCAGCGTGAGCCAAAGGTGTTGAATTCGAAGTCGTTCACCCCTCGGTCGTTCAAATACCGCAATGCATACAGGTCAATGGTCTCGTTGGTGCGGCCCGAATAAGACGAGTACAGCCCCATAAATTCTTGAGCCAAGTCCGGTGAGTCGAAACGCCGAGCATCCGGGGTGATAGGATTGGTCCAAAAACCGTCGAGTGAGAAAGTTTTATTCTTACCAGTAAAACGATATCCATCAAAGGTACGACGAGTGTTGGCCCAGTCGAGCGGTGAAATGACTCGCTGGTCGCCAAACAACAACTCCTGGCGTCCGGCTCGAACCATCAGCGACTGATCGCCACTAGAAAGAAGTTTGGCATCGACGAACAGATTCAGCATATCATACTCATTGACGTCGATCAGTCGCGGCGCGAAGTTTTCGAAGTCGCTACGAGCATCGATCATTTCACTGAATACGCGGATGTGTTTTGTCAATTCGAAGTTGCCAAACAGACGTGTGCGCCGCAGTAGAAAGTCGTCGTCGATGCCCGTCAGGCCCAATCCCCGCATGTTGTTTTCGCTGTGATGTTGAAGTCGGTATTCACCGCCGATGTCGTATCGTCCCTGACGCAATAGGGTACGACGCTTAAAGGCATCCCCAAGCTGGTAGCCTCGGTAGGCCGGGTCCAAGACGTACGAGAAATCGTTTTGGTAGTAGACTGGCTTGTGAGCCGTCGCCACCTTCTTTTTTAGTTCCTCTTGTTTCTTCGCGGCATCCTTCTTGGCAGCCTCTTTCTTCTCGCCTGCGGCTTTGCCTGGGCTGCTCGCCTGGCCAGCCGTCGCGTTGCCCGTGCCTGCAGGCGGCTGACCTGCTGAGGCCTGAGTGTGACTCACCGAATGAAAACTGACATCGGCATGGTCTTCACTTGAGATTCGGTCAGCCGGGCTATATGAATCGTCTGTTAACTCTTCGGCTTGGATAACGGGACTCTCCACCGTCTGGCCAAACGCAGGTTGGACGCTCCATGCGGCCAGCAGCCATAAGGCCCCAAATGAGGCCGTGTGAAATTTGGCCTGATCGAAACAAAAAAAGTTGGTGAAACGAACTTTTAAATTTTCTACGGCAAGCATGGCTTTACAGACGCTCCGAAATTGTAGATATTGAGGTCGTTATTTAGGCAGTCATCGGCTCGTGGGGCCAAGGACGCCTAAGTTTGCTTGATCACGCGATATAAGCGGTTGAAATGGTACGATGGCAATAAACGGTTTGTCTTGTGAAGTAATGCTATGATTAGTAGCGTTGTGGCTCGATTGACCGGCAATGATGTACTGTCTAGTGTTTTGGCGGTCATCACCGAGTGGCCTCAAGTGCAGGTTGGACAAGCTGTCCAGGAGATTGCTTTGCCTTTGACTTTAGAAACCGCATCAACAGAAGAGATGGAGTGCCTGCATGATCGACTGCGAAGCGTCCCTGGCGTCCAGTTTGTAGATGTCGTTTGCATTTATTTTTGACTGCTATGACGATGGAATTCAAAAATATTTCATATTCAGAGTCGGCGGCCTATCATCATTCGAGCACGAGCACGAGCACGAGCACGAGCACGAGCACGAGCACGAGCACGAGCACGAGCACGAGCACGAGCACGAGCACGAGCAGGACTGTCGGCTGAGTACGAATCGCGATGGAAAATCCCAAGAGTATTTATGGAGTAGAAATACGATGACGATTGACGGCCCAAACATGTGGGATTCTGATCGGCGCAAGTTTATGCAAGCGTCCGCGATGGCTATGGCAACTGCGGCAGCAGCCACTCATACTCAGGCTGCACAACCTGTTTTGCCAGTGCTGGGCAATTCCGAGTCACTCCCGGGAGATGTTCGTTGGGAGAAGGCACCCTGCCGTTTCTGCGGGACCGGCTGCCACGTTCAGGTGGGCGTTCAGAATGGACGAGTGGTGGCCGTAGCCGGAGACAAAGATTCGGCGGTCAACCAGGGCTTGTTATGCGTCAAGGGCTACCACGTAGGAGCCATACTATACGGTCAAGACCGTCTGACTGAGCCGTTGCTGCGAGAGGGCGATGGCTACCGCACGATCACTTGGGAAAAAGCCATCGACATTATTGCCGACCGCATTCAGGCCGCCCCTGAGCGGTTTGCCTTCTACGGCTCGGGTCAGTGGACTATCCCCGAAGGCTATGCGGCTCAGAAGTTCATGAAAGGCGGGCTCTCCAATAACCATATTGATCCTAATGCTCGCTTATGTATGGCATCGGCAGTCACGGGATTTCTGGCCACTTACGGTGTTGATGAACCGGCGGGTTGTTACGATGACCTGGATCACTGCGATGTCCTGATCATGTGGGGCAACAATCCGGCTGAAATGCATCCGGTGTTGTTCTCTCGAGTGATCAACCGACGCAGTCGCGGCGAGCAGGTGACACTGATTGACATTGGCACGCGCCGCACCAGAACTACAACTCATTGCCAACACTACTTGGAAATGAAAGGTCATGGCGATCTGGCCATTGCCAACGGTATCGCTCATCTTTTGGTCAAGAATGGCACCTACAACCGGCAATTCGTAGAAGCGTACTGTAACTTCAAGGCACCTGACGACAGCAATCCCAATCTGCATGGCAAGGCAATCACTTGGGAGGACTACAAATCGCAGATCGACTACTACACTCCCGACAAAGTTGCGGAACTGTCGGGTGTCCCCGCCCAACAGATCGTGATGTTGGCAGAGCTGTTTGGCAATCCCAACCTGAAAATCACTTCGCTGTGGTGTATGGGCATGAATCAGCATACATGCGGTACAGCCATCAACAATTTGGTTCACGGTATCCACCTGCTGAGCGGCCATTTTGGACGTCTGGGCGATGCGCCTACCAGTTTGACCGGTCAGCCGTCAGCCTGCGGTACGGTGCGAGAAGTAGGAACTTTGGCGCATGCTTTGCCCGGCGGTCGACTGGTAGCCAATGCTCAACATCGCGAACACTGCGAAGAGATATGGAAGCTACCGCCAGGGCGAATCAATGCCAAGCCCGGCTATCATACCGTACAGATGTGGGAAAAGTTCTGCACGCCCACGGAAGCGGGCGGCGATATCACTACGCTGTGGGTCCAAGTGACCAATCCCGGTCAATCGTTACCAAACCTGAACAAGCTTTTTAATCCCAAAGCCAAGTTGACCGACAAGTTCCTTATTGTCAGCGATATTTATCCAACGGCCACGACTCGGCTAGCTGACCTAATTTTGCCATCGGCGATGTGGGTCGAAAAGAACGGGATGTACGGTAATTCAGAACGGCGTACACAACAGTGGTTCAAACAGGTCCAGCCGCCAGGTCAAGCCCGAGACGATTGTTGGCAGACGATCGCCGTTGCGCATCGACTTTATCAACGCGGGGTAGACGGTATGCGCGACCGCGATGGCAATTTCCTGTTCGAGATGAAGGATGCAGGCGGCAAAGTCGTGCCCATCTGGAATTGGGAAAACTACTACGACATCAACGTGGATGAAAAGTTGTTCGAAGAGTATCGGCCTTTTTCCCGCATGAAGCACAAAGATCTAGCGCCTTACGCGGAGTATGTCAGACAGCGAGGTCTGCGATGGCCGGTGGTCGAGAAAGATGGCCAGTGGGTGGAGACGCGTTTGAGATTTGTCGAAGGTCTTGATCCGTATGTCGAACCCGGCAAAGGGGTGCAGTTCTATCACTCAAGCACCAATGATCATCGAGCGCAGATCTGGTTTCATCCTTGGGAGCCTCCGGCTGAAGTTGCCGACAGCCAGTACCCGTTGATGTTATGCACCGGTAGAGTGCTGGAGCACTGGCATACCGGTTCGATGACACGCCGTATCGCCGAGCTTAGCCGCGCCATGCCAGGCGCGTACATCGAAATGCACTCACAGGATGCTCAGGCAGCCAACGTCCGTAGCGGCGATTGGGTGCTTGTTCAATCGCGACGCGGCGAGATTAAAATCCAAGTTTGGGTCAGTGGTCGAGGTTATCCACCGCCTGGCTCAGTCTTTATTCCGTTCTTCGACGAAACGCTGCTGGTCAATGAATTGACGCTGGATGCGGTCGATCCGTTCTCGAAAGAACCTGACTACAAGAAAAGTGCTGTGCGAATACCTAGGTGACAACCTGATGATGAAAAATTCAAAAGCCAGCGGATACGGTGTCATAGGCGCGGTCGTCATCGTTTCAGTTGCGATCGCTAGTTATTTCACAGGTCTGCAATCACCAGGTCGATCGCAAGCCGGTTCTCAAAACGGCGTGTTGTCATCTACGCTGGCCGAGGGATCGCATTCTGCCAACGACCTCATCTCGCCAGATGCAAAATCGACGATCGCAACAAAACAGGTCAAATCGTCCGTGATTCCGGCGACCATTTATTCGCAGTTGGCCTCGGCAATTCGATCGGCTCGAGATCAACATCGCACCGATTTGACTACTCTAAGTAAGTACACGGTGCTTGGGGCGCAGGCGGCGGTCACGATGGAAGACAAGCTAGCCGCCTTGGCCAAGCGGCAAGAGAATCGAGCCTTTAATGGTGCGCCCCCAACTGTTCCTCATCCGATCGATCAGGTGTCCGCTCAAGCATGCCTGGCCTGTCATGGGGAAGGATGGCAAGCGTCTGGAATGCGAGCCTCGCGCATGTCGCACCAGTTCTTGGCAGAATGCACTCAGTGTCACGTGGAAAGTCAGCCCAGTCATCAGATGGCGAGCCTATTTCGCCAATCAAATTTTGTGGGACTGCCAGCACCGACGCAGGGCAGTCGAGCCTACCCAGGAGCGCCGCCGCAAGTACCACACACCACTTGGATGCGAAGCGATTGCCAAAGCTGTCACGGTCCCAGCGGACCATTGGGTTTAAGAACAACTCACCCTTGGCGTCAGGAGTGCCAGCAGTGTCACCTGCCGACTTCGACATCGGATCAAATCAAAATCGATGCGATACCTGGCTTCCTGGAACCTCCGAAAGTCATAGACTGATGAATGATTCAAACATTTCGCGACGCGATTGGTTTCGATTTGGTAATTTGCATTCAAATGAACTCAGCGAGAAGACTCAGTCGCTGCCGTTGTACGGAGCCACCGACCAGAATCTGCTGCTTGTGCCAACGCCTGAAAATCATAGCCGTTCAGAGCTGCCTCAGTTGCCTCCCATTGGCGAAGCCCTGCTGGATCAGATGCAACTGGATCAGTTGTTTCTGGATATACGACAGCTCGGCTGCAATGTCCAGTGCATACATCGCCGCTCCGATCGACCTGCGCAGCCAACAGCATCCGAGGACTCGTTGAGTCAACTTGCGAAGCTACATCAACAGCTTTCGAGCGGTCAATTGCAGCGTGTGCAGGTCCGCTATCAATGGAATGGTCAGAACTGGATTGACACTCTGGAGCGAAAGACAGGCAATTACCGATTGGTTCGCATTGGGCATCCGAGTAGCATTTCAACTGAGTGCGAGTAGGCTTTTAAGCCGTTTTACTAACGGCGGTCAGAGAAAAGTGTCATGTATCTCGATTTTTGGACGGGTGTCGCTCATGCATGAATTTTCACTAGCACAAAAATTGTTTGATCAGGCGCTCCAGGTACAAAATTCAAATCCTGGGACACGGCTGCAGCGGATAGAATTCGAACTTGGGCCGCTGTCTGGCGTGGAGCCACTACAGTTGCTCAGCAGCTTGGAGATCATTGTGACTGAAGCGTGTCAGCCGGGGGTTGAAGTTGTGATGCACCAGGTCCCGCTATTGGCGCGTTGCCAGAATTGTGGACAGGAGGTTGAGGTCGTCGATTTCCTGTTTCAGTGTTCACAATGTGGTAGTCACGATTTGGATATTTTGCAGGGTGATTGTCTCAAGCTGATCAGCGTTGATTTGGCACCTTTACAAGGTCAATCTGAACATGAGGTGGTGCCTGGAACTGAGTGACGTTCATACTCCGAACCAGACGATTGCTCGTTTTCCGTCATTACATTTTCACCTATGGTAAAACAGTAGTAAAAATGTTGAAACTAGGATGCCCAGTGGCGCTCGACTCCATGGCTATCCATCGTTTCCTGAAGAGATTTCAGTAGTTGAGGCTGTTCTCGTATGGCTTTTGGCGAGATACCCTTGGTCACTGCCATACCGATGCAATGACCAATCGCTTCCCCAATGCCCCACTCTACAGGATGCAAGCGATAACAGCCGCTTGTCAAATGGGTCGTGCCAATGTTTTTGCAGGCAGGCAGTAGATTTTCCATCCGAACCGGTAGAAGGGCACCCAGCGGCAGTTCAAACGGATAGGTCAGGAAATCGATGTAATTGTCACCGGTGGTGCTGGGATGCAGGTCGATCGGATAACTGCCCACGCCTACCGAGTCGTTGAATCGCTGGCCAGACTCAGACTCCGCTCCGGAATATAGCAGCTTTCTGTTCTCACGACCCACATGCTGTTCGGTAATCGTAAGCTGAGCCACGATGCGACGCGACTCACGTATGTAAGGTGACTTGGCCAAGCCGTCCTGGGTGCCCATCAAGTCGGCTCGCAATCGTAGGCCAGGATAGCCCTGACCCAAGCCGTCTGCCCGTGGAACTTCCGTCTGAAGCCAATAGAGAAGTGATAGGCTCAATTGCTTAGCTCGCCGGATACTTTTTTCTGCCTGTTCGGCACTCACGCCCACCAGGTTTCCAAGGAAAAAATCGTTCTGCGGCCAGTTGATCAAGCTGACATCCGATTCAAAATGGCCCGGCAGAAATTGACTGTGATCGATGATTCGACGATAGTTCCACAGGTTCAATGTTCCATCAGTGGGTTTTCCAGTTGGGTCGAAGCCCAATTGTTTTGGAGCCAAAGTACGCGGGTTTGAGTAAGAAAGATCCAGCAAGCGACCTGGCCAGGCTGGAGTCAGTTGGGGTACAAACTCGCGCCAAAAATCATACTCCGCGGGTCGCTCGATCGTGTTGTCTGACTGCGGCTGATAATCAATAGCAAAGCACATAGTGAATGCTTGTTGATTGTCGGGATTGGCTTGCCGTGTCGCATGCAGCTCGCCTGTCTGAGCTTGAGATTCGGCACCAGTAATGAACTCCGTGCCAGTCAGGGGCAACAGATCGCCCAGTTCCGTGGCATCGACAAAGTAGCGTCCGGTCAATTGGCTACGCTGTCCAGAGGGTGTGTGTTCAGCCGTGATCGACTGCACGCGATCTCCTTGAGTTTCGGCTGATACAACCCGCTTTTCGTAAAGGATTTTTAGCCGCCCCGATGCCTGATGCGGCTTAAACCACTGTTGAAGCACGGTATGTGCAACTTGCGGTTCGCAGCATAGTCGCGACACACTTCCTTGACCAGGGTTAAAATACTGGTCATCGTGAGCCTGAGCGGTCAGTCGATAATTCTGTCGGTAATACTCCCGAATCGCTGTACGGAACTGTCGGTAGGAGCGGTTGGCCCCATGGGTTTCAATCCACTGATGTTCATCCGGCGGAACGCCTTGGCTGCTGATCTGACCGCCTAGCCAGTCGGTAGGCTCGATCAGCGTGACGCTCAATCCATGCTGTAAACAAGCCAGCGTAGCTGCGCAACCACCCAGACCTGCTCCAGCAATCACCACATCGGCGGAATTTTCTGTCAAAGTTCGCGCGACCAGTGGCAAAGGAGAAAGTGCGGTTAGACCTGTTAGAGCGGAGAAGCATCGTCGCGTCATTCGCATGAATCTGTATCCAAATAACTCTAGGTTCTATGGTGCGCTTTGTTGAACAAGTATCAGAACGCCCAGCATCAGCATGCTGAGAGTATTGAGCATCATGTGAATCAAAATGCAGGGCCAGATCGAATGAGTCTGACGGTAGACGAAACCCAATAGGATGCCCAAAAAAGACAAGGGAATGAAGCTCATGCCATAAGATATGTGAGCCAGCCCAAATAGAATACCCGTCACGACAGCAGGCCACCAAGGGGGTATTAGCTGCTGCCCAATTGGACTGTCCATCGCAATGGAAGGTACGGAAACGATTGGCCGGTATGGATTGGAATCTGGTGGCATGAAGCCTTCGATACCGTCTGGTCCGCTAGCAGGTGAACTGGCCTGCACCGCCGAGACTTGTGCCAGATTTGCCATGACGATTGGTTCCGCCACATCGATCGGGCCGCTAACGAAGTTGGTTTCAGTTGCTGGCATCGCGGCAGACTCAGGCAGAGCCAGCGATCCAGCGGCCGCGATATCCAGATTTGAAGTGGGATCAACATTCAAGCGGACAGGCCAGCCGACCAAGTTGGTGCTGATCGACTTAAATGGCAAGGCTTGCAACCAGCCCTGAAGAATGACTCGAAAGAGGAATTCTTCAACGATGGGTGCTGCAATAGCCGCTGCAAAAAAGCCCATCAGGTAGCTGCTTAGCGTACCTGACTGGGTCGCGGATGTGATCAAGGGGTGTTCGTAATCAGTCTTGGAGACTAGCGATACGACCATCATCAGGATGTACACAACTGGCAAAGCGGCTAGCCCCAAAACGACGCCCTGACCTAGCCGCTTTGGGCTAAGCAAATCAAAGCCAACATGTCCAGGGCTTTGTCGATAACGCGCCATGATCCATAAGACGCTAAAGCCCACGCCAAACACGCTGGCTAACCCTCCAGCAGCGGCCGCCTCCAACGAAATTTCTCCGTCTCGAGTGATATCCAGAAACTGCATCGCCATCTGCGCAAGCACTACTTGCAGTACGATAACACTGGTAGCAATCACCGCCATGTCCAGCAGCGACCAATAGCCGGGCGTCCATGGCCTTCGCATGGGTAGAATCGATTTGCCGTTGGCACGACTGTAAAAAATCCATGCCCAACTGGCCAGGCTACCAATACCCATAGCCATGATCACCATGCCGACAAAAAGTAGATAATACAACAGCACGGGATTCTGCTGTAGCATTTCTGGAGTGATTTCAGGCGCTGCATCCGTTGGCATCAAGCGGCATTCCGGTTAGAGTGAAAAAGCCAAGTGGTTTGAGTTCAGCGCATTTGACTTAAGCGAACGGCTTTAACCACGTAGTCGATGCCGCTAAGAATCGTCAGCAGCAAGGCAAGCCAGATCAGGGTGATATTGACTGGCGCAAGCCATGCGTAGTTTGACGATAAATGAAGCGCCAACATGCTAGAAACAATGGCCGAACACTGGAGGAGCATTTTCCACTTGCCAAGCCATTTGGCGGAGAAATCACCGCCCTGCCCTTCCACCATAGCGCGAATAGTAGTTACCAGAAGTTCGCGACCAATGATCACCGTAACCATCCACGCGGCCCAGCCGCTACCGGGCAAAGCGACCAGAGCCACGAGTGCGGCTGTCACAATGATCTTATCAACAAACGGGTCTAGGACTCGACCTAGTTTCGTGATCTGACCATAGCGTCGCGCCCACCAACCGTCAACAAAGTCAGTGGAAGCCGCTACGATAAAGACGACAACACCTACTGCCAAGTAGCGCCATTCGATTAGCAGTCCTACCAGCAACGCCAATGCCAGCCGGATCATCGACAGCACATTGGGAACATTCCAAATTTGATTGGTGGCAACGGATGACATTTGGTTACACAGTTTCTGTAGAATTCGGGCTGATTAGTTGGCTATCGATGCTATCGCGGAGCACCGATGGCGGCGGCCACCAGGTCATACTGACGGCTACCTACGACTTCGGCTGGCACAATGTCGCCAGTCTTAAGCGGTGTACGTGGTGATCCGGTCAAATATACCACAGCATCCACGTCCGGGGCGTCTGCCGATCCACGGGCCAGCCACACATTTTTGGACTGATCCAGCGCCTTGTCTACAATCACTTCGATGGCTTTGCCAACCTGCTTCTTCGCCCATTGAAAAGCGATTCGCTGCTGGATCTCCATCAGCCGCTCCTGGCGCTGCAGTTTGACTTCGTCTGTTAGATGATTGGGAAGTTTCGCTGCCGGAGTGTCGGGTTCCAAGGAATAGGTGAAAATACCCAAACGTTCGAACTGAAATTCTTCGATAAACTGTGCCAGTTCATCCACATGCTGGTCGGTCTCGCCGGGAAATCCAGTAATAAAGGTCGTTCGAAGCACCAAGTCATCAATGCGTTCTCGCATCTTGCTGATCAACTGACGAGTTGACTCGGGAGTAACGCGACGCGACATTCGGCGAAGCATATCGCCGCTGATGTGCTGTAGCGGCATATCGATGTAGGGCAAGATCTTTGGGCTATCGGCAATCGTGTTGAGAAGGTAGTCGTCTATGTACATGGGATAAAAGTACATCAGCCTAATCCACTGGATACCAGGGATCTGATCTAGCTGCAGCAGCAGGTCTGCCAGTCGACTTTCACCGTAGATGTCTCGACCGTAGTAGGTGGTATCCTGTGCAACGATAATCAGTTCACGCGCTCCCGATTCGGCCAACTGTCGGGCCTCAGCCAAAATCGCCTCCACGGGCTTACTTGCGTGCTTACCTCGCATTTTTGGGATAGCGCAAAACGTGCATAGGCGATCACAGCCTTCGGAAATCTTCAGATACGCAAAATGCGGGGGCGTGATTCGCAAGCGTTGGGTGTCATCCAGCGCTCGAATTGGTGCAGGACGAAATAAAGTTCGTTGCTCCTCCAAGCCGTCGATCAACCGATCTGCCATCTGTGTGATGTCGTCTCGTGAGAAAACGCCGACCAGCGAATCGATCTCGGGTCGAATTTGCAAAAGCGATTCTCGCTCGCGCTCGGCAAGGCATCCCGCCACGATCACTCCCTTTATTATTCCTTGCCGCTTCAGGGCCAGCATCTGATCGATCGTCTCCATCGATTCTTGCCGAGCCCGATCGATGAAGCCGCAGGTGTTGATAACCACAAAGTCGCTGTCTGTTGGCTCCTGAACCAATTGGTACCCATCTCGATGCAACAAGCCCAGCATCTGTTCACTGTCTACCGTGTTCTTAGGGCAACCTAGGCTGATAAAAGCATAGCGCCCACGGCAGGATTGCTTGTCTGAGAGTGCTGGAGCGACCTGCGTGGCTGTGGAATCTACAACTGGTAATCGAATCGTCATCTAATTCCGGTATTTGTTTGGGTCGAGAAAGCGAGCTTTGGTGGCTTGGGGAATGGCGAATCGCCGACTGCCAAAGAGCAGTGGGTTGTTCAGCCCAGTCGGCGGTCACGAACCCCGAAAATGAAACTTCTGATCCGCGCTATCCAACTACCAACGTTTGCCAGCCAATATCCCGTAAAAATTAAGTTTGGTCTAATCATCCAAGCTAAGCATTATACATCCACCCCAGAGACTTGGACACGCTGCTTTTCCCGAGGTGTATCTGTTTTCCAAGACGCGAGCTATTCTAGCCCTCGGAAGCTTCCAGCTCGGCAATTTTCGCCTCTTCTTCTTGAGCTTCCTTCTCTTGCCCGGACATCCGATAAAGGCCAGCCAAGCGTTTGCGCGTCTCGATGCGCTTGCTGTCGTACTGGATGCAGTCCTTGTAAGCGGCAATCGCCTGAGGTGTTTCGCCCAGTTTTTCGAGGGCCATGCCCAGTGCTTCCAGCAAGTCACTTGCATATCGTTCTTTCAGCATGTCTACGTTGGCAAGCAGTTCCACGCTATTGCGTGCAGTCCGCACCGCATCGTCCAATCGCCCTTGCTCCAGGTAGATCCGTGTCAGCGCGTTGGCATACTTGATTGCCATCGGTTCCAGCATATACAACTGCTCCAAATGTAGAAGAGCTTGCTTGGGCTTCTGTTGTTTCATGTATAGTTCGGCTAAAGTAGCATGAGCTGAATTGGTCGCCGCACCTGAAATCAAAACATTGTTGAGCAATTGCTGTAACTCACTGGCTTGTTCCCCCACACTATTGATCAGATTTTCGATCTGGTCGGCTATCAGTGGATTGGTTGGATCAGTCTGCATTCCATCGCTCAGTAGATTCAAATCAGCGATCGATTCTTTGCTTTCGATCATCTGCCTGACGAACAGAATGCGATAAACTTCAGACAGTGCGCGCAATAGAACACGTGTGGGCTGTATGTCCAATCCCTCTCTCAAAAGACTCTCAGCTTCCATGAGAGCTTCGGGGCTGGTACCCAACATTTGAACGATCTGAACACGAGCCTTGTCGTTGGTCGGGTCTTTGGCCAGAACTTGTCGCAGAAAAATCATGTAATTTCTGGATGCTAGGTTATCGAGCCGCTGGTCTCCAGCGGCTTTAGCCAGCTGCATCAGTCGTAAGTAGATCGATGGATTTCGTCGAGCTGCGGTCTCCACGAACTCTAAGGAGCGATTGAGGTCTCCCTGGCTCCAAAGTACTTCACTAGCTCCGATTAAGACTTCGATAGGCGTATTAGGAAGCTTCTCCGCAATCCCAGCATGATGCAAAAATGTTGGCAAGATATCCATGTCCTTCGTACGCAGGAATTCGTTCAGGTAACTGGTCGCCAGCGCAGCGTGAGCGTCTGGGTGTCCGCGACGATTGTCTGGAGCGATGTTCTTGAGTTTCTTTTGGCCAGCTTCAATTGCCCCTTCTTGTAATAGCGTTGCACCGATGATGTAGGCGCTTTGGCTTTGTGGGTGTAACACTTGGGCGCGGCGGAAAAGTAGCTCTGCATAGCTTGATATTTTTTGTCCTTCGGGATCTTTGGGCTGGTCCGTGTCTTGTGTCGACGACAAGATCGACTGCTGCTGATCAGTCAGATCTACCGGCTGAGGTGAAGACTCAGAGGTTGACAATTTCTTTTGGGCTTCGAGTTCTGCTAGACCTAAGCGTAGGTACTCGCTAGCCATATCTTCTTTATTGAACATTCCAGCTCGAACAATCAATCCCATGGTCAATAGCATAAGCATCGTGGGCAACGACATGAGTACGGTTTTGCCCCAATCACGCGACATGACCCACGTCATCGCCATGCCGGCAATGGCAGCAAGCCACTTGACAGGCTGAAAAAAGGAGATCTGGAAGAATACGCCTAAGAATTCTGCAATTCGCCGTACGAAGTCACTTTCAAAGAATCGCCCGACTCTTGGATTGTCGAAAATCGCTCGTGGTATGCTTGCAACGTCCAGCAGGAATCCGTACACGCCAGGTTTTGACTCTGTTTCAGGGCTTCTGTCGGACTGGCTTGCTGACTTGCCGAGAAAGCGATCTACGATATTGAAGATGATAGATGCGATCAGCCCGTAGATTCTGATCAGTGGCGTAATCAGCAGCCAGCCAAGACGCACGAGTAGGTCAATTACTGAGTAGAAGAACTCAACTGGATCAAAAGGTCGCATGGAATCTTCAGCGTATTAATGGGTGTCGCTGCAATCTTGCAGGTGATTTGGTCGGCTAGGCACTACTCAATACTAATCCTAAAGGATCAATCAATGTTTGAAGTGCGTTAGTCTTGTCTTTCGATGACGGCTTCAGCACTGCTAGGATCCTCGTGCTCCGGATCGCTAGGCGTTTCATCGCCATCAAGCGGCGGAGTTTGTTTGGTTTGTTCGACAAGTTGGTCCAATGCTAGTTTGTCTGCTTCACTCTCCTGCAAATCAGCAGCTTCTTGATTGCCTGCCTGTCGATACGCAGTTGCCAGACGACGTTTGGTCTCAATGCGGTTCTCGCTCAATTTCAGACACTTCTGATAGGTTGAGATCGCGTCATCAACCCTACCCGATCGCAGATAGCTGTCGCCCAGAAGATCTAAAAGTTCGGCAGAGTATTTCTCGCCTAGCATTTCGGTTTCCTCCAGCACCTCAACTGTCAAGGAAGCTACTTTCAAAGCGTCATCCAAGCGATCGATTTTCAAGTACAACTCTGTCAGTTGCTGAACAAAACGTATCGCGCCAGGTACGGCTTGATAGACCTGTTCCAGGTGAAGAATGGCTTCTTCGATTCGTTGATGCCTTAAGTAATATTGAGCGATCGTAGCGTGCGTAGCCACATTGGCATTGCCTTGAGTGAGGATGCGCTGCATTGCGCTTTCCAGATCCGGCGTTTCAAGCAACGAGGGCCCCATGACATCTTCAATCTGTTCGGCGATCAACGGATTCGTTGGATCGACTCGGATGGCAATGTCCAATAAATCGAGTTCAACGCTGGTGCGGTTGCTTTTGAGGAACTTGCGCAGAAAAGCTATGCGATAAACCTCAGACAGGCCACGAGTCAAATACTTGTTTGGGCCAAGTGCCAAGCCTTGAGCAAGCAGCTTCTCAGCAATAGGCAGACCATCGTCACTGGTGCTAAGTAACTGGGCCATTTGCACTCGAGCCTGATCGTTTCGTGGTTGCTTAATCAACACATCGCGCAGTTGTGCCAATGCAAGTTGTTTGGCTCGAGTTTGAAGACGACTGTCATCAGTCATCGCGGCTCGTTCAAATAGCAGTGTGTACAACCGCGAATCTCGCCCGGCTGCGACCTGCAATACTTGAAGCGATCTATTCCTATCATTGCGTTGCCAGTAAAGGTCTGACAAGGCAATCAATGTATCGATGGGGGTGTCACGCCAACTCAGGGCTGCATCCGCATGATGCACAAACAGTTCCAGAACGGACGGGTCTGCCTCCTTGCGATATTCGTTCAGCAAGCTAGCAGCCATTGCAGCGTGAGCCTTCGGTAGTCCCACTTGGTGATCGGGTGCCATTCGACGCATGGTAGAACGTCCCAATTCGGTTGCCCCTCGGGAAAGTAGAATCGAAGCAACAACGTACTGGTTGTCGTTGTTAGGCAATAGCAACATGGCGCGACGGTAAAGCATTTCGCAGTAAGCATTGATCGCCTGCTGTCTTTCCTGTTGTCGCACTGCGGTACTGTCAGGGGGGGGGGGCGATGCAGAAGCCGAGGCATCAAGACTGGCTGGGGTTAAGTCCGAGTCCTTGGTTTTTCCGGGCTGAGTATCCCAGCGAGCGGGCTGCTGGTCGGCCAAGTCAAGATAGTGGTTATACAATTTAAAACGATCCATCCGTCCGCCAAACCAAACAACTGGCGTGATTGCCAGTACGAAAATCAAAGGAGATAGCACGATCGAAACTCTGCCCCATTCACGCGACATGCCCCACGTCATCGCCATACCGGCAATAGCAGCCAGCCATTTCACCGGCTGAAAGAAGGAGATCTGGAAGAAACCACCTAAGAAATCGGTGATTCTCTCCACTAAGTCACTCTGCAAGAAGCGACCGACTCTTGGATTGTCGAAGATTGCCCTTGGTATGCTGGCGAGTTCCAACAAGAATCCGTAGACGCCTGGTTTGGGTTCTGTCTCGGCGCTCTCCTGGGATTCACTTGATGACTTGCCGAGAAAGCGATCAATAATACTAAAGGTAATTGTTGCGATCAGGCCGAAGATCCAGAGCAGCGGCGTAATCAGCAGCCAGCCTAGGCGCAACAGTAGACTGATTACGGAGTGAAAGAACTCAATGGGATCAAAAGGTCGCATAGAATCGTTAGCGAATTAAAGGTTTTACCCCCAATCTTACGGGGGATTTTGTCGTCTAGGTAAGGCTCAGCACCAACCTAATTGGATCAATCATGGCTCAAAGTGCGTCAGTTTTGGCTGTCGACGACAGCTTCGGGATTTTTTGCATCCGAGGCTTCATTCTTTGCCGATTCCCTTAGGATGGCTTGATGCTTTTCCGACGCAGCTACTTCACCCTTCTGGTTGTATATTTTAATCAATTGTTTCCTGGCGGGTGCGCGGTTGGGATTGACGGTCAAACATCGCTCTAGCAAGGCAATGGACTGGTCGACGTTGCCCAATCGCCAATGAATTTCGGCTAACACCTCCAGCAGGTCGTCAACAAAGCGTTCCTTTTCTAGCTTAAGCTGCTCCAAGTGATTTAATGAATCGGTCGCGACTTGCAAGGCAAGTTCTAAACGTCCTCCAGATGCGTACAACTTTGCCAAAGCGGCAGAATAACGAGCACAATGTGGTGCCGCTGAGTAGATCTGCTCTAAGTGCAATTTGGCTAGTTCTGGGCGATTCTGTTCAATCCATAACTCAGCAAGGATGGCGTGTGTAGCAACGGTGGCTTTGCCGGTGGTTAGGATTCTATTGAGTCCGTCCTGAAGTTCTTGTCGCTGATTTTGGTCGCCCTGAAGAATCATCCGCACCTGATCGATCAACAGAGGGTTGGTTGCATCAAAGCTAAACGCCTTGTCGAGCAGTTCAAGATTCACTTGAACCGACGCGGCGGCCACTAGTTGTTTGATGAATCGCACGCGGTAGAGTTCAGACAACGCCCTAGTCAGCTTTATGTCGGGGCCATACTTAAGCCCGTCCAACAGCAAGACCTCAGCGTTAGCCATGCCCTGCTCGTTGGCTTCAAACAATTGTATCAACTTGATGCGCATGTCGGCATTTCTTGGGTCTGCCTTCAAGGCTTTCTGCATCGACTCAATGGCACGCTGGCTTGCGGTTTGCGCCAGTCGTTTCTGCCCAGACTTTTCGGCTAGACTGGCCAGCGTTGCATTCAGGTCCGGATGTCGTTGTGCGGCCACCTGCAAGATCCCAAGTGCTCGAGCGTGTTCACCGCGATTCCAAAGCATTTCAGTAATATTCAAGAGAACTTCTTTAGGAGTAAACTCCCACGATACCGATGCCAGACCATGATGTTCGATCCGTGGCAGCAAAGTCGCATCCGACGTCTGATGGTATTGCCTAATCAAGCTGGCAGCCATGATGGCATGAGCAGGCGAATAGTCAACGCGATCCTCGGGAGCGATTGACTTGAGTCGATTTTGACCGCTAGCGATCGCACCTCGTTCTATCAGCGTGGCACCGACGACAAACTGACTATGCTTGTTGTTCTGCAACAACTGTACGCGGCGGAACAGAAGTTCCGCATAGCTGGAGACCGAAGGCTTGGATTCCTGAGTTTCGGCCGTATGGCTTGATTTAGCAGAGTTATCACTTGGGGTTGGTCGTGAAACGGCTAGAGTGGCTATGCCGGCCTGCCAGTCGCTTAACTGTTCCGACCCTAGCTTGAAATAATAATTGGCTAAATCGTTTTTATCGACGCGAGTGCCTAACCACACGACAGCCAAGCTAGCGAGCATCAGACCTGTGGGGATGGCCCTGGGAAGAACCTTCAGCCAGTCCCTGGTTACCATCCATGTGTAAAGCAAACCTGCCAGACTGGTAAGCCACTTCAGTGGGTTGAGAAATGAAATCTGAAATGCGGCCAGCATAAATCTGCTCAGCTTCTTACCAAAAGTGGTACGCTCAAGTTTCTTCACTAGAAACGTATTGAGAAACTCTTTGGGTGCATTTGCTAGTTGTAGAAAGAAACCGTACGACTTGTCAGAGTGGGAAGTTTTGTCGCTCTTCTTCTGTCGATTGACTTTTGTGAGAAACCAGTCGGTTGGTTTGAACAAGATAGACATGACCCAACGCCCAACGCGCTGCGGTGCCTTGCCTAAGCGACGAACTCGCCGCTGTAGCCACGCGAATAACGCATAGAGTCCGCCGATAGGGTCAAAGGAAAGCATACGAAGTGCTACCACGCAGGTACTTGAGCCTGACCATGAAGAGCTGATTTCAAAAACGTTATAATCGACGCAAATTGCATTGTGGAATCCAAGCACCGATTTGCCAAGGCAGTACCATCCTGAGTCGACTTGGATCGATCCGAAATTGTGTCAATTGTGCCGACCTTTCAGATTGTACCGGAACCACCTAACTTTCTGACATGACTTTAGGCTGGATTGCAAGAATCTTAGGAAATCCGGACACTTCCTGGTGATCAGTGAAAAGTGTCGAAAACCGACAGTTATTGCACCGTCGTGGAGCTTGAGGGACTAGTAAGTTGGTTTTTGCTGGCTGCCCAATTCTTCAGTAACCGTTGTTGTTGATGGATCTTTTCCGAAGCGGCTATCGCTTGCCGGTGATTGTCGGCTTTAGTTTGGTCGCCGGTCAGTGAATATACGGCAACCAACTTGCTTCGAGTCTCTGTTCGTGATGGGTTATAGCCCAAGCTCAGCTCGAAAACACGAATGGCCTCCTCGGGACGTCCAAGCTTTTGGTAGATCTCACCCAAACCATCCATGAGATCATCGACATGGGTTTCCCCAAGTAAGTCTCGCTCCTGAAGTATGCTCAAAGAGTTGTTGGCTATTCGTTCGGCCTCTTGTTCCTGTCCAACTTGGACCAGCGATCTGACCAAACGGTTGACATAATAAGCGGACGCTGGAGCTGATCGAGCGACTTGTTGCAAATGCATGACTTCTCTTTCTGTCCGCCCTTTACCTCGACAAATTTCCGCGCAGACGGCGTGTGTGGCTACGGAAGCTTTTCCGGAAACCAACAACTGATTCAGTGATTCCTCCAACTGGCTAAACGCGATTGGTTTGCCTTCGGAAGACTCAAGGATGTTGCCAATGATAGAGCTAATTTGAGCGGGGAAATTCGGATTTGTTGGATCGATGGAAAAGGCTCGGTCCAGCGATGGCATGGCTTCGATAAGGTCATTGTCACGCTGGAATTGATTTGAGAATTTTAGCCGCAGGACTTCGGAAAGCGATCTAGAGAGTACTCGACTTGTTAGAACCTTGGGGTGTTTGCTTAAAACGTCAATGGCTTCTTTGATACCGGCTTCGTCTTGACTGACTAGAATTGCCCACTGAGCCAAGATCTCCTGGTTGCTGGGATCTGCTTTCAGCAATTCAGACAATCGATAGACGCCTTTATTCCTTGCCGAAGCGGCGACTGGTTCCCTACCCATTGCGGTGGCCTGTTCGACAATTGTCAAATAAAGGGATGGGTCTTGTTGAGCAGCCATCTGAAGTACTTGAAGCGCCTGGTCGGTTTCACCGACCATCATTTGAAGCCCGGCAAGTGCTCGGACAACGATCATCGGAATTTGACCGGATCGTAGGCTAGCTTCTGCGTGATGCCTAAAGCGACCGAGCAACTCTGGATCTGCTCGGCGATCCGATTCGTTCAGGTAAATCATGGCGACCAGCGCATGCGCTCGCGGATCTCCAACGCGTTGTTCGGGAGCGATTTTGATCAATTCTTTATATGCGCTGTCGATTGCACCTCGGTTGAACATTTGCGAACCAATGACTAAGCTCCCCTGATTGCCGGAGTGCATGGCACGCACTCGGCGGAACAACAGAACTCCGTAACTGGTCAGTTTGGACGGAGACGCGGTAACTGGTGTTTCGTAGTGAAAGTTCGGCAGGTCGCTCTGTAGGTTAGAATTCAGTGGGTTCCCGTTAGTAACGGTAGAGGAAGGAGCCTGGCTCTGAAGAAACTCCGCATCGGCCAGTTGAAGGTAATGGTCTGCTAGAGCAAATCGATTGTTTCGGCTCATGTACCAGACAGTCAACGATCCCAAAAGAACGATAAGTGAAGGGATTGAGGTAACCAGGATGCGGCGCCAGGCCCGTGTCCGTGACCAGCGAGCGAGTAAACCAGCAACGTGGACCAGCCATTTCATCGGCTCAACGAACGATACCCGCGATACAAAAGCGACCAGCTTGCCAAACTGCTGAGCTGCACGACCTCGACGCATTCTCCTTAGAGCAGGCTTGTTCCAAAACTCTTTGGGTACGCTGACAAACGCCAGAAATAGTCCATACGACCTGCCACTCGTCTCTCGTTGTGGCTTCCTGGACAAACGTTCACGCGGAGCATCGATCAAGCCAAATAGGAAACCAGCGACGGATTGGAACAGAAGTGATTCGCGGATGCCTGCAAACGCTTTGAAGGGCTTGCTCAGCAGACCGCCAGCCGACAGTATGCCTACAACCATGGCTTCGTAAGATCTTGAGATAAGCCGAATGAGTGATCGGCTGCGCTGCTGGAACCAAGCCAGCACAGCGTACATCGCAACAATCGGGTCCAAGCGTTTCATAGTAGGATCAGGTTCAGTTCAATTGACAATCAGACAAAGACGACGCAATGCTATTTGATAACAGTAGTCTCGTTGCTCACTCGCCCAGCTTCTGTTAGGTCCAGGGATTCCAGTTGGGCGTTTGTCTGCTGAATCTTTTGAATCGCGGCATCCTGGGTTAGAGCTTTTTCGTCATTCCCTTGGTGTCTGTAAAGCTTGGCCAGTCGGCTGCGCGTATCCTGCCTAGTAGGATTTATATTGATTGCTAGTTCGTAGCAGTCAATTGCTTCGTCCAACTGTCCCAGTTTTTGGTGGATTCGGCCTTGAGTGTCCAACAAATCGTCGACAAATTTCTCGTGCAGCATCTTACGATCCTCAATCAGTTGCCGACATTGTTTGGCAACTTTCAAAGCGTCGTCCAATCGCCCTTCAGCCGCATAGGTATAGGCCAGGTGATCGGCGAATTTGATGGCGGTTGGGGCCACTTGATAAATCTGCTCCAAATGCGAGATCGCCTCTTTGTGTCGCTTTTGACTCAAATGATAAATCGCCAACATGGCATGCGTCCCTGTCGTGGCTCCGCCGGATACCAGAACCCGATTCAGTGCAGCACCCAGCTCCTGGACTTGACGCTTATCGGTTTCATCTTGAATATCAACTCCCAATCGCATCAGGGCCGCAATGTTCTCTGCGACTTTTGGGTTCGTAGGATCTAACACCATGGCTCGATCTAAGAATCGAAAGCCCTCCACCTTGTTTGGGTTATCCCGACCATTCAGCACAAAACGAACTCGGTACAGATCCGACATGGCACGCGAGAGCATGGGGCTTGGTCGGGTTGTTTGGCCCTGTTTCAGTAATTGTTCGGCCAATTCAATGCCGGCCGAGTCAACACTCAGCATTTGAGCTAGCTGGATACGTAGCTTTTCATTACGAGGATCGGCCTTTAGTTTAATCTGGAAGTAGTCGACCGCTTTTTGCATGGCAACACTGGCAAGCTCCATTTGACCCACAGAAGAAAGTCGTTGAGCCAAGAGACCATAAGTCTCTGGCGATCTTTTGGCGGTCGATTCAAAGAACGCCAGTGCCTGATCATACTTCTTTGCTTGCCACAATAGCTCACCTGCTTGAAGCAGTACGTCCCTGGGGGTTCCGGCCCAGTTACGGGCAATTTGAGCATGATGCAGAAATAAAGGTAGTAGCCTTTGTTCGCGAGTCTGTCGGAACTCGACGATGTATGACATGGCCATCAGCGCATGGGCTTTGGCGTAACCGACTTTGTCATCGGGCGCTATCTTCCGAAGTAAATGCTGGCCATTGGCGATGGCTCCACGCTGAAGCATGGCTGACGCAATGATGACGTGACTGTCACGTGAGGGTTCTAAAAGCTGTAATCTGCGGAATAGCAGTTCTCCGTAGCTAGAGATCGCTGGGCGTTCACCTTCAGGCTCAGATGCAATGAAAGATGACAAATCTTCAGGCTGCGATTCAGCGTTGAATGTCGAGCTTTCTCCCAAGCTTTGCTCCCAATCCGCAAGCTCCTGCTCTCCCAATTCGAAATAGTGTTTGGCAAGTACCGCTTCATTGATACGGCCGCCAAGCCATGTCGCACCAATCGCCGAAACCAGTAGCATCGACGGGATCGACGACACAACCAGCAGCTTCCACTTGCGTGAGCGCGCCCAGCGAAATAAGGTTCCAGCCAGTTGCACTAACCAGCGAAATGGTTCGACCAACGACGAACGGTAGATGAAGCGAATCATCTTGCGTAGCGGCTTGGTTCGTCGTACCTTCTTAGCTGTGGAACTTTTGAGAGCCTGACCTGGTACACTGCTTAGAGCAACCGGCAAAACTGCAGTCTTGCGAACAATTTTCGACCTCTTGAATGCTCCTAGGAAACTTAGCTTCCGTCGAGCCCTTTGGCCGCTTGTTACCACGACATAACTGATCAGCGAAAAAAGCCACAAAAAAGGATTCGGAAATTTGACTCTCCAGCGTTGTCTAAGTCGATTGATGCTGGTGGATAGGTAGCGCAGTACTCGCCGAAAAGGAGCGGTCAGCTTCTTTCGGGCCTTTTGCATACTGCCGATAGTTGCAAATAGCCTACCTAGGGGATCTTTGGATGAAGGCATTCAAGTGATACCAAAAAATCAGGATGTTACTTATTCGGTGTGTCAGATGATGTGGGGTTCTTGACTTCGGTCAGCTTGTCTTGGGCAGTCATGCTTTCCGAAGGTGCGGTTGCTGGAAGTCTTAAGGGCTGCAGAGTTACTGAGTCTGACAACTTTTCACTTAAGGTATCGAGCCATCGGTCATAGGCGACATACTGCTGGGTCTTTTGTTTGATCAATTCCAGGGCCTGCCGATGAGCCGATGCCTTGTCCGGCATTCCCGTTTGTTCATAGATACCGATCAATCGCTCTCGCGTATCGATTCTTCCAGCATTTAGCGTCAAGGCGTACTCGTACATACTGATCGCCTGATCGTTTTGCTTTTGCTTTTGATAGAGCTTACCCAGAGTATCGACTAGATCATCGACGTAGCGTTCATTCAACTGATTCTTCGTCTGTAGCATCGATAGTGCATGGTTGGCGATGCGCGATGCCTCGTCAAAACGCTTTTCCTTAGCGTACGCCACGGCCAGTTCATTAGCGTATCGTGCGGCGGTAGGTGCTACCCACACAATTTGCTCCAAGTGCAGAATGGCAGCTTGGTATTGCTTGCGACTTAAATGATATTCGGCCAAGATTGCGTGGGTACCTGTAGTCGCCTTGGCGGAAGCCAATACGCTATTTAGGTGTTTTCCAATGTCTGTTGCCGAGTCGCCTTTTTCGTTGGTTTGCACCAACTTAGCTTCGGCTTGCATGGCATCGGCAATCTCGGCCGCCACGTTAGGGTTGCTTGGGTCAAATCCAATGGCTTTGTCCAGATAGGTCAACCCGGTTTGTCGATCCTTGCCGCTATCTCGGTGCAATACAAATCGCATGCGATACACCTCTGACATGGCGCGGGCTATGTTAGGGTCGTTGCTATTTGCCGCGCCTTCTTTTAGCAATTGCTCTGCTTTTAACAGTTGTTCTTCAGTCCCACATAGCAATTCGACCAAAGCGAATCGTATGGACTTGTTGTTGGGCTCGCGCTCCAGCGCTCGAGTGAAGTGAACAATGCCGATATCCCGCGAGAACTCGGCCAAAGACTTTTGATCTGCTGCCAAACATCTTCTTACGAACTCAGGAAACAGATCAGGATTGCGATGTGCTGCACGCTGAAAGAAGGTGATTGCCCGATCGCGTTGCCCTAAACGCAAAAGCAAATCTCCGGAAGATAGCAAAACCTGCTGTGGTATATTCTGCCAGCGAGCACCGTTTTCTGCGTGGTGCTGGAAAATGGGTATCAATGTTTCGTCGGTGGTCGATCGCAGCCGATCGTAGTAGGCCGACGCGAGCATCGCATGAGCGCGCGGATCGCCGGGCTCATTGTTCGGTGCGATCTTCGTCAGTAACGCAATGCCCTGGTCGGTGGCACCGCGCTGCATCATTCTATAACCGGCCAGCAAAATACCGCGATCAGTGGGATCCAGAACCTGCACTCTCCGAAACAACATAGACTGATACTGCTCGGCTATTTCGTCGGCCTTGAGCGTCTCCTGCCGCTGGTTACGAACGTCTAGCCCGACCAAGTAGGACCATCGGTTAGCAGTATCCATGGTAGTGCTTGCAGAGCCATCTGCGATTCCCGAAAGACTCTCCTGCCAATTATCGAACTCCTTTTCACTGATCTCGATGTACTGGCTGGCAAGTTTTAGCTTGTTCACTCGACCAGCCAGCCATGAAGTAACCCCTAAGCCGATCCATAGCACCGAAGGGATGCAAAAGAGCAAAGCAGAAGCCCAGCGGCGCGACTTGCCCCAAGTGAGAATCACGCCCGCAATCAAGACTAGCCATTTGAAGGGCTCTGCAATTGTGCTGCGATAAGCCCAACCCACAACCTTGTTCAATACTCGAAAGAGAATCGTCTTGCGGAAAGCAGCCAATACGGTTCGGTTCAGCAGCCTGAGCGGACGAATCAGCAGCCAGACTCGCATCCATGTTGCCGTACCAAAGGCGATTTTCTCGAAATATCTAGGAACGAATGACAGCTTGTTGAAAAAGCGACGACTGAACGACGACAGGCCGAAAATCCAGTCCGTAGGAGCGCGAAAGGCACGCCCGATTTTGCGCATCAGCCCGTCAAATCGGTTGAACCAACCGACCGGATCCAGCAGCGCTCGCCAATTCTTTCGTCGTGTCCCCATGGGGCTATGTTCAGATACCTTTAACAGCCGATGATTACCTAACCGGAAACGCGGTCAGCGTACAAAACTAACAACCATTATTTCCGGCGTGCCTAGAAATGTAACCCCCCCGTACGAGCGGAGCGAGGCTTACAGATGTTTTTCGCACAAACATCAAAAGACTTTGCAGAGTTTGACGGTTGTAGGCCCCCACACAAGCCGTAGCAGCCCGATTGTCAGGGTTTCAGATGGGAATGTCAATTTCCAATCTGTCCTGATCTGAACGACTTTGCATAGACCATTCCACTGCCCACGCTCTTGAAACCAAGCCGACTGTAAATGGACACCAGTTTCTGCGACTCGGATGGCGTTACGGTCCGCACCACGTCAATTTGTTCGGCAATCAGTTGTCTGAACGCTTCGGCCAACAGAAAAAGTAATCGGTCTGCCGGGGTCGTTTCCGCATTACTTGTGGGGGCAAGCTCGTCCAGTGTGGGTGGCCAGAGCCAAGCAACTTGCTCTGGTTGATTGGCTAGAGCGCTCGCGATGCTCCATACGACAGCTTCTTGCAATTCTCGCTTTTCATTCCTGTCAGTCAGGTGAAACGCTTGCACTTCGGTATGACCTAGCACGCAGGCTTGCCACCACGGAAGTTCGGGCTCTTGAAGTTGCCTTTCGACAAAGGTTTTTCTACGAACGACCATCTGTGTTCGATCGCTGGGAGCTCGAAAAGTCGGGAGTTCCAATTCCCACAAGGTAGTTGGCAGTTGCGGCTGGTAGCCAGCCGCCGATAGCCAGTGACATACCTGCTGCTCGTTCGACATGGTGCCAGCAAGAGAATCGGCTAATCCCAGACCTAAGTAAAAGCTGCAATAGGGCAACGCCGGACGAAAAACGATACGCTCAAATCCAGCGCGAGTTGCAATCGCTTCCGCTGCACTTAGAAGCTGATCGGCAATCTGACAGCTCTGCGGGTCAGGCACGACGCACATCGCCGCAACACCCAATAGCTGATCGTCTGCTGCTTGCAGACTCACCTGTGGGATAGCAGTTAAGTGAATCAACCCGACTGGCTCTCGATCTTGCCATGCAATCAGTAAATGACTGGGGTCAAAGTAGGTCTTGGCTTGAACGTATAATTCCATCCGAGCTGGCTGAACGGCAGTGAACTTGCCGTCTGCGGCGTGATGGCGATTCCATATCTCGCAAACAGCCTGCAGGTCGGTGTTGCAGAATGGACGAATGGTTAGTTGCACAAATTCACCGATACTAAGATTAAGGTCAAGATTGCTCCAGATCCTGCAAGGCCAGTCAGCTAGCGACCGCCGGCTTGCTCCAGTTGTTTGCTCCTCCCAATACATGCATCGACAGCTTCCATCAATGCGCTGCGAAGGCCATGGGCTTCCAGTTGCCTCAGAGCAGCGATGGTTGTACCAGCAGGACTAGTGACTTGATCTTTTAATTGTGCCGGATGTGCGCCGGTTTCCAAGACCATCTTGGCGGCTCCCAACACGGATTGAGCGGCAAGTTGCACAGCCATCTCCCGCGAAAGACCACCCGCGACTCCAGCATCCGCCAGAGCTTCGATAAATAGATAGACATAGGCCGGGCTGGAACCAGCAATTCCGGTGACAGCATGCATCAGCGGCTCAGCGACCGACACACATTTGCCTACCGATTGCATCAATTGGGTGACCCAAGCGATGTCCGCCGAAGTCGCCTGATCGGCTGGCGAAATGGCTGCTGCGCCAGCGCCTACCTGAGCTGGAGTGTTTGGCATCACACGAATTAAACGCTGACTATTAAGTAGTGCGTGAAGCTCGGTTAAATTGACTCCCGCAGCGATCGACACCCACAATCGATCGCCAGCAAGCGACTTTGCTAGTCCTACGCCGATGTCACGCAGTACCTGAGGTTTGACCGCAAGTACAATCGACTGACATTTCACCAATGCTTCGACCGAGTCCACTACTTGAATTTTGGAATACTGCTCTGCCAACCACTGGCGACGCTGAACCGAACTCTCCACGATAACGAGATCCGAAGCCGACAAAAACCCCGAGCTGAAGGCACCACTGATCAAAGCCGAAGCCATCTGGCCGCCACCGATAAATCCAACTTTCATTGGCTGCATGTTGTTGAAATCCTGTGAGTTGTAATCTTACTGCGGGTAAGTAATGCAGTCGTCAAGTGCTGTGGGCTCGTCCAGATTATAGCTCAATTCACAAGAACTACGAGCCGCAAAGTAGAGTGTCGACCTCCGACTGAGGGCTGACCAGTTCGGCCAGTCGATCCAGGGCTAACATCAATTGATGCCAATGTGTCAGCAGGTCAAAGGTATCAAAGAACTGCGAGTCATCGCCACAGTAGCCTTGTTCACTGACCACGATCTGATTACCCAAAACCATGATTCCATGAGCGATTACGGCTTGCCCTTTCTGGGTTGGGTCAAGCTCCAGATCGTCATCCACAGGCAATACCTGCTGAATTACCTTGTGAACGATCCAGAGTGCTGCTTTTTCGGCATCATCCGCGCTGACCAAAGACCGAAAATTACCGCTTTGAACATAATACTTAGCCATGATAGACCTCCGTGATTGTGATGTGGCTTACTTCCGACTCTTCCCTAAACGTATCGACTTTGGGGAAAAACATAAAGAAAAGCCGCCAGGTTCGGTAACAGAAGTGGCTGCCCGATCGCACCCCCCTTCCAACACTGATGTTTATCGCAGGCCGCCGGACACCTTAGGTCATCCATTCCAATGACGAATAAGAAATAAGGAATTGTGGCCAAGAAATCTCTTTGAGATTCATTTTCATGGGTGGCAATGGTCAAGTTGCCGAAATTGACTAAGCGATTCAGCGTGATATGATCGGCAGCTTTCCCACAGTCAGTCGTGAGCGTTATCGAAGCTCAGATGCCTAGGCCATTTGGCTGTTGCCATCTACCGCTGGACGCGAGCCGATCCACCGGCTGCAAGTGCTTCGACTTCAGGCAGGCTGGCCATCGTCACGTCGCCCACGAATGTGGTTAGCAGAGCACCATGAGCCCAGCCAAGACGCAGCGCCTGCTCGGGTTGTCGACCGGCAAGCATCCCATAGATCAGTCCCGATGCAAATCCGTCACCGCCTCCGATCCGACAGATCACATCCAACTTCATCGTGGGGCTGACAAATCTCTTTCCATCGTACCACATCACCGCAGCCCAGTCGTGTCGATTCGTCGAATACACTTCACGCAGTGTGGTGGCCACCAGCTTGACTTGAGGGAACTGCTGAACGACTTTGTCGATCATTCCAAAAAACGATTCTGGATCGAGTTTCGATTTTGATTCTACATCTTGGCCTTCAATTCCGAGGCCCTTTTGAAGGTCCTCTTCGTTGCCAATCAAAACATCGCAGTGGCTGGCAATCTTTCGGCACATCTCTTGGCCCTTGGACTGGTCGCCGATCGTCTTCCATAGTTTGGCGCGGTAGTTCAAATCAAACGAGGTGACTGTGCCAGCCGACCTGGCCGCCTGCATGGATTCGACGATCAACTGGGATGTCGTGGGCGAAAGAGCGGCGAAGATCCCGCCAGAATGAAACCACTTTACGCCCTGAGCAAAAATGCTGTTCCAATCAAAATCGCCGGGTTTTAATAAGGCACCTGCTTCGTTGGCACGATTGTAAAAGACGACAGGAGCCCGCACGCCAGCGCCTCGGTCGCTGTAAACGGTGGCGATATTGGGGCCGCGCACGCCATCGTGTTCAAACCATTTGTAGAACGGCTTGACTCCCATCTCACGAACGCAGCGCTGAACCAATTCGCCCAAGCCATATCGCACCATTGCGGTGGCGATGCCAGTCCGCTGGCCAAAGCAGTCGGCCAGATTGGCGGCCACATTGTATTCGCCTCCCGAAACATGAACTTCCAGGGATCTAGCTTTGCGAAAGGGAATAGTCCCTGGATCCAGTCGATGGACCAACGCACCTAATGATAGGAAATCCAATTCTGCTGTGGATTTGATAGATAATCGAGTCATAGATTTGAACAATCGTTAAGAAGCTGATGGATTGGGCTATGGAATTGGCACTAAATCGTAGTCGCTGAGAATCCGCCGTCTACCACAATATTCTGTCCAGTGACAAAGGAACTGGCGGCGGGCGATGCCAGCCAACAGACCGCTCCAGCAAGTTCCTGAGCTTGCCCAAAACGCTGCATGGGAGTGTGCCCAATGATCTGCTGGCCTCGCTGAGATAGTGAGCCGTCAGGGTTATAGAGCAAGGCTCGATTCTGCTCGGCCGGAAAAAAGCCTGGGCTGATCGCATTGACTCGGACGCCGCGCATTGCCCATTCCCGCGCTAGAAACTGAGTCAGATTGATGACAGCCGCTTTGGCAGCCGAGTAAGCTACGACGCGCGACAAAGGGGTCATGCCCGACATCGAGGCGATGTTGATCACGCTTCCCTTGCCCGACTTGAGCATCGATTGTCCAAAAACCTGACAAGGCAGCAAAACGCCGCCGACCAAGTTCAGGTCAAACACATCTCGCCACGCCGACAAGGGCAGAGCGCAGAAATCCGCACCCGGTGGCAAGGTGGCTTCGGGTCTGTTTCCACCAGCCGCGTTCACTAAAATCGTGGCGATCCCCATTTCGCTTTCCATAGCGTCTCTCGCATCTTGAAGCGACTGAGCAGACTGCGCGTCGGCGGACTTGAATGTGGCCACGCCGCCCGCAGTCTCAATGGCGTTCACACGTTCTTGACCACGTTGCTGATTGCGACCAACGATCACTACCTTCGCCCCGTTGGCAGCTAGAGCTTCAGCCATCGCACCGCCTAGTCCGCCCGTGCCGCCGATCACTGCAGCGACTTCATTTTGTAAAGAGAATAGATTCTGCACTCGGGTATCTCCCCCCACTGAAAACTGGATAGTGTGTCGCAGTTCTCAAGCATCGCCGGAACTGGAAAGTTTTCAAGGGGGCGGTCGTCGTGGAAGACGGTTACTTATTTCACCAAACAGTCTGGGGCTGTTCTTCTTATTGCCAGTTTACTTCCCCGCAGTCCAAAGACTGGTGTTTCGATTTTAGAAGGCCGTGTAAACTAAGCCACTGTATAATAATTTCTTGGGGTGTGATGGGTTCGGTGAGTTCGGATGGCTCACCTCGGACAAGCATCCCATGGTGACCATATTTTTCAGGAGAGCAAATGATGACCGCTGAAGCTCGTTTTGCGGAATTGGGCCTAGAACTTCCTCCGGCTCCCAAGCCAGTTGGACTTTATAAGCCGATGGTGATTATCGGTAGCTTGGCCTATCTGTCGGGGCACGGACCTTTGAAATCAGATGGGCAATTGATCGTTGGACGAGTGGGTGATGACCTGACGTTAGAACAGGGGCAGGCGGCGGCTCGTCAGACCGGCCTGGCTTTGTTGGCAACTTTGAAGTCGTCGTTGGGCAGTTTGGATCGCATAGTGCGGTTGATCAAAGTTCTGGGCTTGGTCCGCTGTACCGATCAATTCGATCAGCAGCCGCAGGTGATCAACGGCTGCAGTCAGCTTTTTGCCGACGTTTTTGGCAAAGACGCCGGCATCGCAGCTCGCAGCGCTTTAGGCACCAATGCGCTACCGGGTGGGATCGCTGTGGAGATCGAGGCGATTTTTGAAATCCGATAGCCTTTCAGCTATTGCTTAGGGCATGCCGCAGGCACCGAAAGTCAAAGTAGTTGGCACATTCCATGTGCCGTACACCACATCAGCCTAAGTAGTGGCACTCAGCCAGCGACATTCAGCCAACGGCACTCGGAGAGTGCCTGATACTTTTGTGGACTATTTTAGGTCATACACTCCTGGATAGTCTCGGCAGGAAACAGGCAGAAGCTGTATTCTCGTGAGAATCGGATGGTGTGCTGCCGTTGCTGACTGTGCAGGCTGTCGATGCGAGCCTGGAGCAGGGCAAGATGTGGCTTGGATAGCTCGGCCAATCGCTGGTTGACATTTTTGATGGACGAATGCCACTCCCACTTCTCACCTTTGGGTGGTATGGTGGCCAGTAGAGCGCGCTTCTCTTTCAGCAGTTGATCCCAGAGGCATCGTTCGGCTTGGTTCTGTAGCTGAGCATAGTCAAGCGCGGCTTCCGGATTGTTTTGCGCGGCACGCAGATTCTGTTGCCACTGGATCAACTGTTGATCTATGTCGTCAGCGGGTTGATCGAACTGGCCGCCGATCGGTAAGTGCAAAGTGGCTGAGGCGACCGCTACCGGAGGCGGTTGGACCGCGAAGTACTGGCTGATGATCTTGTCGGTCAATTGGTCATATCGTGCACCGCCCAATCCATGGATAAATAGATTGCACAGGAATAGTCTGGCAAACATCGTTGTCAACAAGGCTCGTGGGCGCAGTCGCATGCCGGATTGCAAAATGGATTGCCACTGGACCGCAGCTTCAGGTGTAGCAGGGTTGTCGATTGTAGCCTGCCAGTTCTTGCGATCGCTCAGGGTAATCCGCTGGTCGTCGCAATAGACCCACAACGGCTGACGCTCCGTTGCATCGGGGCGATAGCACCACCAGGGTACTTCCAGCCAGCCATTCTCGCTGGACAACTGCGGCACGGGCTGAGCGTGATTGCGAATGCGATGTTCGGTACGGTATCGCTGTATTTCGGCGTTGTACGTGGAGTGTAGCCGCTTAGCGTCACTTAAAAGCTGCATGCTGAACTTGGCGAACTCGGTCGTTCCAACTAGCATGCTGAGCGGAACCTCCAGGGTCTGAAGCCCCAACTCTGACTCGAGTAGATGCCTGGCTTGAGAAAGTAAAAGTCCAAGCGAATCGATATGCCTGGATCTTTGAATCGCATGCTTCCAAAGTCGATCGATCAGCGCTGTGTTCTGCATAGGTGGCAATTCGGCAAGCACTCTCTGCGAGAATGATTCCCAGGTGCCGGCGTCTTTTAATCGGCAGTTCTCCCAGGGTTGGCTCGGGTTTCCAATGTCAAAGGGCACCTCTTTGGTGTCCAATCCTTCTGCTGTTACCACGGGCACGCGAATACTGGTGGCGCGGCACACATCGTTGTCCACCAAAAAATGGATGGCAACGCCTTGTGCTTCTCGGGCCAGCTTAGAAAGCACGAAGTTTTTATACCACACCCCGCAGTGAAACAGTTCAGGCTGATGGCCGCCCATGATGATGGGGGTTTGCTTACCAATTGGCGGTAGTTCCCTGAGCAGGTAGGTGGAGGTGTAGTCATAGGCCAATTCCACTGCACTTTGCATAGCCGACGAACGCAAGTTCGCAAAACTAGTTCGGCAAAATGAAAGATCACTTGGGGGTTGGTGAACCGTGCAGTGTCCCCGCAGGGGCTCCTCACGCGCCCGAGCATCCTCGTTGGAATTGACGGTAGGTTGTTGCTTAAGCAGAGCGTGCAACTGCCCTATCGACGGCACCAAAATCTTCTGGCCGTGGCCTCGTGGCGCTGGCCAGCGCGCCTGCTCAGAAAGTGCCCCTGTACTCATCTAGTTACTTGCCGACAAAGATGATTGAGGGTTAGGCAAGTGATGTCCTCGCTGCTGCATCACAGCTATGCTGCGGTCGATACACTGCCGATAGTAACGTAGCCGCTGTTGGCCGTCGTCTAAGGCTCCGCCAAAGGATCGACTCAGGTCCAGATAGATCAGTGGTACCGGTTCTTCAATGATTCGCATTCCCAGCATGGTGGCCTGTACCCAGACCTCCAGCGGCATCGCATAGCCATTGTCCTGGATATCAAGACGCTCCAGAGCCGCAACTTGATAGGCTTTGAACCCGCAGAAGGCGTCGGTCAAGTCAAGGTGCAGTAGTGAATTGAGTTCTTGAGTGATCGTGAAATTGATGTTCATGCGATCGCTGGGAGGCTGAGAGTCGCCTTCGTATTTCTTCAGATAGCGACTGCCGGAGACGATGTCGGCATGTTGGCTGGCCTGAATAAAATGCGGAATCCGCTGAGGCTGATGTTGGCCGTCGCAGTCGAGCGTTACCAGGCAGTCATACCGCTGCTGAATGCTATAAGAAAAAGCTGACTTGAGCGCTGCTCCGTATCCCTGATTGGCCGGATGATGGACGACCTGAACTTGCGGCCAATTGCTCAGAAGCTGTGATGTCTGGTCGGTCGAGCCATCATTGACGACTAGAACCTCTGAGGCATACTTGCAGACTTCCTCCAGAATGCCGTCCAAATACCGAGCCTCGTTATACACGGGCAAAGCCACAAGACACTTGTGCATAAAAATCCCCTGGTTCCAGAAATCGACTGCCGAGGTGCTATTCTAGATGACGACCAAGAATGGTCAAATGATCTGCACAGTAATTGCATCTAGATGGTTTGCGATTGCTTTTTTCAAGGCCAAGGAAACGGGTTAGGCAGCAAACTTCAAAATCTGTTAAACGTCCGTTCCTGGTTGCCTCAAGGTGTAGATGTATTGGGACTCGCCAGAATTCCACTGGCTGATGAAATTTTGACAAATCCCACTACTCCGAATTTTGCTCTAGTTCAAAAGCGCGGTACCAAGCAGTTTGAAACGCAGAGATCCCGAGGCCGCAAAGGTATTCTGACCGCATGCTTCTATGGGGTCTCCGTGACGTCATACCTTAATGATTCCCTTTGAGAGATTCGCTGAAGTATTGCCTATCCCGTCGCGGCATTCAGCCTCTGAATGGGATCTTTTTCTCGCTGGCTTGCCCAGCAATCGAGATCGGGAAAATCGGTCGACAATCGTTCAGCCAGTTCAACCATCGCAAAGCGTTCGCTGGCAAAGTGTCCAATCATCAGCATCGAGATTTCGGCGGCCTGAGCTTCCAAGCAGGTGTGAAAGGTAGCCTCGCCGGTTAAGAATAGATCGCAGTTGGCTTCTAATGCCGCAGACAGCAAGCTACCGCCACTTCCGCACGCGACGGCTACTCGTCGGATGGGCTTATGTCCAACGACCGCTCGTGGTCGACTATCGGGGATCATGCGACAAAGTTCGGTGACGATATTCTGCAAAGAGCTATTCTCATTCAGTTCGCCAATGCGACCGGCTCCTAAGTGTTGCAAGCCCTCGACACAGCATTTCACCAAGGGCACGGTGTCTTGCAGTTTCAGCTTGTTGGCCAACATGGCATTGATTCCACATTCGGCTGAATCCCAGGCTGTGTGAGGCGAATAAACGGCGATCGAATGAGTAGCCAATCGCCATAACAGACGGCCAGGCAATGAATCTGTAGTGATACGTCTAAGCGGTTTGAAGGGCAGCGGATGATGAGCGATCACCATCTGGGCCTTTCGATCGATGGCCTCGTCGACACTATCGGGAGTTAGAGTCAAGCAGGTCTGAATTCGCTGGACAGGTAGACGAAGATCTCCCAGCAGCAGTCCCGTGTTGTCCCATGATTCGCTCAGTTGCAAAGGAGCCTGCGCGTTTAACCAACCAGAAATTTCCTCAACACTTCGCATGAAAAAACCTGGTTAGTACTCCGACGCTCGGGGCAGCTTGCGCGGGTAGGGCAGTTCTTCCGCTTCCGGCAACGGCTCGATATTCTGCTCAAGATGCTGCAGTCGTTCCGTTTCTGTCGCGTAATAACGTAACCAGTTCTCGGTATCGGATTCGTCCAGGCATCGCCAGCACAGGTAATTGCCAGCCAGATCAACCTTCTTTTCGCAGGCAGGCAAAATGTCTCGAAGGATCAATTTATACAGCTCGCGATCAGACAGGTGGTCGGTCATTTCCAAAACGATTCTCACCGAAAACAGTCGATCGATGGTATCGTGCAAAAGGCCTCGAAGCAGGTCGTCGTCCAATTGGTGAGGGGCGGGAAGCTTCAATTCCGGTTCAAACCACTGGCCGATGGGGACTGCCGGAGCACGCTCCCAGGCCAACATCGACTCCAAAAAGCTGTTTTCCTCCCGCAAATTCATTTGTCGGAAGTGAACGAGTGAAACCGATTCGTCAATGTACGGTTCCAGTTCGTCACGCAGTTGAGCGTTCTTAAGTAGCAGTTCTACTTCGTCTGTTGAATTGTTCATCGGAATGTAGGTCTCTGAGAGCAAACCCTGTATCACAAACTAAAATCACCACGTTCCGAATTTATTAAGTTCCCGCCCAATACTCAATAACCTGCTTCAATCTTTTCCCCTAGACAGCCCAAAGAAATCCGATCAGAGGCGTCACAAGTGGTACGATCCACACGATTTACAACGATTTTATGCTGGCATTTGGGATGGTGGGCGGTTGTAGAAAAGGGGCATCGGCCTGGGGGGGGCGGCCGAAATGATCAGTTTTGACAAGCAACTTGCCCGCAGTCTGTAGTGAGCGACTGCGTCAAACCCTGAATCGCTGAACCCGAAAGTTCTCAGTGTCTAGAACGTGTAGGCGACGCTGGGAGTCCACAGCGATGCCCCAGGGATGCAGGAAACTGCCCGGTCCTCGCCCATGTCCACCCAGCATCTCAAGCGACTTGCCATCCACAGAAAATCGCTGGACGCGGTGATTTCCGTATTCACAAATCAGGACGGTGTCATTCCGATCGATCAGGACTGCGTAAGGTGTGTGCAGTTGTCCGGCCTGATCTCCCTGAGATCCCCAAATTCTCAGCAGCTCTACCTTGGGGCCGCTCAGGTCAAATACTTGGACGCGATGGTTGCAGGCGTCGGTTACCCAAAGATGTCCTGCGGAGTCGATGGCAAGCCCCTGAGGTCTCGAAAACTGACCAGGCAGATTCCCTTGCACTCCCCACTGCCGAAGAAAACTACCGTCTGAGTCAAACTCTTGAATTCGATCGTTTTGGCCGTATTCGCCAATCAAGAAATGGCCGCGATGATCTTGAACGACATCGGTCACAAAAGCGAATTGTCCAGGTTGGCTACCTAGCTGACCGCCTATCGTGCGGTCGGATTCCAATTCACCTTGAGGTGTGTAGACTAGCATCCGAAAGTAGTGAGTGTCGGCCACAAGCAAACGGTCGTCTTTGGACCACCCTAGGCCTGTCGGCTTGCCCTGAGCGATGGCCGGTGTGTTCCAGCCTCGTAGATATCTGCCGTCGGCATCAAAGACTTGGATTCGCCCCATCTTGTCCACGATGTAAAGCTGGTCGTTGGGCGAGATCGTAATGGCTCGCGCCTTTTGAAATCTACCCTCTCCAAAGCCCCTTTTTCCCCAAACTAAGTCGGGCTCTCGCATGGAAACCGAATGCGGCACACATCCAACGACCGATGCGGTACCGCTCAACGCCATGAGCCGTAGTAGTTTTCTGCGAATCGGATCTACCTGGTGACTAGCCATTGGTTTTGTTCAATAAGGAGTCGCGTGGTCACAACTGGCTACTCATTCTAATAGAAGCCGCTATATTTAGTCGATAATCCCACAGCAGTCAGCGCGAACTGCCAAAAAAAATCTCTCGGCCAACGAAACGCCCCCAGACATTTGAAAACTGCAAGTCGATATCAGGCATCCACCTATGCTAAGCACCCTTGATTGGAAGAATAGCGAAGACTCACGTGATATTGTTCACATCGTTGTTCAAGCGCTAGTTGAGGGTCGATTGGTTGTGTTGCCGGCAGATACTGGTTATCACTTGGTTGCCAGTGGATTGCGAGACCAGTATCTTCCGCACTGGAGGCAGCTTACTCAGAACGATCAGATTGGTACCAGTTCTTTGCTGCTCAGATCACCACAGGAATTGCTGGACTACGCGGTATCTTTGTCGCCAGTAGCGTCCCGCATGTCCAGTCGTGGTTGGCCAGGGCCGCTTGTGATGGAACTGAAAACCGATCAGCACCGCAGCTTGATGTCACAACTGCCCGATCAAGTGCGTCCGTTGGTTGAACAGGCCGGATTTTCACGATATCGGGTGGCCACGCACGAAGTACTTCGGCAGGCTCTGAGACTAATGCTGGGACCACTTTTAGCTGCCCCGATCAAGCACTTGGGACGCCCGCTGCATTCGCTAGGCAGTCCCTTGAAGTTGCCTGGCGTGAGTATTGTTGTCAACGACGGTCCAACCATTCATGAAGACTACTCGACCATCGTGCGTGTTGATCAAAATTGTTGCTCGGTCACAAGCTCCGGCGTCGTGGTCGGTGACGGATTGCATCGTCTGGCCCAGTTCGTAGTATTGCTGGTTTGCACCGGAAACACTTGCCGCAGCCCCATGGCCGAGGTAATCCTGCGCGACAAATTGGTGCAGCGATTTGGATCGCCACAGGCTGCTCAGCAAGCTGCGTATGTAGGCAGTGCTGGTCTGAGCGCATTTCCGGGTGGTCCGGCTTCGATCGAAGCTCAAGCAGTAGTGGCCCAGCGCGGCCTGAGCCTTCAAGAGCATCAGAGCCACAGCGTGACGGCTCATTCACTTCAACAGGCGGACTTGATTCTTACGATGACTCGAGCGCATCGAGCCGGAATTGTGGAATTGATGCCCGAAGTAGCAGGCAAAGTACATCTGGTTAGTGGCGGATCGTCCGATGTTTCTGATCCGTTTGGTGGCTCCGAAGCGGTCTACTCGGCGTGCGCAGAACAGATAGATCGTTTTCTAGATCAATGGCTGGAGCGTTTGGACGACTCGGTGTTCCCAGTTTGGAACAGCTAATTGGACACGCCTCGGTTTGCATTCTGCGCGGAGGTGATCGCTGATGAAGCAGACGCTTGCTTGACTACATTCTGACGGTTTAGTAGATCGGTGTAGGTGTCAATCGCAAGCAGGTGTTGGCGTGTTGACGGATCTTGCGCTTGCTGCTTCATGGCATGGAAATGTTGCTGGAACTCGAACATTGGGTCCGACAATATTGAGGATAGTTGCCTGGAGAGCGGTGGTTGAGGTGTCTTGTGTTGAGCGCGAGCGATGAACTCGATCAGCATTTGCCTGGTTCGCTGGTTCCGGTGCAGAAGGAAATGAATCCAGGCCCAACTGTCTCGATAGTGCGGCTCTTCAAATCTGGCTAGATCATCGATCCGCTCCAACATCAGAAGCGATGGCACCAAAGCTTGCTCAGCCTGTCCAGCGACTTCAATCCAATAGGGATTGTGAGCGTATCGATCTTCACGGCGAACCTCAAAATACTCGGCCAAGCCTTCATCTAACCAAAGTGGCAATTCAGCGCCAGATTGGTTCAGCAGTGCGTGAGCCGCTTCATGGCGCAGATCGACGTCAATCTGGTCATGCCAATGAGTAAACAGCATGCCTGGACCACGATCTTGCAGAAAGATGGCGCGTCGCTGCACGACAGTGGGAAAGTAGTGCTGCATGTATCGGCTGTATTCCTTGGGGTTTTGAAAGATCACCACGTGAATGGATTTCCTCCAATCGCCCAATTCAAGCAACGAGGCCATATCGCCACGTAGATGCAGCAGCGTTGCCTCCAGTTCGCGGCGTGCCGTCAGTTCAAAATCGCTGTGGACTCGAAAGACGTCTACCGACATCATGTAGGGCCAAGATTGAACTTTGGACTGAGCCTGCGCTGTGGCTACTAGAAAACAAACAATTGCAATGCTAGCGATTGCCGCAACTGTCACGGTGAAGCAAGAGGCGCGACACACCCACAACGGTAAGCTTATTAACAACCTGCACACGCTAAGACTCGGCCAAGGTCCGAATTTGCAAACGAATTGACGAAAAGCGGAGTCTACAAAAGTCGACTGGAAAGTTGAAGACTGATTGGCAAGAAAAGAGATAACGTCTGAGAATTGAGCCAGCGTACCTAGTACTCACTTTCGTTGGCTGAACCAATAGAGTCCTGGTCGAATCAAGAACTCACATAACGTGGATGTTACCAAACCACCCACGATCACGGTGGCTACAGGATAGAGCATCTCTTTGCCAGGCTGTGTACCGCCGATCATCAGTGGTAACAATCCCAGGCCTGTCGTCAGCGAAGACATCAAGACCGGTGCGAGTCGCTCTAAGCTTCCTTGTAGGATGATCTCCTGGCTAAGCCCGTGTTGCTGTTTGAGTTCCTGGTAGGTGCCCATCAGCAGTAGTCCATTTCGTGTTGCAATACCAGCCAACGAAACGAATCCAACCATGGCAGCCACCGACAACGACTGGTCCGTCCAAACGAGAGCTGCCACGCCACCGATGAATGCGGTAGGGACAGCGGCCAGAATCTGCATCACAGCGGAGATGGACGGAAATGCGGAATAGAGTACGGCACCAACGGCGAGCATGGAAATGAGGGAGAACCAGAGTATCTGCTTCTGAGCAGACTGGCGGGCCTCGAATTGTCCGCCGTAAGTAACATAGTATCCGTGTGGCAATTCTACTTCTCGACTGACGCGATCTTGTATCTGCTGGACGATCCCACCCATGTCGCCACCCAATGTATTGACGCGAACGACAATGCGGCGTCGAGCCTTCTCGCGATTGATCGTATTGGGGCCGGCTCCTTGCTCAATTTTTGCGATAGTCCCCAACACTGTGGTCGCTCCACCCGGCAGATCCACATGCAATCGATGCAGTTGCCCCAAATCCTGACGATACTGGTCGTCCATTCTCAGAAGAATGTCAAAGGTTCGCTGGCCTTCGCTGAACTGCGAAACCACTCGGCCCTGCATGGCCGTCTCGATCAACTGAATCGCCTCGCGGGCCGTCAGTCCATAGGTTGCCAGAGCCTGATAGTCCAATTCAAAACGCAACTGAGGAACCAACTGCTGCTGCTCGACAAACGGCTCAGCGATTCCCGGTATTGTTTCGATGGACTGTCGAATCTCTTCGGCCACTTTCTTGAGTTCTTCCAAGTCGTCTCCGAATACTTTGATTGCGATTTGAGCAGCTACGCCCGAAAGCATGTGACTGATCAGGTGAGCGATGGGTTGTTCGATCTCGTGCTGGACACCCGGAATTTCCTCGACGGCTGCGGTAAGAGTCTGAATCATCTCTTCGCGACTAATGCTGGCTTGCGGGTTCAGCGTCATGACGTATTCAGCCACGTGCACGCCCATGATATGTTCGTCCAGTTCTGCACGCCCCATCTTGCAGGTAATATCCAGCAGAGGATTGTCAGGCTGAGATGGCGACTTCAGCAAAGTTTGAAATTTGTCATCGGCGATCTGGCTTATTCCTCGCATGGTGTCTAGCGAAGTGCCAGGGCTTGCATACAGATTGACCTGCGTGGCTCCTTCGTCGAAAGCGGGTAAAAAGTCTCGTTTGAGCAACAAGGTACCAAAAAATGTCACAACGATTGCAACCAATGTAGTCCCGCAAATCACTGCAAAGCCCAACCGTGTTAGGCTGAGTCGAATCAATGGCGAAAAAAGCTCTCCCAGTGCAGCCTCCAGCCAAGGCGTCGAAGCGTGAGTTTTTTGCAGAGCTGCGGGGGTCAGAAGAACTTGGCATAGTGCCGGAGTGACTGTGATCGCTACCAGCGTCGATGATACCATCGACACTAGAAACGCAATGGCAAGAGGAGTGAATAGGCGGCCCTCCATGCCCGCTAGGCTAAAAAGGGGAGCGATGACTACAACCACCAGGACCGTACTGATGACAATTGCAGGCAGGACCTCACGCGTAGACTCCAATACAAACTGAATTGAATTCTGCAACGACTCGGTTGCGCCTCCGGCCAATCGCTGACGGGAACGCCGATACACATTCTCTACTCCGACGATCGGGTCGTCAACCAGCATGCCCAGTCCAACTGCCAGGCCGCCTAGGCTCATCACGTTGATGCTCATATCGAACCAGTGGAACATTAAGACTGTAACCGCCAATGAAAGCGGTATGGCTGTGAGCGTGATCAGTGTGGCTCGCAAGTTTGCCAAAAACACGAATAGTACGACTACGACCAGCACAGATCCTTGCAACAACGACGATATTACGTTCGAAATACCCAAATCGATAAATTCTCGTTGCAGATAGGTTGGGCGGAGTACAACGTCTTCGGGAAGCGAGGGTCGCAGCTCCTCAATGGCTTCTAAAATCTGACCAGTCAACATTCGGGTGTCTGCCGCCGGTTGCTTTTGAATGGTCAAGAGAACACATGGACGACCATTAACCGACGCGTCGCCCCGCTTGGCTTCTGTGCCTTCTGCGATTCTCGCTACCTGACTCAGCAGCACACTCCGGCGTGGCGATGCCTTGACTACTACCTGAGACAGCTCATCGGGCGTTGCAACTTTTCCCAGGCCTCGAACCAGCAGTTCTTGAGAACCTTCGGAAACAAATCCTCCGGCCACATTCAGGTTGGAAGCGTTGAGTGCCGTTTCTACGTCTGCTAGCGTCACTTCGTAAGTATGCATCTTGTGCGGATCAAGCAGGACCTGAATTTGTCTGCTTCCGCCGCCCAGCGTGATGACCTGCGCGACACCTCGAAGCGACCGAAGCCGTTGGCCGACAACCCAATCGGCTTGAGTACGCAATTCGACTGGACTTGTCGTGCCGTCTTCGCTCCACAGCCCGATCATCATGATTTGCCCCAGCAGCGAAGCTTGGGGTGCCATCTGAGGCTGGACGTCGCCAGGCAGTTGTTCAGCCGTCGTCACCAATCGCTCCTGGACCACTTGCCGAGCTCGATGAATGTCCTGCCCCCAATCAAATTCAACTTGAATCACTGACAAACCGATGTCTGACGCGCTGCGAACATCCGCTACATCCGCTGCTCCATTGAGTGCGTTTTCCAGTGGAATGGTTACTTGCAGTTCGACCTCTTCGGGTGCCATTCCCGTGCACTCAGTGATGACCACGACGCGAGGCCGAGTCAGATTCGGCAGGACATCGACAGAAAGACCGGTGGATAAGTAGCTGCCCACTATCAAAACCACTGCTGCAGCGGCCAGAATCAAAGCACGATAGTGCAAGGAGAATTGGATTAGACGGGCCAGCACGCCGGGATGTCCTTCATCATGTCAACGAGGTGAACTCAAGCAGTTTCGGAAGTGAACTCAGGTGGTTTCGCATTCAAATAGGTGATCGGCAGGATTCAGCTTCTAGTGGTCGTGAGTATGGCCTGCTGCGCCGCCCGTGCTCTGCATTTTCCAAGCCATGAACAGTTGGTAGGCACGGTTCATCACCACGATATCGCCCGACTGAAGTTCTCCATCCTTGGCGATCACGCAGTGGCTCCGATCCTGATGCAGGAGTTGCACGGGCACGGGCTCCAGTTCCCAAGTCTTGGATTGTTCAGTTCTAGCCAGCCGTTGCTGGACTGTCAGTCGACGCTGAAAAGCGTTGCCCGCTGGTAAGCGGAAAACGATCGATTCTGGTCCGGAGCGTACCACAGCATCGCGAGGCAGCACTATTTGATCGTTCCAGGTTTCCAGAGGAATGAACAGGTGCGCACGCTGGCCTGGTTTGAATTGCCAGGAACGGAATAATCGTCCCTGCGCATCCCTTTGCTCGCTGATGACGCGGTTCGGCAATGGCATATAAAACGGGAACGTCTGAGTACTCGCGTCGACATGATTATCGATATAAGTTATGGTCAAATCACGAATCTGAGTGGTGCTTTCATCCTTGCCAGTCTCTGCCAGTACCGGCCATGACTTGCTCATGGCTTGAGAAACCGCCACCACGTCCGACTCGAAAGCGTGCCCACGAATAAATAGTTCAAAATGATTTGCGATGTGACAAAGTTGTTCGCCCTTGGCAACTCGCCGACCTGGGAACACGTCCAATTGTTCCAGCGTGAAAATAGGCCCAGTTGGCCCAGAGATTGTCTTCGTTGAGTTAACGGCGGCTGAATCTGAAGTCGCAGAGATCGGTTGTTCGTTCTGCTGACTCATTTGGACCGAAGCCAAGCGAGCTTCTGGCGTCGAGCTACCCGCCAAAGTGACTGCAAAGCCCGATGTCTCTAGTCGCACCTCAATCTGGTTGATTAGCTCGCGGTGCTGGACGATCCGCTCGATTTGAGACTCGGAGAGTCCACGCAACCTCAGTTCTTGAAGCCTTGCGGATTGCTCGGAAACCAGTTGCTTCAGTTGGTAATCCATCTCAAGTTTTCGGCGACCGACGATGGCACCAGATTCGGCTAGCGGATTGAGTCGCTGGATTTCCAGCTCCGTGACCGCAATTCGAGTGAGAATGTCCAGTAGAGAAAGCTGAGCCGCCTCCAGCGCCTCGTCCGCCACTTGCAGTGTGAACAGCGGATCGCCCGCTTCGAGCGCCTGTCCTGGGAACCGGTGGATTGTCTCCACGATACCCTGAACTGGCGAAGTAACAGATAGCCCACTTTGTCCTGGCTTTTCCATAATCTCTGCAGGGACATGCAGCGATTTTACGTAAGGCCCAAATGCAACTTCATTCAATTGCAAATTCAGGCTCTTGGCGGCTGCCGCTGAGATGTCAACATGTTCCCCGTGCCCATGATCGTGCTGGTCATGAGAAACGGCAGGTTCTGTTCCGTGAGTTGTTCCCAAACCACTTTGTGTACCCTGTTGGATATCTTTAACATGAATGCTTTGAAGGAGTACTTCCCAAGGTCGATAGTAGATGGCGGCTGTGCAAGCGGCCACAATCAACAAAAACAGCGACAAAACAAAATTGTAACTACGCGAAGTTCTGCGAGTCATCATTAGAACAATTGCTGCTTCCGGGAACGAGCTAAAGTGAGAAATGCTGAGCCCAAGAGTAAAGATCTTAAGGTTGGGGTAACTTGAACATCATAGTCGATCTAAAGCCGCGACACATCACCAAAATTCGAGACTGTAGACACGCCCAAGCGAGCCCCCCTGATGTTTCCCTGAGGGATCGCTAGGGCTCGACCAAATCAACTCTACAATTTAGATCGCGAGCGACTACAGGATTGCCTGGGGCCGCCCGCAGCTTGAACCATACAGCCACGTTTTATGACCGCATTTGTAGAGCGAATTTGGCAAATACAAGCAGACTTAGCCCTGTTCTGGGCTATAATCAAAGTCTTCGGCTGATCGGAAATGAACAGGCAGATTCCTCGCCTAGAGATATCTCAATTGACTCACGCTCGATATTTGCAGTTCTTGTGTAAGTGAACGAAACGATGGCAGTGGTTGACGGTCAGTTCTTAAACGATGTACTGCACGGCTTGGCTTCTTGTCCGAAGAGTCTGCCGTGCAAGTATTTTTACGACGCTCGCGGTTCCCAGTTGTTTGACGCCATTTGCGATTTAGACGAGTACTATCTGACGCGTACCGAGCACGCCATTATGCGGCGATATGTTAGCGAAATGGGGCAGCAGATCGGACCGGGTGTGATGCTGGTTGAATATGGCAGTGGCAGCAGTTTCAAGACGCGATTATTGCTGGAACATCTGACGGATCCGGTAGCCTATGTTCCCGTGGACATCAGTCGCCAGCATCTGATGCAGACATGCGAGCAGTTGAGTGCCGATTATCCTCACATCGAAATCCTGCCCGTGTGCGCAGACTTTGTGGATTCGTTTGAACTGCCTAGATCAGTTCGAGAGCCCACCCATGCGGCCGTATTTTTTCCGGGGTCGACCATCGGTAATTTGTTGCCTGAACAGGTTCCTAAACTGCTAAAGCGGATCGGAGAATTGTGCGGACGAGGCGGAGGATTGCTGATCGGAATCGACCTTCAGAAGGATCCAGACATCATCGAAGCCGCCTACAACGATAAAGCCCAAGTGACCGACGCATTTAATTTGAACTTGTTGGTAAGAATCAATGCGGAGCTGTCAGGCGATTTTAACTGTGAGAGCTTTCGGCATCTTGCGTTTTATAATCCGCAAATGGGACGGGTTGAAATTTACCTGGAAAGCACTCGCGATCAGGCTGTACAAGTCAATGGGCACAGGTTTCAGTTTTCAAAGGGTGAGAGGATTCATACCGAATTCTCTCACAAGTACACCATCGAACAGTTTGCGTCATTGGCTGCCGACGCCGGGTTGACCTTGCGGAAATTATGGACGGATCCGAAACAATATTTCGCCGTACTGCACTTTGCCCTGCTGTGAGGCGAGCGGCAGAAAGAGATTTACCGTAGTGGGACTCGCCAGAGTTCCGGTTTCTGCAAGGAATTCTGGCGAGTCCCACTACGACTACGACTGGTAGAAATTCATCTGCCTCTAGACTAGCTAGGGTGGTTTTGGGCCGGTTTCAGCGATCTTGTCAAAGAAAATGGCTGTATATCCCGATCTTGGGTTAATAGACCGACAATCTTACGGGAAACCGACAATCTTACGGGAAGTAGGTGAAATAAAGTCGCCAAAACCTAGACTTGCGGGGTCTCGCAAGAGACAATTAGGAAGAGAGATGACATTTAAGAGCGGGCGGCGGCAGAGGCTAAGATTTTCGTAGGCCAGCTTCATTCGTACAGTAAACTGCTCAACACGGAGAGCGGAGAACTATGTCCCATTTTGATCCTCGCAGATGGTCGCCGGTCGCAAGGGCAAAGACCGCATTACTGAGTCATCTGCGCTTCGGCGCGGACCAGGATTACGCTTGGCGCCCCCATCATCAACTTGGTAGTTCCGGCAGTCGGAATGCGTTTTTGGTCCTTGGGGGCCTATCGGCAAACGGTGTCGCGGCCAATCGACAGCTCTCGCGCAGTTTGCATCGAACCTGCACCTCGGCTCATACCTGGAGTCGCAACCTATCGGGTCACACTGGGCGGCTGTTTGATTTCTCAGGTAGTCGTTTCTGGCACTGGATTCTGGATGGTGCTAAGTCACTACGTGCACTGACGCGGCAGCACCAGATGAATGACATTGTGATGATAGGTCATTCGACCGGTGGATTGGTAGTACTAGTGCTCGCAATCCTGTTTGAACTGATGCCCAAGTGGTTTGTCCCGAATGGAAAACAGGTGAAGATTCGAGGCGTGCTGGTTTTCCCGGCATTTGAGCTAAAACGGCGATCCGACACGATCATGTTGTCCATCGTAGCCGTATTGTACTACTTGATCTGCCCATTGGCCTTTCTGATGTTAGCTCTGACCGGCCCCTGGATGTGGCCGATGTCGGTGTTAGCATTTTTGCTGCACATCTTGTTAGTGCCTCAGATCTCTGTGCCCAACGGTGAAGAACGCGCACGGCAGGCAGCCATGGGACAGCGCTGGTATGAACTGCCTGAGAAGATGGTCCTGGCGGCGGCCTGTATCTACTTTGTCGTAGCCCCTCCCATTTTAGCGGTTGGTGCGGGTGTCTATCCAGGCTACTTGTCTAGCGGAGCCTTTGCACTGTTTATCGCAACCTTATTGACGCCGCTGTACCTGATGCCAAGAGAAGCGGAGAGAAGTTCATTGCGGCAGATCGCACGTCAAGTGAAATATCAGTGGATGCCGATCATTACAGTAACCAACTTGATCATTCTTCAGTGGCTGCTGCGGCCGCTGCTCAAGTTGGTTCGCTGCCCAATTCTGGTGATTGAAGCTGAGCTAGATCAAGTTGTCAGCGTCGACTCGCGTTGGGTCGATGCTCTAGGAAGCCGCGATGTTGAGAATCGCTTTTTGCTCGGGTTTCCCCATTCCGGTCTCTCCGTTCCACAGCAAGTCGACTTGGCTAACGTGATCGTGAAGTGGTGTGGCAACGGTTAGATTCAGAATCTGCCCCCAGCAAGCTAGTTTCCGGCACCCCAGATCAAACAGATCGCTAACCTAAGAAAATCGCTGATTTTTGGATAATTCTCGCCAATCGCCACCTAGGCCCGCAGCGAAGTCGTACTCGTACTCAATGAAATGGTACTCGTACTCCTACTCGAAAGCACAAACGGTTTCGAGTACGAGTACCATTTCATTGAGTACGAGTACGAAAATACAATTTCTTCAAACTTTTTGTCATGAGTCGTTGGTGGCGATCAGCGAGAAGTGTCGATTTCTGCCGTGGTAATTTCTATTTTGCTCCGGTTGATCGTCAATGTGTTAACTCGTTTTAGGACGAGTGGTTATCGGGGCCGGTAGGCCAAAAACCGGCTTGTCCTGGGTCCCCTATTGAGTTGGCGAGGGCGGACGCAGTACGATAGTCGTTAGTTTGATTGAAATTCGGTCCGCCTTCGGAGAACTATCATGGAAGCCTACGCACAGGCCCTTAATTTCGCGATCCCAACTTTTATGCTTCTGATACTGGTCGAGCAGTTAGTGGCTCGCAAGATGGGTCTAGTGGTCAATCGCGGTGCGGACATGATCGCCAGCCTTAGTTCGGGGCTAACCAATACTGTGAAGGATGTTTTAGGGCTTTCGATTGCGATCATCAGCTACACCTGGCTAGTCAAACATGTAGCCCTGTATTCGATCGAAAGCACCTGGCTGCTGTACGTGGTTGCCTTTGTGGCGAAAGATTTTGCGGGATATTGGATTCATCGATTGGAGCATGAATACAACCTGCTGTGGAATCGTCACGTGGTGCATCACAGCAGCGAGGAGTTCAATCTGGCCTGCGCTCTGCGCCAGTCGATCTCGGCATTCATCTCATTCTTTGGACTGTTTATGCTTCCTGCCGCACTGCTGGGAGTTCCCGCTCAGGTGATTGGTGTCGTTGCGCCGCTGCATTTGTTTGCACAATTTTGGTACCACACTCGCACGATCGGTCGCATGGGCTGGTTGGAACACGTGATAGTGACTCCATCGCATCATTGTGTGCATCACGCGATCAACCCAATTTACATCGACAAGAACTACAGCCAAGTCTTTATCATTTGGGACAAGCTGTTTGGAACGTTTCAAGCCGAGCTGGAAAACGAGCCACCCGTCTATGGTATCAAGAAGCCAGCCCACACGTGGAATCCCATTATCATCAACTTTCAACACTTGGCCTTGCTATTGAGGGATGCTTGGCACGCGCAAAGCTGGTGGGATAAGCTGCGTATCTGGGTAATGCCAACTGGCTGGCGGCCTGCTGACGTCATTCAGCGCTATCCGATTGAAATCGTGACTCAGCCCTACACTCTCAAGAAATATGATACTCATTTGTCGCGACCGCTCTTGTATTGGTCGTGGTTCCAACATGCCGTCTGTAGCCTACTTGCCATCTACATGTTCAATCGAGTGGCAGACATTGGAGAGCCGAGCATTTTCCTTTACGGATTTTTTCTCTTTGTGAGCCTGTTCAGTATGACCGCTCTGATGGACAAGAGCTCCTGGGCTTTTGGCTATGAACTGATGCGACTGGTCGTCGGAGTCAGTTTGCTTTTGTGGCAGGGCGGATGGTTTGGCCTGAGCCAATGGGTGCCTGGAGCGGACGCAATCATGGCTGCGTACCTGGGTGTCTCTTTAGCTGTTGCCGCATGGTTTACTGTAACCGAAGTGCGACAGTTTCAAAGCCATCGGGCACCCGTTGGTGCCGAGCCTGCTACGTAGCAATCGTTCTTTGAATGACCGAAGTCTAGTATTGTGATGGTACCGTGGGCAGATCTGGCAGGCTTGGCAGCGACTGATTGAATGGTTGTGTGGGCTGGCCAACAGGCGAGATCGTTCCCGGTTGTTGAACGGCGTTGGGCATACTGCTGCTAGGCATACCAACGTTGGTGCCAGGCTGTTGTGAGTACTGTACCGGCGCAGCCTGCAATTGAGCTGTTGAAGTTGCTTGGGCAGTGCGGTAGATCTGGTTGGCAGTATTAAAAACCGACATGGCGGTTTGTGTGGTTGAATTTTGTCCCAACTTGGCCATCAATTCACGGGCAGGTTGTAAATTGGGGTCTGCTTGTAATGCGAGTTGCAAGTGCTGCTGGGTCGCTGCTAGATTCTTATTCATGAAATGCATGTAGGCAACGTTGTAGTTCGCCACTGCCGATGGGAACACCTCTTCAAGCTGTTTGACCGCTTCGTCTGATCGTCCAACCGACACTAACATGCCGGCTAGATTGTTGCGATAGCGAGCCACGGATGGGTCCAGGCTGATTGCCTTCTGAATTGAAGCTTGAGCTTCATTCAGCCGACCAGACTTCTGCTGGGCGTCAGCCAGTTCCGCATAGTTTTCCGCAGTAGGGCTGACGGTGATGACGCGGTTGTAGAAGTTAACTGCCGATTCGAATTGGCTTTGTCTCATGTACAATCTGGCAGTGCTTTGAAGCGCAGGTAGATTGTTTGGTTCTTTTTCCAATGCTTTCGTGTAGTTGTCCAAAGCAGCGGCATAATTGCCCTTCATTTCGAAGATCTGTCCGTTAGCAACCCAGATCTCAGCTCCTAATTTTTCAGGCATGTTGGATAAGCTGGTTTCTGGGTCCATCGTCTCGGCAGGTTTGGATGAGAACGTGGAGGTGATGGCGGTCTTTGCTTTCCCGGCCGCGCTGGAAACTGTGGTGCCAACCGATTTCAGTTGCGCGCTAAACCCTTTGGAGGTATCGGCAATGGACGATGTCAACGGTTTCGACTCAGCCGCTGTCTTATTGCTAAACCACGAGCGCGGTGAGCTTAACGACGAACAGCCTTGAGCGCTTGCCAAGCTAATGACAATAACAGAAACAGACTTGCCAAAGTGTTTGGTAGACCGATCTTGGAACACGAAAAGTTCTCCCGAATTGCAGCCTTAGAATGTTTCACTGGCGTCCTGGGGCGTACTGCGCCATATCCGTACCATCGTGAGAATCGGATTAAACGGTACAACCACTTGAGGCTAGTTGATGGTGACTCGCGAGAATGTACACCTTTTCGCTCAAACGCTAGCAAGCGAAACCGAATAACTCTGAGAATGAGGCTGCCCAAAGCTTATGCAGCTTGGCGAGCGGGCATGGCGGGAGCGATTGAATGTTGCAGCGAAATGTCTTCCTGCACTAACTCGGCTACCGGTGTCGTGGTCAACAAGTTCCCACATGGCCCGTAGAACTTGATCTGATCTTCTTCCAGGAACCAAATGACTTCGTATCCTGACCACTGGAATTTTCGACCACAGAATAAACCGTTGCGGATCAGTATCGTCTCGTGGATTGATTCGACAGTTTGAGCCGCGATTTGTGCGAGCTGCTCATGGATCGCTTGTCGAACTCGCTCAACGTGGGTCTGCAACATGGCTCGTAATTCCCCAAAAAGGTGGGCAAAGACCCCAGTCATATGCTGAGCAACAAAAGGTAGATTGACCTACCCGAACTGCTCAATCATCGGTCGTTTCGCTGTGAATTGGTGAAACCACTGGCTTCGCGAAGATTAGTTTGCTTATTTTTCCCCATTTAACAGCCGTGATCCAATTTCCTTGAGCGGGTTACCAAGTATGGGGATAAGGATTTTGACGATTCTAACGAGCCATGTTGAACTGCTGGGCGTGATCGGGCATGGGTATGGTTCAAAAGACTGTGACGTTTACGTAGAATGGAGAGGCGGCTAAATGCAACTGCTAGCCCCTTTCCCAATCCTTCCCGTCATCTTTTCAAAGCATACTCCCATGTCAGACTGGATGCTCCCCAAGTGTTGCAGGCTGATCGCTTGCAGGGCATCCGAGACTTGCCGATTTGCTTGCTCTCTGGGCTCTGGCACTTGGGCCTTTCCATTTATTTCTGCCATTCTAAGCATTTTCATGAATGCCAGCCTGGTTGAAGCACAGGAAGAGGACCAGGCCCCCGAGGCCAATCCGTTAGCCATCATTGACGGTTTGCTGCAGTCTCAACAGAAGATCTACATCCAGTCCAAGGATGGGCGGCCCTTAATGAACTATACGCTAGAGGAATTGCGCGAGCTGGAAAAGGTTTACCGTGAGTCAAAACAGATGCCTGCCGTTTTGGGCTCGGCCGACGTTAAGGCGAAAATCAATGATGGCGTCGCGGACATAAAGGCCGACTATAGCGTTCAGTTAAGCCGATCAGGAACGATTGAACGACTGGATCTCGGGCTGAAGAATTGCCAATTGACAGACGATCCGAAATTCGAGAGCGATGATACGCTGAAAGGCAAAGCCGAATACCGAGTGCTGCCAACTCAGGATGGGTATCAATGGCTTGTATTGTCCCCTGAGCCGGGCAAGCACAGGCTGAGTGTCACGGGGCAGACGGTTATCGACCGATCCGTCGATCGACACAATCTGACGATTGATCTACCGATCGTCAACTGCGTAATCGAAGTTACCTTGCCGGCCAACGCGGTTGAGGAACGAGTGCGACTAGAAGACATCATCATCAAGCGCACCGTCGATGCTTCGGGCCTCAAGTTGGAAGTGCGATCGCGTGGTGGAAGTTTTACATTGGATTGGCGATTGGGACGCACTACGGAGCGAGTGGGAGCGGTCGAAGCTGAGAGTGAAACGGTATACGAGCCGCTTGACGTGATGGATTCGACTCAGTTTTGGTCTGCGACCACTACACTGAATCTTCGTTGGTACGGTGACGACGGAAACACCAAGGTGCGCATTGCCCTGCCGGCTGGTGCCCAGTGGAATAGCCTGCCTTATTCTGAATTCGACCGGTTTCGATTAACGACTGTACTTGCCGAACCCATCGCAGACACCAATTCTGGAGCCATTGCAAAAGTGGAGGCTGGCACCAATGCTGGTGCTAATCCAGAAACAGGAGCTACTGAATCAGGTGCTGGTGATGCCGCAGCTTCTTCTGAACCGCAGCGTGTGGAGGTACTAGAGATCGAGAACCTTGAGCCCAGTGAATTTCCTGAAGTAGAGGATCTGAAGCTTCAGTGGCGCTGGTTACCTGCCCAAAAGATGTCGGATCGATCCATGGTCAGCTACTCTGTCCCCGGTCCGGTGATTTCTGGAACTGATCGTCATGATGCCTCGGTGGGAGTCGTATTCCCCAGATCGATGGAACTAACCTATCAGACAGACCCGAGTGTTCGAGTGCAGCGGCGAAATGTGGCTGAGGATTCCGGTTTCGGAAGGCAACAGATTCAATTCGCGTTTCCCGACGCTCCGGCTGATGTGTCGATGACCTTTCGAAAACAGCAGTTGTTGCCTACGCTACGTACGACCTATCGTGTCCATGTCGGCGAATCCCAATTGGAGCTGACCGCTTGGATCGAGGGGTGGTTCGAAGGGGTTGCCGCTGAATTAGGCGTGGTCCCAGGGCAGTGGGCGATTGATGAACAGTCGGCCTTCGCGCTGCGCGATCCAAATTCTGCCTATACCGATGATACGGCAGCTTTGTCGGTACGGCGTGCAGAAGATGGGAAATGGGTTCTCAGTTCACGCGAGGAGAACTCTGGCGAGCCGACGGGGCGCACGTCACAGGTTTGGCGGTTTAAGGCCTATCGAACTTGGGATGCACAGTCCGGACAGGAAATTCAGTTTGATTTTCCGCTGATCGATCGTGGAATTGCCAGCGGGCAGCCACATCTAGAGCATGGTTCGGGACTGCTTTTGGTATCTAGTGATCAGTCTTTGTCATTGCAATCCAATTCGGCAGCCTGCGCAGGGCTATTTGCTGAGGCTGTGGCTGGTGAGTATCAAAACTATTTAACAACACCTTCTCAGACTGCTACCGCCTATCGTTTTCAGAGTTTGTCTGCTGCGCCCAATTGGGTTGGAAGTGCAACGGTGCTTGCGCAGCAGATCCGATTGGGTTGCGACGTGGAAGTAGATGTTCGCGAGTCGCAGGCGAAGATACGTCAGAACTTTGATATGCAAGTTTCCAATCGGGCACTCTTGCAGCCGAAAATGCGGGTGCGATCAGACGTTTTGCCTATTCAAATTTCCATGGGAGATCTTTTGGTCTCTTATGTGGAACGTCAGCGCTCGGACGCGACCGGCCAGACTGCCGACACGAATCCTCGGTGGCGTGAGATTCAATTGACGGGACTGCCAGCTGTGCTGGGCAGCGCGCGATTGACCGTTGAAAGTTCGGTACCACTTCCGCCTGCGGGGCTCGGCACTGGTCAGTCGCCTGAGCAGTCCAAAGCACAGCAAGCAGAATATCGAGTCTCTATGCCATTGGTTACAATGCAACTGGAAAATGATGTTGCGAGATCCCCATCTAGTCTTTTAGTTCGATCAAATCGGAATATCGACGTATTACTTGCCACCGATAATTCGCCTGTGTCGCTGACCACTTCAAATGCGGCAAGGCCACTGGAACTGGATCCTGACCAAGATTCGTTTGAGTTGATTTTGCGCTATCGTAGTTCGTCGAACGTTGGGCGACAAGTAACACAAGGTGTTTGGTTACAAACGCTTTTGGCTGGAACTGATCGTCGCGATAGATTTGTGGCACGTGTTCGATCTGAAAGTGGACAGGTTGTAGTGCAACTGCCTGACCAGTCGCAACTCGACAAGGTTGCACTTGACGGAGTATTGCTGACTACCGAATTGGCTCCCTACGACTATAACACGAATCGAGTCGTCGTTGCCTTGCCCGATACGGCAGAACATTGTGTGGAAGCGGTTTACACACTTAGCGAACCTCTATCATGGGCTCATCGCTTGAGGCTAAAGCCTGCTGTCATCGAAGATGCTCAGCCGCAGGATCGTTGCTACTGGCAATTAGTGACACCCGGCATCTACCACCTGGGTTGGTGCCCGCCCGAGTTGACCGCTGAGTGGCGATGGCAGTGGAGTTCGCTGTGGTGGTCGCGAGTCAGTGATAAAGACCAGTCCGCTCTGGAGCGGATGCTGGGTGCCCGGATATTGACGCGGCTGCCAGCAAACACCAATAGCTATACAATGAGCGGATTGGGGGATTTGCCAGTTGCGGAAGTTTGGGTTTTGTCACGATTTTTCTTGTGGCTTCCGATGGGCTTGTTGACCCTGTTTGGAAGTTGGCTGCTGCTAAGCTTCCCTGTTCTGCGATCTCCCCATAGCCTGATTGCTGTAGCGTTGATCCTGCTTAGCGGGGCAATGATATGGCCTGACATGTCGTTGTTGCTCGGGCAAACTGCGGTGATGACTCTTTTGTTGGTCGGTATCATCTCCTTGACGCGGTATGCAGTGGACTCGCGAGTTCGGAGGCGAAGCGTGTTTGCGGCTCGCCCATCAAGCTACTTGGAGGGCAGCGGTCCCTACACAGTGTCGCAGCGAGCCCGAGCGACTCACTCAAGTGGTACAGCCCAGTCCATGCAGGCAGAGCCGACGGGAGTGGACTAACGTGTTTAATTTGCGTTACGTACTGCATTTGCTGGCTTGCCTTGGGGCTATTACCGGGCTGACCGGTAGGTTGGCCGCTCAGCAGACTGGCACCCAGTCTTGGGATGTAGTGAACATTCTTGTTCCCGAAGACCTACAAGAGCAGAAACTGCCGAACGATTATTGGCCATTCGACAAGGTTGAGCTGGAGAAAAAATTGGATGAAATGCGGCAACTGGAACTCCAGCGTCAGCTTTCACCGATGGTCTTGTCTGAAGCCGTCTATATTGGAACGCTCAATCATGACACGTTGTCATCCGAGTTGTCTGGTTGGCGTTTCTCTGGTGGCTCCGCCGGCGACACCGCTAACTTGGGAAAAGTCTCGGTAGCCATGCGTGATGCGCGCGGTTTGCCTGATGGTTTGGCGCAATTGTCGGATTGGCAGTGGTTTTCATCCGATGGTGCAGTCCATGTGGAACTGGACAGATTGTCTGCATGGAGGTGGTTTGGATTTCAAGCGGTGGCTGATAGGCAGTCTCAAGTCCGTCGCTTCACATTGGACTTACCTCGTGCCTTAAAGAGCTGCATGCTCTTGTCAGTCGATGGCAATTTGAAGCTAAGTTCAGAAGATGTGGTGGTCGTGCCCGTCGAAGATCCCAAGTTGCATTTACCCAGCGACTGGCCGACGGAAGTGAAGGTCGATGTGCGTGAAGGAATAGGTCAGCATCGTTGGTGGTTTTTGAATCTTGCCGGTGTTGCCCGGTTCACCTTGGAAGTGGATATGCTGGCGACGCCCGGTTTCTCTACTCGCCTGCATTCGCTCAAGCGAGAATCGCATCGCTATTCTTTGAGCCAGCGCCGGATTGATGTTGTCTCACATTTTGAATTTGCTTCAGGTGGTTTAGGACAGCCCATTCATTTGCGCCTAGAAAAGAACCATCGCATCAAGACCATCCAGATGGATGGTCAGGCTGTTTCGTGGAGCTATCTGGCCCAAGATTTAAACGGAAGCTTGGTCATTCTTCAAGACGGTTTTGCAAGGCCGGATCTACAACTTCAGGTAGCGACCTTGGCCACTGAGCCTGATGGTACAGGGCTGGATTCAGGTACGGCCCACGCCTCTGAACCGGGTGAAATTCGATTGCCGCGCGTGCAACTGGTTGGGGCATTTGCACTAACTGGGACAACACAAGTAATTGGCAACAGCGGATTGGTGGTTCAGCGAGTTGAATCGGATATGTTGTTTAGTCCCGAGTTATTACAACCTGTTGATGGAGAGCGCCGCCAGGGCGCTCCGCTGACCTGGACTTCCCACTGGGTGGGCCAGTCGCCACTTGCTACTGCCCACTGGAAATTAACGGAACCAAACTGGATTTCCACGACTATTACCAACTTGTCGGTTCAACATGGGACACTATCGTCTCTCACTCGCATTCGACTGCGTGGTGAGAATTGGCTTTCTAATCAAATGCGAATTCCGATTGGGGCTGATTGGCAGGTTGATAATCTTAGCTTGTCAAAGCAAGTTGTTGATGGGCCAAGCGCTAGTATCCAGGCGGACTCGGCAGGTGCCGCCGAAATTGTGGTTGACTGGTCACCACTATGGGAGAACCTAGAATTCGAATTGGAGATACAGTCGCATCAAGTGTTGGATCGAAGTGCTGAGCAGTTAGAAGTTGACGCTTCTGACTTATTGCAACTGCCGTCGGGCAAGCATTCAGCTTTTTTTGTGTTTGATCAACTTGGCGGGTATCGCCTGCGATTTGATGCTGGCCTGATGCAAATGGTCGTGCCGCGACGCGAACTGGAAACATGGCAACAAGCGATGGTGCCCGGTGAGAACGCGGTAGTCTACAAGAGCCAATCAGATCAAGGGTGCCAGTTCACTTTATTGTCGGCTGCAGAAGTTGTTTCAAATCAATCAGTGGTTTCACTCAAACAACAAAATGCTAACCGCTGGCAGGCTAGAACCTGGGTTGTCTTTGAGCCGCGCGAGGGTCAGGTCGATCACGTTAGCGTGGCTCTACCGGTTGGACAGAAGTTAGAGAACTGGAGTTTCGAAATCATTAGCAGCAAGGGCGACAAGAAAGCGATAGACGCCGTGGAGGCTTCGCCGACATCGGATCAGGTAAACATGCTGTTGCAATTAAGGTTGCCCAAGTCGTTGACCGAGCGATTTATCTTGTGTGCCTCAACAGAATTATCTTGCAGCTACGTAGCACATCCCGCTAGCTTGGACTTGCCACTACTGACTGCCGTTCCAGCTTCGATCAACGAAACGTTGGTTCTGTTGCCGGATCGATGGATGTTAGAAACCGAAAACGCTAGTCAAAATTTGATGCATTCAGGCGCTTGTTGTCATTCGGATGTAGACACGCTAATTGCACAGTCACTGGGTCTGAACGATCTGGAACTTGCGACTGTTGCTCGCGTTGACAATCGCTTGAATCCAACTGTTACGCTAACGCAGTTTGAAGCAAGTTTGAACAAGGGTTGGATCGGCAATGAGCTGATGGAACACCAGGTATTTGACAATGGCCGCCAGTTGCATCGGTTGGACGTTGTGGTTCAAGCCGTAGATGGTCAGCGATTCGTGTGCAATTTGCCTGCCGCTTGGCAGTTGAAGAGGCTGGCGGTCAATGAAAAAACGACCAGCGACTATGTTTGGAGTGGTGGCCGATTGGAAATTCCACTTACTGGTGCAACCAATAATCGCGTGCAAGTGGAATTTGAGAGTTCAGGGATGCCAGATTCTTGGTTGGAAGCTCTGGACCTAAGCCGCCCCAGTTATGACGTTCCGGTGATGCAGCGAGACGAAAAACTGTTGCTCTCGCCAAGCAGCTTGATGTTTGATTGGCAATATCTCGGTGCAGGAGGGAGACCTGAAGAGTCATCGCATTGGAGCCTTCGGTTGCGGCCTTGGTCTTGGTACATTCCGTTTGCTTCGGAGGCCATCGCACACGTAAATGGCAGTTCTACCGGCTTGTGGAACGAATACTTGTTGTTGCGGCATGCTGATCAACAAGCAGCGGTTCATAGGATATGGATAGTTAACCGGAATGCGATTTTCACGTTGATGTTGGCCGGCATGATGGCCGTTGCGGCAATCAGTTGGGCTCTGTTGCGGCGAAGTCGCACGATATGGTGGTTGGTGCTCTTGATGTTGGGATTGGTCCTTGCGCTGATTCCTGAGAATCTGTTGTTGGTAAGCCAGTGGCTTTTGTTGTCTTTGATCTTAGGTGGTATGATTCGCACGGCGGAGCTTGCCGTGTCGGTGAAAAGATATTCGATCCGTCCTTCGAATAGGCCCAAATCCAGCGTTTCGCAGGCTACAACCACATCGGTTCTACTTCTTCTAACATTGGGTAGTGTGCAGGCTCAGGATAATGCTGCAGTTACTAGTAAATCAACCAGCCGGACCTTTGGCGTGTTTGTTCCCACGGATCAGCAGCATCAGCCTATCGGAGATTTTGTCTACATCCCAACCACTCTGCGAGACCTGTTGCTTACTGGCGGCGATTCCAATCCACAAGATGTACCGGTTCGATTTCTTTCGGCTCAATACATTCTAAAGCTCCGGCAGCCGCAAAGCGAGCGCGGGCCGGTACAAGAATTTAGCGTCGATCTTCGAGTGCAATCTACCAATGACAATGCAGAGATATTATTGCCGTTTCGCAGTGACCAGCTTCCCGTGGTCAGCGCGCCCATGCTGAACGGTCGCCCCAGGATGATGGGTGTGCGCAATTTTAAGCTGGCACCCAACGGAGAGGGTATTGTTTTTCGTCCGGAGGGAACGGGTGTCTTTGAAGTTCGACTACAATTCGATCCTGTCTTGCGCGATGGTGCCGCTGGTCAGTTTCAACTGGATGCGGCGGTGCCGCCCATACCTAACGCGACGTTGCGAGTGGTTACAGAAGTTGGCCAGGCCAACAGCTTTACGGTCAATGCACTTGGCGGTACACAGCGAACCTTTCTTGGTGATACAATTGCCTACTTGGGGGCATTGGAACGTTTGAACATCAGATGGTCAGCAAGCGGCCGACCGGATACTTCGCAGACTGCCAAGCAAATGGCCGAGACATGGGTCCATGCACAGGGCAACCTCTTGTGGGCGGCATGTCAATTGACGATTTCCAACGGTAACAATCTGCCTACGGAACTCGACTTGTTAGTGGATGCAGATTGGGAGCCAGCCGGTTTACTTTGGGGTGAAGCCGAGTTGGTAAATGCAACGCCTGTTAGTACGGTCGGCAAGCGTACTTTGTATCGCGTTCGCATCAGCAGCGTCTTGGGGCGTGATAGCCTGATTCGCATGTTATTGGTGCCGCGTGAATCGACCTCCAGTAACGTTTTGGATATCCCGTTTTTGTCGTTGGAGCGTATTGTTTCCAATGGCAAGATTTTTTGGTGGTCTGGGCAGGATGGATCGGATTGGGTGCCCGACACTAGCGACTCGCCACCAGTCGGGTTCGATACCTTCAGCGGATGGGGGCCCGATTTGACGAACATTCAGCGTGCAGGTTTTCGAGTGCTGGGAACGGGTGTCAAGTTGCGACGCAACGCTGTTAGACCCGCGTTAGGCTCATTCAGTGAACTATCGACACTGCACATGAGACTAGGTTCTACCACGTTGGATTTCGAAGCGACATGGAATGATGAATCGGAACCTGGTCAGATATTGTGGGCTCGTGTCCCAACGGGATCGAAGGTTCAGAGAATCGAGATCAATGGCAAGGCGGCTCAGTATCAAGTATCCGAGGATCCGAATTTGATCCAGATAGTTTCTAACGAAGATGGAAACAAGCAGACGCAGCGACTGCTGATGACTTTGGATACTCCAGTCATCTTGGATCGGGTGGAGCAAGTTCCGCGTATCGAATTGTTATCTTGGCAACCCAGAGACGCAGTCTATCAAATTTATCGGGGGGCCGGACTGAACGTAGAAGTGGAACACCACGAAAATGGAGTTCAGTTGAATGCTTCTGCATCTGCTTCGCGCCGTCCGATTAGCTTGGGTAGCCTGGAGGTCTTTGTTGACGAAGTCAAGTTGGATACCTCTGTCGTTGGTAGTCGCCCGCTACCAATATACGTGAAAGCAAGTCCGGCTGAACTGCCAAAGCTTCAGTCGATGATTATGTTAGTCCGGCGGTCCGAGAAGAATTGGACAGCGACAGTCGAATGTCTTTGGGGGGCACAAGCAGGTGTTGTCGACTACGGATTCTTTGAGGTGCCGCTGGCGCTGCGGGATCGGCTGTCCGCTGGTCAGCAAGTTTGTAATTTCATGCCTCACACGGATCCAGCGAAAACGAATCTTTGCATTCCCATTCCAGGGCCAGATTCACAAGGCATCCGCAAGTTGCAGTTTTCCTTTCCGCTTGATAGTGTCGATTCGACACAGTCGGTGATTCTGCCACAAGTTGTCTCACATCATTCGGCGGACGATCGATTGTTCGTCTCGCTTCCTGAGCGACTGGGCGATCAGTCAGTTCGTTGGCTGCTTTCTGGCGCTCCGCTCCAGCCGCTGGTTGATTTGCCTGAAGACGTTTTGCCAGTGGGCGAGGCGTTTCGGCTGTATGAACTTTCATCAGGTCAGACCGCTTTAAGCTGGCAGTTATTGGATCAGCAGTCTCAAGAGGTGCAGGTCAATCTGTTGCGAGTAGACATTACCGGCATTACGGCTTCCGACGTCTTTGGACACGTTAGAATGTGGGTCCAGCCGCGCGGACAAAATAGTTTGGATATTGCGATTCCTAAAAAATGCCAGGTGCTGGGAATCCATAGCGGTGATCGACCGGCTTTGTGGTCTCCGGCCGATGGTGGTTTGCGCGTGACGCTTCAGCCGAATTACTTGCCAGTCCCTTTACAGTTGTCGGTGGTATGGCAGGCCGATAGCCACGAAGATTTGGACCTTGAGTGTCCCCGGCCGCTGTTAAGCAAGCCGCCAGGGTTAGGTCTGCTGTCGATTGCCGATCAACGACAGTGGCAGCCGCATTTGGATCAAGTTTCGGTTCAAGATGGCCAAGAGCTGTGGGTCGATAGTTGGGCACAAGTGGTGATTCAAGCGCTTGGGTCTGTCCGGCAACTTTCGCAAAGGGACGTACGAAGCTGGGTAAACAACTGGCGTCCAGAGGCGTTCCAGATCGAATCACAGGCCACGATCAACGATTCGTCGCTACAGGCCAAGCTTTCGGATCTGGATCTGAACGATGACGGTGCAGTGCAGGTTCAGGAAGTGTGGAGCAGTATTCAATTGCTGAATGAAGATGCTCCTGCGCTCAGTGCCCTGCCCTACTCGGCAGTTCGTAGCCAAGTGGCCGTACCCGTTTGGAAGTGGACGGGCACTACAATTCAACTTGCCAGGCATGCCAGTCCAAAGCTATCGTCCACTGGTTACTTCGTTGCCCTGGCATGGTTTGTGTTGGCCTTTACCGTGCTTTGGATCGTCAGGAAGATGACGGCAACTTGGCTTGGACGCCTGTCCAGGCAAGACTGGTTTCTTTGGCTTGTGCTAGCGCTTACTCTTTGGTGTCTGTTGCCAATAGCTTGGCCTAGTTGGGTCGCCTGGGCATTGTGTGCCTGGGCTGCTGTCAATCAGTTGTTGGAATTGCGCAGGCATCTAGTGCGTACGGGCGGCTACTAGATCTCAGTTTGAACGATGGCCTAAAGCGGTGGCAAAAGCAACAGCGTGTGCTCGCGTGTGGGAAATGCTGATCAAGATCTGAACGATTCCAAGCTGACGGCTGACTTCCAGCGCTTGGTCATGCAGCACGATCAAAGGTTGTCCTTCCACTTGGTGCAGCATCTCTACGTCGGTCCAGTGAATCCCCTGGGACCACCCCGTACCCAAAGTCTTCAATACCGCCTCTTTGGCTGCCCAACGACCAGCATAATGCTGGTATGCCATTTTTCGACCGCTGCAATAATCAATTTCGTTCGGTGTGAAGACACGTCGCACAAACAGATCACCGTGACGATCTAGCATCCGAGTGATTCGGTCGCATTCAATGATATCTGTTCCGATACCTAGTACTGACAGCGGTTGGCAAGTCAGTCCGGAGCGTTCGGAACCATCGGAGACATGCGAGTTCATGTGGTGTACTCGGAGTTGAACTGGACGTACTCATGAGTCAAGTCGCTGGTCCAGTGCGTGCATGCACCCGGTCCGTCGCCCACGCTGAGATCGATTTGCGTTTCGAAATGGTCACGAATGGCCGCACTGGCTACTGGGGCATCAAAGTCTACGGGTTCTCCCAGTAAGAAAAGGCTGATTCCATTGACCTTTAAGCTGATCTTGGATGCGTCCAAAGGTACTCCCGCATATCCCACGGCTGAAACGATGCGCCCCCAGTTGGGGTCAGCACCTAAGATAGCGCATTTGACCAGATTGCTGCGAGCGACCTCGTATGCAATTTTTCGCGAGTCTGCTTCGCTGTTTGCCCCCGTGACTTGTACGGCGATTAAGTGTGTGGCTCCTTCACCGTCAGCCGGAATTTGCTTGGCAAGCTCGATGCACATGGCCAGCAGGTGCTTAGCAAACTCTGCCTCTTCCTGAACGTTCAAGACATCTCCTCCGGCCTGTCCGTTGGCCAGAAGTACCATCGTATCGTTTGTGCTCGTGTGTCCTTCGACGCTGATGTTGTTAAAGGAACGGTCTGCCGCCATTTGAAGCAGTCGTTGGGCTTGAGAGGTACTAAGTGGAGCGTCGGTCACGACACAGCACAGCATGGTAGCCATGTTAGGGCCAATCATGCCAGCGCCCTTAGCCATACCAGCGATTCGCACGTTGCGCCCACCAAGCTGGCACGACCGTGTGGTCACTTTGCGCCCTTTGTCAGTTGTCATGATACCATCAGATGCATCCAAGAAAGCCGCCTGGCCACTGGTCAACTGCCGCGCAGCTAGTTCAATGCCGGCCTGAACTTTGTCCATCGGCAAGAACCTTCCGATCACCCCGGTACTCATTACTAGGATGTTTTGACCTGATATCGACTGTCCAGGGAAGTGCTTGGACAACGCTGCAGCCGTTAAATCGCACATCGACAAGGCGTCCTGAGCACCGCGCACTCCGGTGCATGCGTTCGCATTGCCGCTATTGACCACTACGGCTCGAATATTGTCGCTGGGCGTCTTGGAACGACACAGGACCACCGGGGCGGCCACAACCAAGTTTTGAGTATAGACACCTGCTGCCACCGCAGGAGTCTCCGATACGATCAGTGTTACGTCTTTCTTTTCTGCGGCTTTCTTCAAACCGCCACGTACGCCAGCAAAACGAAAGCCAATTGGCAGGTCCATGCTCATGCTGTGTTAAGCTCCTAAGCCTAGTTGTTCAGGTTGATCGAACATCACGTTCATACACTGGACCGCTGCACCCGCGGCACCTTTTATCAAATTGTCCAGGGCTGAAAGTATGATCAGGTGGCCGCCATTTTCGCGGACGGCAATGTCACAATAATTGGAATGTGCTACAAACTTGGTAGACGGAAGATTTTCGCGGACTCGCACAAAGGGTTCGTCGCGATAAAAACTGGATAGACAATCGAAGGCTTGCTTGGCGGTGACTCCTGCCTTGGGACGCACATAAATAGTCGACAAGATTCCACGGTCCATCGGCACCAAGTGTGGAGTGAAAACCACTTGTGGCCAGCAGCCTGTGAAGCGGCCGATAATGTCGACGATTTCCGGTTGATGTCTGTGATTGCCTACTGCGTATGCTGAAAACGACTCGTTGACCTCACTGTAGATATTGGTCAGCTTGGCGGTCCGCCCAGCTCCACTGACGCCGCTCTTGGAATCGACGATCACGTTTTCAACATCTACCAGTCCTGCCTTCACTAACGGAACTAGTGGCAAAATAGCACTGGTGGGATAACAGCCGGGATTGGCAATAAGTGGGGCTTTGCGAATCGAGTCGCGAAATAGCTCGGGAAGTCCGTAAGGCGTCTTGCCTAGTCGCTCTGGGTCGCAGTGTGGTTCACCGTACCACTTCTGGTAAAGCTCTGGAGTGCTCAACCTATAGTCGGCGCTCAGGTCGATCACCTTGCAGCCTGCGGCCAAAATCCCAGCGACTATTGGAGCCGATGCGCCGTGCGGAAGGCAACAAAAGGCGACGTCACACCGCTGTGCTATGGCCGATGGTGCCAGGTCTTCCACGGTCAACTGCAGTCGCTGATGTAGCACCGGGTGCATATCTGCGATGGAACTTCCATCAGCTTGACGGCTGGTCGCTGCAACGATGGTCGCTTCGGGGTGCCGCAGCAACAGTTTAATGCTCTCGATAGCCGTATATCCAGAACAACCCACGATGCCTACTCGGATCATCCCCAGGGACTCCATACTAATCTTTGATCAAAACCGGAACACGCTGCAAATCCACGTTAAGTTAACAGATATCGCAGTGAAAACGAACATTGTAGCCGGAATTTTTAATTCACTCAGGGGGGCATTCCAGAAGCACTCGCCTAAAAGCGTCTTGTCTATGTTCGCCGTTCTAAAGTACCACTTTTGCAGTAAGTTTCGAATTGCGACATGTGCCGTCATATTCCAACGTTTGCGAAAATTTGGAATGGTCGACATCAGTTCCACAAAGTGTACCTTTTCACTAACTGTCGCAGGAGGCCCGATCGTGTCGAAGGTCAGCTTGTAGACAGGAACTAGGCTCAGTTTCTGAACGCAGATAGCCCGATCTAACTTTATTGTGTTCTGGGATGGATCCTGGTTTCAGACCTGCCTGACAAACGATTCCAGCTTGTTCAACAGAGAATTGATGTGAGGCAGGAAAAATACGGGTGATGGTCGGCATGGGCGCCGGCAGTCACTGAATTGGTTCAGTATTTTTTTAAACTGAACTTACTGGGACCCCACTAAAATGCAAATTGGCAAACGTTGGCCGTTTCTGTTCGCCGCTGGCTCTGTCCTGGTTTATATGGGCAACCACTACCATATCTCAGGCTGGGAGCAACTGAGGCTAATTCCGCGACCATCAAGTACCCGAGCGGATGCGACGGCATATTCCAGTACCGCAGTGCCGGCTCAAGGATATTCGACTTCGTCTGTTCCTTTCCCATCTACATCAGGCACGATGGCCTACGCTTCAAGCACGTCCCCAGGGGCGAAATTTGAAAGTCTGGCCAGCGCTGGTGACGATCTGCCTCCCTGGGGTTCGAGTCTTAGCGTCGGTGAGAAACTGGCGGTCATGCAGGACAGTCTTACCAAGCAAATCTCGGGAATCGTGCAGTCGCATGTTTCGCCCTCGCCAGCTTTCCCGATGAACACACCTATTCCTCTGCCGACCGAAATCGAGATGACTCGACCAAGTGCCCCCAGTCAAGGGCCTGGTCAAGCATCGGTGTCCAGTGTGGGAAGTTCGACGTTTGGATCTGGCAGACGCTCGGTGGCACCATTTCTTAATGAGAATTCACCAACAATTCGGGTCGCAACATTCAACGCCTATCCGCTGGATCCCGGAAAACTGGCTAGCGGCAATGTGGTGGATGCTCTGGTCAATATCGTTAGCCATTTTGATCTTGTTGCCTTGCAGGGGATTCGGTCAGATCGCGATGATATCATGCCATTCTTGGTTGATGGTCTGGCAAGGAGCGGACGTCGGTACGATTACTTGATAGGGCCTAGAACTGGCTCTGACATGGCTACTGAGCAATTTGCATTTTTGTTTGACACCAGCAAAGTTGAAACCGACAGATACCAACTGTACACAGTGGATGATCCAGAAAAGCTGATGACCTATGATCCTTTGGTCGCCTGGTTTCGCTGTAAAGATGCTTCGGCTGAACAGGCGTTTACCTTTTCCATCATCAACCTAAAAGTCAATTCTCAGGCAGCCAATACAGAACAGAGTTACCTACCCAACCTGATTCACGCAGTGGTTCATGATGGCAGGCAGGAGGATGATGTAATAGTTGCCGGCGATTTTGCTGGAAATGTAGGGCAAATCTCGGGGTTGCAGCAACCGTCGATTCGTATGGCGCTGCGCGATACACCTAACGATACGTTTGGAACCACTGCTTTGAGCAGTATCTTGTTTTCGGCCGATGGAACTGTCGAATATACTGGCAAATCAGGGACGCTCGATTTCCTGCGCAAAATGAATCTGTCCATCGAACAGGCCACAGCAATCAGCCATCAACTGCCGGTTTGGGCTGAGTTCCTAGCAACAGAGGGTTCTGAACCAGGTAGAATCGCTCCAACTATTGGCAGTGACGCTCTGTAGCACAATACCCGTAACCTCTGGCCGTTCACGTTGGTTGTCTAACGCAAAGGCAAAGTTCGCAGCCTCCTGCTGACATTGGGCTGAGTTTTCTGACGTTGGGTTTGCGTACATGAACTCTTTAGAAATGTAATCATCTGTGGGCTCAAAAGGGCACGACCACAAGGAGCCGCCTAGTCTGTGAACGGTTACATGGAAAATTATTGCAAGATGACTACAATGAAGTTGCTCTAAAACTCAAGGTCGTTCGACCCGTACTCAAAAATGGTTATCGTTCCCAAAGCAGATGGTGAAAGATGCAAAATCAAGACATAGCTTCTCGACAGTCTTGCCGTTTTTGGCTTTGGTGTCATCCATCGAACTTGCACCGAAGTAAAGCGGCCCTTTTTGCGCAACTTTGGGCGACCGTTGCATTGATTGGCCCCTTGGTCGTTACCCGCCCATCGATTGCTCAGGTTGTTCAGCTTCCCGCGTTTCGACAGTTTTCCTATGTCGGCGGGTCAATGTTGCCTGATGCGGGAGCGATGAACGTTGCTGGAAACCGCTATTCGATTCAGTCGCAAAGCAGCACCGGTGGTCTATTGCCATCGGTAGCTCGATCCGGTATTATCGGCCAAACCTCGATGGTGATTTCGGCTCAAATCATCGACTTGGACGCATTGGATCAAGCCCTGCTCATCTCCAATGCTCCTGTGACAAGCTCAGTGGCCAGGTCGGCGCAAGCGGATACCAGCCAAGCGCGTTCAGCAGATCAGGCTCGTGATTTCTTGTCGAACTATGCGAGCCAATCGCCCGTACCGGCACGAGCTGGAGATTATGGAAGTATCCTTCAGCGGATGGTCGATCGATCACCCGCACAACCCGTGGAAGCATCGTTGGCAGCGGCGAACATTCGCTACTACTTGCAAAAGGGTCGCGAAGCGGAGGCATCACAGCGCCTACAAGCGGCTCGCGTCTACTACCGGTTGGCCCAAGAGGCGATGACTCCCGAGATTCACCTGCGTTATCAGCAGGTGGTGGACCAGCGGCAGCAGGCCGCCGAAGGCCAGCGCAAAGATGCCGCCGATGACAAGCTGCAGTTCTAACTAGAATTCAGACCGTTATTTCCGTTTTTCACTCACTAAAACTCAAAAATAAAAACCGAAGAAATATGCAAGCCAAAGAAATGAAGCCAGGTGCCGTAGTAGTTAGCGACAATGGAGATCCGATCATCATCGAAGGCGTTTCTGTTCAGTCGCCCAGCGCTCGCGGTGCCGCAACTTTGTACAAGTTCCGAGCGCGTAATTTGCTGACCAAACAGAAGGTCGATTTGACGCTGAAAGGCACTGACAACATGGCTGAGGCCGATTTCCGTAAGCGACCGGTGAAGCTCATGTACAAAGACGCGGACGAGGTGCATTTGATGGATCAAGAGGACTATAACCAGTACTCCATCAAGCTGCAGGAAGTAACGGAGCAGATGAACTACCTGACAGAAGAAATGGAAAGCGTCTATGCGCTCATTTATCAGGATGAATGTGTTGGCATTCAGTTGCCAAGCTCAGCCGAATTGACCATCAGCCAGTGCGATCCAGCGGTTCGAGGTAACTCGGCAACGGCTCGGACCAAACCAGCATTGCTCGAGACCGGCTTGACGGTTCATGTGCCCGAATACATCAAAGAGGGCGAGAAGATCAAAGTCAGTACCGAAACCGGCGATTTCTTGTCACGGGCATAATTGAAGGTTACAACCATCAGCCAATGCAGGTTGGTTAGTTATCGCAGTCGCCGCATAGGAAGACTTGGATGCCCAGTTCATGAGCGGCCATGGCGCGGGCTTGTAGCGCGGTTTTAGCTTCTGCGGCGGAATGGGCGTATGCGACTTGAATGTGATTGGCTTTGTGTTTGGCCATCATTTGGTTGCGCGTGACTCCATGCAACACAGCGTGCATGATAGGCCACTGACTCGTGGTGCTGTTCCAGCGACGCTCGGTTTCTGCTTCAGGCATCGCAATGGCAGACAATCGGCCTAGGTCCATCTTTAACCGCTGGTCCTCAATGTAGATTCGAGACCAAACGACTTCGCCTGGCTTGCTGATTCCGCGAATGGTGCTGCCTCCCGATGGGAAATACATGGCAGGTTGCCGGAATCCTTCTGCGTCGGCCCAGCCGCGAGCAAAATGGCTCGCAGGCACTGCTCCGCTGATTTCCAGAACCCAAACTTCAGCATCGGTCGTGCCGGTCTGGTCGCGGTCCGACCAGCGCAAATCGTGCAGCGTGTTTTCGACAGGCTGGCCCAAGGCCGAGTGAATTCGCTGAATCAGCAGGCCGTCCAGTCCTGCACACTCGTCAACCTCGTTGAAGTGCGTTAGAGGTCTGCCGGCATAGAGTTCACGGCTGCCATCACGGGAACGTACGGGCGGTCGACAACTGTCATTCAACATGCCTTCAACCAAATCGCTTGCTGGCAACAGATCTTTCAGTCCTTGTTGATACTGGATGCCAATGCAGTCGCAGCCAAAATCATCGGCAATTCTGACCGCTGCAATGTATGTCTTGCACTGATCCAGAATTTGTGCATCGGTCAAATCGGTTTCGTGGTTGGGGCCGGTGTGGAACTTCATCCCGGATCGATCCAGCCAGTTTCTGACTGCCCCGGCTTCGCTGCGAGTTACCTGCTGAGCCTCGTAATACAACGCTGATTGGCTAAGTCGCTCTTTGAATACGCCCACCTTGTTCAGTAGCTCGTCGGGGATGATGGCGTTGAACATGCCCATGCAGCCTTCGTCAAACACACCCATGATGGCTTTGTTTTTCAGCAGGTTTTGGGCGATGTGCACACCAACTTCGCGCGATCTCGCGTCAGTGTCGCTTGGTGAGAATGGCTTAACGTGAGCGGAATCATGTTCGACCTGGCCGTCACGCAACCACTGCGCTAGTTGATCGACGAACCACTGATCCTGGAATGTCTCGCTCCACAACGACGAGTACTGCACTCCCGCTTTGGTCAACGAACCATTGAGATTCAGCATTCCCACCAATCCTGGCCATTGACCTGACCAATTGGCCACAGTCAAGATAGGTCCGCGATGTGTCGTCAAGCCGGCAAGAACGTGGTGTGAGTATTGCCACACCGCTTCGGCAATGATCAATGGACATGTAGGGTCCAGTTTGCGGAAGACTTCGATGCCTTCGCGCTGTGATGCCAAAAAGCCATGGCCTCGTTTGGGATCGTACGCATGAGCGCGCTGGACTTGATAACCATGAGCGTTGATGGCCGACGTTAACTGAGATTCCATTTGCTGCTGAGCTTCCCAGCAAACGCGATTAGCCGATTCTCGTAGGTCACCCGAAGCGATCAAATAAACTGGTCCGCTCATAACATTCTCCTAAAAAAAGATCTATGCAGGAAAAGCAATTTTACTTGATGCCACAACCAGCCAACAGTTGTTTGACATCTAATGGTTTAGGGCTTGTAGTGATTGCGCGAGTTGTCGGTAGCGCGCATACAATCCGTCATAAGCTCGTGCTTGGCTTCTATCGCACAGGACCAACAGCAATTGATCGGCGGGTGCGGCGGCCATGGCCTGAGCAGCGGAGGTAACATCGGAAAAGCCGCTTTTGTCTTGTCCTGCTGCAATCATACCCAGCACGGCTGCTCCAACAGCACACGCATGGCGACTTGGATGCACTTCGATATCACATCCAAGGACGTTTGCATAAATTTGTATCAGAGCTGGATTGTGGTGCGGCAATCCTCCAGTGGCCACAAACCGCTCCACGGGCACTCCGCCGTCTCTTAACAGCTCCACGATCCATCGCAGGCCAAAAGCGGAACCTTCTAGCAGCGCCCGATAAAGATGGGCAGAAGAAGTGCCCAATGTCAGCCCGACAAACGCTCCCTTGAGAGATCCGTCCATCAGCGGTGTACGACATCCATTCATCCAGTCCATGCACATCACGCCATCACTGCCGGGTGGTAACTGCTGAGCTTGCCGAGTGATTTGATCAAAATCCGGCTGATTCAATAGGTTGATCAGCCAAGCGAATGCGTCGCCCACTGCGGCCTGCCCCGTTTCGTAGCCAAACAGACCGGGCAAGATTCCGCCGTCCACCAGGCCTGCGATGCCTGAAATCGGCCGGTTCTGAGTGCTGTTCAGCATGTGACAACTGCTGGTACCCAGAACCATGACCAGTGTCCCCGCATCGGCAACTCCAACGCCGGGAACTGCGGAATGCGCGTCGATGATCGCTGTTGATATAGCAATGCCGGATTTGAGTCCAAGCAATTTTGCCATCGGTTCACTCAGTCTCCCGGCAAGTTGCCCTGGCGACATCAAGCGTCCCGGCATGCAGTGCGCAGCGGCATGAGCCAGCTTGGGATGCACGGCCGTAAGGTACTGCTGGTTTGCGTATCCCTCTTGCGGAGACCACAGCGCTTTGTATCCGGCTTGACAAGTCGAACGCGACATCTGGTCTGCCGAAACGCCAGTCAATTGCCAAACGAGCCAATCTCCCGCTTCGACCCAAACTTGTGCTGCATCGGCAACCTGAGGAGCCATTTCGAGCGTTTCAAGTAGCTTAGGGAAAAACCACTCCAGTCCGATCACTCCTCCGTACCGGTTCAGAAATGCCTCGTTTCGCTCTGTAGCCACGTCGTTCATGCGAGCCGTCTGGCTCAACGCTCCGTGGTGTTTCCATAGCTTCGGCCAAGCCAAGGGTGTTTTGGCAAACTGATCAAGTTGACATAACGGTGTTCCATCCAGCAGAGTTGGTAGCATCGTGCAACTTGTAAAATCGACTCCAATACCGACGATACGTTCAGCAGGAATGGAACTGTCGGCTAGTGCAGATTGGACTGCAACGGCTGCGGAATCCAGCCAATCGGCAGGCGACTGAAGCGCGTAGTGCTCTGGTAACTTCTGTCCACTGGACGGTAGAAAATCGGTGATCTGTCCATGTTTGTAGTTGTGTGTCCCCGTCCCGAGCTGTCGGCCAGCCGAGTCGATTAAGATCGCGCGGACGCTTTCGGTTCCAAAATCTAAGCCTAAGGCAACTGGATTAACTTGTTTGCTCATTGAAATCACTCGGTTCTATATGGAGCCTATCTCAGAACCCTCTCCACCGCTTCGGAGGAGAGGGTTGGTGAGGGGGCGATAGTCTTAGGATAGGCTTCTACCCTGGTGGCCAACTCAATCGACGGCCACCTAGGATATGAAAATGAAGATGATCAACCGACTGGCCCCCATCTCTGCCACAATTGACCACAACTCGGTAGCCGGATTCGGAAAGACTTAATTGTCCCGCCACCTTCTTGATCACAAGCCACAGGTGTCCTAGCAGAGCGGCATCTTCCGATTCAAGCTGCTCAAGTGAATCGATCGGCTTCTTGGGGATGACCAAAACGTGAGTGGGAGCTTGCGGTGAGACGTCGTGGAAAGCTAGGCACAAATCGTCCTCATGAACGATTCTTGCTGGAATTTCTTTGCGAATGATTTTTCCAAAAATGGTATCGGCCATAGTCGCTGCCTTGTTGGATGAGGTTAAGTGAGCCGATCGACTCAGGATTGCTGCGAGAGAATGGTTTACTGTGTAAAGAAAAATCGGGTCAAATGATAGAAGACGGGTGCTGAAAAACAGAGTGTATCGATGCGATCCAGCACGCCTGCGTGGCCAACCACCAGCGAACCATAGTCGGTCACTCCACGGTCGCGCTTGATGGCGCTCATCGTCATGCTGCCAAACATCCCCATGACACCGACGATCATAGAAATGCAAGCCGCTTCCCAAATCGTAAATGGCGTCACCCACCACAATGCCGCTCCAATGAGCCCCAGTGACAGCGTTCCTAAATAAAAGCCTTCCCATGTACGACTGGTACTGATCTCCTCAGCAATCAATCGCCTTCCAAACACTTGCCCCCAGGTCCATTGCAGTAGTTCGCTAAGCTGAGAAAGCAGGACGAAGAAGAAAAATAGCCCGATGGGACTGCCTTGCCAGGCCGATCCGTCGCTACTGACAAGCTTCAGATTGATCAGCGCCGGTGCATGGCTGAGCGCATAAACGCATATCAATAATCCCGAGGTGATCTGTGCGGAGCGTTCCAGAAATCTCTTGTGGTCACCAGAGAGTGCGATTCTAGCAGGCACAAAAATCGATGCGTACACGGGAATCATGATGCTGTAGACCCCGTAATGGTCGATCGATTTCAACCACCCTAATTGCTCCAGCCCAATCAGGACATATTGCAGCGGCGTGAAGACGATCAGCGCCCAGAAAAGGGCCCGATGGTCGCCACGACGGGTCGGGGCCATCGTGATGAATTCTCGAAGCGCCCAGAACGAGACCAGCGCGAACAAAACGATGGTTCCAATCGCGTGCAGCGTAATGCTGAAGGTCAGTACCGCTGCCATCAGCCACCACGTGTTCACTCGCTGACTAAAGCGAGCGATCAACGCAGGATTGATCAGCTCCGGAGGTTGCCTGCGCAGGAACACTCCCACGATCGAAGCAACCGCCAGAGTCACCAGGATTACCCCCAGCAACATAAAGGTGCGAAAGAGTTCCACGGAAGCGCCCGCTTGTTTATCAGAAGAGGCTGAATCATCCGCGCCGTTTGCTCCGTCCCCAGCTAGAGATGTCCCGCTGCCCGTTGAAGAGTGTTGTGTTGAGGATGATGGGATTTTCTGAGTTGTCGTATCGTCCTGCTTCGGGCTCCCAGTTGTCGCAGGCTGGTCGGCCTGTGGAGCTGCAAAGGCTAATAAGACAGCGGCAGTTAGCCTGAATGGCTGCTGAGCCTGCGCGGTACTGGCGCTTAATAGGCACAGGACAACTAGAGTAATGCTATAAAGCTTCAATAAGTTCACGTATGGGAACCCGTTGCCACAGTCAGAATCAAAGGTGGAAGCAGACTTCTAGAATTGTAGCAATCGATCCTACTTTCGGTAGCAGCTTAGCCATAAAAGTCGTAGGCAGTACCGATCTTCTGGGACTTGGCAACTAAAGTGCGGAAACGACCACTGCCGTAGCGTTATCACGACCCGATTCGGACACGGCCGAAGCCACCAATCGCTCGGCGGTGGACCGGTTGTCGCCTTCTGTCGGTTGGCGAACAATGTCCTGGATGGCGTGGTCCCACAATCCGTCGGTGACTCCATCGCTACAAAGCACAAACTGATCGCCGGGTTGATAGGTAAAAGAACCCATTTGAGGATTCAGATATCGATGGCCGGCACCTAGAGCTTGTGCCAAAACGTTTTTGCGGGGATGCGTGCGCTGTTGACGCTCGTTGATTTGCCCTGTTCGTCTCAGCCATCCCACATGCGAATGATCCTCGGTAATCTGCTCCATCGATCCACCGGCTGGCAGGTAGTAAAGTCGACTATCGCCGATATGCCCAAAATAGACTCGGCCACGTCGGAACCAGGCTAGCGTCAACGTCGCTCCCATGTCCAGGCAATTGATATCGAATCGCCCCAACTTCAGCATGTCCGCGTGAATGCTGGTGAATAGTTCGCTGATGATCTCGTGACTGTATGCAGAAAATCGCTCTTCTACCAAGCCGAATTGTTTGGGCAATTGTAGCGTGATTTTTTCGACTGCGATGCGGCTGGCAAACTCGCCGGATCTGGCACCTCCCATTCCATCGCTGACCGCAAAGATGAAATCGCAAGCTTCCAGCGAAGCCTCGCCCGTCTTTCCAAGATAGCGAATGCCCTGTTGATCCAGCAGCATCGCCAAGAAGTGATCTTCGTTGTTGGGTCGGAATTTTCCGACATCGGTAACTCCTGACCAAGCCAATCGATGAGCGATATTTGCTGGGGACTGATCGCTGGCAGCATTCGGCTCAGCTTCCTGATCGATAATTTGTGCGAACTCAAAATCGATCACACAAAAGCGACCATCTTGAGCGCGGTATGTGATATTGCGCAAAAACGGGTCGTCATGCCTAACCCCGAACTTTTCTAATTCCGCAAAGATCTCGACTACTTTGGCATCGGTAATGAACTGGACTCTTGCACCGCAATTCGTAGTAACGATTTCCAGCGATTCCATATCGGCAGACAGCAGTCGAGGCACAAACGGGCATCGCCGGCTTTCCAGGTATCGCAAAACTCTCGCCTCGTTAGCGCACCGAGTGTCGGCATCCGGTCCACGGAACAACTTGTGTACTGTGCCGTCAAAGCCAATGCGCACAAGGGCTCGTTGAGTATTCTTGGCTTCCTGCATGATGTAATGCTGTCAAAAAAGGAGACTCTTCGACACTTCTCGCTGATCGTCGATACTCGTGCTCAGACTCGATCCGAATGGAATTTCGAGTACGAGTACCGTTTCACTGAGTACGAGAATGATTTTCAATCATCGATGGTTGCGATCGGCAAGAAGTGTCCTTTTTTCAAAACAAAAAACGCCGTTCCGCACGCGGCGGAACGACGTTCTGTATTGTAACGACTAACGACCGGGCTACCTAGGCTGGATAAGCTCCAAGCAGCCAGCTTTCAATCGCTTTATGCTTTAACGTCACTGATCGTCTTGAGCAATCTAGCCAAAATCTTGTACGGATCGGCTTGGGAGTTCGGACGACGATCTTCCAAGTATCCTCGATAGGCATCACCGGCAACAAATGAGTGTGGTATGCGGATTGATGCGCCACGATTGGCAACGCCGAAGTTGAATTTGTCGATCGACTGAGTTTCGTGCAAACCGGTTAGTCGCAAATGGTTGTCAGGGCCATACGCGGCGATGTGTTCGTCCTTGTACTTATCAAACGCAGCCATCAGCTTCTCGAAGTAGGCTTTGCCGCCTTTGTCACGCAGTAGATCAGTCGAGAAGTTGGTGTGCATGCCAGAGCCGTTCCAATCGCCTCGGATCGGCTTGCAATGCCATTCCACGTCAACGCCGTACTGCTCGCAGTGTCGCAGTAAAAGGTATCGAGCGATCCACATGTCGTCGGCAGCCTTCTTGGCTCCCTTGGCAAAAATCTGGAATTCCCACTGGCCCTTGGCTACTTCTGCGTTGATGCCTTCCAGTTCGATGCCCGCATCATGGCAGATGTCGATATGTTCTTCAACGATCTTACGTGCGATGCAGCCAACGTTCTTGTAACCTACACCGGTATAGTAGGGGCCTTGAGGTGCAGGATAGCCGGATTCTGGGAATCCGAGAGGTTTGCCGTCCTTGAATAGGAAATATTCTTGTTCGAAGCCCACCCACAATCCTCCGTCGTCGTCGGCCACTGTGGCGCGGAAATTGGATGGGTGAGGACCTTTGTCTTTGGGTAAATGGACTTCACACATAACCAGGAAGCCATTGCGACGAGTGCTGTCAGGATACAGAGCGACTGGCTTGAGCACGCAGTCTGAATCGTGGCCTTCGGCCTGTTGAGTCGAACTGCCGTCGAATCCCCACAATGGGCAATCGGCAACACTTTGCGGAGCTTTGCTAACGATCTTGGTCTTGCTGCGCAAATTGGGCTCTGGCAAATATCCATCCAGCCAAACATATTCCAGCTTATACTTGGGTTCAGAAGACATACAACCTACTTTCCATTCAAAAAAGGGACACTGGATAGTGCCTGCTGCAGGAAGGCCGCCAAGGACCGCAAAATCACCCGCATGCGAAGCAGAAATACAAACGACTTACAACATTAACTTTTTGGGCAGCAGCTATGTTACTTCCAACAACTGTAAATGGCACTGTACAGGTTCACTGCTGAAGGCCACACCCCAAGTCTTCCGGGTATAGATCTTATCCGCAGGCTCTGAATTGTAAAAGGAACTGGACTGCTGAGTAGGTAAGATAACACGCCTTTGTGGTGTAATCAATTGGCGACAGTGCCCAGTTTCCTCATAGACTTAGAGACACTACGGCAGGTCAAGCGGGCATCGCAATTTCAGCCGCCTCAACTTGCTTTTTTGTGGCGTCTTAAATTGCCTTGGCGAGTTTCAATAAATTTCCGCCTTTTTTGGGAGCAGCGTAACCCGTTGTTGACAATCGTACTGCCGAAGAATACTTGCAAAGCAATCTTTGAAAGCTAGGTATGGCATTTCGCTGGTTGTCGCCCTGCCCCCTTCAAGTGGGACTTGTGTTTTTGGGCTGGTCGATGATGATTGGTCTGATGCAAACCACTTATCGAAGTCCAGGTCTGCGCGAACTAGCTGAGGCCGAACCAAAGATTCTGCCCAGTCTTCTCCAGTGCGACTTTGGCAATCTTCAACGGGAAATTGAGACATTGGAACAGGTCGGCATTCAGGCATTGCACCTGGATGTGATGGATGGCCATTTCGTGCCCAATTTTACTTATGGCATGCCTATCGTTCAGGCCGTTCGCCGCTATTCCCACCTGCCGCTGGATGTCCACTTGATGATGTCCAATCCTGGCGACTACATCACGCAATTTGTCGATGCGGGTGCGGACTGCCTGACGGTTCACGCAGAGATATCGGCGGATGCCGCTCCATTGTTGCAGCGAATTCGATCTCAGGGGGTTTTGGCTGGTTTGGCCATCAATCCTGGGACGCCTTTGACTGTGGTGGATGATTGCCTAGATCATTGTGATTTGCTACTAATTATGAGCGTTGACGCCGGGTTTGGAGGCCAAGCGTTTAATCCCGTTGCACTTGAGAAGCTGCGGAGTGTACAAGAGACACATCCTGAGTTGCTGCTGGAAGTGGATGGTGGAGTTAATCTGAAGACCATTGCTGAATGTACCCGCGCAGGGGCTCAGTTGTTGGTCGTTGGCTCCGCTATTTTCGGGCAAGAAGATTATCGATCGGCCGTTCAGCGGCTGATCGGTGCCATGGATCGGTGACACTACCCGTTTTTTGCAGGATTATATGACCGAAGTTTTAATTGTTCGACCTGGTGCCACAACGTTTGATGATGCCGGGCGAATTAAAGGCTCTTTAGATATTCCACTTTCACCCGCAGGCGTTCAGCAGGCCGAGCGATTATCCGTGGCGCTTCAAACCGTCAAGTTGGATTGCCTATATGTGGCACCCTGTACGTCGGCTCAGGCTTCGGCTGAACAAATTGCCGAGCGCAATTTTTGTCGTCAGCGATCTCTGGATTGCCTTCGCAACTTGGATCATGGTCTTTGGCAAGGGAAGTTGTTGTCCGAAGTCAAGCGGCTTCAGCCAACCTACTATCGTCAGTTCCAAGATGATCCCGTTCATGTCTGTCCGCCAGGCGGCGAGACAGTGGCAGAAGCCATTCAACGCGTGCAGCCAACGATCGACAAAATATTGAACAAGCATGTGGGTGGACGAATCGCTTTCCTACTGCCAGATCCACTGGCTTCCATCGTTCAGTGCAGTCTGCAAGGACGTCAATTTCAGGATATCTGGAAGTTGGAGCGAGATGGTGGGACCTTTGATATTTTGCGATTGGAACCTTCACCGATTCAGTACGAATTGAATCCAGCTTAATCAACCAAGGATAGGTGGTAACCATGTCCAACCCCGTGGTGTCAGTAGGTAATGCGATGACCGGAAGCATAAAGCGTCCAGTGCCCGATGGATTGTGGATGAAGTGCCCAGGATGCGGAGCCACCATTTATCGCAAGGAATCGGAGAGGTTACAAAACGTCTGCCCCAAGTGCAGCTACCATTTTTATGTCTCGGCACCTCAGCGTATTGCTCAAGTCCTGGACGCTGGAACGTTCGACGAGTGGGATGCCCAGTTGCGTCCCACGGACCCGCTTACCTTTCAGGATTCGCAGCGTTATTGCGATCGGCTGGTAGCCGAGCAAAAACGCACCGGCCTGACCGATGCTTCGCTGACCGGCACTGGCATGATTCGCGCACGTCGCGTAGCCATTGGAGTGACCGATTCGGCATTCATCATGGGCAGTATGGGATCGGTCGTTGGAGAGCGGTTAACGCGACTGGTTGAGCGAGCTACGACACAGAAGCTGCCCCTGATCGTGATCAGCGGTTCTGGAGGCGGAGCAAGGATGCACGAAGGGATCTTGTCTCTGATGCAGATGGCCAAGGTATCGGCAGCCCTTTCGCGATTTCACGAGTCTGGTGGACTGTTCATTTCCGTTTTGACTAATCCTACGATGGGAGGTGTGGCCGCCAGTTTCGCCTCGTTGGGTGATTTGATCTTTGCCGAGCCTAGAGCTCTAATCGGGTTTGCTGGACCACGTACCATCAAGGCTACCATCAAAATCGAACTGCCGGCAGGGTTTCAGACAAGTGAGTTTCTGCTGACACACGGCTTTATCGATCGCATCGTGGAAAGGTCGCGTCTGAAGAACGAGATAGCCCGAGCCATCGACTACTGCGGTAAGTAGCCTGGTCGAAGCGGGCCGGTTATGCGGATTGAGCCGCTAAGGGGAATTCTGCGTGTGCAAGCGTTTCGGTTTAAAGCGATTCAGCTAGTCCAAATCCAAATTTCTTAGATCTAGATGCAGCCCCTTATTGTTTGGCTGTGTAGAATGAACTCTGTGATGTTCACGATGGCTACCGGTACGATTGGTAGTCAAGGCTTGGTTCTATTCCCGCATATAACGGCTGGGCCATGGGGCTGTTTGACTTACTTGGTTTTGGTTGCAAGAAAAACGCTCAGACCACCGATGGCATCGTTAAGGCTCGATCGCGAGTCGATATCGACTCGCGCTTCGAAAGGCTTAAGACCGCTGTCAGCGGAACGATGAGCAAATTCTATGCGGCTCGTGATCGCGAGACCGGTAAGATCGTCGGTTTGAAGCTTTGTGATCTCGAAAAGTTTGCCTTTTTTGAGAGTCGCTTCAAAGGCATGGACAAGCCGACCGAAGGTGAAATTGCATCGGTCATGGATCATCCCAATATCATCAAGACGCTTGAGTACGGTCGTACGACAAAGAACGAACCCTACCTGGTGATGGAATTCATTGACGGCCCTGGTCTGAACACGTTGATTCAACAAAAGGACCTGGATCGGCTAAAAAACAAGCGGCTGTCCATGATTCGTCAAATGGCAGAAGCCTTGCGATACGTTCATCAGAAGGGGTTTATCCACCGTGATATCTGCCCGCGAAACTTCATCTGTTCGCCGGATTTGAACTTGGTCAAGTTGATCGACTTTGGACTGACCGTACCGGCGACCGAGGCTTTCATGAAGCCGGGAAACCGTACCGGTACACCCTTGTATATGGCCCCCGAGATCGTGCGACGACGATCCACCGATCAGCGGTTGGATATTTTTGCTCTGGGTGTTTCCGCTTATCAACTGCTGGCGCTAGATTTCCCGTGGCCCGCCGGAGAGACCAGCGGCATGGCGGCACTCAGTCACGACACGTCCGCACCGCGCGACCTTCTTGAGTATCGCCCCGATCTGGACAAAAATCTTGCAGCGCTGATCATGCACAGTATTCAGCCCGATCCAAAGAACAGAGTTCAAACCATGGATGCCTTCGTCGCTATGTTGCAGAAGATACCTGCGGAAAAGCAAGGCCAGTCGGGTACTTAAGACAAACGTTTAGGCTCCGACAATGTCGCGGATCGATCCGCCCGCCGATCCGATTTCATCACGGTGATTCAGGTTTCCAGATCGAAGCCGCGATATAACGCTCAGGACCTGTTACCAGATCGTTGAAGTAATAAACCACTACTACTTTTCCATCTGGCCGCTGAGCTAATCGAGGATAACCGATATCGCGATTAGCTCCGTCACTGCGAAGCACTATTTCTGGTCCCCAGCTATGCCCTCGATCATCGCTCAATTTTGCACAAATCTTGTAGGGTGGCGCTCGATAGCCGTAGGCATAGCACAGTCTTCCATCGGCTAGTTGAATTAATGCAGGTGGATTGCCTTCGCCCAGATTGGTTACGGGATCTCCAGCGAACTGCCAAGTTAGTCCGTTGTCCAACGAACGGTATGCGGCATTCCATCGATTCTCCGTTGTTCGTCGTCGAACGATGGTCAGCAGCTCCGTATTAGACAACCGCACTGTTGCTGGCATGATCGCAAAGCCCTCGGGGGATTCGATAATCCAAGAAAGAAACTGCCACGACTTGCCACCGTCGGTAGTGCGAGCTGCCAATGGACGACCTTCGCGCCCATCCGGCTTGGCCGCAGTCAGGAAGATGGTCATCTGGTGCGGTCCATCAATTAAGTAATCGGTTCTAGCGGCGGTACCGGCAGTTCCAAAATTGGGAAGCTTATAAGGCCCCGACCAATCTTTGCCTCGATTGGTCGAGTAATAAAATCGCGACTGTCCGGCATGGACGCTAGACTTCTTAGCCGCCCAGGCAAAATCAGGATGCGAAAAATCGATTCCGCCTGGACAATCCTCCAGCGCAGGAATGGCGACTCCAGGTGTCTCGGTTCCATGCAAACCGTCGCCGTATGGAATCATCTGTCCTTTTTCCATCGGATGTTCGTGGCTCCAAGTTTGACCGCCGTCCATGCTGCGAGCCAGCCAATGCTCTTCGGGTCTATCCCGATCGATGTTATGTCGCTCGGCACCCAAATCCTTGTAAAAGCCTCTCGAATAGCCGACCAGGATTTCATTGCCCCAAGACCAGATGCCATGATTGGCAGGCCAGCCTCCAAATCGCCCTGGCTGGTAGTAGATTTTAATGTGAGTGACGTCCACTTCAGAACTGTTTTCCGCCACCGCATGCCTTTCGACCGATAGGATCGTTAGGCCGCTTAGAAATCCAATAATAAGAAGTGTTCGCATGTTCCTGCAACCTAATTTGATCAGCCAACAATTTCGCCATCGAAACTGAATATCACAATCACACAACGCTTGAAAACCGCTATCATAACCAGTCGCAGCGGGGACAGACAAGGAATTGAACAGAAGGTAACGGAGGAAACAGAGGGAAGCGATGGTGGTGGGCCGGCGCGATCCGACATCATCGTGTGTTCCAAGTTTCCCGGGCATCCAACGACCAATGGGATGCTTGAGACCCTCTTGTTGTATCGGCTCGCTGGTCCCACCCTACAGCCTGCCCTATCGCTGCGTCCACTGAGTGTAACCCTTAGAGGAGCCGAAGTGCCTGCCCCAGGTTGGTGATGGGTTACTGCCAAACCAGCCGTATGCATACGATCGTTTCTCTGGCAGAGGTTGCAGGGCTACCGGAGGTGTTGGAGCATGATGCTGTTCTTGAAGGGGTGCTTTGGTTAGAGTGTGGTATAGCGGCAGGGTTGCCGGATCAATTGGAGCGGCCTGGTGACGCTTGCCCCATGGGAACAAGGCATGATCGCCAGCGCAAATTTGTGGACTTGGCATGATGACCACAACCATCAGCAAGCCATAGAAGCTGTAAGGCATGAACCGTGGATACATTTTGTTCTTCGCGATAGTTTTAAGTAAGCTACAACACCTGTAGCAAGAGTGCCAGCACCGAACAAGTTGGCGGTGGAATAGACGATGACAGAACAGCAACGGAAGCTGCTGCTGTAGTCTACTCTGCGATTGATTGTCGCGCGGTGCTTTTCAGTACGAATGTACTCGACCGGAAGATGTCACGGCGAAACTATTGCGCAGAATCGTCAAACTGCCCTTGAGACGGTGCTTCCCGTGGAACAGAAAGTCCAGCGATCAGCCTATTAGGTGGGCTGAAGATTGCACAGCCGAAGCTTAAGCATCCGGCTGACTAGCATGAACAGGGTCCTGACAGCCTTTGGCTGAGGATGTGAGGGCTATTTCGAGTCCGAGTGCCGTTAGATTACGCCGCCGTGAACGCGGTAGGGCGTCATGTGGTCGGGCTGGTCCATGAACCAGAATCGTTCCCACTCTTGGATCAACAGACGCATGTTCTCGGATGTGTAAACAAGCTGCTCGGCTCGCCGCTGTGGCAGAGCCGAATAGATAGGCAGGACGCACCCGGTCGAGAAAAGGCAGCTAACAAGCAAAGCAGATAGTAACCAGCGTCGCATCGTGTTCCTCCGTGAACAGTTTCGTCTCAAACCCGCCAATCAAAAACTCATTCGATCAGCGTGTGTCTTATTTGACGCTTGAATCCAAAGTTGAATCCGAGTCGTCCAAGTCGCTTGAATCCAAGACTTGGTCGTCAGTCGAGCGGGCGCGATCCATTGCCAACTCTTCCAGGTCTTGAACTCGAGCCTCCATCTCTTTTCCAGCTTTGAACGAGACCACAAACTTTTCAGGCACTTCCACTTGGTGGCCGGTCTTGGGGTTCCGAGCCTTGCGAGCCTTGCGACTCTTGACTTGGAAGACGCCAAAGTTCCTCAGTTCGACACGGCCCTCTTTGAGCAGCGTGTCGATAATGCCTTCAAAAGTAAACTGTACGATCTCTTTGATCTGAAGCTGTGTTAACCCAGTCTTATCGGAAATCGACCTAACGATCTCTTTCTTGGTCACTTGACAAAGCTCCTTCGCCCGGTTAGCACAAGTCGTAAGTCGTTGACTCACAACGGTTTAGTTAGGCGAAGTCTAATGGCACTTAGGCCAGTCGTCAAGATCGCAATAATCCTTGGGAAAACTGCGAACCTGGAAATCCAAAACAGCGGATTAACAGGTTCCCTAATGGAATCGGCTACCCAGTCGGTAAACTTTACGAAATCCGCTTAATCGGTAATTCTGCACGGAAATAATTAAGGAGACTCAATTTTGCAAGCTTCGGAAGCCAAAATGACATACGCAGTTCTGGGTGTGGGGGCGGTTGGCGGACTGTACGGTGGTTTGCTCGCAAAGTCCGGTTGCCAAGTACATTTTCTGGCCAGAAGCGATTATCAGCACCTGAAGCAGCACGGACTACGAGTGGAATCTGTTTGGGGGAATTTTGATCTTCCTTCGGTTTCAGTCTATCAAGACGCCCGTGCGATGCCTGTCGTAGATTGTGTGTTGGTAGCCTGGAAAACGACCTCCAATCACGAACTTAGCCAAGTATTGCCGCATTTGTGTGGCCCCAAGACCATGGTATTGGTTCTTCAAAACGGATTGGACGTGGAGCGATCCGCTGCTCAGGTGGTAGGCGGTGAAAAGGTGCTGGGCGGTTGCTGCTTTCTGTGTTCCAACAAGATCGGGCCAGGCCACGTTCGCCACTTGGACTACGGCCGAATCGCGTTCGGAGAGTATGATTCGCTGCTGCGCGGCCAGATCACGAACAGGATGCAGAAAATCAAACAAGACTTTTCACTAGCCGGTATCGATGTCCAGCCAGCCGAGGATCTATGGGAGGTGCGCTGGAAAAAACTGGCTTGGAATATCCCCTTCAACGGCCTTTCGGTAGTCCTTTCCGCAGACACTTCAGCTCTGATGAACCACGGTCCGGCAAGTCAATTGGCCGAGGAGTTGATGATTGAAGTTGCCGAAAGTGCGGCAGCCTGTGGAGTTGCCGTGCCTGAAAGTCACGTTCAGCAGATGTTGACGTACACTCGCAATATGGTCCCATACGCCAGCAGCATGTTGTTGGATTACCAAGCAAGGCGGCCACTGGAATTGGAAGCGATTTTTGGAAATCCCATCCGATTTGCTATGGCTGCCGGTTACCAGCCGAAAAGCATTCAAATGCTGTATCGTCAGCTACAGTTTATTGACTGGCGGAATCGTGCAGGGCAACCCGGTTAGTTCCATTCAACACAATCGTGCCAAAAAGTCGTTTGAGAGGCGGTTGCCAAGAGGAGTTTTACAGCAATTTGCCTCAGAATAGCCCTTGTCAAAAACTGGCAACTGGCTTTTAATCGGGGCTCGCTGGCAACGACCTCCGCGTCGTGATGGCCGAAGTTCCGAAATCTGGCGGAGTAGCTCAGTCGGTTAGAGCAGCGGAATCATAATCCGCGTGTCGGGGGTTCGAATCCCTCCTCCGCTACTGTGTTTTTTTGCGAAACGTCATGTTTTCGACGTTTAGCCAGTTAACGGCCGTGAGCAAATTGTTGGGTATTCTACCCATAAGACCCATTTTCTGCGTGCTTGTGAAGGTCAAGAGTGCGTGATCGCGTGGTATCGTCGGCGAGTTTCTGTTCGGACTCTAGTGACCAAACTGCTTAGCTGACATAGAGTCACGAACCGGTATCAGTCGCGGTCAGATCAGTCGTTTGGAAAATTTATTGGAAAGTAATCCGGCTATCGCAACTCTCATTCGATTGGCCGACGCCTTGGGGCAGAAGCTGACCATTGGATTGGAGCCTCAAAAGCGATAGTACCGAAACTTCTTGAAAGCATCAACAGGCACCAAAACACTCTTGTTTGCCGTTCCAACCGCTTCTGCTGCCATGCACAAGATGCTTGCGATAATACCACTTGCCTGGCATATTATTTTGACGACGCTGCACTCTCGTGGATGAGGGCTTGCTTCACATACCCTAAACGATTCTCACACTCTAGGCGCAACCTGTGAAAGTTTACAAATTTGGCTATCTGCCTCGAACTCGGCTTTGCCATCTTGGAGGAATCAGCAGGATGGTAAAAAGCACGGTTACGGCGAATATTGAATAGCTGACGGTAAAAATCCACGACGGAGCTTCGTAAAACAGCAAGTCGTGCATCATTCGTCCGACAAAAGTGCCCTCTGTCACGTTCTGTCCGGCTTGGGCTCACAGCCAATCATCCAGTGTAGTTAATGGGCACTTGAAATCCAGCCAGGACTCCACGGTCACGATCAGAATCATTAGTAAATGGATGCCTCGAAACCATCGGTTGTAGATCCATTGCCATCCCAGGAAGCGCCCAATAACAATCGCCATTAGTTCAAGAAAAGTGCCAGCCGCATTCAGTAGCTAGTGCTCGGCCTTTGGCGGTTCCGCAACTAAACCAGAAATCTTTCTACTAAGTTTGCTATCCGTGGCTATCTACTCGAATTTGTAGCCTCCTAAAAGACCTGACGCTTAAAATCCCAATCCGCCAGCATGACAGCTTTCCACTTTTTTCAAAGTGC
>JBIIJD010000040.1:0-48061 GCA_044234105.1 Aureliella sp. | reverse complement strand
GCGCGGTAGCGTTTCATCCGCCCAGCCCACAATTGACATCGAGAATCAGACATGGCAACCTCCAGGGTTTCGAGAAAACCTCTGAGGATACCAGCAACCAACTTCATGCCCCCGCCGAACGCTTACGAAGTTTCACAGGAGCAGCCGATGAGCTTCTGGATGGACAAAAAGCTGGAATACTCGAAATCGCTCTTGGAGCACCTTACCAAAGCCGATTTTGAAGAGCTGGAAAAGGAGGCCTATCAAATGCGAAAATTGGGGCGCATCGAAGGCTTTGTGCGCCGCCGCAGTGATGATTATCGAGTGCAACTGCGAACTTTCGAAATGGCCACCACTGAACTCGTGCGACATGCCCGGCGTCGTAACATCGAAGGTGCCAATCTGGCCTTTAATCAATTGACTTCCAGTTGCGTCGCCTGCCACGTATTACTTCGCGAAGGTGTTGAGTAAATAACGCTTGATCGGCGCTAGTCATGGATTTGGAAGAGTCGTTTGAGAGCGTCCAGCAACGAGGCATGGTGCGTGCTGTCGGCGTTATCACGGAGTGATTGCAAGGGTGGATGCAGAATTTTGTTGACCAGTCGATCAAAGGCATAGCTGAGTTCTTGCTGGATGTGCGGATCTAATTGGTGAACGCTCAGTTTATCCAGGAGTCGCTTGAGTTCTTCCTGCTTGATGCTGTCGGCTTGATCTCGTAATTTCTTGATCGTCGGACCGCTGCCGGCATGTCGGCTCTCTTGCAAAAATCGCTGCGTCTCTTGCTGGATGATTTGCATGGCTTGAGGCCATTCTGCTTGACGGGCTTCTCTGTTGCGATCACAAACCTGTTGCAGGTCATCCACCGAGTAGAGATAGGTATCCGGCAGATCAGCAATCTGTGGATCGAAATCTCGCGGAACGGCCAAATCCAGGATCAGTACGGCATGATTACGACTGGCGCGAATCTGTTTGAATCGACTTAATGAGACGATCACTTCTGGCGAACTGGTCGTGGACACCACCAAATCGGCTTCGGCCAGATGTAGGTCCAGCAATTCCCAGGCGTGCGACTTGATTGCGTACTGCTGTGCCACCTCCTTGGCTCGTCCGCTGGAGCGGTTGACGATGCTCAGGTTCTTGGCTCCCTCGGCCTGGAGATATCGCAGCGTTTCCATGCCCATTTCGCCCGCTCCGATCAACAAAATTTTCTTGTCGTCAAAGCTTTCAAAAAATTCTGTGGCGATCTCGCTGACAGCCACGCTGGGGACGCTGATTCTGCGGCGATGAATGGTTGTCTCGTTGGCAATGCGACGGGCTACCGCTGTGGCCCGTTGGAAAATGCGGTGCATCAGTGTGCCCGCTGTATCAAACTGGCAGGCCCAATCGTAGGCCGTTCGCACCTGGGCTTGGATCTGAGCTTCGCCCAGGATCATGCTGTCCAAACTGGCCGCAACTTTGAATAGATGTTCAATGACCTGAGCATCGCTTAACAGGTTGACCTGTGGCTGCACCTGGGCCATCGATAGCTGGTGAAACTGGGCCACATATTGCACAAGTTGCGGTTGGCTGGCAAGTTGATCTCGCTGCTCAGCGGCACAGTACAACTCCACTCGATTGCAGGTACTCAGCAATACGGCTTCCATCTCGGGAAACTGCTGTAGCAACTCTTGTAAAAACTGTTTCGCTTGCGCTTGCGAGAAGCTGAGTCGTTCGCGCAGCTCGATCGGCGTATGATGATGACTCCAACCCACTAGGCTCCAGTGCATGGGCTACTTGCCTCCCCCAACAACCGGACGCTGGATGTCGGTGGATGTTTGGGCTGACGGTTTCTGCTCGGCAGCCTTGTTCTGTTCTTGATCCGCTTGGCCGTGTGAGGCCAAAAATACGAGCAGCAGGACGACTGACAGAAAGACGAAGTTGGCAATGCTCAAATAAGCGCTACGACGACCACCCAGGGAACCTTTCGAGCTGTATTCCAGGATGGCTGCTACCGCTACCCAAATAAATAATGCAAAACTGACCAACACTCCACTGCTCAGCCAGTCAACACGCCCCTGACGGCTGAGATTCAAAAAGACCCCCGACAGCAACCCGACCCCAAGTGCGACCACAGATACGAACAGATTCAAGCGATTCATGGATCGCAGGAACTCGAGGGCTGGCAGTTGAAACAACCGACCTGAGCGTTTCTTGCTCTTCAGGCGATAAGATTGCAGCAAGTACATGACACCAAATGCCAACCCCTGGCAGATAAACATCGTCCCCAGCAAAAGGCTGACACCATGAATCTGGCCCCAAAGATCGATGGCCGTTTGAGCGGCAAAAGGCTGGCTGTCCTTCATCGCGCTGGCTAGACCGATCAATGCCAGAATCATGGGCAGCAAGAAAAGGCCGATGCTTCTTTCCGGATTGCGAACGATCAAAATCGTACAAACCACTGCCATGCCCCATGCGCCCAGGACGATCCACTGAAACCAACTGCTGAGCATGCGAGTGGAGGGTTCGGACAGAAGTTCGTTGCCTAAAAAGATTGAGTGGGCAAGCAATCCAGCCAGCATGCCGAATACGGCAATGGCGTGTCGATAGCTAAACGGCCGGATAAAACGAAACAGCTCGATGATCCACACCGTCAAGTAGCTAAATAGAAAACAGGTCAGGGTGACTCCGGTCAGCAATCAATCTATCTCCCATGTATGAAAAAAAGAAGCCAGCGTCTTCACCTGCGCTGGCTTCCTTCCAGTTGCCATTTTACGACTGTAGCCGATCAACGGTCCGACACTTTTTGACGGCGGCTAACCGGGATTACTCCCAATCATCATCTTCGTCCTCTTCATCGTCGTCATCCCAGTCGTCTTCGTCATCGTCCCAATCGTCATCTTCTTCGTCGTCTGATTCTTCTTCTTCCTCTGACTCTTCATCGTCTACTTCTTCCCATTCCTCTTCTTCGTCGTCTAGATCATCGGCGTCTTCGTCTTCTGAATCTTCTTCGTCTGAGTCTTCCAGTTCTTCTTCATCCTCCCAATCATCCAGATCTTCGTCGTCGTCGTCCATGTCATCTTCATCATCGTCGTCGAAGTCATCATCGTCGTCATCTATGGCTGACAGCGGCATTACAGCAGCAGTTGCACCGAGCAATAGTTCGTCCAGTTCTTGGTCACCTTTGAGTTTCGTTATTGTGTTTGTTCTTTTCACTTTAGACTCCTTAACTTCCGTTTCTGCTGCGAGATCTTCAGATGACAATTCGTTGGGCAAAACAGGTTGATCCCATTCTACCCGGGGTAAGCGATCGGCAGATCGCAATCCAAACATTTGCAAAAATCGTTGGGTTGTCTCGTAAAGGTAGGGCCTTCCCAATTCTTCACTGCGACCACCTATGCGGATCAAATCCATTTCCATGAGCTGCTTTAGCTGCTCACTGCAACCAACCCCACGAATGGCCTCTATATCGGCTCGAAGCACCGGCTGTCGATAGGCGACTACGGCCAAAGTTTCTAAAGCCGATCGCCCCAGCCGAACCTCGCCCGGGATATAAGCCAGCTTACGCAACCATGGAGCAAACTGTGACCGAGTCAGGATGGCAAGGCCACCGGCTACCTCCTCGACTCGGTAAGGTTTTCCTTGTTTGTCATAAAGTTGGTTCAGTTGGCGGATTAGTGTACGTACTTCTGTGGCGTCCGCCAAGTCTGCTAAGGCGGTTGCGCGACGACTAGTTATCCCTTGAGGAGACAAAAATAAAACTGCCTCCAGGCGCCTGAGTCGTTGCTGGACATCGATCGGTCCTGGTTGGTCCTTGGGAGTAGACTGGCTTGTGGGGGCGGCAGCCAGAAGCAAAAATTGCCGCTTTTGGGTACTATGACGTAGGACAACCCCTACTTTCGGGGATATAGAAATACTTCCATAGGGTCTTATTCCGTTTTGCATAGCCAACCTTCACTAAAAATTTGTTGGTGGGCAAGTACGATTTCTTGTTTAACTTGGTATAAGGAAAACAGGCGTCGGCTTCTTGAATACCAGTTTACCAATTGCGACCCAGTGCCGCACTACTGTTTTGGCTTTCACCCCTGACTATCAGGACAGCTTGGCTTGAGTAGCTCCAAGATTACAGTTCGACCAACTGCTCGTTCCGGGATTACCACTCGTTTTCTGGTTGTAATGTTGGTTTTGATTCTGGCCGCTATGGGTAGTGCTATTTTCTATGTTCGTGCTACTTGGGTGGAAGGCATCGAACTGAACCCGGTGACTTGGCAAGTCAGAAAATTTCAATTCCGCGCCGATCCGTTTACGAATATTCAGTGGACCGGGCTAAAGCACGATACAACTGTCTTTACTGTCGACCCAGGAATCCTCTCGAAATTGTCTTCCAAAGCTCGGCCCGACGCTCAACCTGACGCCCAGCGCTGGGATCTGGTCGAACTAAGAACGTATCGGCGATACGAGACCGGCGGTGCCCGAATTCTGGCGATGTTGTTGACCGATTATCGTTTTGGCTTCATGGTAAAGTCGGTTAGCCATTGGTCCGCCTGGAGTGCGGCTAATCCCCAAAAGTCGGCTGCTCTTTGGCCTGCTGTACAGCATTTGGCGGTTTTCAATGCTTATGCGGACATTCCATCGCTGATCGAGCTTGCTTTGATCCTGAAAGATGACCAGAACTTCTTGGATCAGTTAAATCAACAGATGCGACTGGTCCTTATACGACTAGGTGACAAGCATCTTCAAGAGACTGATTATGCTAGGGCACTCGCGACCGCTAGAACAGGCTTGAGCTACAGCCCGGAGGATTCCACGTTGCTAGCTATCGTCCAAGCGGCTGAAGCCAAACTAGAAGTTCCCAAGTAAATCCGGCCCGCTGCCCCGCTCTTTACCTACGTTGGCCCTCGCCGCGAATTCGAGGCCGCAAGGGAACGGGTCGCTCATGGCTGGTGTGGACTCCTGGGATTGCAATTGCTGGTGGGTGAGTGGCTTGCATTGGCTGTAGATCGGTTGGTTTGGTCGCGGCATGTGAGACCTGCGTTTGAAGATGCGGAATGCCGATCTGGTATCGATCTAGCACGACCTTGACATTGCCAATTAACGCTTCGCGAGCTGCCGAAAAACGATCTCGGTCGACCCACATTCGAATCGACCATTCTACCGCGTGCGTTCCCAAGTTGTTTAGCACAATCTGATAACCCCTGCCCTCTCCGGGAATGATCCAGGCCGACATAAGCTGTACACATTCGGTCAGTGCCTGACGAGTGGCATCTAAGCTTGAAGCGTATTCGACCCAAACGTTCACATCTACGCGACGATGCGCGTGAAAGCTAATATTCTCGATCGTGGTGCCAGCGATTGACGAATTAGGGAGAATCAGCCGGCGATTATCCGATGTATCCAAGGTCGTCGTAAAAATTTCTATCTCGTTCACTTTGCCGGAAACGCCGGCCACTACTACGGAGTCACCTACCTTGAAAGGGCGAAACACCAACAACAGAATACCTGCTGAAAAGTTGCTTAGGGTGCCTTGAAAGGCTAGCCCTATCGCAAAACCTGCTGTGGCTAAAATAGCCATGATTCCCGATACTTGGATGCCCAGCTTGGGCAATATCATCGTACCCGCTGTTATCAAGATTCCGTAGAAAACTGTCTTGCCAATGAATCTACCGAGGGTTTCGTCGATTTTAGAACAAAGAACTGTGGCTACTCGTTTGGAAATAAGCTTGGATACGAAGTAGGCGGCTAGCAGCGCTAGAATGCCTAGTATTGCTGGGATCAGCACCTTGCTCAATAAACCGATCAGCGCTTCGTTCCAGTTGGTGTTGCTTACTTGATCGTATAGGCGCGTGAGTTCTTGCGTTATGGTATCGGTTGTATGAGAACCAGGCTGACCACTGGCTTGATCGTTCATCTGGTACACTCCCTTGCAGTTACTAACGTGTCAACGCTTTGGTGACTGCAAAGAATAGTAGCTAGACCGCTACCAGTGAAATGCCAAAAAAATCGCTAAGCTGTCGGCGATAATTAGTTTTTCCACCAGATTCAGGGTTGCTAGCAATTTCGGTTGGGTCTTGATTGCTTGCAACCCTGGTGACTCTGACTGGGTAGAAAATGCCAACGACTGTGAAGCGCCGACTACATGGCTTGCTTTTCCACATCTAACACCTGGAGATCATTCAGGTCAATTGTCAAAGTGGCAGCCCGGCTAAGTGGCACGAGTTTTGGCTGGTTGTTCTGCTCAGCCGACTTTAGCTCGCCACGATAGATCTTTACATCTGCTGGAGCTTCGATACCTACCGTCACTCGATTGCCCGAGATTCTTGATACTACCAAAGTGATGTTATCACCGATGACCAGCTTTTCACCCTCTTTGCGACTCAAAACTAACATTTCTTTTTCCTCCTTGTAGGATTCCTGTGTTACAACCCAATACTATTTCCAACCAATCCCTGTTCGCTTGGATGTCGACTTTTTGATTGAATCGCTGACATACTACGCTTAACTTCGAGACATGGCTCGACAGCTTACTGTTCATGTCTGACAAGCGGGAATCTGTGGTAAGATTCGCAACTAGTGTGCCAAACTTGAATCTTTTTTTCGATGATGTCGCTTATTTCACAAAAATTTGTCGTCCGCGCTACTTAGATCCCTGTGAGACCCGTTCCTTGTGGTCTTCCTCGACCGATCAGCTTTATTTGAACCAAATTCTGATAGCATCTGCTAGGTTTGCTATCAATATTCGTTTGCTATCAAAATACGCTGTTTGGTGTCAAGGCTTATCCAACATGAGAATGAAATCTCAACCTGCTACACTTCCGCCCGCCTAATCGTTGTGCGTCGGCTAATGTATTAGGCGCTATTACCTGGACACCTTTGGTCCAAGCCCGAAGACTGATGAAAAAAATTTTCGGGTGGTTCTTATTAGTGGGAGCCGAAGGTCAAACCTTACAGTCGAGCAGCGCGATTTTCTTAATTTTTCTGGATTTAGTCTTTCTTTTGCTAGCACTGCGATCCTTTGACTCACCTTTTTGTGCCTCTTCGATGCTTTGAAAACCGCCTGACCGCTGTCCACAAGAACTACCGATTATGCGGAGTATAGCGATTAGCTTGGGGGTTTTGTGGGTTTTGTCCTGACTAACTATCTTGTTTTGCTTCGAATCTCCGACCTGATGATTAGCCATCTGCCATAGTTGTTTACTGAATATTCCGAGCATTCTGACTGGGAAGGTCGGTCGACATGACTGCTAACACGTTAGAGATCGCCAGTCCTAAAACCTGGAGAGTCTTAGAAACTACAACGAACCAAGCTGCGACTAGCTTGTTGGTACGTGGATTGTCTAGCCCATCGGATGCGGTAAGACGTGGCTGCCTGAATAGTTTGATCGCTAGGAAGGACCCCGAGGGTTTTCGGCAGCTATTATTGAACTGGGATCAGTACGATAGTGCTGACATCGACTTGCTGCGCTCTAATGCTAGATGTTTTGTGAACGCAGCCCGATCGCTGTTGGCCAGCGACGAAATTCGTGACAAAAAATTCGCTTTGGCTGCCATCACTGAACTGGACATCACCGATTCCATCGACATCTTGATGGAGTATGTGTTGAGCCGTCATCATCCGCTGCATGACGCGGCCTGTTATTGTCTGTTATCAATTAGCCAACGCCTGGGCCGCGACAGCCGTGTTGCTGGCCACATGGACTCTCCTTTACGACTAACTTTGATCAAGAAACTACATGGGGAGTTGCTGCGTCATTGCGAAATATCTGTTGTGGTGAAAGCTTGGTTGACTGCCGTTCATTGGGATGATGGCGCTCAACGTGGCCTTCTACTGGACCCTAGTCAGTCGGCTTATCTGAGGATGATTTCCGAACTGGCGACCAGCTACGAACCGGCTGCCCTTCAACTGCTGGCGGGCTATTTTTGGCGGCCTTCGACTCCTCCTAGCTTACAGACGCTGATACACGAACATTCCAATCCCGAGTTGTTCATAGAAATGGCCAAGTTGGTCACCGACGAGCAACTGGATAGCCTGTTATGCCAACTGCAGTTGTCTGCTCCACTGGCTTGTCTAAAGAACTTTGATTGGTCATCGATCCAGGTAGAACGATCCGTAGAACGACGGTTGATGTTGATGTATGCAGCTTCGGGTCATGATTTATCCTGGACCTTGTCGACCAGCGTAAAATCAGCCAAGGGCGGTAATTTGGAGTCTCGCAAACTGTCAGCGGATCTGCTGGTTTGGTGCAAACGGCCCTCCTTGGAACATTTGATTCAATTACTGCAAGCTGATTCTTTCCTGCCAACAGACCAGCAAATCTTAATCCTCGCCCTCAACGATGTGGTCTCCTGGCTTCACGGTCCGTCAACCGTACTGCGATCGGCCGTAGCTGAATTTCTTCAGGACTTCACGTTGGATAATCTTTTTTCTCATGTTGGTCATTGGCCGGCCAGGCTGTGCCGAATCATGGCACAATGGATTAAGAAGTTGAAGCCGCCTTTGGCCGAGACATTATCAGAGTACTTAAACAATCCGGCACCAAAGAATCGCATAGCCGCTTTGCAAGTGGTCGAGTGGATGGAGTGTGCAGATATCGTTGATGGCAAGTTGTTGGAAATGCTCCACGATCCTCGGCTGGAGGTGCGTGTGCAAGTTATCGACACTCTGAGCGCGCTCCATGACAGCTCTTTGGAAGGCTTGCTGCCCGTTTTACGTCAAGACGCTAATACCGACATCGTCGATGCGGCCAACCGTGCACAACGACGATTCGATCGCCGAAAGCCTGCGCCTAGCGCCTCCTAACAGTTCGTTGAGTTCGTTTCTTTTTTCCGAGCCCTACTATCATGTTTCCAGTGAATTTTTCGTTGTTTGCTCAGCACCCTTTGACATCGATGAGTTCGGCTATTAGAGATAAGCCGGTCCTGGACTCGTCAGCTTTGGCCATGGTCGTAATTTCTCTGGGTGCTGTAGTCGCCGCGTTGGTCATTGCCTACCACTATTACCGTGTGCGAGAGAGCAAATTGTCAGGCAACCATCCGTTGTTGCTTTTTCGCGAACTATGTTCTGCTCATTCGATTGGTTGGTTTCAGCGGCGAGCTATGACGAAATTGGCTAAGGCTCTCAAGTTAACAGATGCTAGCCTATTGCTGCTGGATGCCCATATCTGGCCTGATCAAGCTCAATTACAGAAGTGCTTCAGCCAAAGAACTTACGAACAACTGAGCCAATGTCGCCGCCACATTTTTCAGCCTCTGCCGATTCTTACTCAACCGCCTTCTAATAATCCTGATCGCTAATTGAGCTGGCCTGCTGCCATGGTAGCAGATGATCCAATCCCTGAGTCAACCCGCTACCGTTCGTATTGCTAAGCGGCAGTCTGTCTCGCAAAGATTGCAGTGTCGTTTGAAGCTGGTGCATCTGCTGCACGACAAGACTTGCCCCCGCTTCGATTACTAAGGCTCCGTGTCTACTAAGGCTGGGTGCCATGTAGGCCAAAATTACCGTTGGCTGCTGACGGTGGTGCCGCCAGTCTGAGATCGTTGCACAGATTGGACCTAGCTGGTTGATTTGCCATACGGCCCAAACAGCCAAGCTGATGGGTTGCTTGGGTATCACGCCTACTTGGCTGGGGATCTGCTGAACTGTAAATGAATGTTCCTTGGACCATTGATCCAATTGTGACTTGACCAACGCTGTTACCAAGCATTGTGTGTCATGACTAACCCAGGTCAGTTGTTGGCGGCAGCTGAGTACTGGTCTGGCGGCTTGAGTGTGATCAATTGGCGGCTGATGGTTGGTTTTGCTCATCCATATCTCGAATGTATTTTCGCAGCCTTTCTAGTTCGTCAGTCGTGTCTTTCAAGCGAATCATATTCTGCACTCGTTTGATCAATTCAACTCGATTGACTGGCTTGGACAAGAAGTCATCGGTACCAGCCTTGACACCCCGTTCGATGTCGCCCAGTTCATTAAGTGCTGTGACCATCAGGATCATGATCCGAGATGTTTCTGGGTCACGTTTAAGCTGTTCACAAACTTCAAAGCCGCTTCGTTTGGGCATCATCACATCCAGCAGCAACAGATCTGGTTGAAAAGATTTGACTTTCGACAACGTCTCTTCACCATCAAGGGCTAGGGCTATTTCGCAGTCGATCGAGCCTAAATAAGCTTCCAACAGCTCTCGATTGGCTGTGTTGTCATCTGCGATCAATATTCGTGCTGGTTTTTTCACTACCATTACCTCGGTCAAATTGTCTGTCAGTCTCGGTCGGCTGGTACCGGAAAATCTTGGCATAGTACCTTGATATCTTCCCGGATTTTGGCATGTAATGTCGAATCATCAGCCGATTTTAGCGCTTGACTGATCCATTGTCCGATTTGCTTCATTTCGGTAATTCCCATGCCCCGCGTTGTCAAAGCCGGAGTACCAATCCGTATCCCACTGGGGTCCATCGGCTTTCGCGTGTCAAAAGGGATCATGTTCATGTTGATCGTGATTCCACATCGATCCAATACTTCTTCTGCCAGCTTACCGCCCAAACCGATGCTGGTCACATCCACCAGCATCAAGTGGTTGTCGGTACCTCCGCTGATCAGTCTTAATCCACAGCTAAGCAGTTCGGCAGCTAGAGTTTTTGCATTCTCTATCACTGCACGACCGTAAGCTTGGAAGCTCTCTTGTTGTGCTTCGGCGAAACAAACCGCTTTCCCTGCTACCACGTGCATCAGCGGTCCACCCTGCAACCCTGGAAATACCGCGCTGTTGATCGATTTGATCAACGATTTCTTGCACAATACTAATCCTGATCGCGGACCTCGCAGAGTCTTGTGAGTTGTTGTTGTCACGTAATCAGCGACTGGTACCGGATTATCATGAACTCCTGCTGCTACCAATCCGGCGTAGTGGGCCATATCCACCATCAGCGGGGCACCGATCTCGGCGGCTATCTCCGCAAAACGCACGTGAGCTATCTCTCTTGGATAAGCACTGGCACCCGCGACGATCAGTTTCGGACGGTGCTTGCGTGCCAGGTCTGCTACCTGATCAAAATCGATCCGGTGATGAGTGCTATCCACTCCGTAGGGTACAAAGTTATACAGTTTGCCTGAAATGTTCAGTGCCATACCGTGCGTTAAGTGGCCACCTTGGGCTAGGTCCAGTCCCAAGACGGTATCACCTGGCTTCAAGCAGGCTACGTAAACGGCCGTGTTTGCCTGAGAGCCACTGTGTGGTTGCACATTGGCTGCCTGGGCACCAAACAACTGACAAGCCCGATCGATGGCTAATTGCTCGATCGTGTCCACATTTTCGCAGCCGCCGTAATACCTTCGGCCAGGGTATCCTTCAGCATATTTGTTGGTTAAGACGCTTCCTACCGCCTCCATCACCGCTCGCGATGTATAATTTTCGCTAGCTATCATTTCCAGTCCCGTGCGCTGTCTGTGGATTTCTGCTTCTATAGCGGTCCAGACTGCTGGATCTTGCTTAGGAAGAATTTTTTCACTGGCTACACTAGTTGACATCGGTCGCTTTCGTCTTTGGACTATCTAATGGTTGGACTTTCGTGGGCTTGATACTGCGTGTTGTTCAATTGTCATCAGCCTAGCCTAGCCGTCAACGACCTATCTTTAGTAAATTCGCTTATAATAGTGCTTTGTCAATTCTGCCTCGATTTAGCTTTTTCCACCGTGTCTGCTGCAGATTCCTCTGCTGATCCTGCTGTTTTTTGTGTAGCCTTGGAGCGTTCCGTGGCTGCTGCCCGCCATTTACCACAGCTTCAAGATGGATGGCTGGTCGATACCTATTATGCCGGTCCCAATATGGCTGGCTTGCGCTATCTGTACGATCCTGCCAATTTACCCTATTTAGGAGACATCTCCCCTATAGTTCTTTATGGTCCTAAGTCTACTGGAAAAACTTCTTTGTCAATTTCTCTGGCACTTCGCTGGTCTCGCATATTGAAAGAAAGGCCTTTATATTTTTCCACGGGTAATACTTTGTGCAAGGATTTTGCTGCTGCCATAGAGATCGATGATCTGGCTTCATTTCGAACTCGCCTACGTACCAGCAAAATGTTACTTATCGACGACTTGGACCCTATTCTTGCTAAATCATCGCTACAGTCTGAGCTGCTAACAACGCTTGACCACTTAGCCGCTTCCGGTCGGCCCGTTATTGTCACTTCCAGCATATTGCCAGCCGGCGCCAAGTCGATTGTACCACACCTTTCTAGTCGTCTGTCTGGTGGACTATCGTTGCCGCTTAGTGTTCCCGATCTACCCGCTACTTTTTCTTTGATTGAAGCTCTTGTTACAAAGATCGACCCTTTATTGTCTTTAGACGAAATTCTTTCTCTTTTATCATCGTTCTCTGATTTCAAACTATCGGCTCCTGATCTTGCTTCTCTTGTTAAGATATGTCACTTACATCGTTCTGAAGATGGTTCTATTGACCGAACTCTGGTTATTTCTTTGATGTTGCAGCGACTGGCCGACCGTACTCCTTCTCTACCAGCCATCGCTAAATGTGTTGCTCGTTGTCATCGCGTTAGGCTGGTCGACCTTCGAAGCGGTTCTCGACTAGCCCATGTTGTTCGCGCTCGTGGCCTTGCCATCCTGTTGGCTCGACGCTTGACGCCGCTTAGCTTACTTCAGATCGGTGCCTATTTCGGTGGTCGGGACCATTCCACTATCCTTCATTCCTATCATAAAACTTCAGCTTTGCTTGAAACCGATACTCAGCTAGCCTGTCTCTACCGCGACTGTTTGGCTGCTTTATTGCAGCCGTCGCCGCCGGTCTAGCTTTAGCGGTTTTCCCTTAATTTTTAGTGTTTTTCGTCCCGTCCTATCTGTTGATAAAACGTTTGTCTACTGACGCCTTTTGTCTATGGGTTTTCCGCTTGTTTGCTTCAGTCCTTGGCCTTTTCACGACTATCGCGCTAACTAACTTTCTACTAACTAAATTCATCCTATTATTGGCCTTTTTTCCACTGTTAGTTAACTGTCGCTTATAGTCTCTAAACCAATAGCCTTAGGGTAGTTAAGTTCTTCCGTTTGCTTGTGGATAACCTGTTTTCCTATCTGGTTTCCTAATACTACTACCTATTTAAACTATTGGATAGAAAGCCCTACCTGGTTGGCTTTTGTCTAGCGGTAAACAGTACCTTAGGACTTTTCCTAGCTGGCTACAGGGTGTACAACAACACTTACCTATATCGATAGGACTAGTACTGTTTAGGGTATCTTTTAGTGAAGTAAAAACCAGCTAGTTAGTGGAATAGACTTATGAAGATTACTTGTGATAGGGAAAAAATAGCCACCGCTTTCCAATTAGCTGGTTCCATAGTGCAAGTACGTAGCCCCAAAGAGTCTTTACAAAATGTGAAGATAGAAGTTACCGAAAGCGGGACGACGCTAATGGCTACCGACATGGAAGCTGGTATAAGAATAGAAGTAGAATCGGTGGATGTACAAATGCCAGGAAAAGCCCTGCTTCACGTCAACCGAGTAGGGCAAATACTGAAAGAAAACTCGGATGATACCCTTGTCATCGAAAGTGATGAAAAGGGTATAGTCATCAGGGGACAGCACAGTGAATTTAATTTGCCTAGTATCAACCCTGACGAATACCCAACAGTCAAAGGATTTGAAGAAGCCGGCTATCATGAGATACCAGCCAGATTGTTCAAAGAAATGGTCCGAAGGACTGTCTTTGCTACCGATCCAGATAGCACTCGTTTTGCCTTGGGTGGTGTATTGCTAGAGTTAAGCGGCGAGGAAGTAATAGCTGTAGGTACCGACGGCAGGCGAATGGCCCGCATGTTAGGTAAAGGTACGGCAGTGGGCGGTCATCAGACACAAGGTAGCACCACCATAGTTCCCACCAGATCGTTAGCATTGATGGAAAGATCCATTGGTGAAAAAGACGAAGCAGTACAAATAATTAGCCGTGGAAACGATATTCAACTGAGAAGCAATCGATGCACGATCTATTCGCGATTAGTCGAAGGTAGATATCCCAATTGGAGACAAGTGCTGCCAAACCGAGAAAATTCGGTGAAAATCAACATGACAGTCGGACCTTTTCTAAACGTCATTAGGCAAGCGGCTATCGTAGCCGATCAAGAATCGCGAGGGCTGGAATTGGAGTTTGGCGGTGGCACATTGTTGTTGTCAGCCAGGACAGCAGACCTAGGACAAAGCCGCGTCGAGATGCCGATAGAGTACGATGGAGAGGCGATCAAAATGAAGCTGGACCATCGATTTATCAGTGATTTCTTGAGAGTGTTGGAACCAGAATCGAAAATAGTGCTGGATATTCAAAGCTCAACAGCTTCAGCCCTCATGACCACGGATGATGGTTATGCCTATGTCGTCATGCCGATGGCGTTGGATAGCTAAAGTCAGGTAAGTAGTCTATTGAATACACAACGTCATCAAGAACTGTTAGACGAATCGTTAGCAGGAAAGTCAGATGCTTTTGGCCTGCTGTTAGAGTACTATAGACCCTATTTGATCGTACTAGCCAAGCGTTACCTGGACCCGAGAGTACGCGGGCGGGTGGATGAAAGTGATATAGTGCAAGTCACTTTTTTAGAAGCGCAACGGGACTTCAAGTCTTTTCGTGGTAGCCAGATTGAGGAACTATTGGCATGGTTACGACATATATTGCGTAACAACGTGTCAACAGCTCATCACAATCACCTGCACGCGCAAAAGCGAGCAGCCGGCAGGGAGGTCAACAATCAAGCCGACTCAGGACTAGCCCTGACCGATCTGACGCCAGCAGAAACCAGTTCGCCCAGTCAGCGTTTAATGAAAGATGAAGCTTCAGCCTATTTGGCTAGTTGTCTGCAAGAGTTGCCAGATACACAGCAGGAGGCGTTACGGCTACGTTACATAGAAGGCTGTTCACTAAAAGAAATAGCCCTACAGATGAACAAGACAGAAATGGCTGCTGCCGGTCTACTAAAACGAGGGCTACAAGCGCTGCGGGATAGGATGGTAACCGATAGCTCCAGCCAAGGCTATCCAACTTGATTAGCAGTTAGTGATAGAAGCAGCCCAAACGCTGAAGAAAATAGCTACGGAGCCAGACGCAACCGATCCCAAGCAACGTTATCAGTCGAAGGCTGATAAACAATGCGATCATGAAGCCGGCTGGTACCACCCTGCCAAAATTCAAAACGACAGGGACGAATACGATAACCACCCCAAAAAGAAGGCAAGGGTATTTCGCCATCACCAAATTTGCGTTTTAGTTCCTGCCATTTGGCTTCCAAAAGACTACGACTGGACACCACTTCACTCTGTCGAGAAACCCAAGCACCCAATTGGCTGCCACGTGGTCGCGACGCAAAGTATTTTAATGATTCAGCGGTCGAAACACGCTCACTGACGCCACTAATTTCGACCTGCCTATGCAATGGATACCACGGAAAAAGCACGCTCACGTTGGCATTATTGGCAATATGAGACGCCTTGCGACTGCTGTAGTTTGTAAAGAACACAAAGCCTTTTTTGTCAAAGTACTTCAGCAAAACAGTCCGGACCGATGGGTGATTCTCCTGATTCACAGTGCATAAGACCATAGCGTTGGGTTCAGTCAACTGGGCATCCACAGCCTGTTGAAACCAGCGCTGAAACTGGTCGTAGGGACATAGGGCGGTAGTGGCTATGTCATGCTCTTGATGGGCATACTCTTCACGCAGTGCAGATAAGTCCATTTTGTCGCTAATCATTTGTTCAAGACGAGTACAGTGGCCAGGAACACCATTATATTCCTAAGACTAGCAAAGTCGATGGAACATGTGATGATCCAGATCGATTTCCAACCGGCGCGGCACTACGGGTAAGAAATCTAATTTGGAAGCGAACAAAATATCTTTTTCGTATCCAGCCTGTATCAGGTGGACTGCCCCCAGATACTTCATCAAATAGGAAGACAGTTTCGGCGAATCAGCAGCATGTCGCCAACAGTCGAGCGCTAGCCAAGCCGAATCATCCAAGAAGATCGAGCGGTTTCCTGGAAAAGTCAACAAGTGATCAATAATAGCACCAGCGGTAATGGTATCCTCACCAGCCACATGACCATCGGTTCCGGCGGCGATAAGCTGCCAATAAGACAATTTACTAGAGGCCAGATACTCGGCGACAGTCGCTCGATTGACCAGAGCCGCTAAAACGCAATCGACGTGCAAGCTGGTAGCCTTAAGCGCCTTAGTACCATTTGTCGTCGTGAAGACCAAATGATGACCTTGAACACGCTCCACCATGTATTCAAGCGGACTGTTACCCAACTGAAAGCCAGCAATAGGTCGGCAGTGACGTTCACCGCACAAAAGCGGTTTCGGATCGCTGGACCGTTCAGCCCAAGCTACCGCCATATCAATTTCTCCAAACGCGCGCACAGTCAATGCACCAGCCGATAGAGCCTGAACCGCTGTGGTGGTGAAACGCAAAGTATCGATGACCACAGCACCGCAGTGCTCGGCCAAAGAACCAGACGAAGCCAAGGACGGCAACAGAGCCACGCTTAAGTACAAAGGACTTGCAGACATGATGGTTGACAGCAGGAAAGTTAGATGGCAAGGTCATTTCATAGTATCTAGCGGCGACAATATGACATGCACAGTAGTCAGTGTATACTCTTAGCCGATACCAAGTCAGGCTTATCCGCACCCAGTCAACCAAAAGAGGTTGGTAAAGCTGGTCCAAATAAGTCAATAAGCGAAGATTGCTCCCAACAAAGTATTCAAGAAAACCGAGTCTTGAAAATACAATCGCCACACAATCCTGCTAGTACACCACGACACGACTGGACAGCAGATCTGATCTTGTTAGCTACCACGATCATCTGGGGTGTCAACATAGTCGCGTTCAAAGCGGCGATCACAGGTAATAATCCGTATGTATTCAACGCTCAACGACTAACGCTGGCTATGACAACATTGGTCTTGTTGGCGCTGGCAGAGTCGATGCTCTATCCGCAAAATCGGTCGCCTCGATCACCGGTACCTTGGCCGAGCATCGCGCTGTTCAGTTTGTTAAACGGAGTCATCTATCTGTTGACATACGTCCGAGGAATCTCGATGACCACGGCCGGAAACGTGGCCTTGATTTTTGCGTCGCTTCCCATGTGGACAGCCGTGTATACAAGCTGGATTTTGAAGGAGCGCTTTTCAAAGTTGACCTGGATAGGATTGTTTATCACGGCACTAGGCACTTTGGTTGTCATACTCAACGGCGCAGGACCGGTCAGCTTGGGCACTCAATATTTTCAAGGGAATGCTTGGATATTGTTGGCCACGCTGGCTTGGGCGGGGGCAACCATCGTCAGTAAGAATATCTTGACAGTATTGACACCATTGCAACTGGCCGCAATGGCTTCCCTATCGACGACACCCATCCATTGGCTAGTAGCCTGGAAACTATCACCAGAGGGATTGTTCGGCCAGCAAACATTCAGCTACTGGGCGGCAATGGCTTACAGCGGAATCTTTTCAACAGGCATAGCCTACGCCACATGGAACTCAGGCGTCTATCGAGTCGGTGCCGCTTATGCTTCGATCTACCAAAACGTTGTAACGCTAGTTGCCGTCTTAGGTGGCTGGTTGATGCTGAAGGAACAGCTTCTACCGATCCAAATATTGGGTGGCATTTTAACTGTCATCGGGCTGTTGACGATGCGCCACGCTCGGCACCACCATCCCGCAAGTCCGGTCGACCACAACAGCCAAGGCAATTAAATCTGCTGCACAGGCAAACTAGACTTGATCAGCGGCAGGAACTTGAAAATCGGCTCGATTGATATCTTTCAACAGAACGTTGGCCGCGTCAGCATGTTGGCCCACATGAATTTCCTTCTGGGGATCAAAGGTTAGCATTGGACCCACCGTGTAAGTGGACCCGTCGCTGGGTATGCCAACTCCTTTAGCCATGATGTCATGCAAAGTAGCAAAATGTTCAGCGGCATCCGCATTATCTCCGAATCGGCCAGACTTCACATCAAAAGGTAGCTTCTCGCCCAATCGATAGGAATTGTTCATCAGGTGGCCCAACACACTTCCGTAATGAGCATCCAGAGCGTTGCCGTTGGCCATTTTAGGATCACCTGCCCGACAGGCGGTGATGAAAGAACCCCAATTACCGCCAGGCGTAACCTTGCCAGCCGGTACGTCCACGGGGACACCCTCAGAGCTGCCTTTCGCAAAGTACATGCCACGCACGATGCGACCACCGTCTTCAAAATAGTACTCGTTTTCGACCTGTTTTTGATAACCGTTGTAGTTCACATTGCGAACATTAAAAAACACCTGTTGGCCGTTGGGATATTCGGCCATAGCAAACATCGTATTGGGAGTCTCACCCTGGTCTTCCCACTTAAATCGACCACCGATAGCCATGGTTCGCACCGGATGAGTCTGATCTGGGTCGATCGCCCAGCGAGCAATATCCAGTTGATGAGTACCCTGATTGTTCAAGTCTCCATTGCCAGTATTCCAAAACCAGTGCCAACCATAATGAACATAGTTCTTATGAAATTGTGCAACATCAGCTGGCCCGCGCCATAGATTCCAATCCAGCACGTCGGGTGGTTCCGTAACCGGTTTGAAGCCGATGGAACCACGCGGCTTGCAGCAGTAGCCATAAGCGATTTTTAAACGGCCAAACTTGCCAGCATGAATGGCTTCGTGCAAACCAGCGATCGAAGCGTTACTTCGGTTTTGAGTCCCGTGTTGAATGACTACGCCATACTTTTGCTGCGCGGCAACCACTACGCGACCTTCGCCCACGTCATGGCTCATCGGTTTTTCAACATAGACATGCTTGCCGGCCTGAGCGGCCCAAATCGTCATTAAGGAATGCCAGTGATTGGGCGTAGCAATCGAAATCGCATCCAAATTCTTGTCTTCTAACGCATATCGCACATCGGGAGTGGTCATCGGCTTGACGCGGCCTTCCGTCTTTTTCTCTAACATCAAAGCAGCCGCATTCAGCACTCGGGAATCAGGATCAATCAGCCAGGCGATATCGACGTTTTCCTGCTCCAACCATGCGCTAATATGACTCTGTCCGCGACCATTCAAGCCAGCCACGGCAATCCGAAGTCGATCTCCGGCACCCAGAACGCGGCCTGAAGCTCGTGTTCCCGTTAAAATTAACGAACTACCGGCTAGTGCTGAAGACTTAAGAAAATTTCGACGCGAAGCATGGTTCACGTGATACAGAGACAATGACATGAAAGTGATCTCCTTGACGGAAAGACAGCGACCGGCCGATCCAGTCAGCTTAGTTTGTTCGGTGGGAAAGGGTTAGGCAGGCTTAAGGCAGGTAGGCGGTCAGTTGGCAGCTCCCCAAGCGAATAAACATTATAGTTATTCGCTCAGCCAACGACCAGTGGTAGGTCGGTATCCCTACAGCATCCGAGCGTAGCGACGCAGCAGCCATTCGATGGTGATCAGCATGATGAACAGTGCGGCCACCCAGGGCCGATTCCAAATAGGTAGCGTAGGCAGCGAACCCAATCGAGTTGGCTGGCCTACGGGTAACCCATTGATCCACTGCTGAGCCTTGGAAGCCACCAGCGTCTGGCCATTTGACAACTCTGCCAGCCGCTGCAAGGCGGAAACATCCGTCCGCAGATTGGCCTGCTCCGTAGTGTCGGCGGCTACACTAAAATCTGCTGTAGGTGGCACAGCCAGCAGTGGTTGTGCTAAGGTTGCACGATACCTTCCAGCGGCAAGATCATCGATATGAGCCTGATACAAAGTAGGGTGTTCGGAAGTGCGTGGCAAAGGAATGTTGCGGACAACGTCGTTCAAATCAACCAAAGACACTACCGCTTGCTCTGGCAAGATGCCGCTGCTGGGTAAACGCAATTGGATACGTACCGACGTTCCCAGCTTGGCCAATTTTGGCTCAACGGTCATTAACGCTTCGTTGGTGGCACCTATTCTGCCACGACACAGCCATCTTAAAGACTGTCCCCAGAACTGTTGATGGTACAGGTCTAAACCAAAAACAGATGTCCAACGATACGTTTCGTCGGTAGCCAATAAAGCTGTCCGACCGGACCCAGCATACTGCGAGATCAGCAGCGGACTTCGGCTTTTGCCATCGACCGAGACAGCTTCTGCAAGCACCTGAGCCCCAGGTTTTATTTCGGTTATAGGTAAGATAGTTTGTAACCAAGGTAAACGAGCGGTCACGATGCTTCCGCCGCTGCCAGTACTAGCCCACTGCATAGGCAAGGAGGACAAGCCTAAAGAAGTGGGCTCAAGAAGAAATCCTTCGCCGCCAGTCGATCCAGGCTTAGCTGACACGACAGGTAATAGATCGCCCAAAGGTCCGTCTTCCAAACGATTCACAAAATCATACAGCCCAGACACGAACAGGCATCCAGCACCGCCACCAGTCACGGCTTCCACGATAGCCTGCTGGGTAGTACCAGGAATCAACTGAGTGTCCAAAGGTCCAAAAATAAAGGCATCGAACTGTTCTATGGCCTTGGCGTCCGTAGGTATCAATCGATTAGCGAATTGATCTTGCCGAACATAATCAACGTCTCCTGTCTGAAGAACACTGACCAGTTGAAAAGCGGCTTGTGTTTGCTGAGATCGTTGCTGAGATCGCTCCAAAAAGTGTTTCAAAAATCGAAATTCGTAGCTTGGCTGGGCGAAAACCATTAAAACACGCAGCACTTGATCGTGTACCACTAACGGGAAATCCCATTGGTTGTTCTCGGTATTCTTTTCAGTCGCATGACGACTAATGACAACACGCAGGGATTGCTGACCCGGTTTTTCAGGAACATAGCCAAGCGATACTTCATGCTGACTGGCGCTACCATTGAATAGGACAGAAATTTCGTCTAGTACTGCCCCATTGGCGACATCGATCAACTGAACTTTCGACTGAGCATTGAACACGTCACTGGCGATGACCGTAGCTTCAATAGTTACTCGATCCCCTAGAAAAACTTGCTGTTCACATAACACGTTACCAACCCGTAGATCAGGCTGCACAGACTGATCCCCCAAGGCTACCGTGTGAATTGGAATCCCTGCCCGACGAGCGCGCTGGCCAGCATCTGCCAGCGTGGTGCCAGCCGTGTTGATACCATCGCTAAATAACACAATGGCAGCCGTACTTCGACCGGTTTGTCGATCGATCACTCGGTTAATCGCGTCACCTAGACGACTGTGTTGAGAGTTCAGGCCGCTACTGAAATCAGCGGCGGGTAGAATATGAGCTTCACCACCAGCACTGCTAGGCAACAACACGACATCCTGGGCAACCGCATAGGTTCGTACCTGATATCGTTCGTACAGGCGGTTGAGCTGCTGCGGGTTCACGCTTAACAATTGTCTCACACGATCCAGCCGTGAGATGGTTTGTACAGCATCAGGCGTGGAAATACCGTCGGGTGTAGCCATGCTGTCGGACACATCAACGACCAACACCAGATCCGGGCGTTCTGAACGAGTCAACAACCAACTCCATCCAGTTAGCATCCATAAGACCATCAGCAACAGAAGACAACGAATTGTAGCCATCAAATAGCGTAACCAGTTTGGTGAATGACCACGCTCATGCCGATAAATCCAATAGCCAAACAGACCGCAAGCAGCACTGGCAAGCAAGACCAACCACAAAGGCACAGGCCACGTTATCAGTAAACTAGCATCAACCGAGGTATGGATCTCTGGCATCAGCCTACCTGCCTCCCCACCAACCAGGCAAAGCTGGATTCAGCGATCAACAGCAGTCCCAATAGGATTAGAAAGATTCGCGCAGCAGAATTCGACAGGCTGGGAAGAGACTCAGTAATAGACTCGGGCTGAACAATGGTTTTTGGAGACGCGATAGCTTCAATAGCCGTCACTTCTAGCGACTTCATATCGCTTTGCACAGGATCAATATTCGCAGCAAATTGTTGCATGGTAGAGGTGGCAGAACCCACTCGGTAAATGCCTTGCATATTGGTGTCCGTATAGGTCCAGCTCCAGCCATCGGCAGTAGTTGGTGTTTGAACAGTCAGTTCAACCGACTCCTGATCGGGTCGAACAAGTATGATCTTGTCAGAGCTACCAGCACCCACTGCTTGCCCTGTCAGAGCTTCACCAACGCGCACATTCAAATGCTTGGTGTCCAATTGAATAAGACTGGAAGCCAACTGCTGGGCTAAGGGTAAAAAACTTGGCCATGTAGTGATCGCATTCCAACTTTCACCAGATGCAGTTTGCCGACCATCTTCCGGAGCCGACAAGATGCTGGCAACCATTCCTTGACCATACGGATGTCTGACGATAAGGGGCGCACCAGAAGTAGTTGCCAGATCTACCAAGGCACCAGCATCCAAATGGGCAACCTGCCAATAACGAAAGATGGGAGTAGTTAGTAAACCGGCATTGGGATATCCCGCAAACGCAGCGATTACAGGGCTTTTATATTCCAGCGGATCAATTGACCAATCGCCCATTTCACTGGCTTGACCAAGTTCGAATCCCAACAAGCTACGTAGCAATTGTCTATCACCAGACGAACTAGGCAGCGAAAAATCGGCACCCAAAGCGACAATGGCGGCACCACCCTGTTGGATAAAGTTGGCCAAACGCTGCAGGGAATTGCTATTGCCCAGTGCGATATCGTCCAGAATCAACAGATCCCATTGGCTGGTTGGCATCACCGACCACTGAAGCACAGATACGCTCGACAAACCCGTAGGGCTGGGCGCCAGTTCAGAAGCAAGGTTTGGACGCAAAGCCAGTTGCCAGGGGTTGACAGTCTTGGGATGGTTTTCGACGGTTAGCATTCGGAAATTGGTTTCAGCCATCACAATCCGATCTACGCGGTTGTCGATCTTTAGATTATCCGAGGGAATCGATACCGACAAATGATGCTCGCCAGATTGATCCAAACGGACCTGCAATCGCAGCTCTTTGCGCTGATCGGCACCAATATCAACGGACTGTTCCGCCACAGTCTGTCCCCCGAGCTGCAATTGAACGGGCAAGCCCTGGACAGCCTGTCCATAACTGGCAATGGTCACAAACACTTGTAGGGAATTGCCAACCATGGCGCGCGCAGATGACAAGCGCACATCTTCGATGGCCAGATTAACAGGGTTCAAATCAGTGAACGAATCGATAGTCAACGTCCCCGATCGATGGAGCTTTTCGAGCAGTTTAGCGGCCGAACCACCGGTGGCTGGCAGCCACGCATCGGTACCTAAGTCCGTCAGCATCACGATTTCGATATCGTCAGGCAACAGATCATCGTGCAGACAATTGGTCACCAATTGATCGGTGATGGTCAAAGCGGACTGTAAGTCACAGCCTGCTGAAGTAGTCTGCAAGCGCAGAACCTCAGTCAGCAAACGTTGCTTGTCCCAGGTGGGCTGAGCGATGATGGCTCGTGAAGGCTGATCCAGTACGATTAAGGCAAAAGCGTCACCCAGGGCACTGTTGCTGGTCAATTGCGAAATACGTTGTTTGGCTCGCTCCAGCCGAGTCAAGTCTTGGGATTGGTAGCCCATCGAATAGGAGGTATCGACCACAAAAATCCAAACTTTATTAGATCGTATCGCATTGATTCCAGTCAGATCGGATTGAACCGTGCGAGATGGACCGGCCAGGGCCAAAGCCAGAAGAACAGGGATGGAAGTTCGCAGCGCTAGAAGAAGCCATTGCTGCCAGCGTGCTCGACGCGATTGCCGCTGGATGACCTGTTGCAGCAACCGCATGGCCGCCCAGGGAACGACCAGTCGGTGTCGTCGCTTCAGCAGATGCAACACAATTGGAATCGCAGCAGCAGCCATCCAGAATAACATGCCCACACTGGCAAACCCCGCTTGCCCTAATAAAAACCAGATCGTCATTTCCGGTTCCCCCTCAGCAAGCGATGGGCTAACAGGTTTGACAAACTGACGGACAGAGACTGGTCGGTTAGCAAGCGATAATAGTCGCAGTTGATACTTAGACAGCCCATTTGAAACTGACGGCATAGATCAGCCATCGCTTGGCGGTAAGCACCTGCTATCAGCAGCGGATCAGCCACTAAAGAATCATTCCCTTCCAAGCCTAAAAATTCGCAAGTTTGATCAAAAGGAAAGCTGACTTCCCAAGGATCCAGCAGATGCATGACCAGCAGATCATGACCAGCACAGTGCAATAGCTTAAGCGCCTGCAAAGCGTGTTCGATATCGTCCAGCCAATCACTTAGCACAACAATCAAATGTGGCTTATCTAGTCGCTGGGCACATTGATGCAAGGCCATCGCTAGGCCACTGGTTCGCGGTTGTTTGATAGGCTGGTCTAACAAAGCAATGACAGTGTCCAATTGAGCAGGCTGGCTGCTGGGTCGCAGCCAGTCATCGACTTGACTGCTGAATGTTGCCAATCCTACACTGTCTTGTTGAGACGTAATCAAATAAACCAAACTGCAGGCAATCAGACTTGCGTAATCCAGTTTAGAAAGTCGTTGAGGCTGGCTGCGGTAGTCCATGCTAAGACTGCGATCGATCAAGACCATGGCCGTTAGAGTAGTCTCATCTTCATACTGTCGCACATAATGTTTGTCGCTACGAGCGAAAACTTTCCAATCTACCTGACGCATGTCGTCACCGGGTACGTACTCACGGTGTTGCGAGAATTCCAGCGACTGCCCGCGCAGGGGACTGCGATGCATGCCGGCTAGCCAGCCTTCGATCAGCGTGCGAGCGCGCAGACTCAAAGGACGAATCTGAGCAAGAGTTTCAGGATCGAAGTACTTGGGAGAGTTTTTCACTGGTGTTAGGGTTTGCAAGTGCCTGATTGACATCGACCAAGATTTGATCGATTACCTGTTCCGTCGATACACCTTCAGCCTCGGCTTGGAAATTCAGTTTCAAACGATGGCGCAGCACCGGTTTGGCCACAAATAGCAAATCTTCCAATCGAACCACCGGACTACCCAACATGGCTGCTCGCGCCTTAGCACCCAGCACCAGGAATTGACTGGCGCGTGGACCGGCACCCCAACGCACGAATCGTTTAACTAAAGTACTTGCCTGAACATCAGCGGGTCGCGATCGACGAGCGATTTGAGTGGCTGTCGTGGCCAAAGAAGGCGTGATGGCGATGCGGCGGACCAGATGAGCCATCGCCAGCAGCCGCTCACCGGTCAGCGTCGCGGCCGGTTCTATGGTTTGATCGCTAGTTGTCCTTAAAACGATTTCCAATTCGTCCGCTTGACTAGGGTAGTCCAGCAGAATGTTCAGCATGAAACGATCCAGTTGAGCCTCGGGCAGCGGATAAGTTCCTTCCTGTTCGATAGGGTTCTGAGTGGCCAGCACAAAAAAGGGTTGTGGCAAGGCATGACGATTACCCCCAGCCGTCACCTGTCGCTCCTGCATGGCTTCCAGCAGGGCAGCCTGTGTCTTGGGAGGCGTACGATTGATCTCGTCAGCCAAAACTACATTAGCGAAAATAGGGCCAGGAATAAAACGAAATCCGCGAACACCGCTGGAGCGGTCCTCCTGGATAACCTCAGTGCCAGTGATGTCTGCTGGCATCAAGTCAGGGGTGAACTGGATGCGGCTGAATTGCAATTCAAGGACCTTGGCCAAGCTTGAAATCAACAACGTTTTCGCCAGTCCAGGCACACCAACCAATAAAGCGTGTCCGCCAGCCAACAAGGTAATCAACAATTGATCGATGACCGACTGCTGGCCGACGATCACTCGTCCCAGTTCTTGGCGAATCGAACTGAGTGACTGGCTCAGTTGCTTCAGGGCGGTCACGTCGTCAAGTGATGATGGTGAACTCATAGATGTTCGCAGGTAAAGTATCCGGTAATCAGTAACGCGATTCACTTGATCCAGCGCCGGCTCTCCTCGGGTATTCAAGGTTACGACAACCGAACCAGCCGGACAGCAACCAATATGATACACCATCGTGCCAAGTGGCGACACTGATACATAGGAAAGCACGTAGGCCATTTCCAATTGACCTTCCATCGCTATCTTCCAAAGCGCTGAATTGCTAAAATGCTCTCGCGGGGGCCGCCTTTGAGCGTAGTTGCCCGCAATTCTCGCCCATTGCCAACTGAGGAAAAGATCGATGTCCGATTCCGCCCAACTGCCCGACTACGAAATGCCCGCTAGTTTTTATTTGGGAAAAAAGTACCAACTTAACGGACGACAATTATTAGAAGATAAGGTTCTGTACGATGCCAAAGATCTGACCACGCATGCCATGTGCGTGGGTATGACCGGCAGCGGCAAAACGGGGCTGTGCTTAGCTTTGTTGGAGGAGGCGGCACTCGATGGAATTCCAGCGATCTGTATCGATCCCAAAGGTGATCTTGGTAACCTGCTGCTGACCTTCCCAGAACTTAGTCCAGCCGATTTTGAGCCCTGGGTCGACCCAGGTGAAGCGTCTAGGAAGGGTCAGACCGTACCCGATTTTGCGGCTCAGACGGCCGATCAGTGGCGAAAAGGTCTCAAAAGCTGGGACCAGGATCCAGAGCGCATCGGGCGACTGAAAGAAGCTGTCGACATAGCCATCTACACACCGGGCAGCAATGCGGGCATCCCCATGACGGTACTCAAGAGCTTCGACGCGCCACCAGCCGAAGTGGTTGCCGACAACGAGATATTTCGCGAGCGAATCAGCGGAGCAGCATCGGCTCTTTTGACACTAATGGGCATCGATGCCGATCCACTGAGCAGTCGTGAGCATATCTTGCTGTCTAACATTTTCGACCATACCTGGCGGCAAGGCCAGCATCTGGATCTGGCCATGTTAATTCGCAGCATTCAAAAACCGCCCATGGATAAAATCGGGGTGTTCGACTTGGATAGTTTCTATCCAGCCAACGATCGCATGAAGCTGGCGATGAGTCTGAACAACCTGCTAGCTAGCCCAACCTTTGCTGGTTGGTTGGAAGGGCAACCGCTGGATATTAAGAGCCTGCTTTACACCAGTCAGGGTAAACCGCGCATGTCGATCATCTCCATCGCGCATCTAAGCGATACGGAGCGTATGTTTATTGTGACCATCTTGCTCAACGAGCTGCTAAGTTGGATTCGCACTCAGCCAGGAACCAGCAGTCTGCGAGCCCTTTTCTACATGGACGAAGTGTATGGATATTTTCCGCCTACGGCTAAACCGCCCAGCAAGCCACCAATGCTGGTGTTGCTAAAGCAAGCCCGGGCCTTTGGCCTGGGCGTGGTGCTGGCGACCCAAAATCCGGTAGATTTGGACTACAAAGGTTTGGCGAACATCGGTACCTGGTTCTTGGGCCGTCTGCAAACCCAACGGGACAAGGATCGCATCATCGAGGGCTTGGAAGGCGCGTCGGCTCAGCAGGGCGTCAAGTTCGATCGATCGGCGATGAGTGAAATACTGGCCGCCTTGGGAAGTCGAGTGTTCTTGATGCACAACGTACATGATGATGGTCCAACCGTCTTTCAGTCGCGCTGGGCCATGTCCTACTTGCGTGGCCCGCTGTCCCGGCAGCAGATACAGTTATTGATGGAGTCGCGACGCCAACAGTGGAGCAACTCCCGACCACAATCGGCTAGCTCAGCCGCTACCGTTTCGTCAACTAAGCCAGCGGTCAACACACAAGTGCCAAGCGACGGTGATCCGGAAGACTCATCAGGTTCCATCAATTCATCCTCAGTCGGCTCGCGACCCATCGTGCCTAACGATGTCAACGAACGGTTTTGGATAGGAAGTAAATCACCCGCTGACGGTGCAAAAGTTGTTTATCGACCCGCCTTGTTAGCAACCGTCGCATGTCGTTATGTACACGCGGCTTCTAAACTAGATCAGTACCACGAAAAGTCGCTGTTGTGGACCGACAATGGTGAGGCTCCAGAAGATCTGTGGCGTGAAGCGGTGGAATTACCGCCCAATCGATTGGAATTGGCCAAGTCGCCCGAAGAAGGAATCGCTTTTGATGAGGTGCCAGGAGCTTGGCTAAACGCCAAACATCATCGTAAGTGGCAGAAGGATTTGGCTGACGAACTATATCGCAATCGCCCAATCCAATTGTTCCTTTGCAAAGAGCTTGGGAAAACTAGCATGCCAGGACAAGACGAAGTGGACGCACGCATCGCATGGACTCAGGAGATACGGGAACTGCGAGATCAAGAGAAGGCAAAGCTACAGCAAAAGTACGCGCGAGAACTACAATCTTTAGAAAACAAAATACGCACAGCTCAGCAACGGCTAGAGAAACAGAAGGCTCAGTACGATAAAGAGAAATGGGGCAGCATTCTAGATATCGGTACCACTGTTTTAGGTAAACTGATGGGTAACCGAGTCACAGCGTCGCGCACCATGACGGCCGGCCGAAGTGTGGCTCGAGCGGCCGAAAAACGCACCGGTATGGGATTGGCCGAGGAAAGTCTGGAATCGCTGCTGAATGAACGAGCCGAACTGGAAATGCAGTGTGAAAACGATATTCAGGAACTCAAGAACAAACTTTCGCCCGAGGGGCTTACGCTGCAGCCCATCGAAGTGCGTTGTCGCAAGAGTGATATCAAAATCGATCAGATGTGCTTGGTCTGGATACCGTGGCAGGTATCCAAGACCGGTATCGCTAGTCCACTCGTGGATATCAACCCTGAGTAAATGAATGTCGAAGCTTCAGATCAGTTGGATACTCGGCCAGGAACGGCAGGCACAGCTTGCGGGTTAATGATTCTGGGCTGACCGGCAGATGGTTGACTAAGCTGAGGATTGGACGGATTAGTGCCAGGTTGCCCAGGCACTGCACCGGAAACTCCTGGCTGTGTCGCGTTGGCTCGCTGGCTTTCAATCAATATCCACCGCTTGCTGCCCAGGACATCTTGGGATTGCCACGCCAAACCAGGGACAAACAGCATGGCAGCAATATTCTGTCCATTGATTTTAGCACTGCCCCAAGTGGTTTCAACATTGATGAACTTGACATCGGTCGCTCCAGTGATCGAATCGCCATTGAGCATGACAACCGTAGTCGCCGTGTCATCGCGGCGTGGAAAACGTATGCCAGCCACTTCAGATAAAGGCAGCTCAGCGCTGCCAAAGGCGGTTTTGATGGAGAGCGAGTTGGTATCGCTTAAAGTCCCAGTGATGCCAACCGTTTCATCAACCAGACCAACGGCAACCGTGATCGGTCGAGCGGCAGCAGTCGCTGCATCGGGGGCAGGTTTGGAGGCCGTCGTTGGAGCGGCCTCGGCAATGGCCTCACCTACGTCGGCCTCTTGGGCATGACATACCGATGCTACCAAAATACAACTCGAAATGACTGGTACGATCAAACGCAGAAACGACATGCTCAGGAAACCTCTTCTCAAAATTAAAAACGGACGCTAGGCAGCAGGCTAAATGGTCGGTCCGCCACTGATCCCAGGATAGTCACGGCCCCCCGTAAGAAACAGCCACAGACAGGAAAAAACGACAGATCACTCGCCGACAACGGTGGAAAGTACGAATATTCCAACCATTTCTCGTTGATCGAACACCCTAGCCAAGTACAATTTCCCTAAAATCCCGACCTTAAAGGAATGCGAAAAGCCTGAATTACCTATGACCAATCACGACCCAGCACCAGCCATCTACGACCAGCTTCTACATCTGTCCGAACAGGGTCAAAAATCGGACGCGCTGGAAGCACTGATCCAGTATGTTGATCAGGCGGGGCAGTATCACGAACTGTTCGAGGCTCTCAAGATGAAGCTCAGATGGGATCTTGGCCTGCCAGCAGCTCAGGTCGAGCCCGAAACACCCTTGGATGAAGAGACGGAAATTAAGTTGGAACGAGGGCTCATAGCGGCGTGCCGTCGCGTGGGTGAGGCCTTTTTCCGAGCGGGTAAAATTCGCGAAGGTTGGATGTACTTGCGACCTGTCGGCGATCCAAAATGGATTGCTGAGATTACCAGTCGAGTTCAAGTTACCGATGACAATTTCGATGATCTACAGCAAGTCCTGTTACACGAAGGGGTCGATATCAGGCGCGGTTATCAGTTGTCGCTGGAAAGATTGGGGACCTGCAACAGCATTACGCTTTTTGAACAGGCACTGGCCTCGCGTCCCCGATCTGATCAGCAAGTGGCGGCGGAGTTGCTGGTGCGTCACGTTCATCGCGAGTTACTGGCCAATTTGCGCGGAGACATACAGCGCCGTGAAGGTAACTCACCAGTTGAAACGACAGCGGAGGAGATTCTGCAGGCTCGTCCCGACCTTTTGAAAGGCGGAAGTTATCACCTGGACACGAGTCATCTGGCTTCGACGGTCCGCTTTGCACGAGTGGTCAATGATCCGGCCGTCCTGCGCTTGGCGCTGGATATCGCTCAGTATGGACGCAAACTGCATCCTCAGTATCAATACCCTGGCGAAGAGCCGTTTCTTGATTTATACCCCGCCTCGATCGCCTTTTTCCGAGCCCTATTGGGTCAGCAGGTGGACGCAGGGATTCGCTACTTTACTCAGAAGGCCGACAGCGTCGATCAAGGGCACTATGGTCTGCTGGCTGTCGAAGTGCTGATCGATCTGCTATCCCGATGTGGACGTCAAGCGGAAGCCATCGCAGCCCTGGAACAACGAGTGCCCGCCGGTTCTCGCACACTGGGTATCGCTCCAACGCTATTGCAATTGAGCCAACGACTAGGAGACTATCGACCCATGCAAGACCTTGCTAAACAGCGCGGCGACTTGCTCAGCTACACAGCCGCTTTGATGCGATCGTAACGTCAATTGAATGCCAGTTTGACAACCGCTACGATGTTGTCAGGTTCATGAAAACTTTTTGTTAGAGCACTTCCCATGTCAACATCAGGCAATCGCAGAAAGTTTGTTCAAAGTTCCACGCAAGCCGCTGTGGCTGCCGCTGTAACTGTTCAAATGGGCTTGCCGCTGTTGGCAGATTCCAAAGGTTCGACGTCTATGTCAGGCAAAATCAATCACTCGGTTTGTCGCTGGTGTTATTCCAAATTCACGATTCAGGATCTGTGCGTGGCAGGGAAAGAATTTGGGTTGCAGTCGGTGGAGCTACTCCAACCGAACGAAATTTCCGAAGTCCAAAAACACGGGCTTACCTGTGCGATGGTTTCCAGTCCAACAGTCAAAGCTGCCGATGGGAAGATGGTCGGTGGCATTACTCATGGTTGGAACCGCAAGCAGTACCATGATGTATTGCTGGAGGCTTATCGACAGCAAATCGAACTTGTCGTGAAAGCAGGTGTTAATAATCTGATCTGCTTCTCAGGCAATCGAGATGGAATGGATGATCGAAAGGGTTTAGAAAACTGCGCCATTGGTTTGAAGCGGTTGATGCCCATCGCAGAAGCGGAAGGCGTAACAATCACCATGGAACTGCTCAACAGCCGCGTGGATCATCCGGACTATATGTGTGATCGAACGGATTGGGGTGTGGCATTGTGTCAGGCGGTGGGTTCAGACAAATTCAAACTGCTGTATGACATTTACCACATGCAAATCATGGAGGGAGATGTCATCGCGACAATTCGCAAACACCACCGCTGGATCAGCCATTTTCATACTGGCGGAGTGCCGGGCCGCAACGAGATCGATGATACTCAGGAATTGTTCTATCCGGCAATCATGCGAGCTATCGTCGACACAGGCTACGCTGGTTACGTCGGTCAAGAGTTTATCCCGAAGCGAGATGACCCACTGAAATCGCTCAGGCAAGGTATCGAAATCTGTAGTATTTAATCTAGCTGCAATTGAAGGGTTCCCAGTAGCTGCCGTCGCCAGACGGTGGGAACGATCTAGGACCACCGTCTGGCGACGGTAGCAACTGGTCTATTCGTTTCTGGCACTTTTTTCGGAAGATAGCTGATGAACAGAGAGAATAGCATTATCCGCATTGCTCGATTTCAAGACGAACTTTCGGCCAGTTTATGCGCAAGCAGATTGATGGAACAAGGCATTCGAGCAAACGTTGTTGGGGGCGAACTCTCGGGGTTTCGCGCAGGTAGCCCTACCAGCGTCGAAGTGTTTGTTGATGCAAGGTTAGCCAGTCAGGCTCGAGATGTTTTGAAAGATCTGATGATTCCAGACAAGCGTGCTCCGCATGCTGAGGCTTCAGAATTCACGCAAACCTATGGGGACAACGTCAATTCCCAGAGACAGTGGATGGTCTGGATGATACTGGCAGGCAACGCTGTGGCGTTGGTTGGTTATGTTTTATATGTGATTCTAAATACGTAGTTTTTCAGAAAGTTCTTTGTCGCTTGAGTATCCACATCAGACCAGTAACGGCTGACGATCATCCGTCAATTCGGCACATTGCCCAATCCGCTTTCGCCGGAACCGACGAAGTCAAATTGGTTGATGCCCTGCGCACTGGCGGTTGGGTAATAGCTGAATTGGTGGCGGAAGTCGACGACCAGATAGTTGGGCATGTTCTATTTAGCCGCATTGCCCTGGCCACTCAGACACGTAGGATTTCTTTGGTTTCGCTGGCGCCAGTGGCCGTACTGCCTGACTATCAGAAGCAAGGCATTGGCAGCCGCCTGATTCGCAGCGGTTTGAAACAACTGCAAGATCAAGGCGAATCGGTCGTGGTGGTGCTTGGTCATCCAGAATACTATCCGCGTTTTGGTTTTTCAGCCGAACTCGCCCAGTCGCTGCATTCGCCCTTTAGTGGCAAGCCGGCCTGGATGGCGCTGGAGATTCACAGCGGTGCACTCAAGGATATTCAGGGCCAGGTCGAGTATTCCCCACCCTTCAGTGCATTTGATTAACCAAGTGGTTTGGGAATGCTGCTTAACTGGCAAAACGCTACGGCTTGAGTTAAGATAGGGCTCATGCAAAGTGTTAGCCTAACGAGTACCGGCTTTCCCCCCCTGCTCTGCCCTTCCTTCAGAAACGGTCTCATGCGCTGGTTGATGCACTCAAAGGCGAGATGTGCGACTGCCATGGTGATCCAAGTCATCGTGTTGCTGACGGTTTGCCTGGATGTAGGGGTGGCTCTTGCTGACGATGCACACGATTATCATCGCAGCGTCAAGTCAGTACTAGAAGAGCGTTGTTACGCCTGCCACGGAGCACTGAAACAAGAAGGCGGTTTGCGACTGGATACCGTTGTCGGTATGACGGCTGGTGGTGATAGCGGACCAGCGATCGCAGCCTCAGATTCAAATGGCAGTCTGCTACTGCAACGAGTTCGCCATCCGGATACTGAGTCACGCATGCCACCAGAAGGTCAGCCGCTCACGGAGGCTCAGATTCGGCAGATCGAGAGTTGGGTCCAATCCGGTGCTCCCGCGCCAGCCGATGACCAACCACAACCAGATCCGCTTGGGCATTGGGCATTTCAGCTTCCACGCCGACCAGAGCTTCCACCGATTTCTACTGAACTGGCGTCTCAGGGCTTAAAGCAACAGATTAGCAATCCCATCGACCGGCTGCTGACCATCAAACATCAGCAAGTTGGTCTTCAGCCGCTTCCCAGCGAAGACTACCCAACCCTAGTTCGTCGATTGTATGTCGATCTGATTGGATTGCCACCATCGCCGCAGCAGTTGCACGCAGCGCTCAGCGATCCATCGCCCGATGCCTATGAAAACCTAGTTGATCACTTGCTCACGCAAGTGCAGTACGGCGAACGCTGGGGGCGGCATTGGATGGATGTATGGCGATATTCCGATTGGTATGGCCGGCGCTCGGTACCGGATGTGATGAACTCTTATCCTCAAATTTGGCGTTGGAGGGATTGGATCGTTCGATCGTTAAACGAAGACAAAGGCTACGATCAAATGATTCTGCAGATGTTAGCCGCCGACGAACTGCTGCCCGCTGATGATCAGAACGTAGTGGCTACAGGTTTTCTGGTTCGCAACTGGTACAAGTGGAACTACGAAACGTGGATGAAGGATAACGTCGAACATACGGGCAAAGCCTTCTTAGGTTTGACGCTCAACTGCGCGCACTGCCATGATCACAAGTATGATCCAATCAGTCAGGTAGACTACTTTCGTTTTCGAGCTTTCTTTGAGCCGTTGGAACTGCGTCATGATCGAGTGGCCGGACAGGCTGACCCAGGCCCTTTCAATAAATACGTCTACGCACAGTCTTATGGTCCGATAGCGACCGGTGCGATTCGTGTTTTTGACGAAAAGCTGGATGCTACGACACATCTTTATTTGGGTGGCGACTCACGCAATCGCGTCCAGGAATCACAGCCCATCCAGCCCGGTCCGCCCGTCGCATTGGCGGGTACCGGTTTTGCACTGGAGCCGGTCAAATTGCCAGCGGAAGCCTATTATCCTGGGCTAAGAGAGTTCGTGCGAGTCGAAGAGCGAGACAAGGCAAGGTCCCAAGTAGCCGGTGCTCGGGCTGCATACGAGCAAACCAGCGGGGCCATGACCTCTACGACGACTCAGTTCAGCGATTTACTGGCTCAAGCATCACAGCCGCTTTCAGCCAGCAGTCGTCCCTCGCAGCAGGCGCTGCACCAATCGGAGCAAGCACAGCTAATGACGCGATTGGATTGGAAAGTCGCACAGGCTGGCTTGTCAGTGGCTTTGGCCCAGCAGGCAGCCTTGGAGTGTCGCATCGCCGCCGATGACGCGCGTTATCGAGAGCTGGGTGATGCAGAATCACTAGCCAAGCGAGCATATCAAGCGGAAAAGCAAGTGGCTTTCGAGACCGCACAGCAGGCCGAAGCAACAGCACAACGCGCTCTGGTAATCGCATCACAACAAGTTATTGAAGCCGCCGCTGACAAACAGGCTGAAGCCAAACAAGCCGAAGCCAAGGCACTGGAGGCTCTTCAGGCCGCGCGTACAGACAACGATAAAGCACGCGCGGGGCTTTTGTCCGACGGAACCAGCTACGCGCCGCTATCACCCATTTATCCCACAACCAGTACAGGTCGCCGTCTGGCCTTGGCAAAATGGATCACCAGTCAGCAAAATCCTTTGACCGCTCGTGTGGCTGTCAACCATATTTGGCTACGACATTTTGGGCAGTCATTGGTCGACACCACCGACAATCTAGGTGTGCAGGGCCAGAAACCGCTACTTCCAGAGATACTCGACACGCTAGCGGTCGAACTGATGGAGAACCATTGGAGTATGAAACACCTTCATCGGGTCATCGTTACTAGCCAGGCGTATCGCCGGTCATCCAATCCGCCGCCCGAGCACGTCAACTTGACCATCGATCGGGACAACCACTATTACTGGCGCATGATTCCGCAGCGCATGCAAGCAGAAACGGTTCGTGACAGCGTACTGGCTTGTTCGGGAGCAATGGACACGACGTTGGGTGGTCCAGAAATAGATCACTCCCAATGGGTTAGTTCGCCCAGGCGCAGCATCTACTTTGCCATCCATGGTGAAGCCAAAATGCAATTTTTGGACACCTTTGATGGCCCTAACGTAAGTGAGTGTTATCGACGCACATCGACCGTCATGCCGCAACAAGCCTTGGCTCTGACAAACAGCCCACTGCTGGTCCACTATGGTCGTGTGTTGGCAGCTAAGATCGAAGAAGAACATCGCACAATTGCTCCAAGTAGTGAGCTAACAGACGAAGCATTCATAAAAACTCTTTTCGAGAAAGTGCTCAGTCGACTACCGAACCAAGAAGAAGCGGAGGTCTCACTTGAATTTCTGAACCAGCAGCGAGAAATTTTCCAGAATGCTACAGCAGATCAATCAGCACAACAGCCCGCACAACAAGCCAGTCAAGAGCTTCTGGCAGTTGCAAACCAACCTGTTCATCGTGCTCGGCAGAACTTGGCGGTCAGTTTGTTTAGTCACAATGATTTTGTGACGATTCGTTAGGGGGAATTGAAAATGATTCCATCACGCTCCACCTTTTGTGGACGTATCAACCGTCGGACGATGCTTAGCGACATGGGCATGGGTTTTGGCGGTATCGCAATGGGATCACTTTTGTTACAAGACGGCGTGACGCAGGCGGCTCAGGCTAGTCAGACCAGTGGCATGATTCCGGCTAAAGCCAAAAACGTGATCTGGATTTTCTTGTCGGGCGGTGTCAGCCACTTGGAAACGTTTGATCCCAAGCCGCTGCTGAATCAGTTTGCAGGCAAGACCTACGAAGAAACCAATTTGCCGAATCCACAAAAGCTGCCGATTTATCTCGAGCGGTCGCGCAGTGTGGTAGGTTTTGATCGTGAAGTGATCTCGACGATCATGCCGCTACAGATCGGCTTTAAGCAGTATGGACAGAATGGAATTTGGGTTAGCGATTGGTTGCCGAATCTGTCAAAGGTGGTTGACGAATTGTGCATCGTGCGCTCGATGTACACCACGGACAATGATCATAACGCTGAGTTTCAATTTCAGAACGGGCGGCACAGTTTAGACGAACAGCAGCCGGCAATCGGCTCCTGGATCTCCTATGGCCTCGGATCGCTCAACGAGAATCTGCCGCAGTTCGTTTTCCTGGGCGATTACAAAGACTTGCGAGTCAAAAGGAACTTCGACGCCAATTACCTGGGGCCGCAGCATGCCGGCGTGGAACTATCACTGGATCCAGCCAATCCCCTGCCCTACGGTCGTCGCATGCCCGACGTTTCTGCTGCTGAACAGCAATCACAGTTTGAATTGATCGGGCAACTCAATCGCATTGCCGGCAAGCAATATCGCGTGGATCAGCAGCTTCAAGCTCGCATTCGTTCGTACGAGTTGGCTTATCGCATGCAGATGTCTGCTCCACAGGTATTGGATCTGACCAACGAGACAGCGCATACGAGAGCTCTGTACGGAATCGATGATCAGACCACACAGCTTTATGGTCGGCGCTTGTTGACAGCCAGGCGCATGGCGGAACAGGGAGTGCGCTACACGCTGGTCTATTTAAGCGATTATGGAGAGTGGGACTCGCACTCGAACATCAAGGAACTGCACGCAAAAAGCTGCGGACGAGTGGACAAGCCGCTGTCCGGTTTGATTCGTGATTTGAAGAGTCGCGGCATGTTGGACGAAACGTTGGTTGTATGTGCGACCGAGTTCGGACGAACACCGGCGCTTGAAAAAACCAGTCTGAACAAGGCCGGTACAGGTCGCGATCATCACCCACACGGATTCACTATATGGATGGCTGGCGGTGGCCTAAAATCCGGTTACGTGCATGGAGCCACCGATGAACTGGGTTTCCACGCAGTCGAGCATCCACATTATGTGACTGACATTCACGCCACTACCCTGCATTTACTTGGCATTGATTCACGACAACTCAACATCCCCGGCCGCAAACGGTTGGAGATCGACTACGGGCAAGTAATTCACGATATCATTGCTTAGCTCAACAGTTCAATCACTGCGCCGTGGTTGACTAGGTCACCCGATAGATTGCAACAACTGCAATTGATGAATCGAATACCGTCCTTCTCTATCTCACCAAAGTTGCGGATGCCCGCCTCGTCATGCAAATGTCCAAAGGCATGCACCGAAGGCTTAATGCGCTTGAGGACATGGTCGGTCAACGATTTTGATCCAATGTGAATGGGTTGCTTCGACTTCCAGTCACGGGTTACATCCAGAATCCCTTTGGGCGGGCCATGTGTGATCAGCAAGTCAACTTCGTTGGGGATGGTTGCCCATATGGCTTCCAGGTCAGGTCGAGCCACATTGTAGGCCCAGTTGAAAAACCAAGGTGTGTATGGGGAGCCAAAAATCTTAATGTTCTCAATCTCAATCTGTTGATGGATCAAGAAATGGATTTCCGGATAATCGTCGGGAGTCAGCAGTTTGTGCTCGATCGCGACTGAGTGATTGCCGGGAACAAACACCTTATGATGGATATCCAGTGCGTTAAACCAATTAAAGAAATCGCGGGACTCAATTAAGTTGGGTTTCGACTTGTGCGAATTAGCTTCGTCGCCGCAATGGACAACCATGTCAACATCACCGGGAACCTGCAATTCCGCATGTTTGGTGTGAGTGTCCGAGATAAGCCATATTTTCATGATCTGCCTGGCTAAATTTCATCGAATTGTTTTGTAAATCATTGCTGCGATTCTTCCCAGTCGCTGCGACTCAGCGGATCACCGGTGACAATTTTGGCTGGATCGATCACAGCGTGCTTGATCTTCTTGCGCTTCCATGTCCATGTCGCATGGACCTTTCCGTCCGTAGTTTGGATGATAGCCGGATAGCTGAACTCGGCTCTCGCTTCTTGCTCTAAGACGCCCACTTTTTTCCAGGTTAATCCGTCGTCCGAGATGGCAAGATTCAACATGCCGCGCCTTCCCCAACCAGTTCTGCCACTGCCAAGGTGGTTGTAGATCAACAAGTGTCGACCGTCGGCTAAAGTGACTGCGTCGATGCCCGAGTTGTTGTTGGGCAGGTCGATTTCGGTCATTGGGGACCAGGTCTCGCCTTGGTCTTTTGAAAGGCTGCTGGAGATTGCTCCGCTTTTTGTTCGACAGAGCGCCTGCAAGCTGCCGTTGGTGTGGCGCAATAGAGTGGGTTGAATGGCGTTGAATTCCTCTTTCGTATGAATTGGTCCAATGCGTTTCCAGTCGGAAGAGGGCAGGCCAGCAACCAATGAAACCTTTTCGAAATGTACCGTCCAGCCATCATGCTCGGTTGAAGTTCCGGACAAAAGAACGTTGCCAGGCAGCAGAATAGGTTTGCAGCGAACCGGCCCCAAAATGTCCTCAGGCAGCCTCCGTCGCTCGCGAAAGCTTCTTCCACGATCGTAGCTGACCATCAGCTCGCCCCACCACGATTGAGGGTCAGGACCGACTTTGAAAAACAATAAAGTCGGTCCATCACCAGAGGTTTGAAATAGTACAGGGTTCCAACAGGGATACCGCTTGCCGTCATGTTGTACACCGGTGGCCCACTGGACCGGTTGGCTCCACCCATTGCCGTCGTGGTAGCTGGACCAGATGCCGACATCAGGATGCTTTTCGTAAGTACCACCAAACCAGGCAGCTACCAAACCACGACTGGTCTCGACAAGAGTGCTCGCATGGCACTCAGGAAAGCTGGCGGTCTCATAAATGAACTCTTCACTTTCAAATCCAGGGAATTTAGTTTCAGCCAGAGTTTGAGCTGGGCGAGCCATTAAATCTTGTGAGTCAAACTGAGTACCGTCGCTGTGACGCATGTAGTAAAGACGTCCATCCTCGGCTCCCAGCAGCAACCCCGGTTTACCGCTACCGTCTAGATCACCAATCGCTGGACTGCAAGTATGACCCGAAACGTCTCGATCTGCCAAGTCACCCACAGCCTTCATTACAATCAGTCCGTCGCGATCTTCGCAGTTGCGATACCAAAGCGCGTTCTTGGAGTTGACCAGCAGGTCCAGGCGCCCGTCGCCATCCCAATCCACCATCGCTATCTTGACTCGACCGCTGCGACCGGCTGAACCAGAATTCAATCGAATAGGCTGATTGTCCTCGTCAATAAAAATTCGCTTGGCGCTGCCCGCAGATTCTCTGAGTGCCAAATAGCCTTCCTGATCCAGCGCAATCAAGTCCAATTGTCCATCACCCGTAAAGTCCAAAACCAACGGTGTCGTGCGCCACTGAGTCAACGTATCGCTTGAAGGCCATTGCCACCACGACCACTTGGGTGGTAACTCACGAATTCCTAAATCAAAAAGTGCCGGCGAAATCTGTTTGGGATCTTCAGTGCCCAACAGCAGTCCTAGCTTTCCAAAGATCGAGTTGTAGATCACATCCTTTTGACCATCCTGATTCCAATCCGCCACACTAAAACAGGTGTAACCCCATTTAGCTTCACAAGGCCCTTGAATCGATCCGTTGGAACCAGCCGTAATTCGAAACTTGGCTTGTGACTTAGAATCAACCAATAACTCAGCAGCGGCCCACTTGGGCAAACCATCAGGACCCGCACCCATGTTCTTGAACCAGCCGACCTCTCCAGCCGTATTGCCACTCAGGATATCGGGCTGCCCATCCTTGTCCCAATCCACAATAAAAGGTGTTGCCAAAGCGCCAAACTTGAGTGTATCTGCCTGCTGCTGGAAATAGACTGGCTGGTGGAATACCGGCATGCCATCTCGCACAGTGCCAGAGTGTTCCACTAAGGCAACTCTACCGTCTTCATCTCCTACAATCAAATCCACCTGACCATTGTTAGTCCAGTCAAAAGCGGTGGGCGTAATCATCTGAACGTGCATCAACAGCGGATGGCCGTCGGAAGCGATCAATCTTCGACCGACAGAATACTTAGGCTGCTGACGCGATCCTGTGTTCTCAAAGTAGGTAAATCCATCCAGAAATTCGCCGCAGACTAAATCCAGATCACCATCGCTGTCGAAGTCAGCAAAATTGGGCGACGGCCAGCCATATACGTCGATCAAGCTGCCATCAGCAGTAGTCAACTGCACTGGCTGTGGTGAATACTCAGGAGCCGAATCTGTGCCCAAATTTTTAATCCAATAAACGTAGCCGTGCAGAGGACCATTCTGCCAAGTGCCTGACGAATCATAGGCGTGGTCCCACACCAAGTCGCTCCAGTCTCCCACGCCAACGATGATGTCGTGTGCACCATCGCCATCGTAGTCGACGTACCGCCACATGTTGGCACGGATGTTTTTGGCCGAGTGTACATTGCTCTTTCCATAGATTTCATGCTTCTGCCGAAAGTCGGAACTCTTAAAATCGGTGATCTCAAATCCTGGCACAAGAATGCGAGGTTGCTTATGGACGTAGGAGACTTGCATGTTGTGACCGGCTGGCCCCAGTCTCACTCCGGCTTTAAATACAGGCAGTTTTTTGTCGGGGCCCCCAGTATTTTCAAAATACCACACACCGTTGGACGGTTTGTCAGGACAGGCCACAAGAAGATCGATCAGCCCGTCCGAGTTGTAGTCGACCGGCATAGGCCAAGCCCACAAGCCAACTCCCAAATCCACTACTAGATCAGGGTCATTGTATTTCAGCGGTTGCAGCTTAAAACGCTCTTCAGCTACAGCTTGAGTGAGAGGGTTAGCACATAGCCAGGTCAGCAATAAAACGGCTAATCGAATGTTCATTGGGTAGTTGCCATTGACGAGCATAAAAATATTCCAGGTTTGCAACGAACCTATTGTTGTTCTTACTCAGTAATCCCAAGTATTTCTACTCGGTCGATACCAACGATCAGCGAGAAGTGTCCTAAAATTACTTGGACTTCTCGATTTCTTGCGGCAGGCCCTGATATTGTTGCAAACAGATTTCAAACGACTTGCGCAAAGCTTCCAATAGATTCTTGCTGCCCGCGCTGGCCTCCAGCACCGGCCAGAGTCCGTCGTAGAGTAACTGAAACCGCGATTCGAGTCTAGCTTAACAGTCGTTCAGCCGTTCGAAAGCATCGGCTGCAGCTTCCAGTAGGTCAAACTGCGCCATAGCCACTCTGCTGGGCCAAATCGAAAATAGTTAAGCCAAATCGGCGAGACAATAAGCTGTGTCACCCACACTCCAATCACGATCAATAACTGCTCGGCTCGTTCCAAATAGCCAAACAACCCAGGCCGTGTCCATAGAAAATGGAGGTGCAGATCACAGTCTGCATCAGATAATTGCTAAGCGCCATTTGGCCCACCGACGCTAGCGGGAACAACAGCCTTATCAGTCTGCTTTTGCAGATCAAGATCACAAGACTGGCAAGTGCTATGGCGGTCAGCAGACTACCCCAATAGTTCCATAAGCTACCCAAAAGGTAACTGGTCTGTGCCGCCCAGTCTCGTTGTTCATTCCAATGAACTCCGTAGGCTGACAAGCTGACGCCAATCGGCAATGTCAACATCACTAGCAATAGGTAGCGGCTAGACGGCCAGCGAGCATGAAAAAAATCGAGTTGAAACAGCCCCATGCCGACAATCATCAGGCCACCAGCTCGCCAAAATGTCCAGAAAGCTAGTATGACTGTCTGAAATACAATGGCCTCCATCGAGCGATACGGAGCCTGGTCTAACCAGGAACCGCGAAACGCATCCAGGATCTGCTGTATGGATTCATCAGAAGGTTGCCATTCATGATTCAATTCGGCGAGAGCATCCTCAGGCCAAAGAGGCATGCTTAGGCCCAGCGCCAGGATTGGTAATGAACCAAAGACAATCAGGGCTATACCAACCGGAATTAAAACTCTTGCGGAAAAAGTACGCAGTGGCCAAAGCAATAGACCGCAGATTCCATAACTGAAAAGGATGTCTCCATCCCAAAGTAGGTGAGCATGCAGCAAGCCAAAAAGTATGAGCCACAACATTCGACGATAGTGAATTGCTGCTGAATGTCCGGTGTGAACTTGACCACTACGGGTCATTAGCACCACCCCTGCCCCAAACAGCATCGAGAAGATCGACATGAATTTTTGATCGCCAAGGACATGCGTATACCACCATACCCAGTAATGGGCCCCTTCCAAATTACCGTAGGCGGTAGGGTTCACATAGGCAATGGAAGGCATAGAGAAGCACTGAATATTCAGCAGTAATATTCCCAGCAACGCAAAACCACGCAAAACGTCGATGGCGGCTATTCGTTCCTCGCGATTTACTGGATGTGCGGCGGCGTTAGGCTGATTGCGGAAAATCTCCCCCGCATTGGCTACTGACACCGCTTGTGGGTCGAGCAGTTCAGCCAGAACTGGTTCCGATTCCTCACGGTTATCGGGGTTCATCTATACCATCCTTCTGAGAGTCTCTCCCAGAACCATCTCCATCGCTTCGGAGAAGTTGGAAGGTTGAGGGGCTCGAATAGTTTTGTTTTGTTAACTCGAATAGCTACTTAAGTTGCAACGGAAATTTGCAACCTAACATTCTATCTCAGGCCGACAAACAGCCGACACGGGGCGCTCCGAACAGATGCGGCCAGCTTGCTAGGACTGAGAGGTTCTGGATTTGATTGAAGCGGTGTTATGTACCGGTCCTGCTTATTGTTAAAGCCCGTAGGGTTTGCGCCGAGAAAGAGCCAGTCTGTCAAACAGCCTGGCTCTTGGTTAGAAAATCGGGTTAGATAGCTGGTGCCTGCCATGCTTGCGAAATGCAAAGCAAGTGATTCGCGGGACAAGCGATTAGCGAGAAGTGTCTTTTTAGCTACTAGTTAAGCTGGACTTCAAAGTTGCCGGCTTGAGTAATCTCAAGTTTGCGTTCCATGTCTCCACGACGAAAAGCTTCGGGGATTTTTTGGACGGCACTGTCATTGGCTCCACTGGCTACATAGTAAGTGTAGGTGCCAGGGACTACCATGGCTTTGCACTCGCCTTTGACTACAGGAGAGTCTGATTGAACCGCTCCATGAGTCATTGGCTGTAGAGTCAACGTTACTTTGTCGACCGGTTTTCCATTGCTGGTTACCTTGATCTTCACCTCTACGGGATCGGCATTCTTGGTAATCGTGGGGCCGCAACCCAGCAACGAAACGCAAGCCAAAAGTCCGGCGCAAATGATCTTAGCGATACGCATGATTAGTAATCCTTTCTTTCTGAGGCACTAAAAATCGCTGACGATGTTGCCGTCGTTGGCCCCGGCAATCGATTTGAGCGTTCGCCATGTGGCTCCATCACTAATGAATCGAACCGATCCGTCACCCATAGCCGCATTGACTCCGCCAGAGTGAAAGCTGAACGGTTCATCGTTGGGGCCGCAGTTGTTTTGCGACCACAGGCATTGGGGCGGTCCACCAATCGGCGTCTTGTAGCTATTGATCCTTAGTACACGTGATGCGGGCGAAAGTGCATTGCTGGGGCCAGAAAGACCATTGGTCCCGGCATCAGGATCAGCCCAAGCGTACATGCGGCGTCCGCCGCTGGTACCGCCTGTCCAAGCGACTGAGTCTTGAGTGATAGGCGCTGGTCGTGACGATAGAGAAGCAAAAGTGCCGGCACTGGGGTGTGCTCGACCGGCATCCTCGATACAAAGTACAGTGTTGGAGGTGCCGTCAGAAATCCTACTGAATCCAGCCGAATTGTCACAACTTAAGCAGCCTGCACGCGTCATCAAGTTACGACGAGCGTTGTCGGTAGGACGCGAGCCTTGCTCCACGGACTGCCCAGTTTCTTCTTCCACGTCGGTCACAGAGATAAACATGTAGTCCCAGGCTCCATAGCCGTCTGGAGCGCGCGCCTCTTGGGCAATCGCAGTGCTTGGACAAACGTAGGCCGCGATTGGGGTTTTCGCTGCCCTAACCGTGTCGGGGTAGTCGGGGTCGTTGTAAACCGCACCGCGAGCGTTGGCATGAACAGTCGCCATCGTATAGGGCGTCGGTTTTGTCGACATCTGATCGCGGCTCAGATTGTGTTCCATCAAGTTATACACGGCAGTTTGCTCGATAAACGGAAGCAACTGCGTGGGTGTTGACTGAGTCATATAAACCGTTGACGCACCACCAGTGCTGTCGCATTGCCCGGCGTGCGGCAGTCGCTTGTAAGTGCTTTCAAAGTTGTGGCAGGCCAGGCCAATTTGCTTCAAATTGTTGCTGCACTGCATTCTTCGTGCAGCCTCACGTGCAGATTGAACGGCAGGCAGCAGCAGTCCCACCAGAATCCCAATAATTGCAATGACCACCAGCAGCTCGACCAGCGTAAAACCCGGCCGAATTTTGTGACTTGACATAATAAATAACCCTCGACATGTCTTCCCACCGAGGTCAGCTTGGACTTACAGACCAGCGCTTCGCACTGTTGCCATAAAAATGGCTTGACCTCACATTGGCCGATAAGTATAGCGAAGTCACCCAAGTGATATCGAAAGCCGTGGTTAAGAATGTGTTATCAATTTATGAAGATGTGTTCATCAAAATTTAATAAAGCGATTGGCGAAGTCGTGCTATGGCAAAGCACACCCCCTAGTCGCATGCAGCAAGCTTGTTCAGCCTGGGGGTCCAAAACGATAAAGCGGATGCGTAAAACGGAACTGTGTTAAGTTCTAGTGAATAGCCATCACTTCTGGACCAGTTGACTTGCTGGTATCAGCAGCCCGTGATGCAATATGAGGGCTAGTTCGACTCAGTAGCATGATTCGTCGTAAATCACATTTGAGCAAAGAGCTTTATGAGCCGGTTCCTATCCGCATTTGCAATGGCTATCGTTGGTTCACTTTTGGGCTGCTCCCAATCGACAACATCTTCATCTTCCACATCCACTTCATCCACCGCAAAAACAAAATTGCAAGGATCAGGTGCCAGTTTTCCAGCGCCTTTATACCGTCGATGGTTTCGAGACTTTCAGAAAGATTCCCCTAATGTGCTGGTGGACTATCAAGCAAAAGGTAGTGGTGCTGGTATTCAGGATCTGATCAACGAAACGGTGGATTTTGCTGCCAGCGACGCTGCTATGACGACCGACGAGATAGCCCAGGTCAAGCGAGGTGTGTTGCTGTTGCCTTTGACAGCGGGAAAGGTGGTCTTGGCATATAACCTGCCCGGTGGTCCTAACGAACTGCGACTGTCACGCGATGCCTACTGTGGAATTTTGATGGGGCAAATCGCACGCTGGAATGATGCCAGAATAGCAGCTTGCAATCCTGATACAACGCTGCCCGATACGCCGATCACCGTCGTTGTTCGTTCAGACAGCAGCGGGACAACTCACGTGCTTTCCACACACCTGAGCGAAATCAACGCGACTTGGAAATCTCAATTCGGCATCAACAAGTCGATCAACTGGCCAGCCGTTAGTAACCTGGTGAAAGCTCCTAAGAATGATGGCGTGCTGGCGTTGGTCAAGCAGACGCCAGGGGCTATCGGCTACGTCGAATACAGCTTCGCCGTCCAAACCAAACAGCCAATGGCAGTTCTTGAGAACCGCGAGGGCAATTTCGTACCGCCAACGGCTCAATCAGGTCAGGCAGCACTGGCGAGTGCTCAAGAGATTCCAGAGGACTTGATACTCTGGATAGCAGATCCCACCGGTAGCGATTCTTACCCGATTGTAACCTACACATGGTTACTGTGTTATCGGAAGTACGACGACGCGAAACAATCACAAGCCATCAAGGATTTAGTGGAGTATTGTATTAGCCAAGGACAATCGGCTAGCGAACCAATTGGTTATATCCCTCTACCGTCACCGATGGTGGACCGTGTTCGAGCGGCGGTGGCACAGATCGAGTAGCAGATTGAGAAGCAGTTAGAGCTATGTCGCAAGTACCTCAGCTTCCAGAGCATTCTCCAGCATCTAAAGCAGGCAGTAGTGTCTGGCACTCCTGCGAACGTTGGGTTGACTCTTCTTTTCGACGCATCTGTTTGGCGTTGGCCGCCGTGGTCATTTTGCTCGGCGGATTGATCATCGTGCAGATCGCTTATCGTGCGATCCCAGCCGCACGAGAGCATGGGGTCAAGTTTCTAGTCACCTCGCAGTGGGACCCCGCCACGCAGCAGTATGGTGTTTTGCCAGAGATCTGGGGCACTTTGTATAGTTCGCTGCTTGCGCTACTACTCGCTGGATTACTTGGTATCTCCATCGCAATTTGGCTGACGCAGAGTTTTCTACCGGCGCGAGTCGAGTGGTTCTTGAAGACGGTAGTCGATCTGCTGGCAGCCATACCCAGCGTGGTCTACGGACTCTGGGGAATCTACTATGTCATTCCATTACTTCGTCCGATGGCAGATTGGCTACATGGAAACTTCTCTTGGTGTCCCCTGTTTAGCACTCCACTAACAGGTCCTGGCATTCTACCAGCAGCATTGGTCTTGGGAATCATGATTTTGCCGACCGTCGCCTCGGTCAGCCGTGAAGCTCTCAGTGCTGTTCCGTCGCGACTGAAGGAAGCTGCCATGGGATTGGGTGCGACTCGCTGGGAAGTGTTGTGGCGAGTCGTCTTGCCCACAGCCTCGCGAGGTATCGGAGCAGCTTTGGTACTTGGCTTCGGTCGCGCGATAGGTGAAACCATGGCACTGGCCATGCTGGCAGGCAATTCAAGTCGACTAACCGTTTCGCTCCTGTCGCCATCCAATACTCTGGCAGCTCGTCTAGCCAATCAATTTCCCGAAGCCGGTCCCAGTGAAGCCTCGGCATTGATGCTGGCCGCTTTGGTACTGCTGTCGCTGAGTCTGAGTGCTAACGTTTTTGGAGTGCTGATGAACATGCGCGGACGAATCAAGTTCACGAGAAATGCGGAGGCTGTCGCATGAGTTCGTTGATGAATGCACAACAATCCGCTCATGCGTCCCTGCACGACTCACTTGAGTACGACCGCTGGGATCGTCGGACACTCAGCAACTGGCTGATGAACTGGCTGAGCGGCTTGGTGGCGCTGCTGGCCTGCTTGCCACTGTTTTCACTACTTGGCATGGTCTTTTATCGAGGGATTTCCGCGCTGAATTGGGAAGCACTGGTCTCGTTGCCGCCAGCACCGCTAGAACCCGGTGGTGGCTTTGGCAACGCCATTGTCGGTACGATTGCTGTAGTGGCACTGGCAGCATTGATCAGTGTTCCTAGCGGCATCATGACCGCCGTCTATATCGCTTATCTTGGCCCAGACAGTCGTTTGGCTGAAGCGGTCCGCTTTGTGGCTCGAGTGCTCTCTGGTTTGCCTTCTATTCTGGCAGGTGTTTTTGCTTACGCGATGGTCGTGCTGACCATGAAAAGCTACTCAGCGATCGCCGGTGCCATCGCGCTGTCCGTCTTGATGTTGCCTATCGTGCTGTTAACTGCTGAACAGTCGCTGCGCATGGTCCAAAGCAAATTGATCGAAGCTGCTATCGGCATGGGTTGTAATCAGACGCAAGTAGTCTGGCGAGTTCTCCTACCAACGGCGTTTCCAGGCATTTTAACCGGAGTCTTGCTGGCAGTTGCACGAGCGGCTGGCGAGACGGCTCCGCTACTGTTTACTGCTCTGTTCAGCAACTATTGGTTGATGCAGGATGGTCGGTTGACATTGGACCAGCCCACAGCATCGCTGGCGGTTTTTATCTTCAATTTTTCAGGATCCGCCTACGACAACATGATCGAGATGGCTTGGGCTGCGGCGCTCATTCTAGTGCTGATGATATTAGTGCTTAATCTAGCCGCCCAGTTTTTGACTCGCAAGCCACTCAGTAGATAGCAGTACAACCGGTTTATAGAAATTCGGCAGTAAAATTATAGCGAGAGAATGATCATGACCACAGCTTGTCCCACGATGCCAACGCGACATTTCAGCGCCGGTCAACCCAGTAGAGCGACCATGATTGACTGCG
>JBIIJD010000039.1:0-48676 GCA_044234105.1 Aureliella sp. | reverse complement strand
CTACCGTGATGGGCAGAATGTCATCCGTGATAGCCGCAGCCGTGGCATCGTCTATTTGCCGCCCGAGGCAGCGGATGTTCCGCTGCTCATGAGAGAATTGGTGGCATGGCTGGTAAGTAGGTACTGGTGAAGTATCAACTGCCGCTAGCCTAGAATTAGCACCATTCTTCCGGTTGAGTTACAATAGCATCATGCAAACGATCGAATTCCCACTAATAAAATTGCTCAAGATCACCGGCCGTTGGATCATTACCGGCCTGGTGGCTACGTATGGTTGTCCGTCTCTGGTCAAAGCGGAAAATGGCCGGAGCGGAGTGTCCAGTTCACTTGGTGGATCGAATGCATTTAATGGCGTGAACATCAATTGGCTGCTTGGGGCTGATCGGTTCTATGACGCGGGATTTACTGGGTCTCAGGCGATTGTGGCCGCAATCGAAGGCACCGTTCCCGATTTAGGTCATGTTACCATGTCGAATGTGACTGAGCGAGTCTATGGCACGGGAGTCCCCAATACCTATCAAGGGGCGCATCATAATCACCCCACTGCCGTATCGCATGCGATGAGCGGTAATCATGGTCCCCCACCGACAAACACCGTGTACCACGGACACGGCATCGCCTATGGTGCCGAGACATGGGCGGGTGCCATCGCAACCAGTTTTCAGCCCAACGGTGACTACAACACAGATTTTGCGTCGACCGCTTCGCCATACTCAACCATGATGGTCACTGGCGTCAACGGGCGAACAGCAGATGTCATCAACAGCAGTTGGTGGTTTGACAATTCGTTTGGCAATCGACTCGACACCATTGGCACGGACGGGCTGGCCAATCGTTCCGGTAAGCTGCTTGTGCATATCGCTGGAAACGCTGGACCAAACGTCAATACGGTCCGAGGTTATGGAGCTGGTTACAATGCAATTACGGTTGGAGCCCTGGAGTGTGGAAACCCACTGATTCCATACATGTCCGTGGCAGGTTTCTCAGGTCGCGGGCCAAATGATGTTGCATTTGCGCTTGAGACCAATGTTTGGACCGCTTCGCAAAGGCAGACGCGCGCTGCTGTAGACATTGTTGCTCCAGGCAGGAATCTAACTCTGGCGCGACCAACCGGAGGCAGCAACTCGTATGTTTCGAATCTGGCAGGTACCAGTTACGCGGCACCGCTGGTGGCAGGAGGTGCTGGGCTGTTGATCGATGCGGGCAAGACTCTTTACGGAACCTCACAAGCGATCGATGCGAGAGTTATTAAAGCGGTGCTGCTGAATTCGGCTGAAAAGTTGCCTGATTGGGATAATGGTCAATCGACCAGCGCCGGACACATCGTGACAACTCAGTCATTGGACTACGCTCAGGGTGCAGGCCGCATGAATCTAAGTAATGCCTTTGATCAGTATGTGAATCTGGCAGATGGCGGTTTGGCCACGACAGCGGATCTGCCTGGAATGGTTCACGGCGTCGATGCCATCGTCGGCTCGGTAGGCTGGGACTTAGCTCAAGTAGGCATCATGTCTACGAATAGCTATTTTCTGAATCAGCCACTTGCCGGTGATTCCCCGTTTTCGGCAACTTTGGCGTGGTTTGTAGATCGCAATCCAGGTTCGCTTGCCGATTTTGCAGGAGCTGGAGAAGAGCATTTTGCCAATCTTGAGTTGGATATCTTTCAGTTCGACAATTTGATCGATCGCAATCGGATTCGCAACGTTGCCCAGTCCATCAGCGCATTTAATGTCGTCGAACATTTGAATTTTCAAATCGATGCGGCTGGATACTACGGAATCGACGTCCGGTTTCCCAGTTCGCACTGGAATTTTGTAGGCTCAGATAGCGAAATCTATGGTTTGGCCTGGAATGGAGTGGCGGTACCCGAGCCCGATTCGTTAGCGATGTTGATGGCAGCTCTTTCGGGCGGGTTGTTCAGGGGCGGTCGAAGAGGTCGTTATGGCTGTGGCTAGAAATTTGGTTGTTGGCGTTTGAAGCGCAAAGTGTTACAATGTGACGAGAGTCTCGCGGGCGTAACTCAGTTGGTAGAGTGGTAGCTTCCCAAGCTGCATGTCGCGGGTTCGAACCCCGTCGCCCGCTCTCACGAAGACAAGGTGCAGAATGATAAGAAATTGGTTCATAGTGGTGAATGTCGTGATCCTAGTTGGGGCTGGTGGATGCGTGACACATCCGACTGCCTATGCACAGCGAGTGCTAGGCTTGGATATCTCAGCTTGGCAAGGCAATATATCTCAGACAACTTGGAACAACATTAAGACACTTGAGAATCGTCAGTTTGTCTTCTTCCGGTCCAGTCGAGGAGGTACGACGGGATACTACAATCAGAGCAATGCTGGAAATGATAATCCGCCAGGGCAAAACACGCTATCACAGCGCTACGACGATCCGTTCTTTGTGCAAAACATGAATCGATCGGCAACGGCAGGTATTTTTGGTGGCTCCTATCATTTCTCAAGACCGGATATCATTGCTACAACGCCTTATGCCGGTGGCATTGCAAACACGGGAACGGATGAAGCGGATCATTACATTCAGATGGCAGGTGCCTTCATGCGACCTGGATATCTGTACCCGGTTCACGATTTTGAAGCTGGTCAGGGGGCGAGAACCAGCAATCAAATGGCTCAATTTTGCATCGACTTCTCGGATCGTGTTTTTCAAGTAATGGGGATTCGACCAGCGATCTACACGAATGGCAATTATGCAAATAGCGTCTTGGGAGGAGCTTCATCCACGTTGCGCTCGCAGACCGTTACTAAGTATCCAATTCTGTGGAGCGCACGCTGGCCGAATCAGAATAATCCAGATGCTATTGACGTACAGAACATTCATCCCAACACCAACCTTTCTACCGTCTATGGGATTTGGGATGATTATGGCGTAGCTCAACCATGGGCTTTTTGGCAGTATGCGAGCACTGGTCGTTTGCAAAGCTATAACAATGGAAATAGCAATTTGGATTTCAACGTATGCCGAGGCGACGTCGAGTACCTGAAGGATTTCCTTGTTCCCGCTTTGTGGGTCAATAACAGCAGTGGTGATTGGGGGACGCTTGGGAACTGGAATTGTGGTTTGGCACCAACATCGCCTGTGACTGGTCCTGGCCAAGTCGCGCCAGTGGGCACGCAAACTTTGCCCACGCCTCGGTTGCCGGGAGCCTCTGGTAGCGGAGTGACTTCTGGAGTTCACGACACCGTGATCATCGACCGTCCCAGCGCTCAAATCACGGTGACCTATTCGTCAGGTATTCGTGAGATCCGAAAATTGTTCGTGCGCGAGCAGCTTGACATCACCGGCGGTGAATTGATCGTGAACTATGATCCTGATTATCCATCCAACACGGCTCAGTATCCCAATGCGCTGCGCTCGGGAAGCGTGTCTGCTCAGTTTACACAGCCAGTGTCCTTAAGCGGCAGCGGCTCGCTTTCGGTACACACTCTTCACGTTGACCCACAAGCTTCGCTGAAGTATCAAGGTGGTCAGTTCCAATTCTGCCGCGTTTACTTGGCTCCCGACGAGCAAGCACCAGCGAGACTTGAGTTGGAAGCTGACTTGCGATTGAGTGGCTTGGCAGGTCGACCGATGTTGATCGCAGGCGTTGCAGGCGGCGGTGATGCAGGTGTTGTCGATTTGGGTGGTCATGGACAGCGAAGACTGCAAATCGAAGGTGAAGACGACAGCCTGACGATCGGAGTGCCCGTCGTTAAAGGTGGCTTGGTTAAGGATGGTAAAGGGCTTTTGGTGCTTTCTGCCGACAACTCCTATTCGGGTGACACGGAAGTGCGACAAGGCCAATTGCGACTGAAGCGGCCTAGCCTTCATGCAAAGTCCCGTGTGCTACTGCATTCGGATGGCCAGCTGGGGCTAGACTTTCAAGATGCCACAGCCACGGTGCAATCACTGTGGATCGATTCTGTGCAGCAACCTGCTGGATTGTGGGGAGCACAGGGTTCGAAGGCTCAGCACACCAGCCCGCTGATCCAAGGTCCAGGACTGATAAAAGTACTGCAAGGCCCCGACAGCGATTTTATGAAACTAGCTAGGACTCTTTAGGTTTCAGCTTGAACATCAATTTTCATTAGCCCAGCTTGCCCACCCTACAAACTGCGTGAACGGTTACTGCGACGTCTGATTGAAACAAGGGGCAAAGCGTTCTACAATGACGGCTTTCCGAAGCGGCTTGCCGCCTGCAAAGCAACATCTCTAGGACGATTTGCATGTTAGTTCAGCGCGTTCACAATCGGCGTTTGGTGTGTTGTCGACTTGTTCAGGTCCAATGCATGCGACGCTTCACTCTTAACATTGTCCTGACCACCTTATGCGTCGCTGCCTTCTCAATGTTCTTGGCAACTGGAAAGTCTAGTGCCAGTGAGCCAGCCGATTTACCCTCGGGATCAGATTTGGACCTTGGGCGTCCAAGTCCATTGCCGATGCCCAGTCAGACACCGATTGAAACCTATGAGAAGGAACTTTATCGTTTTTTGAACGATCGACAGTATGTGGCTTTGGGTTGGAAGGTCGACAAGAAAGTGCGTGACACGGGGCCATATATCAAAGGACAGTACTTTGGAACACATCCTGCGGTGCGGATGTATTATTCGCCGGAGATCATCAAGTGGTTGCTCGGTGGTCGGCGAGATCCGATTCCTGACGGTGCTATGATCATCAAAGAGCAATTCCAAGAGCCAGCGGCAAGGCACGAGGGAAAGACCGAAGAAGAGATCTGGGCTGCACTCAAAAGTTGGACGGTGATGGTCAAGGACTCAAAGGGTTCTTACGACGGTTGGTTCTGGAGCAATCCAGGCAAAGGTCGCGATCCGGTGAACGAGCACGAGTCGGGGTATCCGCATCCGGAGTCTGGATTTGGTCACTACTGCGTGCGCTGCCATGCGTCGGCTACATCATCGGGTCAGATTCCTGAGTACAGTTTTGCCAGTCTAAGAAACATCGAAGGCTTTCCTGGTGAGCCCGTTCTGTTTCGAGTCGATGACAGTTGGCGAGTCGAACCTGCACCGCAGGCAACGAAGCCAGAGGCTGACTCGGCAGCGGCGGCGAAGTCAGAAGAAGCTGCCGTTGAGGGCGCTGTGGGCAACTTGACGCCCGCATCTGCCGAAAATGACACTGGTCAGGTGGAGACCGCTGAAGTCGCGCTGGGCAATCACCCGGCATGCATGTATCTGCCGGGGGCCAAAGCCTGTGTCCCTCAGTTGAGCGAGGATTTCTTAGCCCTCTTTCCTTCGATACCAAGACAGGATCGAAGTTCGGTGTTGAAGATTCCTTCGGTCAGCTACGACTGGGCGGTCAGAGCACCACGCGACAAAGTGGCCGGCCAAGGTTTTGTAACCTCAAATCAGTGTATGAACTGCCATGCGGCGCTATCAAGCGAATTGGGCCCGTCGATGATTCACTATACCACCGACCAGCATGGTTATGGAAAACCAGGTTGGGATTACTCACCTTACGGCGAGTGGCGTTGGACGCCTATGGGATTGGCAGGTCGAGATCCCATTTTTTACGCGCAAATGGAGCTGGAGCATGCATTGATGCAGCGCGACTTGGGTAGCGATCCGAAACAACTGGCCGAAGTGCAAAGCAGTTTGACCGAAACTTGTCTTCGCTGTCACGGAGTCATGGGCAAGCATCAGTGGGATATGGATCACAACGCCAATAAGTCTGCACCGCACACCGCCTTTAGCCTTGACAAGGTCTACGCGACGGCTGGACGCCATGAGAAGCCTGGCGATAACCATTCGCATTATGGAGCGCTTGCTCGAGATGGTATCAGTTGCACAGTTTGCCATCGCATGCAGCCACGTGTTCAGCCCGAAGGCGACCAGCGTTCGGCGTTGCAGTTCTTCTTGGAGACTTCGATCACAGGCAACATGACCTTTGGACCAACCAATGAACTTTATGGGCCTTTCAAAGACAATGAGATTTCACCGTTTGCCATGGAGCATGCTATTGGGTTTACTCCCAAGCACAATCCTTATCTCAAGTCGTCTCAGATGTGCGGTACATGTCACACTATCAGTTTGCCAGTGGTCGACAAACCGCTCCAGCAAGGTGCTGCTGTAGGTGAATTGGCGCAGTCGCAGCCGATCGAGCTATTCCGAAAATTTAAGCACCATGTCGAGCAGGCTACCTACTTGGAATGGCTCAATAGCGACTACGAAAACGAATACAACGCCAACAATCCAAACGGCAAGAGTTGCCAAGACTGCCACATGGCGCGTCAGTTGCATGATCCCGAACGAGGCATCGCGCTAGACCGTTTGAAAACTCGAATGGCGATCATTCAAGACTTGACCTACCCCGAGGCGGAGAATCTGGCACCGCACGAGAAACTGAATGTTCGCATTCGCGAAGAAGGTTATGCACGGCATAATTTTTCAGGATTGAATGCTTTTCTCCTAGAGATGTTTCGCCAATTCGAAGACATTCTGGGGGTACCAAGGCAAGACTATATGACTGGGGCCGAGCAGATTGACTACTCGATTACCAATATTGTTCAAAATGCGCGCGAGCTTACAGCAGACCTAAAGCTGGAGTCTCGAATCAAGGGTGATCAGCTTGCAGCGAGAGTCACTTTGGTGAATAAAGCTGGGCATCGCTTTCCAAGCGGAGTAGGCTTTCGTCGAGCCTTCTTGGAATTGTTGGTTTTGGACGAATCCAAGCAGGGACAGGATGCTATCGTGTGGTCCTCAGGTCGTACCAACGCTCAAGGTGTTCTGTTAGGGCAAGATGGTAAGCCGCTGGTCACTGAGTTTTTCGACCTATCGAAGTCTGGACAACCACAGTACCAGCCTCATCACACCGTTATCACCTCGCCGGATCAGGTGCAGATTTACGAGCACTTGTTCAAGGACGCTAAGCATCAGTTCACCACCAGTTTTGTGCGGGGCTACGAAATGGTAAAAGACAATCGGTTGTTGCCCAAAGGCTGGTCTCGTGAAGGCCGGCATCCGGATCTTAAAGGCGATTTCCTTGCGGCGACGCTACCATTGGGTGGAGCCCTGGAGGATCCGAAGTATCTGGACGGAAGTGGTTCTGACGAAACGATCTATCGCATCGAGATACCCCAGGGCATTGATCCCGCAAATTTGACTGTCAAAGCGACACTATACTACCAGGCTATTCCTCCCTATTTCCTGAAGGCATTGTTTGAGGGAGCACCGGATGGTCAGGCGACTCGCCGCCTGCATTACCTGTGCAGCAATTTACGATTAGAAGGCACGCCCATTGAAGATTGGAAATTGCGGCTTGTCTCTGAACAGGTGACACCGGAACGATAATCAGATGAGCCGCACAGTACGTCAACGAATTTTGTAATCGTTCACGGAATAAGGCGTTGCTAAACGATAGTTGAAGTTGAAGTTTAAGTTGAAATTGATGTCTAAACCTAAACCTAAACTTGAACTTAAACTTAAACTTAAACTTAAACCTAAACTCACGGATGTATCCTAATTACTCTAACAATTCTGTGAACGGTCACCGGATTTTAAGCATCGGGCAAACGGTAAGCGACTGAATGTTTACAACTCATAGTTCTGAAACTGCTAAACCGTCAAGCGAGCAGAATGATTGCCTGCGCAGTCGGTACGAGCGAGTGCGACAATTCACCGATTATTTATGCCAGCCTTTGGCCACGGAGGACTATGTCATTCAGTCTATGCCGGATGTAAGTCCGACTCGGTGGCACTTGGCTCACACGACTTGGTTCTTCGAGACATTTGTACTGAAGGCGTTTTGTCCGAATTACCGACCGATCAACCAACAATACGAATATCTGTTCAACTCGTATTATAACTCGATAGGGCAACAATTTGCGCGTCCCAACCGCGGATTGCTCTCTCGCCCAACGGTTGCCGAGATCAAACAGTATCGACACAGCGTGGATCAACTGGTATGTGGATTGTTGGAAGATCCGAAGGCGATGGATAGTTCTCGTTTTGCCGAGGTTATGGAGCTGGGAATCCAGCATGAGCAGCAGCACCAGGAGTTGATGTTGACGGATATCAAGCATGTCTTCTCGTGCAATCCGCTGCTGCCCGCCTATTGTCCCGGTAGCCCATCAGATTCATCGAAAAAGAATTCTGATGGCGGTTTGACGGACGATTTCACTAGCGTTCCGGGCGCGAGGGGTCTCGTGTCAGTCGGCGATGCCACGGATCATTTTGTCTTTGACAACGAACGTCCGAGGCACCAGGTATACTTGCAGCCGTTTCGTCTGCATACCAGGTTGATCACTAACGCACAGTACCTTCAGTTCATCAAGGATGGAGGTTATCAACGTCCCGAATTATGGCTTTCGCTGGGATGGCAAGCGGTTCAGCTCGAAAGCTGGCGAGCACCGCTCTATTGGTTTGAAGTCGACGGAACTTGGCGTTATTTTACGTTGAGTGGGGCGAAGCCAATCGATTTGAGTCAGCCTGTATGCCATGTCAGTTTCTTCGAAGCAGACGCATACGCGCGGTGGCGAGGATGTCGATTGCCTTTGGAAGCAGAATGGGAAGTGATTGCTGCCGAACAACCGATCGCGGGGAATTTTGTCGAGTCGGGTTTTTACCAACCCACGGCTTTCGGACGAGGAGCGCAGGTGCAGCAACTTTTTGGTGATGTCTGGGAGTGGACCGCAAGTCCCTATGTACCCTACCCAGGCTACGCCCCGGCGGCTGGAGCGCTGGGCGAGTACAACGGCAAATTCATGTGTAATCAGTTTGTGTTGCGTGGTGGATCGTGTGTCAGTTCCGTCTCGCACTTGCGTGCCACCTATCGCAATTTTTTTCCCCCGGATGCTCGCTGGCAATTTACAGGAATTCGATTGGCAGAGGATGATGCCTGAAACTATAAAAGAAGACTTGGCGGTAACTCCCATTCAAATACAAAATCTGACGGTTCATTATGGATCGTTGGTTGCTCTGCGTGATGTGACACTTACTTTTGAATCGGGGCGTCGTTATGCACTGGTGGGACAAAGTGGGTGTGGAAAGTCCACTCTACTACGTGCTGTGTGTGGTTTGGTGGAACCGGTGTCGGGTAGTGTCACTTTGGGAAACCGACAGTTGGATAGCCATAATCTCAATCTGCTTCGGCGACGGATTGGTTATGTGATTCAGGAAGGTGGCCTGTTTCCACACATGACAGCTTGGCAAAACGTCACCCTGATGGCTAGACATTTGCGATGGCCGACCGATCGAGTTAACTCGGCAGTCAGTCGACTGGCTGAGATCACACAATTAAGTGTGGATCAACTGCGTCGGTATCCAACTGAGCTATCTGGTGGACAGCGGCAACGCGTCGGGATCATGCGCGCATTGATGCTAGATCCCGACATTCTGCTGATGGATGAGCCGCTTGGCGCATTGGACCCGATCATTCGCCGTAGATTGCAGGATGACATCAAGCAAATCGTCAGTAGCCTGAATAAGACGGTAGTATTGGTCACTCACGATTTGGCGGAAGCGGCCTACTTGTGCCAACAAATGGTTCTGATGTGTGATGGGCAGGTTGTGCAAATTGGCACTTTAGACGAATTTCATCGGCATCCGGCTTCGACTTTTGTCCATGACTTTATTGAAGCCCATCGACCTTTGGAAGTGGGAGCCGCAACGCAGTGAGGTACTATCTTTTCTGGGCAGGTTGCCTGTTGGTCTCAGCGATCATCCCTTGGCGTTGGGAGGCCGCTGAATTAAAGGTAGGCTCCAAAGCCTTCACCGAAGGCGTTATCTTGGGCGAACTGCTGCAACAACTGTCTTTGGACGCTGGAGTTCCAGCGGAACACTTACGGCATTTGGGTGGCAGTAGGCTGGTCTTTCAAGCGCTCAAGCAGCAAGATATCGTTGCCTACGTCGAGTACACGGGAACTATCGATCAGGAATTGTTAGCCGAGACTCCGATTGCCAATGACAAACAGCGTGCAGAAGTTTTGGCTGAACATGGGATAATGATCAGCCCCTCCCTGGGATTCAATAACACTTACGCTATCGCCATGAGGCGCGAGCAGGCGGAGCAGTTGGGAATAGTTAGTATCACCGATTTGGCCCGGCATCGACAACTGAAATATGGATTGAGCAACGAGTTTATCGATCGTGGCGACGGTTGGCCGGCTTTGAGTCAGCGATATGCGCTGCCGACGGAACATGTCTTTGGATTGGACCATGATTTGGCTTACCGACAATTGCGAGCTGGCGAAATTGATGTCATGGATGCCTACGTGACCGACGCTCGCATCGATTTGGCTGAACTTATCCTTTTACAGGATGACAAGAAGCATTTTCCTGAATACTCGGCTGTAATCCTGTACTCTAGTCAAATGGCCGAGCGATATCCGCAGCTTGTTGCAGCCTGGCTGAGGTTGATCGGACAGATTCACGAAGATAGTATGCGGCGGATGAATGGAGACGTTGAATTCAATCATTTAGACGAGTCGCAAGTGGCTGCTGACTTTCTAAATGAACGATTGCAGATCGTCTACCAGCCTCCCGTGCAGACTCGCGACCAACGCGTGGTCCAACATATTCTGGAGCATCTGGATCTTGTGCGACGGTCACTGTTACCTGCTATTTTGATCGCCATTCCGCTGGGAGTGATCGCATTTCACTGGCGATTGTTGGGGCAAACGATTCTGGGGATCACCAGTATCGTGCAGACGATTCCCGCTTTAGCATTGCTAGTGATGTTGATTCCGGTCTCCAATTGGTTGGGGGCTTCTAGTGTTGGTCGAGGATCGATTACAGCGGTTATGGCGCTGTTTTTCTACAGTTTGTTGCCAGTGGTTCGTAACACCTTCGCTGGCCTGAATGATGTACCCGCCTTCTACCGTGACTCGGCACAGGCTTTAGGATTATCACCGTTTTGGCGATTGAGCTACGTTGAACTGCCTTTGGCAACTCGCAGTGTTCTCGCAGGCATCAAGACGGCAGCCGTGCTGAATATTGGCTATGCAACGCTTGGCGCTTTGATCGGCGCAGGAGGTCTTGGACAACCGATTTTGACCGGCATTCGTTTGAACCGCTTTGACTTAATACTAGAAGGTGCGCTTCCTGCCGCACTGCTTGCTTTGGCCGCTCAAGCGATGTTCGAATTTCTTGAACGTCGCGTACTTTCCAAAGGCTTGAAATAAGCAAATTGATTACGGTTGATTAGGTGTGGCCGGGTTGAGAGTCACTTGGGTGTCAGGGCCTGAGGCCATAAGTGACTGCGCAGCGGCCGCGTTTTCTCGCCACCATAACTCTGCTTCAACCCGAGTCCAAGCGTTGATCGGCTGAACACTCTCCAATTCGCTCAGCAGCTCAAGAGCTGATTGAGGTCGTTGACTTGGCAACTTGGCCAGACAACTCATGACGGTTTGGCTGAGCGACGGAGCTATCGGATTGCGAGAAACATCGGACAATACTTTGGGTTGCTCTCTAACTTGCTTTAAGCAGATCTCCAATGGATTATTTCCCAAAAAGGGAGGTTGTCCTGTGAGTAAAAAATAAGCTAAGCAGCCAAGCGAGTACAAATCGCTTCGCGGGTCCACTTCGTCAGGCGATTGTGACGCCTCGGGCGACATGTACTGTGGTGTGCCCGCGACGCAGCCATCGACGGTTAGCGTGACAGTTGCATTGCTGGCCACGCTACGAACCAGCCCAAAGTCCAGCACTTTGACATAGTCGGCTCTTCCTCCGCGTCGGCTGATCATCACGTTGGAAGGTTTGATGTCGCGATGTACCAAGCCCAGTCCGTGAGCCTCGGAAAGCGATTCGCAGATCTGTCTCAGGATCATCACTGTACGACCGTCTGGCAGCGGGCCAAATTGCCGAACCAGATTGGACAGATTCAACCCATGCAGCAACTCCATGGCATAGTAGAATGTGCCATCCGGCGATCGGCCGTAATCAAAAATCCGTACCGTGTGAGGATTGTTCAGTTGACTGGCTGCTTGTACTTCGCGCTGGAATCGTATGGTCGCAGTAGTGTCGTCCGGTCCCGAGCGGCAGATTTTCACGGCTGTTTCGCGTCGAAGGGTACTGTGATGAGCGCGATATACTTCCCCCATACCGCCCTGACCTATTTTTTCCAATAGCTCGTATTGGCCCATCTTTTCCAACTTTCTTTCGGTACTCTTCAATCGACTGAGTGCGGTGCGTGAAAGCTTGGCTTCGAACAGAAAACCGAAAAATGCGATCGCCAGCAGTGCCAGTAAGCTCCATAACCCGCTCTGCAATTCCCGAGTTGCCGCGTAGGCTTGTTCGTGACTGATTTCAGTGATCAATCCAAAGCGGTATTCGGGCAACCATCGCACGCCGCCGACTACATCAATTCCGCAATAGTTCCGATAGGGCTGGGCAAGGATGCGGATGTTGGAATCGGAAGCGGAGGCTGCCAAAGCTAATTCGGCTGCAGCACGAGTAAGTGGCCGTTCTTGGTTGGACTGCAACTCAGCGCGGTCCAATAGCGGTTGCTGGCCTGGATCTGTGATGGGTACGTTCAGTGGCGCGCTTAAGGATTCGTCGAGCAGCCCAAGGGATCGAAGCTGAGGTTCATAAATGCTCGGCGAAAGCATGATCGCCTGGGCACTCGCCGCGTAGGTCTCGCTCCACTGGAAATCGTTCCTCGCGGGAAATAGTCGTCTAAAGCTGTTGATCGTATCCGCAGCAAATCCTACGGAACCAACCACTTGTTGCTGGGCGTCTTCCACGGGAGCGATCACGTAGATGTTCGGATTCAGAGTCTGATCGCGGTTCGCTTCCATACCAATAGCGGGATGAAATGCGTTGTGCTTGTTAGATCGCTCAGGCGGGATAACTACCGTTCTTCCTCGGGCTACCATTTCAAAGAATTCGGCCCACTGAAGCGGACAATGTTTGTCGACCATGTCCCCGTCCGAACTAGCAATACATCGCCCGGTCGGATCAAATAACATGTAGTGGCTTGCCTGCAAGTGCTTTTGGGTTAGCTGCAGAGAATCGGCTACAGAGGCGGTCAATTCCAATGGATCTGTTTGGTCCGATTCAACCGATGGCCAGTCGGACAAAAGAGCAACCAACTGTTCCTGTACATCACGCTGATTGACGAACTGAGCCGCAATGCTCTGCTGTGCTTCGAACCATACGCGAGCCGAGTGATGGCTGGCTTCTAGTGTTGAAGTCAGTCCATCGCGGATTTGTCTTTCGACAGTTGTGGTGATCGTATGCTGAGTCCACCAGGCAAGCGCTAGCACGGCAGCGATTAACAGCGAAGCAACAAGCCAAATCCAACTGCGTACCATCCAGTTGGGGCGACCAGCGGCCGATGGGATTGTCTGAGATTGTTCTGCCAATTTCTCCATCGGACTCCCACCGGCCCATGCAACTTGCCAACTAAGCAGATAATTCTACCAGAGGTCGACTGACCAGTGACCGGGGGTACGTCGCAACTGCATTATAAGCATGCTGACAGTGGGATAGGATGTTCTGCCCGTTTCGCGAACCTAGTCGAGAGCTTATAATAAACCGTTTAGACCCATGTTTAGCGATAGGTAGGACTACAATACTGATGGAATTTGGGAGTTCAGGCAGTAATTCTCGGGCGAAGATCCTGGATCAGTTGCGTCGCCAGATCGTTCCGGAGGTCAGTTTGCCCGAGGTGGTTGATGGGCCTTGGATTACCTACCCTGATCCGGTCGAAAAATTCGTCGAGATGGTCCGTTTTGCGGGTGGATCCTGTGAGTTGGTTTCCGATGTGGCAGCGATCGACACTGCGCTGCGATCCATAAGCACTTTCCAGCAAGCTAAGCAGGTATTTTCTGCAGTGCCCGGAATTCACGGCAACGTGGAAATGGCCAAGGTTCAAGATGCTCATGAACTGGAGAACTTGGACTTTGTGGTTTATCCAGGTCAACTAGCTGTTGCCGAGAACGGCGCGGTTTGGCTAAGCGATAGAGACCTTAGGCACCGAGTCTGTTTTTTCATTACTCAGTTTTTGGTACTTGTCGTTCGTCGTGAGCAGATTGTACATAACATGCACCAGGCTTATGCACTCGCCAAGCCGCCACAGCCCGGCTTTGGGCTATTCTTGGCTGGCCCCAGCAAGACGGCGGATATCGAGCAGTCATTAGTGATCGGCGCGCATGGCTGTCGTGAACTTCAGGTTTTTGTCTTATAAGGAAGTTAGCTTACAGATGTCGGGCAACTCTACAACAGTTGGCGGAGTAGATAAGAGCGGTGATCGTGTGCGTGATATGTTTGCGCAGATCGCACCACGTTATGATCTGATGAACCACTTACTGTCGCTGGGCATCGACATCCGGTGGCGGCGAAAGGTGGTGAAGCGACTTCATCTGGATGGGGAACTTCCAATCTTGGACTGCTGCACGGGTACAGGTGACTTGGCTTTGATGTTGGCCAAGAAGGTTGCTGGACGAGTTGAGGTCGTGGGGTCAGACTTCTGCGGTCAGATGTTAGAAGTCGCAAGGCAAAAGCATCAGCGTGTCGCTTCGTCGTTGCCTGTGAGATTCTTGGAAGCCGATTCCCAGCATTTGCCGTTCACAGACAATGCGTTTCAGGCAGTGACCGTAGCGTTTGGGCTACGAAATGTTCAGGATACCGATCGTGGGCTCCAGGAGATGACTCGCGTTTGTGCTCCAGGCGGCCAAGTTGCCGTGCTTGAGTTTTCGCATCCGACCAGTCCGGGTCTCAAGCAGTTGTACCAATTCTACTTCCGACAAATCCTGCCACGAATAGGACAACGTATCGCCAAGAACTCACACAGTGCTTATGACTACCTGCCCAGCAGTGTCATTGAGTTTCCCAGTGGTTCAGCGCTGGCACAGCGCATGGTAGCCAACGGACTTGCCCGAGTGGAAATGTTTCCGTATACCATGGGCGTGGCTACTTTGTACCTAGCCGAAAAACCACGGTAACGAGCCGAGTCGTTGACGCGATTATTGTACTAGCCGGCGGTGTGTCGAGCTTGAAGGGAGCGGTCGGGCGACTGGTACAGCGCGGGTTCGTCGGTACCATCGCCGTTAAAATCACCTACGATTACTTTTCCTTGGTTTGACTCAAGCATAAAGACTTGGTCGGTCGCATCGAAGCGGCCATTTCGATTGCTGTCTACCAGCACTTGATTGCCTCGGACGATGGCAAGTTCATCAACGCCGTCGCCATTAAAGTCGCCGACAAGCGGCTGGTCACCTGGTTGGCCAAGTTCAACAAACTGATCAGGCTTACCATTTCCGGTGCTATCCAAACTCCATTTGCCGTCACGGAAGGTGCCAACGTTGGAAACTCCATCGCCGTTGAAGTCACCTGACACGGCAATGTCGCGTCCAGCGCCCAAACGGAAAACGTGATCAATCACGTCCGCCCTGGCATTGCCATTTCGGCTCGGCTGCATAAGCCTTGGTGCATCAGGAGTTTCATCGCGATGGCGCGGTACGTTTTTAGGCCGTTTGGTCTGAACGAAATTCTCAGGGTCTGGCATTCCAGGTTCGGCGGCAATCGCGCGATCATCGCCATTCCACTTGCGACCAAAGATACCGATGTCATCTTTGCCGTCGCCATCCCAGTCACCCACCACGGGTTGATCCGACTTGGTACCTAGCCTTAACCAGATATCATGTTCATCCCAACGTCCATTTGCGTTGATATCGATAAACCATTCTCCGCTCAAGAATAGTGCCAGTTCGTCGTATCCGTCGCCGTTGAAATCACCCATCAACGGTGTGGCTTCAGGAACGTAGAACACGGAACTTTCTTCCAACGGTCGGTTGTTGTTGGTCGTGCTAATGTGGCGATAGTGACTTGACTTCATGCCTCGTACCGTCCAGGTTCGGAAGTCCAGGTAGTCAGCCTGTTCCTGGACCGTATCGGACGAAACTACCTCGCCAGTTCTCGCTCCACGCGGATAGCCGCCGTTGACTACGCTCAAATGCCAAGTCATCTCAGGCAGGTGCCCACCGCCAACGATCAGTGGCAACGGAGACCATGTGATCGGTTGCCACAAAATGGGTTGAATTCTAGGGAATGTTTCTCTGCCAACGTTAGGACGTTCAAGATTTACGACGGGCGGCGGAGGTGGTGGAGGTGGCGGTATCAACTGAACCTTCAATTCGCTGAAGTTGTTTTCCTGCGAATGCTCACCGGACCGCACGCTAACGCCAACGATTGCATCCATCAATTCGTCAACTGCAAACTGACTTAATCCTGCTGTCTGGTCTCCAACTTGTTGCTGGAAAGCGCTTAATTGGTCAGGGCTTAGCAACGTCCGCCCTCCCGTTGTGCCAGGTGTGTCGATCCAGTCGGTATAGTCGGCAGGCTGAATCTCTAACAAAAGGTAGGTGCCCGCTGGCAGTCCAGCGAACTCGTAGTAGCCATTTGCGTCAGTGACGGTTTCAATGAATTGACCCGTGTAGATGCCAGGCAGCGCAAGCGACGCTGGCGCGGGCTGTCCGTTAGGTAAGTAAAGTCGAACGATGACACCTGAAAGCGGCGTATCGTCTGCGGTTCGCTGGCCATTGTAAGTTGGGTCTGTAGGATCGGGTAAATCACCAAAGGCACTCTTGAATACCGGGCCGTCTTGAAAAACGAATCCTGACAACTTTGCTGGCTCGCGCTCACAGAAGTTGTATTCGATCAACGTCGCGCCGGGCGCGATGGTGATTGACGAAATAAGATCCTGCAGTGAGTCGTCACCGCCAGCCGAACCGGCCTTTTGTCCGCCCTGAAGATAGCCTCCCGGCTGAGTCTGTCGTACGGAGTAGTTGCCGGGTCTTAAGCCGCCAAAGCTGTAATGGCCTCGGGCATCAGTCACTGTGGCAGCCACCACCGAACCGGTTTGATCCAGTAAAGTAACCGTCACGCCGGAGATCGGTGGTTCCTCTTGATCAAAGGTGCAATCGGCGTCTCGGTCTACAAACACAAATCCAGAAAGCGAACTTGGTGGTAGTTCACAGAAATCGTAGTCTACAAGATTAGAGCCTGGCAAAATGTCTATCGCCGAAATCAAGTCGACAACACTTGCATCACCTCCACCGCTGCCTGCTCGCTGGCCACCTTGGAAATAGCCCGCTGGCTGAACCTCTCGAACTGAGTATCTTCCAGCCGTCAATTCCTCGAAACGGTATTTGCCCTCCGAATCGGTCAGCGTTGTAGAAACGATTGTTCCATTTTGATCCAGTAGTTCGACTCGAACGCCAGGTAGTGGCATTTCGCCCAAAGCGTCCACAATACAATTGCCGTTGATGTCCACGATCACTCGACCTTGAATGCTGCCTAGCAACAATTCACCAAAATCGTAGTTGACGCCCTTGACCCCTGAACCCAGCTCAATGGTATGAATGACATCGCCGGTAGCGTCGGTTTGTCCGCCTTCGGAACCGGCTGATGCTTGTCCTGGTGAATATCCATCAGGTGTCGTCTCGGTCACGCGGTAGATACCAGGGCGCAGATTTTCAAATTTGTAGAATCCAAGTTCGTTGGTGCGTGTGGTACCAACCAATTGGCCAGATTCATTCCACAATTGTACTAGCACGTTAGGCAGGGGCGTCTCGCCAGTTTCACGGCGTCCATTATTGTTTGCGTCAAAATAGACATGCCCACTGATCTCGGCGGGTACCAAGTCGCAGAAATCGTAATTGATTGCGTTGTCACCACCACCCAAGATGATCTGAGTGATGTTGTTGGGGTCTGTAACGTTGCCTCCAATCGTTCCCTGTCGCGCGCCTCCGTCGATTCGTCCGTCCAAATTGGTTTGCCGCAGGCGATAATTACCGGCTCGCAAATTCTCGAAGCTGTAGGTGCCGTCTGTGGCCGTACGTGTCTGCGCGATGACTTCACCGGCGCTGTTGAGCAGTTCGACTAGCACGTTGGCTTGAGGAGCCTTCTGCGAGTTGACACTGAAGCAGTCCATCCCGCTGATGACGTAACATACGTGACCGCCTAGGCGATTGGGTCTGTTCTCAGCAAAATTGAGTTCGATCGCATGCGAATCACCCAGATCTAAAGCGATTTGGGTCAGTAAATCTGGATTGCCTGGGACTAGACTACCCACGGGCGTGCCAGTTGTTAGACGTCCCGTCTTGGCACCCACGCTGTAGTAGCCATCGGGTTGTGTTTGTCGTACTTGGTAGACGCCTGGTTGCAAGCCCAGTTCCGTTCCAAAGCTGTACTGGCCTTGGCCATTAGTCAGTGTGTTGTGTCCGGTCGAAACGTATTGCAAACCTTGCAAAACGAACAATTCCATGCGGACTGCCGGCAAGAGTTGTTCGCCGGGATCAAGATTCAAGTCTTCGTCGTTATCGACCCACACCTTTCCCGCCACCGAAATCGGCTTGGGAAGTTGCTTCAGCTTCAGACCGGCACCTGTGGTGCGGTCGCGCAGGCCATTAAAATCGTCTCGCGGTAGCGGAAGCTCCAGCGGGTCCAGGACTCGATCGTAGAAATTCAGGAAAGTCTCCGTACCGCCTACGTCTTGATAGTGGGGAGCCGTGAACTGGGCGGTAAACTTGGTTCCCTGAAATTCGATACCTGACGTAATCGGGTCAATGCCTTCGTTAATGCGATCTCGGTTCGTTTCGCCCGGCGTTAGATGTACAACTTCATCGACATCGATGGAAAATACCAGGCGGTCGCCGGCAACAAAGTTGGTAAATTCGAGCACAAGATGACTAGAACCATCTTCAACTGATGCTCGTACCGATGCGTTTGGATTTTTGGTCTGTAGTTCGACGATGCGAAATGGATGGAATCCATCGGCACCCAGTCCACCAGCCTCGGTGTCAAAAATCAAGTCACCGCGGCTGAGACCGCTGTCGTATAGATCCGCATTCATGACGATGCGACGAAGCTGAGTATTCGGGGCACCGCCATCGAAGGTAATGTAAAACTTGTCCGGATCGACATCGGAGCCGGCATCTTTTTCAGCGTAGACAGCCCCAACGCGAATGTCGGCTGCCATCAATTGTCGTGCTTCCAATTGTTCGACAGTGATCGAGCGATTGCGACGACCATTTGCGCGACGTGTTCGTTGTCTAAAATGCGCACCCGCCTTGGGTGCTCGAACCGGATGTCCGGTCTGAGCAGCAACTGGACAGGCGCTTGAGTTGCCTGTCCAGCCCATGAGCCGTTGTAGTGTACGTGTAATTTGCAAAATTCGCCTCCACGAAACAGGCCGCGACTAGGACTCTCGAACGTCCCTGGTTGCCCTGAGCGTATACTCCAGCCTTGTATTAATGCCGCTGACACTCAATTAGAGTGATTAGCGAATCCTAAGTTGTGTGTCCATCTTGATAGGTGTGGTCGAGGTGGGAATGCTCTTGGTGGAGCGCATCTCCTCCAATTCTACTAGATTCCATATTCGCACCGTTGTATCAAACGATCCGCTAGCTAATTGTTCACCGCACGGACACATGACTGCAACGGTTCCTTGGTGCCCTGACATCTCGGCAATTACAGTAGACGACGGCGCATCGTACAACCGGATTTTGTTGTCTGCTCCGGCCACCGCCAAGACTTGATCATTGACTAGGCACAATGCCATCATCTTTGACAAAGCCAGTTCCTGGTTCCACAACACAGCTTGCTCAGAAATGCTGTAACGAACCACACGTCGATCTTCACCAGCGCTGGTGATCCAGTTTCCGTCAGCCGAAAAGGCGGCGGTATGAATTCTCATTTGATGCTGACGATATTGAGCTAACTGATCGCCAGAGGTTGCGTCCCAGACCAGAATCTCGCCATCGCGGCTTCCCGAAAGCACTCGACTACCGTCGGGACTAAATTGAACACATCGTTGGTCTTGGCTGTTACACTTCAGCCGGTGAACATACTGTCCTTCAGACAAGTCGTACAGCAATACCTCGTCCGAAAATCCACCAATGGCTAGCATTTTTTTTTGGGAGGAGACACTGATGGACCGAATTGCATACGGCACAATGGCTAGCTCTTCTGACTCCAGTGGGAAATCGTATTTCCACCTGAGCACTCGACCGTCGTGGCCAGCGGAATACAGCTCGGGGACTTGAGATCCATTGGGTTCAGATAGATTCGGATAAACGAACAACAGCGACTGAATCCAGTCTTGGTGTCCAATGACGGTTTGAATCGTCCGGCCACTGTGAGCTTCGATGATTCGAATCGCATGGTCATCGCCGGCCACAGCCAAGTACTGGCCATCCCTGGAACCAGCTATAGCGGATATGACTGGCGGTGTGGTGGCATCCTTTAGCTTCTCAAAAAGAATTTCTTGCGACTGCATCTCTTTGAATGCATTTGCGTTATTGACGCTGGTTAAGTTGACCGGACGCCCTGAAACCTGCCCTTGGGCACTCGCGTCGCAAAAACAGACCAGTACCACCAGCAGGAGAGCTGGCTTGGAATTAAGCCGAACGATTGTCTGCAAAGTCATTGGCAATACCAATCCGTGGTTAGCCTTGAAAAAATCCTGTTTGTGCCGGCTTGCCTACTTCTACTCAGGTTGTTTCAATCAAAGTTCGGCCCGCTAGCCAGTGACTCCGCCTGGAAAACCGGCAAGCGCTCAATTCCAATATCGGTGTTTCCTACTGCAATCTAAATCCGATTTGTTAAACTCTGCTGTTAAGGTGGTTTGTATCGTCCGCCTAGGTTATTCCTACAACGGCTATTCCGCATAAGGCTAGCAATGAAACGACGCTCAAAATGGAACCTGATACTTCTTCTGGCCGGTTGGGCGTTCACCTTAGCTGGTCAAACGACAACCGTGGGCCAGAGCGTTCCATCCGATAAACCGCCCGAGCTGACGATCGGCCAGTTCACGCCTCAGCCGCAAGCGGTGCTTCATACCACAAACTTGACGCGTGCTCGTTTTCCAGTGGTGGATGTACATTCCCATTTCGGATTGCGTTTGAAACATGACCGTCAGCAGCTCGCCGGTTTTGTCGAATTGATGGATCGCAATCAGATCGCAGTTTGCGTCAGTCTAGATGGGCTGTTGGGCGACCAATTGCAGCAGCACACTGAGTACTTATGGGCTGAGCATCGTGACCGTTTTGTGATCTTTGTTCATTTGGATTGGCAAGGCCGCGGGGGCATGGATGATCCAGCAAGTTGGGACTGCAATCAGTCAGATTTCGCGCGACGCACTGTGATTCAGCTCGAAGCCGCCCAGCAGCGAGGCATCTCTGGACTGAAGGTGTTTAAGTCGTTGGGCTTACAATACCGCCAAGCCGATGGCAAATTGATCGCCGTGGACGATCCGCGATTTGATCCAATTTGGAGTGCTTGCGGGCGATTGGGATTGCCTGTGCTGATTCACACGGCTGACCCGAGCGCTTTCTTTGAACCGCTGACGCCCAGCAACGAACGCTACGAGGAGCTTTCGCGTCACCCCGACTGGCATTTTCCGCCGGATCGATTCCCCACGCGCGCCGAACTTCATGCGGCTCGTGAACGCCTGTTCGAGCGGCATCGACAGACGACCTTTATCGCAGCGCATTTTGGCAATGACGCTGAAGATTTGTCAGAAACTGCCAGGATCTTAGAATCGCATCCAAACGTAGTTGTCGACTTTGCATCACGCATCAGTGAACTGGGACGTCAGCCCTATTCAGCACGCGAGTTCTTTCTGAAATATGCAGATCGTATTCTATTTGCAACGGATGGCCCGTGGCCCGAGCAGCGATATCACTATTACTGGCGTTTCTTGGAAACCCGAGACGAATATTTCCCGTATTCGGAGAAGGAGATTCCGCCGCAAGGACTTTGGCGAATCTACGGCATTGACTTGCCCGATCAGGTACTGGAGCAAATATATCACCAAAATGCTGCTCGGATTATTCCTGGCGTTGCCGAGAGGTTAGCCGCATGGCAGGCTCGCCACGCCGCTGAAAAACCGTAGAGTCGGCTTTTATCGTCCGAGTCGAGTTAGAAGCCGCGAAGGAAATTATTGATGCCATCACGGGGATTGGGCGGCTGGACCGTCGGTGGAAGTTGATTGCTTGGTGAGCCTGATGGCGCCGTACTGTCAGAGTTACTGCCGCCGCTCTGAAAATCGACGTGCACGTATAGACCTTGAGACTCTTCTAGTCCCATAGTCTTCATGTTGAATACAGCCGAATCGACCTGAACCACTGTTGGATTAGGAAATTGCTCGGTCAGCGTGGGAGTCGGAATGCGACGCAGAGCCGCCTTCGAACGTCCGTCTCCTCGCATGCTTAACAGTTCTTTGGCTTGAACATAGGTCACTTGATACGCGCTGCCGGCGTAGTCCCCCGACTCGGTGCTGCCATCAAACACGACATTGCCTGATGCTTGAACCTCCCAAAGCTGATGGTCGGCAGATGAGCCAGCCACGGTTCTAGCGCTTTGAGTCGAACTGAGCGAACTGGTGTCGTAAAGCTTCAATTGGTCGCTGGTGACGCTCATCTGTCCAGGAGAAAAGCGAGCGATCGATTTAGGGTCAAAGTTCTGATCCCAGTTATCTATCGGGCTGGTGGTGATGTTGACACTGCCGTCTGCGACTACCTCTCGCCGATTCAGAAAGGCAACCAAGCTATCGCGGAAGGTCAAGTGAGCACACTGAAGCTGCTGAAGCGAGCGAGCGCGACTACTGCTAAGTGAACCGATGGGTCGACCGGTCATGAACTTGCTGATGCCCAGTCCGGGACCTGTAGCCACGACTTTTTCTTGAGGCACAAAGATCGTCAGTTGGGGCACAAGCAATCGTTCCAAACTGACTCGATCCCCGGCAGCGTTGCGCTGTGCCACTCGCAGATCAACCTGTTGACGCAGGATGATTTGTTCTAGATGTGCGGCCGTATCTGCGTTTTCGGGACGCGTGTCGGAAGATGGAAATCGGATAGGCTGCGATAACTGAAGATCCATCTCGCTGCACAGCCCTTCCAGCAACCACACACCCGCGCTTTGACGAACAGCGCCGGTTAGCGCGATGCCGCCTTCCAGGCGTACCGTCTGACCATCAAAGTACATCCTGTCTTGCCAGCTACAATGCAGTGGCATTTCCCACTGCATTGTTCCAGTCCCGGCAATGTTATTCAATCGATGTGTGGGCAGAGTGAATTCTCCTGGTTGATCCATCCAAATGCGATTGTCATGTTGATTGTAGCGAATGCTTGGACCGCTGAATGAACCATCTGCCATTAAGACCTGAGCGGGCTGGCCATCGATCTTTAAGTCGATCTCGCCGTCTGACGAGGTTGAGAGCGCAAGACTTTGGCCTCGCACTTCCACAGGTGTTCTTGTTTCGGGCGATGCCGACTTAAGAGACAAGGGCCCTTGAATAGTCAATTCATCCAATCGCATGCGCTGTCCAAGGACCGCTACAGTAGCCTTCAGGTCTTGCCCTAATATTTCGTAGGCTTCCGAGCTTGACTGGTCATCGGCTGAATTAGGTCGTGTGCTGGTAGAAGATAGCCAACCTGAAGGTTGAGCGCTAGTATCTGTCGTTGCTTCTTGCGGTACAAGCTCCAGCGCATCGGGTGAATCTTCAAATGCAGGGTATACAAAGCTCAGGTCCATCGCACCAATGTTGGCACGAGTATTCTGAAACGCGATCGAAGTAGCGCCGGCAGTGGTTAGTCGTTTGGGTTGTAGGCCCATTTGTCTAGCCGTTGCAGTTGAAGGTGACCTATCTGTCGAGAGATCGTTCATCCACAACTGTAGACGATCCGAAGTAATGAACCCATAACGGCTACTTTCAATCAATGTCTTGCCTAGCAATTCGATCCACTGCTCACCGGTCACCTGAGTGGGCGCGAAGTTAAAACTGTCTCGCCATCGAATATGGACTTCTCCCATGGGAGATTCCGGAGAGGTAGAAATCTCACCGGCACCTTGGGCAGCCATCCAGCCCAGGTGAGCCGATCGACCGTTGGCCAGTTTAGGAGCGGCCTGATATTCCAACGTCGGTGCGCGGAATTGATAGCCGCGATAATGCAATTCGGCGATGGAATTGGTCGCTCCCGGCTGATCCAACTTGCCATCCAATTCGATGCGCTGTTTGATCAAATCGTAGCGAATTCGTTTGGCTCGCGCCGTTGCACCTAGCAGCGGAGACTTCAGTTCCACCCACATTTCTCCAACGTAGTCTTCCAGTGAATCTATACCGAAGGCTTCGATTTCTCGGACCGCAATTTGACTGAGGGAATTGGACTGAGCTGAAGCGGAGGAGGTAGGTGGTGTCACAGGCGAATCCAAGCGGATGTTCAGTTTGTGACAGTGGAACTCATCGGGTGGCAACTGTCCCAAAAAGTGCTTTAAATGCACGCCACCGTTAAGCGTGGCCAGCTCTTTAGAAAAATCAAAGGTGAAACGACCGCCACATTCCGCTTGAACCATCGCAGGAAGATCCGCGACAGGCTGGCTTGTCGATAGCAGTCGTGGACTGGCGCTAGCCCACAAACCGCCAGGCGGAAGATTCATACGAAATTCGTTCAGTTGCAGAAGTTCAATTTCTTCCAATGGCCCGAAACGTGGTTCCGTACTTTCATCTTTTGGTTCGCTGTGCTTGCTTAAGATGTCGCTCAGTAAGCTGATTCGCAGAACTCGCCCTCGAATCATTGCCTGCGGTGACTGAACGATAACATCGTCCTGCGTCCAGATTCGACGTCGGTCGATCGATACATTTTGAGTGCTCAACTGGAGACTAGGAGTCTGCGGGTTAGCCAGAGAGACTCGCTGAATTAGAATAGCACCCTCCAATTGCCCGCGTTGGATGCTGGGTACCTGTCCACTTTTCAGATCCAAAGGCTGGTCGAAGTGAATGGTGGCTCCGCGCTCGGCTGATACAATCCACACGGTTTGGTCCGTGCTGGTCTGTTCGGAAGAGGATTCTTCGATATTGCCCTGAGTCAAAACCATCGTCAACGGTGTCAGTCGCCAGGTCTTTTGATCCACCTGTTGCCACGTCTCCGCTAACAGGACGCCATTTGAATTTTGAACGACCGTTGGTTGCTTCACCTGCCAGTCCTGATCATCGAACAGGCCGCTCCACCAACGCTGGCCGCCCAGAGTCGATTGAAAGGTAGGGATGGCATAGTCGGCTTGATGAATTGGCTCAATCAGCGGAACCACGGTCAAACCATACAGCACCATGACCACCAGAATGATGGCCAGAATTTTCAGGTACCGTTGAGTGAACACAAGCATCGGTGGTGATTCAGTAGTAGCAATAGATTTCTACAATGTGCCGGGGATTCTAGGAAACTGGCCAGTTGAGAGCAATGTACCTTTTGAATGGGGTGCTAGCTTTGGATCTGAGCCAGACGGTCAAGAACGATAGGGAATCGAATTAAAAATCGAAGAAAACCGGCAGCGTCAGACGCTGGTACCATCTCGGTTGATTGCGACGACAGAGTGATTTGCCCAAGAGAGGAGACTCAAGCACCCACAATGGAGTGTTTTGGGCTAGATAGGAAGGAAAGCGAGGCCGACGGGGCTCGAACCCGCAACCTCCGGCGTGACAGGCCGGTGCTCTAACCAATTGAGCTACGACCCCCCAAAATAGTCAGGGAGCGCTTGAAAACATGCTCGCTGCCTTCCTCAATGCTGTCCAGGATTATACGCACATCCCCTTGGCTTGCAAGTACTCCATCGGCAAGTGCACCGTTGTGACCTTGGCAAGCGGGGCTCGGCACAACTAATCGGAAAAACCCGCATTTTCGGGGCTAACGGTTCGCAAATGGCGGCGAAATTCGCTCGTTGTAGGTGGCTAATCAAGTTGACCGGCCTTGAAAAAAGCTATTTGAGAATGGCAATTCAGCGATCCAAATCGGCAAGACTCTTGTTCGACTCAAAAACGAAAGACGATCAGTTCAGGGATAACAATGTTACTAGGAAATTTTCTTTGGAAATGGCTAGGCGATTTTCTTAAGGACAGCCTCACGAATCTGGATTGGCTGATCACATCGATGGACATGACTCAGTGGGGCATCGTTGCATCCATTTTTGTGCTAGTTGGCTTTATGGCGCTTCGTTCGAAGGTGATCTAAGCCCGCAAATGTGGATGTGGCTACTTGAGGTCCAAATCTACGAATACAAGGTGGGACGGATTTCCCACACCGGTGAACTGTCCGGTGAACTCAAGCTTTCCGCTGACCTTGTCCACTAGAAAAGTGGTCACATTATCCGCTCGCTGGTTGCAACAATAGAGAAACCTACCGGTAGGATCGAAACTGAAGCTTCGTGGATAGTTGCCGCGAGTCCACTCTTGCCCCTTGGCTGTCAGTTGCCCATCATCCCCTACAGAAAAGATGGCGATAGCGTCCAGCAGTCGATTGCCCGCATATACAAATTTGCCATCGGGTGAAACCAAAATTTCCGAGCAAAAATTGCTGCCGGCGTAATTCTTGGGCAGCGTAGAGATCGTCTGGCGCGCCGCCAGTCGCCCGCTGTTCGAATCGTAGTCAAACAGCACGATTGTCGAGCCTTCCTCTTGCACGCTGTACAACCACCGGCCATTGGGGTGAAAATGAAAGTGCCTGGGTCCATCTCCAGCCGGAAGAGCAGCAAAGGATGGATCGTTAGGGATAAGCTTGCCCATCTGAGCGTCGAACTTGGAGACGAAGATCTTGTCCAATCCTAAGTCGACGTGCAGGACATATCGTCCCAAAGGATCCGACTGAATCATGTGGGCATGAGTGCGATCATGACCGCTGAACGCAAAACTGCCTGGCGGTGCGTTGGCTGATACCGTCGGGCCTATTTCACCTTGGTCTGCAACGATGTGGGTGGCATTTTGCAGTTTGCCGTCCTCCTGAATTGGCAACACGGCAACGCTGCCACCAAAATAATTGGCCACCAACAAATATTTCTCTGAAGGATGCAGGCTTACGTAGGTCGGACCAGCACCTCCAGAGCTTACTGTGTTGAGCAGTGTCAAGTCTCCGCTGGCGGGATCGATCGCCAGTGCGCTGACGGTTCCATGTTTTTGACTACCCACGCGATCCGTCTCGTTGGAGCTGTACAGGTACCTATTCGAGGAATGAACCGCCAGACAACTGGGACTTGTTCCCATTGGGTAGACACCGCGTTCCGTCAGCCTCCCGGTTTGCCGATCGACCTGGAAAAGATGTATGCCGCGCCCATTGCCAGGCGGTAAATCGACTTGCGTTGGCAAGGTATCCTTCAGTGGCGAACTGAATGTTCCCACGTAGGCGATCAGGGGCAAACGACCATCGCCCGATAAGGTCAAGGGATTGGCTTCGTTTTCAGCTAAAAGTGGATTGATGATGAAAAGCCCCCCCAGTACCGCCAGGAACGTTAGGCGAATGAGTCGAAAGAAATTAGATCGATTGTGTAATTGCGATTCTAACATTTTTAGCTAAAACTTGTTGAGTGTTCGATAGCGGAAGGCGGATCGGTCAACAACAATGTTACTGAACCGAACATTTGCCTGATAGAACGTTATCATAACCCAGTGATTACTCAGTTGCTACCGTGGCCGAGCAAGCCAAAAAGCAGAAGCTCATTTCTTGAGCAGGTAATACCATGCAAAAGCATCAACAAAAATGTCCTAAGATTGGTTTGTTCCTGGTCTGCCTGATGCTGCCTTTGGCTTCTCAAGCTCAGGAAAAGAAAGCTGCGTCGTGGGTTACGGCTACAGAAGACCATCGCAGCATCAAGATCGAGAGCGATTTATTGGAAGCGATCATTCCGAAGAATAGTCCCAGACACTGGATGACAGGCATCGAAAAGCAATCCTTCTTAGATAAGACCACCGGTTTTCGTGAAGTTGGCGATGGATTGATGGTTGTCGATTGGCTTATGGAAGCCGGTAGCGATTCCCAGTGGGCAGAGCAAGTGATGGCGACCGATGGTCATGGAGTAGGCCGATACACCTGGTACGAAAATGAAACAGATCCTGCACGTCGAGAGTATGCTCTAATGGCACATGGCAGCAGTCATCGCAAGCGAATGGTCGAGGGTCCGCAGTTGTGTCACCGCATGAAGCCGGTCCAGCCTGAAATCATACGCGGCAAAGATTTTGTAGCAGTAAAAACTAAATATCAATTCGACTATGCGGCGCCAGGCCGAGTCGCAGGTAGCCAGTGGACGCAACTGATTGTTTTTCCTGCTGGCAAGCGGTACTTCTTGCTGATGGACCAAGTTGATTGCGTAAACGATTCGCCAGAAGTGTTTCTGCGTAACGACACGCCCGGTTGCGTTCGGCACCATCAGGGAGACACCTTTAGCGAAATGTATCTGAGTTATCTGAGCGGCCCAAACGGTGTGCGTATTCCTTCGACCGAGTTTTTCACTCCTTTTCCACCGGATCTGAAATTTGGTTATCGACGCGACACGCACCAGATTCCTGATCACTTTATCCGAGCCTACCGCCTGCGTGACAAGCAAACTGGGGCCGATGGTCCTTGGCTGGCTGGTTTGACGCTTGAACCATCTGTCGTTTATGAAGCTTGGTGTAGTCAGAGGCCTGGTGGGATCATCGTCATGATCGAAGAGATTTACGGACGCGCGATCCAAGCTGGTCAGTCCTTTAGCGCTGCCCATATCGTTGGGTATTTTGACGATGTAGCTCAGATGCATCAGGTGTACAACCAGCACAAGGGACACACCAAGCTTAGGGCGGATGCTTCGGGCTGGCGGCTACAACCCTAAGATTAGTCTGGATTGGCGCTTTTGGGTAAACGATTACCTTGAATGGTAAGAATAAGGATTTAGTGTGATCGAAGTGAAGCGCCGATCCGATACTGATGGTCGCCACTACCCTGCCCTTTACTCTTTGGGTCTGAGCAGGTTACGGAGATTGGCTATAAAACAAATTTGGAAGTGTTTTCAGCATGGCGGATGAAGCAGAACTTGCTTACGAACTAGCTAATGAACTGCTTGCCGCAATGGATCGTTCGGAGGATCTTGGGCATTACCGTCAGATGGCTCTGGTGGCTTTGCAGCAGCGAATCGATGGAGCAAAAGTGGTCTGGGTGCATCAACAGGGCGCTCAGTGGTCCGTCGTAGGATCGGCTAGTTCGCTGCACAATGTTCCCATTGATCTGGTGGCGGCAGCCGGTGAGACCATGGAGGTAACGCGTGGTCAGGGCTGGCTTGCAGCGCCTTTGCTGGGGCAATCGTCGCCGGCGGAAGTGCTTTTGGTCAGCCCGCATCAGGTAGTTAGCTATCAGCAGATTCAGCAGTTAGCTCAGTTATTGCGAGGATGTTTGTTGATAGCCGCTCAACATCTTCAATTGACCTCGCGGACACAGAAATTGGAAGCTTTGCTTGATTTGGCTGCCGGTTGGCAGCGCAAAGAGGATTTGGGCCTGTTGCTCATTTCGATGGCACAGACTGCGGCTAGGTTGATTCGCGGCGATCGCGCTAGCATCTTCTTGTGGGATCGGCCTCGCAGTGAACTGGTTGGCTATCCGGCGATGGGAGTGACAGGCGACCGGTTGCGGATTCGTGACGACCAGGGTATCGCTGGAGATGTCCTGCGCACTCGGCAGCCAAAACGTTGGGACGAATCTCAGGGGCAAGCCGCGATCAACAGTCAGATCGGCGAGAAGCTGGGGTACGTGACGCGTTCGCTGGTCGCGGTGCCTCTTCTGGATCACCAGCAGCAACCGCTGGGGGTCTTCGAGGTTCTGAATCACCAGCAGGGCGTGTTCACTGATAGCGACCAGCAGTTTCTTGTTGAACTTGCCAAGCACGCAGCGACAGCCGTCGAGAACATGCAGCGAATTGCCAAGTTGATTCAGTCGCGCGACCGATTGGTGCAAACCGCCAGTGAGACGATGCATTTGGCTGGCCACTGTCCGCAGGTGGCGATCCTGCGAGAAACAGTCGCCCGCGTGGCTGAAACAGATTTGGCGGTGCTGGTGCTTGGCGAAAACGGAACGGGCAAAGAGGTTGTATCCCGAAGTCTGCATCTGCAGAGTGCCAGAAGTGATCAGCCTTTTATCGCAGTCAACTGCGCGGCTATCGCAGAGACTCTGATCGAAAGCGAGCTGTTTGGGCATGTCAAGGGAGCCTTCACCGATGCCATTGGCGATCGCGCGGGTAGGTTCGAACAAGCCTCTGGAGGAACCCTCTTGCTGGACGAAATTGGGGAGCTGAGCCTGGGTGGGCAAGCCAAACTGCTTAGGGTTTTGGAAGACAAGATTATCAGCCGCGTTGGCAGCGAGAAAACGATACAGACCGATGTAAGAATCATCGCGGCCACCAATCAGGACTTAGCACGACTGGTACGTGAGAAAAGGTTTCGTGAGGACCTTTATTTCCGATTGAACGTCGTTACCATCAACTTGCCGCCTCTTCGCGAACGTGGGCAGGACATCGGCGTTTTGGCTCAGCATTTTCTGCAGCAGTTCGCTCATCAAATTGGTCGCAAAGCTCCTGTCCTGTCTGAATCCGCTCATCGGCGGCTGATGACACATTCCTGGCCTGGCAATGTTCGTGAGCTGCGCAACTTGATGGAACGCGTCAGTTATTTGACGCATACCGATGTCGTAGAAGAGACCGATTTAGCCTTTGTCCTCTCCCCTGGATCATCCAGTGATGTTGGCAGCGTACCTTCGAATATGCCGCTAAGCGATGCGACGGACGTCTTCCAGCGGCAGTATATCCAGCGACACATCGACCTGGCTGGAGGCAATCTGGCAGGTGCCGCCAAGCAGTTGGGCATGCACCGTTCGAACCTGTATCGCAAGATGACCCAGTTAGGCATGGAACAGAAGTAGGCTAAGTTGTGCCCAGTCGATTCAGGTGCAAGCGGCGGCCACGCTCGAGACACATCGTTGTCCTAATGCTCTAGCGTGCAATGATTGGATCGGTGGACGCTGTCTGAACCGATGCATCTTGGAAATAGCGTCGCTCGGAAGCGTCCAGAAGAGCTTTTGCCTCGGTTGTCGATTCCGACAAGAATACTTGGTTATATGCCAGCAGCGTTCCTTTCTCGAAATGCACGTTTCGAAGAGACAGCGTGTATTCGATTTGCGCTTGGTGGAATCGCAGTCTCGCATCCAGAAGGCGTCGGTGAGTTTCCAGCAATACGTCCAGTTCGGGGGTGTTGCCGCGAGCTTCCCGTTCCTCTAAAGCCTTAAGCTGGGTCACAATAGCATCAAGCCTAAGCTGCTGGAGATTCATGTTCTCATAAGCTCGCTTGGTTTCGTTGACGGCGTTGCTCAAGCCAAGAGTGACAAACCGCTCTTGTTCACGCAATATTTCGTTGGCGCGAACCAGCGATAACTCGGAATTGCGCACTGCGGCGTGGGCGCGTCGAAAGCCAACAGGCAGAGTGTATTCCACGCCGGCATGTACTTCTTGTAGATCGTCATCAAAGAAAGACGCACCTGATGAATTGGAAAGCAATTGGTCTCCAAAACCGCGGGCTCGATAGCGTCCGATTAGATCTAATTGTGGCATAAGGAAGTTTTTGTTTGCGATTAACTCTAGTTCTGTTTGCTTGATAACCCAGCGTTGGCGCTTAAGTTCTTCTCGATTACGAACAGCGTCCCCAGATGCCTGTTGCCAGTCAAACACAATCGGAACAGTCGATGGCGAATCGGAAGGGCGAATCAATCGTCCATCGTTGATTGGATAGCCGGTCATCAATCGAAGTTTGCGCTCTGCCAATCTCAGTCCACCGCTGCCCCGGAATGTGCCAGCGGCTGAACCGTTGTTCGTGCGTGTTCCATCAATGGCTCGTCCGTTTAACGCGTCTACAACTTCAGACTGGAACCGGTGCAATTGCTCCAATGCCTGTGCTTTGTCTCCAACACTGGTATCATCGCGGCTTTCTCGCTTTTTGAGAGTTTCTGCGGCAATATTCCGAATGTCGATTTTAGCTTCAAGGTCACGATAGGCATAATAAAGATCCCAATAGGCGTTTTCTACTTCGGCTACCAAGTCTCGGACCGATTTCTCGAAATCGACAAGGTTGATATCGGTACGAGTTCGGGCCAAGAGTACTCCGTTCAATTGTCCGGGCTGGCTGCCTGGGCCAGCGATACGATTGAACTGAGTTCCAGCGCCTTGTAGCAATGGCTGACGCACTTCGGCTTCAAAGAACGAATCCCAGAACTGTCTACCGAACTGGTTGCCTGCCTGATTGTTGTTATCCCCGATTGTCACATTGCGAAACGTCATCAACCCACCGGTGGCCGATCGCTTCGAGATACCAACTTGGCTAGTATTGAGCGATTGATTGAATCGCCCATTCACGCCAAAAAATTGATTGTTGAACCTACGATTATTGGCTTCGAAAATGTTGCTCGCAAAGAAGCTAGCATCAAATGCGCTCAGCGCCGCTTCTTCGCCAGCTCGTGGATCGGTATAGATTAAAGCAGGATCTAAAGTGGTGGTGGTCGTTTGAGGCGAACGGACTACAGTTCCTCCCAGATCACGCATAACTTTCGACGAGGTAAGTGCGTCGCGAATGCAGCTTTCCAGCGATAAATGTAAGACTCGGTCGGCCGTTAAGCTGGATTCGTCAATGTCTAGCGGTGAGATAAACTCTGGTGTACCATGGCCACATTCGTTGCACAGTATCGGTTCAGTCATTTCCAGTTGTTGGACGCACTGGGTCGGGTCATGCGGCGGCGCAAAGCAGGCGCTTTTTCTCCCAAACTGAAATACGCTGCGATCGTGACAACAGCCCGCAATGAAGCTGATGCTCACTAGCAACATCTTAATCGGAAAGTAGGAACGCCTCATGAATCCTCCAGTAGCACCCAAGCTAGCAAAGCGTTGCTTGCGACTTGGCAAGGGTCTGTAATTCCTGATTTCGGACGCAGCTTGGAGTTTCGATCAGTCAATTTATGCTGAATGTGACGGATTGTTCCTTTGCTAGAGTCGCAGCGGTTATTCCGATAATGACTTGTTGGTCCTGTTTAGCCGGATTCAAAAGCCTGTTTTGTTTAAGGGCGGCAATAAAGGTTAGTCACTTTTGTACTGTGATTGAGTACCATAACAACTGCTCGGGCGGGCAGATCTGATTTGAAACTGGGCTTGATCGTATTGTTGCCTCAGCCGCTTCTCAGGTGGTGTTTCATGTGGCGTTAGGTAAACCGCATGGAGACTTCCTGGTTTTTATCCGTGAACTTCAGTGGTTGAAGCGCTTTGCTGCAGAGTCGATTATTTCTTCCAGCTTGTTGTGCGAACGGTAGCATCTATTGACCGACGAGTGTATCGATGATTGGCTTATTACAGCTTGAAGAGCTTGATCACCTACTGGAAGAACTCGACCGGTTGGCGGGATCAGGTACGTCTAGAGCAGAATTTCTAGCTGTGGTTCTGCAAAGAATCAGGTTCGTACTTAGTGCCAAGGGGGCAGCATATTGGGTCCCGATCGTCGGCGAAGCATGGAAGCCGCTCGCAGTTTCTGGAACTGTAGCGGTAGAGTTGCCTGAGGGAGCCCTTTTGTCTTTGCCTGAGGATGGACGAACGGTCCTAGCGGGCTATGGCAAGTTATTGGCAGTGCCTGTGGTCCAGCAGAATGCACAATTAGGAGCGATTGTTGTACTATTGGGCACCGAATTGGATACCACTTCGATCTCGCAAATTTGTAAGTTTTGCCGAGCCGTCGGCGAAATAATTTCCGATTACGAATCTGTACAGCAGCAGCGGTTCTTTACGGTTCAATGGCCAGGAGTCCAACGGTTATTGTCTCAATTGGGAAAGGCCGAATCGATTGATGAAGCTGCGGTCTTAGTGGTTAACAGCTTGTCAGCGGTGCTGGGAGCGCAGCGGGTTTCGTTAGCCGTACGTCGCGAACTAAAATCAAGCAAAGTATTGGCGGTTAGTGGAGTATCTAGCGAGATCAAGGCTACAAACAGCTTGAAGGAACTTTGCGACTTGTGCCAGAAGGCATTCGACAGGAATCAACCGGTGATCGTCCAGCCAGAGTCAGTGGCTACTCAGCCAAGCGATCTAACGTTCGAACCTGCCGGTCCAATGAAGTCTATGGCAGCATATTCAGCGACCTTACCATTATGCGAAGTATCGGCAACGTCCTCCCAGCAGAGAATGGCAGATGAAGGCTCGTCAGGGTCGTCACGCGGTGATACCGCGATTTGCTTCGAATGGAAAGACTATGAAGATTTCCTGCAGGGGACTCAGCAGCTTGCGTTGGCCATGCCTGCAGTCACGTCAATGTGGTATGCCCAAAGAAGGTGGCTGGGCCTTCCGGCCTGGGTTCGAGGTTTGGGCAAGTATAGACAATTGAAAATCGGCAATTGGCACAGGAGTCGCATTTGGCGCTGGCTGATTGTGGTTGGGATGGTTGGTCTAGTTGGTTGGTTGCTAGCTAGACCTACGGACTTGAGAATTGAAATGCAGGGCGTATTGCAACCCATCTCCCAAAGAACGGTCTTTGCAGGACTTGATGGAGTCGTGGATCAACTGCTAATTAAAGACAATGCCTTGGTGACACAAGGGCAGGCATTACTAACCATGAAGTCTGCAAGTCTTGAAATCGCCTCACAGGAAACGATTGGTGAACTTCAGGCCAACCAAGAGAAGCTAGATGCCTTGGCGGTGAGTTTGAATCAGTTGAATCGCGACAACTTAGATCAAGCCGCTTCGATCAATCGCGTAGCCGCTGAGATCGGGCAGCTAGAAACTCAGCGAAAGACCTTACAGAAGAAGCTGGAGGCTTATCAGTCCGAGAGTTTGAGGCTGACCCTGTCGGCACCGATCGATGGATTGGTGATTGCCAGCGATCTGGAAGCTCTTTTAGACTCACGCCCGGTTCGTCGCGGAGATGCTTTGTTGCGAATCGTGCAAACAAGTGGACCTTGGCATTTAGTCTTATCGATTGCAGATAGGGATATTGGCTATGTGAGAAGTGCACAAAACATTGATAATGCACATCCCGATCTGGGGCAACTGTCTGAACATCGACTACGAGAATTGGAGCTAGAATATGTTTTCAGTTCCAGCCCTGATCGTCAGCATCGAGCCAAGCTGGTGTGGCTTTCACGGGCGGCTCGCAATCCACGTGGTGATGGTGTTTTTGTTGATGCGCACGCTAGTGTCGATCGGTCGGAAATTCAGGACGCATACGTGGGTGCGACAGTCTATGCGTACCTGAATGTCGGACAGTATCCCACATGGTTCGTTTGGTCGCGCCCTCTGGTGGAAGCGATTCAGCGCAAGTTATGGTTCGCAACTTCAACGGAAAATTCAAAATGAACCGCAGACTAAACCTGTTGAACAGTTTATGGATTAGGTCGTTGGTGCAATCTTGGTTGATGATCGCGCTGGCTGGCCGCGTTGTTGCTCAACAGACCGACTTCGTCGACGTGCAGAACGCGCTCCTAAAAGCGATCGAAGCAACTAAAATCGCGGCTGAGGTGGCCGGTAGAGTTTCCAAAATGGAAGTCTCTGAGGGGACTCGAATAGAAAATGGACAGGAACTGGCTCGCATCCATGACGCTGCAGTAAGGCTTCAGTGGAACCGAGCAAAAATTGCGACGAATATTGCCAGATTTAAACATAAGAGCAACGTCAATCTTCAGTTGGCCGAAAAACGCTCAGAGGTGGCAAAGAATGAGTTAGATCGAGCTAAATTGGCCAACTCACGTGTGGCAGATACTTATCCGCTCAAAGAGATCGAACGACTGCAATTGGTCTACGAGAGTGCTATGCTTGAAATCGATCGTGCCCGAGAGGAGACTCAGTTGCAGTCGCTGGATGTCGAAGTGGCTGAAAATGAACAGAAAGCTGCTGAAGAATTGATTGCTAGGCATCGAATCCTGGCACCTGTATCAGGAACTATAGTATCCGTTAGCAAGCGACCAGGGGAATGGGTTGAACCCGGAGCTGAGATGTTGCAAATTGTGAGTCTTGAGAGGCTGAGGATTGAAGGTTTTATCAATGCGGAGGCGATCTCGCACAATTTAGTTGATCAAGATGCCGAATTGACTTTGGTTGGTGTTGAAGATACCGGACCGTTGCCGTGTAAAGTTGTTTTCGTGAATCCGGATGTGAATCCCGTGAACAATCAAGCACGCATCTATTTGGAAGTCGCCAATGTACAGGGCAAGCTCCTGCCTGGAATGCGTGTACAGGCAAAAATTCGAGTTGCTAAACCATGAGTCAGCCTGATGCCAACAGAAGTTTGGAGCATCGATTCCAACTGCGTGGGGATCTGGAGTGGTCTCGGTATTCACAAGACACAGAATGTGACTGGGTTGTGCGCGATCCCATCTCGCTTGATTACTTCTATTGCAGCGACTTGGAGCGGCGACTGCTATGCCTGATGAATGGAAAGCGGAGCCTGCGTGACATAGCCCAGTGCAGTGAAGTTAACTTTTGTTCTTCCGCTGCCTTGCTTCGATGGCTAACGCACTGGGCAGGGCGAGTTCAATCGGCCGGGCTGATTTGTTCAAGCAATGACGGAGACGTCGGCCCACGACACTGGTCGACCATTCAACGTCGACGAAGATCGGCTAACTGGCTGAGGCTGCTTAATCCACTGTCGATAAGAATCAAGCTAATTGACCCGACACGATTATTGGCGTGGCTGAGTCCCTTAAGCAAGCTGCTATTCAGCAATGTAGTCGCTATCGGCTTGTGTCTACTCTTACCACTAATTACCTATTTGGTGGCAATCGAGATCATGCCAATCATGAGTTGGGCATGGTTGTCCAGCACGATTCAAGAACTCAATGCTCAGCGACTAGGTGCTTTATTAGTCATCTTTGTTCTGATGAAGGCAGCCCACGAACTGGGGCATGCTTTGGCTTGTAGGAAGTGGAACGTAGAATGCCATGAAATCGGTGTGTTGTTGATGGCACTTATTCCATGTCTATACTGCGACACGTCCGATAGCTGGAAGCTAAACAAACCCTGGCAAAGGGCTTGTATTGCGGCTGCCGGTATCTACGTGGAGTTGCTCTTGTCGGTGTTGGCGGCTTGTGTCTGGTTGGTCACTAAGCCAGACAGTTGTCTACATTTGGCAAGCGCCTACACGATGGTGATCGGTGCCCTGGGCACCGTCATCGTAAACATGAATCCGCTGCTTAAGTATGATGGCTACTATGTTCTCTCGGATCTATGGCGCGTTCCCAACTTGGCGGAGCAGAGTAGCGAAGCTCTTCGCGCGGTACTAGGTCGTTTACTTACTGGTCAAAAACTCCCTAAAGAACAATGGGATAGTTCCCCTTGGGCTCTGTCGTTATATGCAGTTGCTGCAGTAATTTTTCGATTGATCACGCTGTTTGGTATCCTGATGTTCGTCTGGATTGTTCTAGATCGAATGGGATTGCGATTGGTCGGAGCTGCCGTGTTGGCAATGACCTGTTCGTCATTCTTAGCGATGCTGGTAAAGCGCTGTCTAATGACTGTTGGAAGTCTATTCACTCTGACCACCGGGCGGCTGTTACGCGCCGTGGTTGTGTTAGCATTGCTGTCAGGCGCTGGATGGTACTTGCTTCATCGTCCCTGGCCCGTCTATGTGAGTGCTCGTGCGGTATGCAGATACTCGACGATGACGCCGATTTACGCGATGCAAACTGGTGAATTACTAAGTGATGGAGCGTTTGCGGGTCCAGTGCAATCGGGAGAGCCACTGGTCAAATTGAAATCAACTGAGCTAGAGATGCAGCAGTTAGAATTGCGTGGTCAAGTGCTTGCTCTAGAACAGAAGCTGGCTCAGATCAATATGTCGCTGGTCGACGATGTTCGGCTTGCGTCAGAGCTTGGCAATACAGTAGCGGATCTTGCCAAGTTGAGGTCGCAGCTTCAGATCGTAGAGACCGAAATATCACAGTTGACAGTTTATGCCAATCATTCAGGAGTTTTGATCCCTAGTGATTTGCAACTGGAAAGGTCATTATCTGAGAAGCCAGACGCGGACCGATGGGTCCCGATATTATCTCAAGAAAATTTAGGGTGTACCATCCAGCGAGGAATGCTGCTAGGGTGGCTGGTGAAACCTGAAGCGGTGGAACTGCGGGCCGTGGTACCTGAGTCTGAAGCCGAACTACTGAAGCCGGGCATGCGTGTCATCTGTCGATGGGATAGTCAAAGCGCGATGGGCGCTCAAGGTGAGATTTCGCGAGTTGCACCCGAGCCGCTTGAGAAGCTACCAAACGTCTTGCAAGGTGATCCCCAGACGCGGATTACAGTGAATGCTTTAGGGCATTCTGCATCCGCCTCACAGATGTATGAAGCGTACATTGTGATTCCAGAGTTGCCCTCTGGAGTACTTCATCAGTCGTTGGCCACGGTTCATATTCGTGTTGGTCAGCGGTCGCTACGTGATATGCTGCATCGATATTATGTACTGAATATTCGACCACATCTGATCAATCAAAATCGATAAATTGCTAAGCCTGATAGAGGCAAAGTAGCTGCCGATACCGTCTCTATTTCTGCGGTGCGTTGCTTGTTGGAAATGGAGCGTGTTAGGGTGTATCTTTCGAGATCCATCCTATCAATCGATTACTACTATCAGCCGACAGCAAGCTATGTCCGTCTGGCGTAAAGCGGAGTTGTCCGACTTGTGCCCCAGCGTGTCCAGGCAGACTAAAAAGTTCTTGTCCGAATTCTCCCAAGGTCGGGGCGACAAAGTAGATCGCCAATGAACCTTGACCTCCAATCGCTAGTAGGCCTTCCGTCGGTGAGAACTCAACTACATTAGTGTTGATTGGCAGTTTCAGCGAACCGATTTCGCCAGGGTGATCTCCTTCCAAGTGAAAATAGACCAATTCATCGCTGATGGCCCCTTCGCCCGATTGACAGCGGACAACCAACCAGGGTGTCGTGGGCCGATTTTCATCGTCCCAGGCCTCGGAACAGAAGTGGATGCCGACGGGTGTTCTGCCCGATAGTTGCCCGATTTTGCGAGAAATTCCATTGAACTGAGTGACAATTTCACCGTTCCTCAGGATTGCAGTCAGGGACGCAGCCTGTGAAGGTAGCCACTGTGCAATGACCACTTGAGACTGGTCTTGCAGTGGTTCAAGCGGCTGGCCAGTATCGCCCGAGAGCAACTCGATTCCTGTTGGCGTTGCTACAAGAAGCTGGGTTCCATCAGGGGACACCGTAATGCGCTGAGCGTCGGCTGAGGTCATTGCCAGTTGTCTCCAATGCCACTGATGATTGGTCCAGTCGCCCCGCCAAATGACACCGCCTTGATGTAAGGTGAAGATCGTACTGGCCTTCTGGTCGCCCGTGCCAGATAGCAGTTTGGGACGACCCAGTACACTGACCTGCTTTTGGCTGGATCGAAATACACTGCCATCTTTAGCGATCGCGTAGACGTTCTGTCCAACGGCCCTGGCTCCGACCAAATCACGACTAAGCGAGGGTACTCGACTTAGCAACGCATGCAGAGGTTGAACTGCCAACTGCGGAGCTGCTTCATCGGTTAGAATCCAATGATGTTGTCTCATATAGGCATCACTTTGCACTCGACGGACTTCCCCACCAGCACGTGGAAAATCAAGGCGTGAGAGTCGAGTCAAGCCCTCAGCGCCAGGGAATCGAACCGCTGCATAGACTAAATCGTGCTGACCTGCGGTGCGGATTTTGAGATCAACATTCCAGCGAGAACCGATACGAACCGTGTTCGGCAGAGAGTTCTTAGGCAGGTCATTAGAACTGTTCTTGCTCGTTAGGGACAAATCCAGTCGTTGGTCTGGCGAAAAAAGATCGCGACCAACCGTTAGTTGCTGGTTTATCCATAACAATTCAGTGATTCTCCCTGAATCCCAAAGTAGGAAGTAGCGATCACCCTGCGGCGACCATTGGCCGCAAAGCGGTCGATCATCTTTGGTTGCCAATCGGAAGAAATCAAGCTCCGCCAATTCGTAACCTGGTCTTCGCCACGACTCTTCTAAGTCTTGAGTGTCAACCATCATGGCATTTCCGTTTAACTTCACCAGCATCATTAGATGAGGGTTGATAGGATGTGGGCTTCCAAAGGAACTGCCAAAGTCGTCACGTAGGAAATCGCTGTGGTTTTGATCTTGAAGCGGCTTGAGTCGTGTTTGCTGGTCACTGCCATACAAGACGTAACGGGCTGCATGGGATAGCGATACGGTTTGCTCCTCGGAGGTCCGACGCGTCCAGCGGTCAAGCATAGAGCCGCTGTTCAGATCCCACTTAACGAACTCCCAATCCCATTGAGTGATTTGGCGATTCGGCGAGGAACTTGGCTGTGTGTGGATATTTGCCAAACTGCCTTGAGCAGTCGAAGATAGTGCAGGCAGGCGGGCTGATGTGACCAAGACTCCGGCTGATTCATCGATAGCCATGTCAACGAATTGGGCTTGGGGCGCATGGCCAACATAAGTCAGGGGCACATCCGTTTGGTTGACGCTGAGGCCAGTTTGGGTATTCCATCGATCGATACGGCCGTTTTCTAGGATAGATACCGAGTGGATATGATCACTGGAATTAATCAGTTGAACCACGGGAGCATCGTAATTGTCTAGTCGGCGACTGTCAGAAGAAATGCGATGAAGTTGTTGTCGCTGATGTTGGCGATTGGCATTCCAGAGTACCGATCGAGCATCTTCGGAAAACGCTACAATACTCTGCGAGTCCTGTAGAAAGCTTGCACGCATCACGTTGTTTAGGGTGCCTGATAAGCGAATGTCATGTTGCCAGCCAGCAGGTGTCTCAGCCAACTGCCAGCGATTGACCAGCGGCTCCTGAGCGATCGTCAATAGAGTTCCATCTGCATGTGCCTGAATGGAATGCACTTCTGAATGATGCAACCGTGGAAGGTCAAACAGATCTTCTTTGGCAAGGTTATGGCCCGCATCAGGACTATTGCCTTCAGCGGTATAAAAGATTGAGGGTTGGAATTCCAGCGAGTAGAGGTTTCCAGAGTCAGTTCCTAAGATCAGGCGACCATGTGAGTGAGCTATTGCAGAAAGTTTTTCAGGTCGCAATGCATCTTGGGTTCTCAGAAAGTACCTTTGCTGAGGATCGCTGATGCGCACGACATGAGGGTATCGTTGCCCGTTGGCCATTTCCGCCAAAGCCAAAACATGATCTTCATCAATTAACTGAATCGACATCAATCTTCCAGACAGCTCAGCGACTCTAATTGGCGGCATGGATAGGTCGGCATTGTTCCAAATCCATAAGCCATTATTCAGACCAGCCACGATCGCTTTTCCTGAAAACAACAACCCCTGTAAGGACTGACTTTGAACCGTATCGACTGACGTTGTTGTGTTTTTGTTCAAGTCCCATCGATACAGTGATGCCTGTGCGTTGTCCGCATCGATCGAATAAACGACTTGCTTACCATCCTGGGAGATTAATAGACTTTGAATGCTGTTGGGGCCAACATCCAGAACATGACGCGAGTCAATCAGAAGACGACCACTGACAGGTTTGACAATCTTTAACGATTGACTTGCAGCTTCTGCAATTGCCACCACACCTAGACCTGCTTGCGGTGCATAGGCCAATTCGACAATTCGTGTCCCCAAGGGTTCTTCCAGTAGATCACGGTTGCTCAGCAGGTGAATGCGATTCCATGCCCATGTTTTAAGTTTTGGCAACTGCTGCTTACCTGCCAGAGTTTGGTAAGTACTTGGAGTGGCCAAGGACTGCAAGAGTTCTCCAGCCCTGGCGACCTCTAATTGGTCTACTTGGCTAAGCGCCAGCGCCAGACTAGATCTTAGTCCTGCCAATTCTACCTGAGCTGTTCGCTGTTCGGTTTCTATCTTGGCCGCTCTTTCACTTTCAGCGGATTTCTCAGCGGCGAACTTAGCTTGGATCGCTACATCTTTGGCACGTTCTTCCTGTAACTTGGCCTGCTTCTCACTTTCGGCCGCGCGCTCTGCGGCCACCTTGGCACTAATCGCGTCGTTCTTCGCCAACTTTTCTCTTTCAGCAGATTTCTCTGCGGCCACCTGAGCTTCGATGGCAACATTCTTGGCGGCTTCTTCATCTTGTCGAGCCTTCTTCTCTGCAACAGCGGAACGTTCAGCCAATTGCTTTTGCGATACCGCTTCATTGCGCTGCAACCAGGCGATGCCTGCCAGCATTGAGGAAGTAGCCAATCCGGTCAGGATTGCGGCGGCAAAGGCCTTACGTAACCGTTTGAAGCGATTTTCGCGTTGAAGTGCAGCTTCCTTCGCTAGCTTGGCTTGCTGATACAGTTGAGCCTCGTCTGTTTGCTCTCGATTTAGGGTCTCCAAGCAGAGATCGTAGTCTTTCTTGTCAAACGCGCATTTTCCGTAGGCAAATCTTGCACGTTGCAACCCGGCCAAAGCCGCTTCATTCTCAGGCCACAGCTCCAAGGCATCCTGAAAACCAAAAATGCACCGTGAAAAGCGTTCATAGTCTTTGGCGTCGATCGCTTGTTCCAGAGTCAATTGTGAACGTTCTGTTAGTGCGATACTTTCCGAGTGGCGACGATACTCGCGGATGTCTGCCTGCATGTCCTCGACGGTTTCATATCGATCTTCGACGCGTGTCTCCATAGCACGCATGGCAATGTTCAGTAGAGGCTCTGGGTTTTCGACTGGAATGATCTGATTTCGGGAGGCTGAAAGCAGCACTTCCATTACGGTGCGGCCAGGGTGAGGTGGACGTCCGGTAACAACTTGATACAGAATAGCACCCAGTAGGTAGATATCACTCCTGGTCCCCACAGCGCTATGGTTCTGTAGAGCCATTTCAGGTGCCATCCAGGGTGGAGATCCAGCGCCCGTAAAGCTCTCCTTCAAGCTCAAATCGACCGCGCAGCCCCAGTCCGTGACCAGCACTTCGCCGAATGGCCCTAACATCACATTCTCTGGCTTCAGGTCGCGGTGAATGATGTCGCGTCGATGCGAAAACGCCATTGCATCACAGATTTTCATGAAGATGTCTAGGTTCTCATCTCGTTTCAGCTCGCCAATTTTGCTCTTCCACTCGGTGCCAACAATCTTCTTCATCGCATAAAACAAGACTTCGTTGCTCATCCCCAGTTCGTAAACGGGTACAATGTTGGGATGATCCAACTTGCCAGTGATTTGCGCCTCGTACAGAAACTTCTTATGCATGTCGCGAGTGCTTGCAACACTGCGTGAGCCATCAGACGAAGGCTGAATCATTTTTAGCGCCACGTCGCGACCGATGGCAATCTGCTTTGCCTGCAGCACGACACCCATGGCACCTTTGCCCAAGTAGCCGTTAATCTGATAGTCGGCTAGTCCCTCCAGCTCGGCAGCACAAGCTGTTTCGATACAGTGCTTTACCAGCGCCCGCTCTTTCTCTTTATCTTTCTTGGCTCTCTTCTCGGCAACCGAAACGATCTCTTGAATGGCTTGTGTTACAAGGACACGTGGAGAAACGCGTGCAAAAATCGACTCAGAGGCCAGGGCTCCACTGCCTTTCAGAGTATGCATTGGGCTGCCGGTCGAAGCTGCTGCGCCATGCCACATCCTCTTTAGGCGACCTTCCGAGCCCGACCTTCCGGTTTCGGCTCTGGCGGCGGCATGCGCCTGGTCGGTGTATCGCGCTGTCCCCTGCAAGTCTTCTTCGATTGATCCGGTTTGGTCGAGATCGATCGTAAAATCCATATCTTTGTCATTAGTCTTTTGCGCTTCGAGGTCCAGCGTATCTTCTGAATCGGTATTGCGATTATTGGTTGCATCAATCGTCGACATTGGGTCAAGTGGCATCAGCGGCAAGTCCAGATCCAGCGTCTCTTGATTGTCATCTCTAGCGACTTTGGGTTCTTGTTCGCCAAGACCAAGCGTTGCTTCTAGGTCAGTTGATACTGGCAGAATCAAATCAACGTCGACAGTTGCCGACTCTTCGCTATCGATGTCCTGATCCTGACCATCATCCAGTAAAAGGTCATTGGTCAAGTCTATGGTTGATAGGTCAACCTGAGAACCATCTGCGGCTTCGTTGAGAACGTTGTCCGATTGATTGGTGCCACACAGGGCAAAATCTTCGTTGGAACGACTGTCCCACTTTATCAAGGTGTCGCCAGATAAGGTCAAGTCGGCAACTGCATCTACCGTGGAATCAAATTGCTGAGCGTCAGAAATCTCTCGAGTTCGTGCGGTCGAATCTGATACAGGAAAATCTAAAGTGTCATGAAGTTCGATGGTCTCGCTTGGTACAATAGGTGGAAGGTTCAAATCGGAGGCAGCCCGTTCGGGCGAAATGATCTTTGGAAAATCGACCGTGTCCTGCAGACCGTCGGTCCTCGATTCATTTTGAGTAGTCTGCTGGTTGGAAGAGTCCAAGTTAGGCTCCGTACCATGAGGCAATTCAGAATCGGACTCGGGAAGGACGTAGCCACAGGCATGGCAATGCCCGGATTCGGGCTTCCATTTCGCATTACATTTGGGACAGTACAACACGCTGTAACTCCTTCGCAAATTACTCGCTAGTTCTATTTTTTTTTGCAGACGCAGCTTGGTCTATGCGATCAGACAATATCGCTCTGAATTTTCGTAAACGGCGGTCGCGACGACCGAATCCAATCGAAGCATTTCCCTCATGTACTTGGCTTAGTTGAGCGGAAACTGAAGCAGGTACCTCGGCTGGCGTCACATCGGAGATTTGTTGTCGATTGCGAGCCACTCGAAGCATTAGTAGTGGGCTGATCAATGAGGTTGCCTGAGCAAATCGCATCGAGCTTGCATTATCGGTTACTCGAGTTTCTGAGGGCAGCGATTTCAACTGAAAGCTGGTATCATTGTTTTCTGGTTGATTCTTGCGAAGCGGCGGTTCGCTTTCACTTTGGGATTTCAAGTTGATTTCATCAGCTTGCTCGGGGACGCTTTGATCGGATTGAAACGCTGGTAATTCGGGCAATTCTGGCACGAATTCGTCGATCTGTGTCGGCAGTTGCGGTTCAGGCCAGTCACGCAGTGAAAAGACCTCAAGGATCTCTTCTTTGCCATCGGCAGACTTACGAATGATTGCGTAGGCACCGCTTGGCTGATCTGGCTTGCTCTGTAGTTTAACTTTCTCCTCTTCGATTTCACCCTGAGTTGGTGCCTCGCCAGAGTTGCGAGGTTCAATCGAAATTTTTGTCTCGCGATACTCGGGTGACTCCTCTAATCGGGTCAATACCGAGTCGAAAGTTGGAAGTTCAGTAGCATCTACCTGTCCATTAAGGTTGGCGTCTTCGTAAGGAATTCGATAGATGGCAACTTCGATGATCTCGGGTTGAATCACTGGAAATTCGATCTCGGAAGAAATCAAGAATGCTGGGGCGCTGATCAACGGATTATTGGGTCGAACTGGTGTATCGGGAGGAGCCACAGGGTCAGGTATTGGTACGATAACACCCATAGGCGGTTGCCCTAGAGTTTGCACATTCAAGATTTCTTGAAAATAGGAGGTGTGATCAACAACATTCGCAGCAGATTCAGATCCTCCTCCGGAGAATAGGAAGAGATCCAACGATCTGCGAACAATGATTTCTGTTTGAAGGTCCTTGTTGTTGAACAAAAACTCTTTTGCGAAATTCTGATTGGGATCTCTTGCAAACAGTCCAGGTTCTTGCTGGCTGTTCTCGATAGCTGCCAAATCAGTTGTCGCAGTCTGTAACAGGAAATCACTGCTTGGCTCCAGCCGAGCCACATGCCCCAACTGGTCAAACGTCTGAAAAGCGTTGTCTGCGTAATGGATCAGCGACATAAATCCACTTTCCTGGGTGCTGCCAAACTCCGCGCGTACTCGCTGCTGTAGGTGAGTGTCAATATTCTGCGAAGCAATGCGAGCCTGTTCCAGCACATAGCGGCTACTGGCAGGCACTCCGCCCTGCCCCCCGTGATAGGCACTTGCATTGAGTTCTAGTGTATTGAGGGTTTGAGTTTTCAGAGATGGTTGTCCCACTGGTGTCAGTAGGTCAATTTCCGCCGCCTGAACAATGCGTGAATTTTCACCAGTTTTGAAATCGGCTGTCAGTGAATCTTGTAGCGTCAGCGTGTTGCCAAGGACCTGGGTAACTAGCGACTTATGGATGTCCCCCTTGTCGTTGACAAGCGAGACAAAATCATTGACCTGAAACTGACTGCCGTCAATAACCTGTAGGGTACTAGCACCTGTAGCTGCGGACAGTTGCAACTGACTAATGCGTTTTGCGTCCCCAAGCATCAGTTGGTCATACGCAACCAAGACAATTCCCGGATCTCTGCCGATTTGACTGCTAGTAAGCTGACTGCTTCCCGTAAGAGTTAGGTCGGAAGGGAGTCGCAGGATCGCTTGAGCCGAAGAGAGATCGTTTAAGATCGGCTGCTCGACCGTTATCGTATTGGTAACTTGATTGATCGCAGAGATGGCAACTCTCTGGAACTCGCTATTTGCGCTCTGTTGAATCAATAAGACTTCACCAATGTTCAGCCCTGACACGTTACTCAGTTGCAACTGAGTCTGCCCTGCCGCAACATTTGCCATCAGGGATCCAACTGACGCAACCGGGCTCAAGCTTTCAATATAGACGCCGGGAGCCTTGCCGGTGATGCTAAGTGGTTGATCAAGATGAATTGGCTTCAGCGTCAGATCGCCATGGTTGCGGACGAACATGGCATAGCCATTGGAAAATCGGTTAGTGAACTCGAAGGACTCTTTGACAGTGTCAAAGGAACCGGTGTTGATCGAGTGGGTAGGTAGTGTGACGTTCGGATTTTGTGGGGTTGGTTGGTGCTGTAAGTTATTTAGAATTTCAGGGCCTTTCGAGTTGGCCTTTTGATTCACCAAATGTTCGTTGACTTTTTGATCGGAGATCAGGCCATCAATGATAGCCTGTCCAGGTGTTCCACTAATACTGGCAAAGTTTTTAGCAGCGTGAATCTCCGCCTCAAGAGTGCTAACCTGCAAGTCAGGTAGAAAGATCCGTGTGCCAGCTACAAGCACCGCATGTTGTCCAATGGCTCGTGAAAACAATATCTCAGTGCCATCGGCGCTCGCACGACCTGTGGTTACAAGTTCTCGGCCGGCTGATAGCCAGAGAGTGTCCTGATTGGCCTGCAGTTCAGCCTGAATAATCAAGTCGCTTGTCTCACCGCGCGACTCTAAGTGGATATCGCCAGATCCGCCTGCGACAACACCTATTCCATCTAGATTGATCGCATCGTTTGCATGATGGCCGGCAACGTGTCCATCATTGACTGTCAAAGTGCCGCTCATTGTAACGATCTTAATCGATCCATCCGCAAAGGTTCTTAGGTCCGACAGTGAGCTATCTGTCATTGATGAATGGGTACTGTTGAAATTCTGGCGGTTAGTCGAGATGCTGCCGGTACTGCCAATTTCTAGATGATCCTGTTCCTGAACGAAAATTCCGGTAGCCGAACGAGCAGCAAAGACAGAGACTTGAGTATCGATCGCATGGATATTCTCTATGCCGAAATGCGTATCCGGCAAGCCAATCTGCCCAACTGAGTCTCCATGAAGCGCCAGCAGAGTCCCATTTGCATCAATCAGTGCGTCAGCAACAACCATTAGAGCACGAGCGCGAATATTTATACTACTCGCGTTGTTGTCTAGCACGTTTCCTTCAGCGAGTAAACTCACATCGCTCGTTCCATTTCCAGCACTGATCAGCCCAAGAAGAATATCGCCTTCGTTGTCAGCCACCAGCCGAATGTTGCCTTGCTGCGTCGCAAGTACTGAGGTCTCAGTCATGACGATGCCATGATCTGCATCCAGTAAGTGATTTAAGGCGAGAACAAAAGTTGTCCCGAGTCCAGAAGTTGTGACGCTTGCATCGATAGTGATGTCATCTAGCGCCACAAGAGCGATGTCACCTGTTCCACCGGTTACCGAAGCATTGATCAGCAGATCGCTGCTTGCTCCGCGTGCTTCTAGCAGGATATCGCCGTTGCCGTTGGCAGTGACCGACTGCTGTACGGTCAGCGTTCCAGCTTCTGCTACCGCTTTGATCGGTCCGTTGCCGGTGGTTGAAGCGCCAGCTAGTGCTGCCAGAGTGGCTGAGCCCTGTTTGGCGGTCTGGGTACTGTTGAAGTGGACCTGCTGAGCGTCCACTGTCACGGTGACGGCTGACGCATTGCCGACGGTCAGCGCACCACCAGCGGCTACTTCACGAAGGTAGATGCCAGTAGCAGACAGAGCGGCCAGAGAGTCGACATTCAGGTCGATGGCCAGATCGTTGACCTGGGGCGTGCCGTTGCCAGCGTCAGCCTGACCGATCGATCCCGAGGCTGCTCGTAGGCTGACCGAGGTGGTTGCCGCAGCGATGGTCTCCTGGATATTGACCGCGCTGGCGTTGGCGTCCAGAATGCTAACGCCTGACGACAAGGCGACGCGATTAGCGGTAAGATTGGTGACATGAATGACACCTAACTGGATGGAACCGTTGGTGGCCTGACCGACCAGATCACTGCCGCCTGAAGTGATGGTAGTCGTACCGGCCATGTTCCAGTTGTTTCCAGCTTGGATCAGCACGTCACCTCCACTAGCCGTTACGTGACCGGAGGCCGTTTGAGTGATATTGCCTGCGGCCAGAAGGGCGATGTCTCCGCTGGTGCTGGAGACTGAAGCGGATTGACTGAGGTCCTGCCCGGCAGAGATCAGAGCATCGCCTGACTGAGTGGTCAGAGTGCTATCGACGCTGATCGACTGTGCGGCATGCAGGTAAAGGGTGCCTGAGCCACCTGTGGAGACAGCCGCGTTGACATCCATACTGCGACCGGCCACAAGAGCGATGTCACCTGTTCCACCGGTTACCGAAGCATTGATCAGCAGATCGCTGCTTGCTCCGCGTGCTTCTAGCAGGATATCGCCGTTGCCGTTGGCAGTGACCGACTGCTGTACGGTCA
>JBIIJD010000019.1:0-70583 GCA_044234105.1 Aureliella sp. | reverse complement strand
CTGTGGAGACAGCCGCGTTGACATCCATACTGCGACCGGCCACAAGAGCGATGTCACCTGTTCCACCGGTTACCGAAGCATTGATCAGCAGATCGCTGCTTGCTCCGCGTGCTTCTAGCAGGATATCTGAACTACCTGCGATGCTGACAGCTTCATCAATCTGCAAGCTGCCCGCAAGAGTTGCAACTTTGATAGGTCCGTTAGCCGAATTCAGGCCATTTACTATCGGATCTTGTGCGAAAGAAAAGTTTCCATCTAGGGAGAACTGAGGTGTCATTGTGCCTTGATTGTTCACGGCCATTGAGTTCAACTCTTGGATGTAAATACCTTGACTGCTGTGTGCAGTTACAGTGGAAGTGATCGTGTCAATTGCGTTGCGGTTCAAATGGGCTTGTCCACTGCCCAGATCGGAGTCTCCGATTTGTCCTGTACCGTTGCCAATCGAGCTGATCGTCGAACCGTTGTCGCCTAGCGTCGCGTCCGCAATCATATACAAAGAACCACATCGCACGTTAACTGCCGAAACATGGCTGTTGTCCGAAGTTAAGAAGCTGCCGGACAGGTTTGAAGACAGCGCAAGAGCGTTACCGGCTATGGATGTTATCGAGAATTGCTCAACTGCACCAGAATTGTCTTGCAACAGAAGAAGGTCACCTACAGCAAAAAGGCTACCGTCGACCACTTGAACAGAATTCTGACCAGCCATCGCGTCGAGTGCTAGAAGGCTGTGGCCGTTATTATCGAAGATGCTACCTTCTGCGACTAGTGAAATTCCGCCAGATGCAGTCGCATTCAGGTAACCCAAGCGAATGTCTCCGTCATTGTCTGAAGCCAATCGAATGACTCCACCATTTGCGGTACTGCTTCGACCGCTAGTCATCACAATGCCTGAATCGGCGTCTGCGTTCTGATTCATCGCTCGGATGTGAATCTCGCCACTGACGGACTGAGCGACAATGTTTGCATTCTGAAGAACATCGTCGGCTGCTAAAAAACCGATTCGTCCGAATTGACTAGTCACCGTAGCACTTAGCAGGATGTCTCCAGTAGTACCGCCAGAGACCAACAAGATGTCTTGCCAAGCATCAACGAATTGGTTGATAGCAAGGTTACCAGAGATCGTTTCAACCGCAGCTCCTCCAGAAAGAATGGTCAATCCGCTGGACTGAGCCGAGACGGTGTCTGAGTCTGAATTCAAAAAAGCAGTGGAAACTTGTACGGCAACGCTATCAACGGTTAACGAACTTGACTGAAAGAGCCTTAATCCATTAGTTACATTAGCCGACAGTAATTTTACGTCCGTATCTAACGGATTGGTTGTTTCTCCAACTGCGCCTTGAGTATCGATGTGTAGTCCGTTGGCTCGCAAATTAACAATTCGTGCATCACCAGTCTGAGTCGCAAAGCCGGAAGGGTCGTGGAAGATGGTGTCAGTCTGTGAGTCATAAATTTGATCGTTGGAAATCAAAGCGATGCTTCCTTCACCGGCATCGATCTGGCCGATCGACATGGAGGTGCCGGCTTGGTAGCGAACGTGTCCACCATTGGTTGACGTGACCGCGTTGGATGCCATACCCAAATAGCCATTTTGCGCACGAACAAAAATGGAATTCGAGGTTGGATCGGATCCCATGGAAACGGAAAGGTTGTCGATTTGTTCGACATTTTGACGTGCTAGTACGATCAACGCTCCATTCTGGCTAGTCACAGACGCATTGATATTCGCGTCACCCAAAAAGTCTCCACCAGCGGCCAGAAAAATATCTTGTGCTGCGGTCACAGACTGATTGACGTTTAGGCTCCCAAAGAGCGTCTCCAGCTTTAGGTGACCATTTTGTGACAATCCACCCGACAGGCTATGATTGGCTATGCTGGATGTCCCGTCCCAGTTTATTATTTTCGCCTCGGAGAAAAGATCGTTAACCGTGATTGAATCCGACTCAAGGATGTAGGCGTGATTGCCAGAGCTTAGAGCGATTGAGCCAGCGAATGTGTCTAGAGGATTTCCTGGAACACCAATATCGCCAGAAGCCTGAAGAAGGATGGATGCTGCGGTGAGATTTTCGATGCGAGGATCGTTTGTCGGATCAGAGAAGCCCTCACTCGTATTCGTCACCGTGTCATTGTGCAAGTCGACAATGTTCATGCCTGCGATTACCGAAATGGAGCCGCTACTGGAATTCAACTGACTTAAGATAACATCCTGGCTGGCCCAATAATGAATGTTTCCACCTTTAGTGGCAGTCCAAGCGGCATCGGTCATTTCCAAGCTGCCGCCAATCGCATTCATCAAAATGGAATTATCGAAAGCGTCGCTTCCAGACAGCACTTGTACGGATTCACTTTGAAAGATACTGTTGGCCGCAATAACGTTGATGCCACCAGAATTGCTGAGAATTTGGGCGTTGATCGATACGCTGTCGACAGTAGACTCTAGAACCAAATGTGACCCTGCCTGGTAGCTAACGCCATCCAGTTGTATCGATCCTGCCGATACCTTGAGTTGATCGGCAACAACTAGTGTTGCCAGGTCGTCGTCTCCAAAATGGCCGCCAACATTTACGGACAAGTCCGACAGGTTGCCTAGATCGCCGTGCAGTGCAATATTCGTCGCAAGAGCCGACTGAATTGAAAGCTTGCCAGTGAGTACAAGCGAAAGAACGTTGTTTCCCGAGTCGACGCCACCTTCGAACCAAGTACCGGAGCTGAGAGTGAACGAGTGGTGCGTGCCGTCGTAGTCGACATCCAGGTGAGCGCCATCAGCAAAATCGAAAAGGGCAAGGTCTGTACCGCCGATCACTTCAAAGCTTGCGTTCAGAACTCTTCGGGGTTCCAAACGCCTCAAGCGAATACCCGGACCGATTTCCAAATCTTCTAACAAGGCTCGACGCATTTCCGCGCGGCTTCGCATCTGTATTAGAGATCGACAAGCCTTGGCGAAAAGTTTTCGCAATTGACTTCGACTGGAGCTAGCCAATCGTTGAAAGAGTTTGAATGCAGATCGTTGTGCCATGAGAATTAACCCGATTGAATTCCACCCTTTGGTCCCTCCCAACGAAGGACGCGTGTTTCCCAAGGTCACGTTGGCAGCCGCCGTTTGTGCTTGATGCCCGGTGAGATAGTATCTACAGCACCCTCCTGAATGGGGTGGCCCGGGATTTTGGCGCAGCCGTACCGTATCGAGCTTAACTACGGTGATAAGAAAATGGAATAGTTTGCGGCCTAAGTTGGCCTAATTTGGGGGGCGTGCGATGGTCCGCTTGATGTGTTCCCAGCAATGGCAATCGGATAGCTGTCCAACGCCGAACTGAAGACCCTTAAGCCGGAAACTAGACGAAGGTCAGCCAAAAGAGTCAATTTTTCGCGGGAATTCTTCAGAATTCTGCTAACAAATTTTCGATTCCGACGATAATGGAGGCCAGAGACGCCCAAAACTTCGAAAAACTCAGCCAACCAACCTGCAATGATCTGTATTTTGAAGGTAATCGACGGACCGGCTCAAGGTGCTCAGCTTTGGATCAGTCGCAACCAAAGTCTCATGATAGGCCGCATGTCCACAGCGGACTTCTCGATTCCCAGTGATCCTCATCTGTCAAGGAATCACATGTTCGTCGAAGGTGGTGACCAGGCCTTCTGTGTCCGCGATGCGGGCAGCAGCAATGGAACGTTTGTTAATAACAGTCCTGTCGATCAGACTCAGTTGCAAAACGGTGACCTCATTCGCGCTGGCAAGTCTGTCTTTCAGGTGACGCTCAAGGAAGAGGCCAATAAAGATTCCTCCGCTGCTTCACAGGACCAAGCAAACGACTTGCAGTTGCCCGGTCGCAAACTTCTGAAAAATGCCAACGGCGACGAAACTGAGCGTTATCAGTATTGATTCAAGGCTCGCAGATATAAAATCGCTGCATCAGAACTTGAGCGACTCTTTAGCTAGCACTTGGGTAATATTTCGAGCTAAGATGACGGCGAATGACCGTTTCAGCCGATACATTCAAACAAAGTGTTTTAATTGATTGACATTGCATCACTTCATGTTGTTGGTTTGGCAATTCAACAACACTTGTAAGATACGAACGTCCACTGAGCAGGAGGACAGTTTCAATGAGCTATTTTGGGCCAGCGAACTATCGAAGTCTAAGCAAGGCACTGCTTGTCGGGGCAGTCTTAGTCGTTAATTCTTCTGTATATCAAGGATCATTCGGACAATCATTATCGCTAGCAACACCAGCGGTACAAGAACAACCAAGCGAGTTCCAGTGGCAATCAGTGCCAGAGGCAGAGACCGACAAGGTGAGTCTATCGGTACCGCCGGAAGCACTTTTGTCGTGGCGAGACTTGCCGGAGCCTTCAGCCAAAACGGACGCGGCAACCAAAGCAGATAACGCAAACTTCCATTGGAAGCCTATTGAACAGCCTCACAGGCGGCCTCAGGCAACCTATCGGTTTGATCATGCTTTGCCTTTTCCGTCCGAAAATTCTTCTGCGAGAGAGAGTTGGGGCTCCTCGATTCCTTGGAATGTCTCACAGCAGAAAGACCGAAAACAGCAGGACGATGTAAATGTGGCTAATGGCTATTCATTTGCAACGGCTGGCGATCGGGCAATTGGGCAGCCACAAGCAAATCCAATGCAAATACCAATCCAAACCGCCAGCTTTGTCCCAACTGAAGACCTTGGCAGTTCGCCTGTAAAAGAGGCGGTAGACTTGCAGTCGACCTTGTTAGATCAGCGAACTACCTTGACTGAAGCCGCTGGCGTTGAAAGTGTAACGCCAGTTGAAGCTGATCCGCAACCAGCAAATGAGCGCCTAACGTCTGCTACACAGTTTGATACAGCCAACTACACCGGGCCGATGAAGGAAGCGACGAGTTTATTTGCGAATCTGGAGATCAAGAACGACTACCGGCAGGTGGCGCAAGCAACTGCCGAACCTGCGCGGTCCTCGCGATTGGAGGATGGAACATTGTCGTACTGGGCTCTGCATCCCTTCACGTGGGCCTCACCATCCTTCTATCATCGGCCTTTGTACTTCGAGCAAGTCAATTTAGAGCGTTATGGGAAGGGACCACGATGCTGTCTTCAGCCCACTTATTCAAGTTTACATTTCTTCGGATCGATTGCCGTATTGCCCTACAAGCTAATGACTCAGCATCCGCATGAGAGGGCCTTCACTCTGGGCCACCACCGCCCTGGAGATTGTGTGCCATATCAGCGCCGGTCGTGGTTAGGGCAGTCCAGTTTAGGTGAAACGATGCTTTACTGGGACGAAAGTTCTGGTTATCAGTGACGCCGCTGACTCCAAGCTTGGCCGCAACACCTTGACGCTTGAAACATTGGAAAAAACAAGCTAGCGGTCCTTCGTCGCAATAGCTATGGTCGCCGGTTTGTAACTGCGAGTTTGCCAGTTCCATTCTGGTAGTTTCTGGGCAACATCATAGGTGTCGTCGTATTCACAGATCACTTGTGAGCCAGCGGGCATGCACTGGTATAGTTCTTTCAGCCCGTACTCTAGACTGCGGGATTCTTGCTGCCAAAGCGCATAAGGGGGGCAGCAGTATACCAGCCATCGAAATCGTGGCAGGTCAGCGGTTCGTTCGGCGGAGTTCTTCAACCAGCGCAGGCTATCGACGTGCTGTATTTGAATTCGTTGCTCTAAGCCCAGGGAACGCATGTTTGCTAGCATCGTTGTCACGGCAGGGCGGGCAAGTTCCAGCAGGACAGCTCCACCGGATCCGCGACTGACCGATTCAAAGCCCAAAATACCGGTACCTGCAAACAGATCGATGGCGTACGAGTCAGGCAGGTATCCGCCCAGAAGACTAAATAGAGCCTCCCGCGTCTTTTCCTTCATTGGACGGGTAGCCGGGTCGCCGTTGTATCCGATGTATCGACCGCCAAGATCGCCGGCCACGATTCTCAGCCGAGTAGGTGTCCATTTGACCGACGGGCGTTTGAACCTGCTTTCGGTGGGTCGAGACCGCCCAAATCGTTCGTTCATGGTTGAATGTCGAAGGCCTGAAAAGGATGCAGGTTAAGGGAACGACAGGATTGTCCCCGGTTAGCCAATTGGACTCAAGCCCTGCCAGGAAATTTGTCGTCGATCGGCGATTCGTGAAAAAATTGGGCAGATTTCCTATACTCAAAAGTTGTGACGATTGTAGAATTCTCACTGAATTTCCCGATTTTGCGGATTATGCTTCTATTGAATCTTAGGCGGTGCTGACAATTTTCGTTCACAGTTTTCTGCTGAATCCGCCAAGAAGCAAGTAGTTTTCAAGAAAAATTCGATATAACCCGCAAAGTTTGCCGAATGATTACGCAATGAACTTTCCAGCTAGCCAACAGCTATGACTCAACAGAGGCCCACTGAGGCTTCTGCCCCACCCAAGATTCTCTACCCATAGGTTTTTTCATGTCCACAGAGGCTCCTTCGGTCAAGAGCAACAAACAAGTCAAAGTAGTAAGCGGTATTACGGTTCGATTAGTGGGCGACTCGGGGGACGGCATGCAGTTGCTGGGGACTCAGTTGACCAACACGTCAGCCTTGGCAGGAAACGACGTTGCCACTTTTCCGGACTTCCCCGCAGAGATCCGTGCGCCCCGAGGAACTCGTGCTGGCGTGAGCGGTTTCCAAGTTCAGTTTGCTTCGCATGAAGTCCATACGCCAGGTGACACGCTGGACACTTTGGTAGCCATGAATCCGGCTGCGTTGGTGACTAACCTTTCCGACCTGCGTCCTGGCGGACTGATCATCGTGGACGAGGATAGCTTCGAAGCGAAAGATCTGAAGCTGGCAGCTCTGGAACACAATCCGCTGGATGACGAAACGCTGACGGACAAGTACCGGCTGGCAAAGGTTCCCATTACCAAACTAACTCGAGCCGCAGTCCAAGATCTGGGGCTTTCTCCCAAGGAAGCCGATCGTTGCCGCAATTTCTTTGCGATGGGTTTGGTGTACTGGCTGTATGGTCGCGGCATGGAGGCCACTGAGCGATTCATTGAATCCAAATTCAGTAAGAATCCTCAGATACGCCAAGCGAACGAACGAACCCTGCAGGCTGGTTGGGCTTTTGGTGAAACTACCGAGCTGTTAGACGAGTCGTATCAGGTGGAGCGAGCTAAGCTTCCTGCCGGCAAGTATCGCAATATCATGGGAAACCAGGCCATGGCCTGGGGGCTTATGACTGCTGCCAAATTGAGTGACAGACAGCTCTTTTATGGTACCTATCCGATCACTCCCGCCAGCGACATTCTTCACGAATTGTGCCGTTACAAGAGTTTTGGAGTCAGGACGTTTCAGGCGGAGGACGAGATTGCAGCGGTCTGTTCGGCGATCGGTGCGGCTTACGGCGGTGCCATGGGTGTGACTTGCAGTTCCGGTCCTGGTATTGCGCTCAAGGCCGAAGCGATGGGGCTGGCGGTGATGATCGAACTGCCTCTGATCGTAATCAACGTGCAGCGTGGTGGACCAAGCACCGGCCTGCCGACGAAGACAGAACAGTCTGACCTGCTACAGGTCTTGTTTGGTCGTAATGGCGAAGCGCCAATTCCTGTAATTGCTGCAAGCAGTCCTGGCGATTGCTTTAATACGGCTATCGAAGCCTGGCGAATTGCCACAAGCTTTATGATTCCGGTGGTGGTGCTTTCCGACGGCTACATCGCCAACGGAGCTGAACCATGGTTGATACCTGATGTTCAGAAGTTGCAGCCGATCGAAATTTCACACCCTGGTCCCAGAACGGCTGACCAGCCCGCTTTCAAACCCTATTCACGCGACGAAAATTTGGCGCGGCCATGGGCCATTCCGGGTACTCCAGGCTTGATGCACCGCGTGGGAGGACTGGAAAAGGCAAACGGTTCTGGCAATGTTAGTTACGACGCGGATAACCACGAACTGATGGTCAAATTGCGAAGTGAAAAAGTGGAGCGAATCGCAAACATGATTCCTCCACAGAAGGTGTTTGGTCCCGCAAGTGGCGAACTGTTGGTCGTTTCTTGGGGGGGTACCTATGGCGCATGTCACACGGCCGTCCAGCAGGCTCAAGCATCAGGGATCAATGTGGCGCACTGTCACTTGCGTCACCTGAATCCGTTTCCAAGCAATTTGGGCGATATCCTTAGCAGTTACGACAAGGTGCTGGTGCCTGAGTTAAACCTTGGGCAATTGCGGATGCTGCTTCGCAATCGCTACCTGGTGAACGCGCTTGGATACAATAAAGTCAAAGGTAAACCTTTCACTGTGACAGAACTGGTTAGCAAGATAAAAGAGACTGTATCAGGCAGCCGCAACGGAAAACACAACTGACATTTTGAGGCTCAAGTGTGTTTTACCAAACCTGTCGCATTTGTGATTACTTTGGTGATCCGCTTGATAGCCTGAAAGCAATTCATTCATCCAACCAAATCCAATTAACGTCCGACTATTGAAGAATAGACCATGAGCGCTTCGCTACCTGTACTAACCGATAAAGATTTTGCCAGTGATCAAGAGATTCGTTGGTGCCCAGGCTGTGGAGACTATTCCATCCTGGCACAGATGAAGAAGATGTTGCCGTCCTTGGGGTTGCCTTTGGAGCAGATTGTTTTTGTATCGGGAATCGGCTGTTCGAGTCGCTTTCCGTACTACATGAATACTTATGGAATGCACAGCATCCATGGTCGGGCGCCAGCGTTTGCCACGGGATTGCGAGTCGCAAGACCTGATTTGAAAGTTTTTGTGATTACTGGTGATGGTGACTCGCTGAGCATCGGCGGCAATCACTTCATCCACCTTCTGCGCCGCAACGTCGATGTGACTTTGGTGCTGTTCAACAATCAGATTTATGGATTGACCAAAGGCCAGTATTCACCAACCAGCCCGCAGGGGCAGGTCACCAAAAGCACGCCGATGGGCGCGCTGGACCATCCACTGAATCCGATCAAACTAGCGCTAGGTGCTGAGGCCACTTTTATTGCTCGTAGCATCGACGTGCATATCAAGCACTTGGGCGAGACGCTTTACCGAGCGGCCATGCATCGCGGCACATCGGTGGTTGAAGTTTACCAGAACTGCAACGTATTTAACGATGGTGCTTGGAGCTACGCTCAAGATAAATCGACCCGTTCAGAGACGACCATTGAACTGGAGCATGGAAAGCCACTGATTTTTGGCAAGAATCGCGACAGAGGTATTCGTCTGAATGGTTTGTCGCCTGAAGTTGTGGATCTATCTACTGGGAAATTCTCACATGATGATCTACTGTTCCATGACGAGAAGGCTGATCCAGCCTTGGTCAACGTTCTGGCCAGAATGCGCCATCCGGAGTTCCCTGAGCCGATTGGAGTTTTTCGGGCCATCGAACAGCCGGTCTATGAAGATCAGGTGATCGACCAAATCGATGCTTCCATCGAGTCGCGCGGTGCGGGCGACCTGAACAAGTTGTTCAACGCTGGTGAAACCTGGCAAGTAGCTTGATCGACTCGGGCAAGTTGCTACCTATGAGCTACCGGAACTGCACCTTGAGCTAACCCGTCCTGCATGGATTAGAACGGGCTGGCGTCTGTTTCAGGCGGGATGCTGGGGCTATCTCCAAAGGCATCGCCAGAATCGACTGAGCCACCGAACGGATCGCTGTCCATACTTGCGTCGCTATCAGGACTGGAAGTATCGCTCAGCGGGTCGTCGCCTAGCTGAAGCTCGTCGATCGATTCGGACGTGGACCCGGCTGTTTCCGAGTCGGCGGCAGCGACTCGAGATGATTTGGTCTCTAAGGCCGACTTTGGAATCGCATGTAGTAACCGAGGCAGGTGGCGGCCTTTTGCCCGCAGGCACTGAATTTGACCGCTGGTGTTGACGACATACAAACGATCGGTCACATCGTTGGCGATGATCGCTTCGGTCATTCGGACGGGGCCGGTTTCGCCAAGTGGTTGACCAGTGCGTGTATCAAATGCAGCAAAGGTGTCCGAGCCTGTGCGACATACGACTTGGCCTTGCATCACAGCCACGGGAGCACGCACGCGAACTCCATCGTAGACACTATTCTCCCAAACCGGCGTGCCGGTTGAATCATCCAGTGCAATGAACTCGCCAGCATCGCTACAAACAAAGACTAATCCCTGCTGCTGGTCGACCAGTGGTCGAGAGGAGATGCTTTGTGTCATGCGGTACCTCCATGCAATCGAACCGCGATCCGCTGTCGATATTTTGGTGACGACCCCTGACAAGTCGCCAATGTAAAACGCATCGGTACCGACCCCTGGGCTCGCTGCCAGGCCGCTGCCGGTTTCGTAACGGAAACTGATGCCAGGTCGCGAATCGGCCACAAAGACATTCAGCCAGCCATTGTCCGTGGAAACGGCCATGTAGGAACGATCTGGTAAGCTGGCCGGCGCAGCGACGGCGCGTCCCGTTAACCGAAAATGCCACGGCGGAATCGACTGGCTTAGCCCAACCGCCGTTACGCCGCCTCTGTAATCAATCGCAAAAGCAAACGAATTGACAGTACTAGATTTCTTGTCGTTTGGACTCTCGGGCACATCTACGTACTCGGCAACTCCAACGGCATTGGACGTTGCCGTTGGCAGATTCTGAACAGACAGGTGTTTTCCAGTAGTCCAATCCAGCAAGTACAACTGCTGACCTTGCACAACGACAACACCCTGCCTTGAAAGCGCAGCCGGATATGCCGGTGTGGAAGCCGTTCCGCAACTTGCTGTCCAGAACAGACGCCCCGTCTCGGCATCGTAACATTGCACTAATCCATCGCTGGTCGCGCCAACCAATCGAATTTCTGGTATCGTCATCTCGATTACTTCAGGGGTGGCAGCTAGCTTCCAATTTTTTGTAGCCGTTTCGACAGCCAAGGCTTTGGCCTTCTGGATCCCAAGAGGCTGATTCTGACCATCCAATTGATCGGCGGGGACACTCAACATCATCCCTTGGGACTCGACCACCGCGACCTGTCTCGCAGCATCCTCCGTGACCCAAAGATCGGTAGAAACAATACCACGCCCGGCTAGTGGCAACTGAGCCTGAGCCACCCAGGCTGGCTCCAGACCAATAGCTTGCGCGCTTGTCGGAGCGATTTGTCCATGTAGCGAACTGACAATATAGCAGCTCGCCATAAGCGATAAGATATAAGTCATTTTGCCAACGATCATGGAATCCGTACTCTGCAAAAAGGGGGGGCTGTGGAGTGCTGGTAAAGTAAGTGATGCACACCCTAACCGCTGGTAGAAACCTCGGCAAGTCACCAAGAGATGAATCGAATTATAGTTGGACAATGCTGTTTTGCGATAATTTGCTCCAAAATCGATCAAACATAGTCGATTTTACACAACGGCCATTGTTAAAATTAGAAAGTTGCCTATAACATTACTGGATTTACGGTTCGGAGCAAACCAATAGCCTGCCAGCGTGTCTGGATAGGAGGCACGTCGTGCGAACTACTCAAACAGAACATATCCGCCCGATCGACCAGTCGGTGATGGATCTGCTTAGGCAGCATCAGGGGATGACGGTTCAGGATTTGACGGACCTGCTTGAGGTGACAGCGACAGCGGTACGGCAGCGACTGGATAGGCTAGTTGAGGTTGGCTTGATCGAGCGGAAAAAAGAGAGTGTTGGACGTGGGCGACCTCAGTTCCGATATTTTTTGACAGCTTTGGGACTGCGCTATTCTTCGGTCAGTTATGCCGATTTGGCGACGGCCTTGTGGGCCGAGGTGATGGATCTGCCCAATCCACATCTGCGCAATCGCATTTTGCGTCGAGTGGCACGAAGGATGAGCCTGGATTTGCTGGACAAACTTCCGGAGGACGCTTCGATGGAAGACCGCCTAACCAATATGGCCAACGGGCTAACACGGCGCAAGGTTCCGACTCATGTGGAAACTGCTGCTGAGGGGCCGGTGCTACAGGTGTTGGCTTGTCCGTTTCCAGATCTAGCCGTCGATGGCAATCATCGACAGGTCTGTGAATTGGAACAGGAGATGCTTAGCGCTGCACTCGGGCAATCGGTTCAGTTGGAATGTTGTCGCTTGGATGGGCATGAGCATTGTCAGTTCCGTCCCGTTCCGGGTAGCCTGCCGATGGCCGTGTTAAACGAGGCGATTGTTGTGGATCCGAAAACGGAAAAGGTTTAAAGCGGATAGATCATTGCCCAGGCTGTTTAGCTTTGCAATTTGAGTTGCGTTGACAATTGGAAAATCACTTTTAGAGCGAAATCATTCAGGAAGAAAATCGAGATGGTGCATACGCTGAAGATTTGTAATCTACACGTTCAGGTCAATGGAAAGTCGATTCTACGTGGGGTAGATCTCGAGCTAAGGCATGGCCAAACCCATGCATTGATGGGGCCCAACGGCTCGGGTAAAAGCACGTTAGGCTTGGTCATTGCTGGTCATCCGGGTTACGAGGTCACCGATGGTTCGATCATGCTGGACGACCAGGACGTATTGGCTATGGAACCGGATCAACGAGCGCGAGCCGGTATCTTCATGGCCTTCCAACGGCCTATTGCTATTCCCGGAGTCAAAATGGCTGACTTCTTGCGTCATGTCACCACTAATGTACGGCGCCCGGATCGCAAGGAAGGTGAGGAGCTGATTCCGATGCGCGAGTTCCGCAAGGAGCTGAAGTCGAAAATGGAACAATTGAAAATGGATCTGGAATTTGCCAGACGTTACGTCAACGACGGTTTTTCTGGTGGTGAAATGAAGCGTTCCGAAATACTGCAAATGGCAATGCTGCAGCCGAAGTTCGCAATCCTGGATGAAACGGATAGTGGCTTGGATGCCGACGCTGTGCGTTTGGCAAGTGCCAGCATTGCAGAGATTGGCAGAGAGAAGATGGGACTGCTGATTATCACTCACCACGACAAGCTGCTGGAACATAACCCGCCTGATTTTACGCATGTCATGTTGGGCGGGCGTATTGTGGAAACCGGCGGGGTCGAACTTGCACAAGAACTACACGAACAGGGTTATCAGCGAATTCGACAAGCATATCCCGATGCAGATCGAGCCAATCAGGAAATGCTGAAAGTGGAATCGGCCGAAGTGGCCGTGTAAAGTGAAGTTTGTGAAGACAAGTAACAACTATTGGAAATAGACTCTTACCTAGGATCGGGCAAATGGCTACTGATGTGACAGCGGATTCGGTTGACACCATTGGAGATATCAACAAATACAACTTTCGAACTGAGTCGACGGCGGTATTCAAGGCGAGAAAAGGCCTGGATCGCGAAATCGTGGCTCAGATCTCGGAAATGAAGAACGAACCTGACTGGATGCGTCAGTTTCGATTGGATTCTCTGGATGTTTTTAACAGCAAGCCGATGCCCAAATGGGGTGGTAGTATCGATATCGACTTTCAAAACGTCTACTACTATCTGAAGCCCTCCAGTGGTCAAGAGCGTTCGTGGGATGACGTACCCACCGAAATCAAGGAGACCTTCGAGAAGTTGGGAATTCCAGAAGCGGAGCGGAAATTCCTGTCAGGCGTGAAGGCTCAGTTCGAAAGTGAAGTGGTTTACGGATCGCTGAAAGAAGATCTGGCCAATCAAGGAGTGATCTTTCTGGATACCGATTCGGCGCTGCGTGATCACCCTGAGCTGTTTCGTGAGTACTTTGGCACCATCATTCCTCCGCACGACAATAAATTTGCTGCGTTAAACTCGGCCGTTTGGTCGGGTGGTTCCTTCATTTATGTACCGCCAGGCGTCAAAATCGAGTTTCCCTTGCAGGCTTACTTCCGCATCAACGCGGAAAGCATGGGGCAGTTCGAACGCACCTTGATCATTGTTGACGAGGGTGCCTCGATTCACTATGTCGAGGGCTGTACAGCACCCATGTACAGCACCGAAAGTTTGCACTCGGCCGTTGTAGAAATCGTTTGCAAGCGAGGTAGCCGCTGTCGTTATACGACGATTCAAAACTGGGCAAACAACATCTACAATCTGGTAACCAAGCGGGCTGTCGCTTATGCCGATGCGACCATGGAATGGGTGGATGGAAATCTTGGCAGCAAGTTGACTATGAAATATCCAGCCGTCTACATGATGGAACCAGGGGCACGTGGTGAAATTCTGTCGATCGCTTTTGCCAACGAAGGCCAACATCAGGATGCAGGGGCCAAGTTGGTTCATGCAGCACCCCACACGACTGGGCAAATCATCAGCAAATCGATCAGCAGAAATGGTGGTCGCAGCAGTTACCGAGGTCTGGTGCGAGTGGAGCGAGATGCCAAGCACAGCAAATGTAATGTCGTGTGCGATGCGCTGATTTTGGACCCCAAGAGCAGATCAGATACCTATCCGTACATCGAAATTATGGAGCAGAATGTAAGCGTAGGCCACGAAGCCAGCGTGTCGCGAATTGGCGAGGAGCAACTGTTCTATCTGATGAGTCGCGGGTTGAGCGAAGCTGAGGCCAGCACGATGATCGTCAATGGATTCATCGAACCGTTGGTCAAAGAACTGCCGATGGAATACGCTATCGAAATGAATCGATTGATCCAACTTCAGATGGAAGGCTCGGTGGGCTAGGCCCTGCCTTCGCGGCAACTGGATTTAATCTACCTCCCATTCCCTGTTTTCTTGGATGTTTTCGATCGATGACTTTAGCAGTACCCTCAGGATCTCAGACAATCAGTCAAGCGGGATTCGAACATTTCTTGGCTCAACGTAACGAACCGGACTGGTTAATTCAGTCTCGAAGATCGGCTTGGCAAAGCTACACCGATTCCCAATGGCCATCGCGATCCCAAGAGCAGTGGATGCGTAGCGATTTGCGTGGCTTCAAAGTCGATCGTTATGTGCTGCCCGCTGGCGAGCACAATGGCTCGTTGGAGTCCGCAGGAATCCCCCAGTGGTTGGCCGAAGGCGTGGATCCGTCAGGCGTTTATCAATCGCTCGATGGCGTGCCCGTTGCGTCTTGGATTGCGCCCGAATTGTCGGAAAAGGGAGTTTGGTTTGGCGATTTGAGTTTGGCTGCTGGGCTGCATCCAGAAATAATTCAACGGTGCCTTCACCATCTTGTTGACCCGACCTTGGACCGATTTTCATCACTTCACTCGGCGGTCTGGTCTGGAGGACAACTGTTGTATGTGCCGCGCGGTGTTCGAGTCGAAAAGCCGTTTCGAGTTGCTGCTGGACTGACTAGTGGAGCTACCGATACTGGACACACGTTGATAGTGATCGAAGAAGGTGCCGAAGCGACCTTTTTGTACGAATCCAATAGTGACTCGCCTAGTGCTGATGGCATGCACTGTGGTGCTGTTGAGATTTTTGTAAGGCCGGGCGGTCACCTGCGGTATGTCAATCTTCAAGATTGGGGCCGCAAAGTATGGCACTTTGGCCATCATCGCGCGCAGGTGGATCGAGACGCCACGTTGCAGTGGACTGTGGCTGCACTAGGTAGCCGATTTTCTCAAGTGAGCCAGCAGGTTTCTTTGGTGGGTCAAGGGGCCTACTGTCAGGTCAATGGCGTGTTGTTTACTCAGGAGAAACAGCACCTGACCTACAATACGTTGCAGCACCATCAGAGTGCCTATTGTCGTAGTGACTTTTTGTATAAGTCGGCACTTCAGGATCAGTCGCGAACGGTTTGGCGAGGCATGATTCAGGTGGATCCAGACGCGCAGAAAACCGATGGTTATCAGCGGAACGATAATCTGCTGCTGAGCGATCAAGCCCGAGCCGACTCGATACCTGGGTTGGAGATCCTTGCCGATGACGTGCGTTGTACTCATGGTAGTACGTCAGGTAAAGTCGACGAAGAACTGATTTTTTACGCTCAAAGTCGCGGGTGTACTCGAAAGGAAGCGGTTCGCATGATTGTCACCGGCTTCTTTCAGCAGGTGGTGGATCGTATCACGATTGAATCGGTACGTGAGGCGCTGGGGCAGTCGATCGCTCGTCAGGTGCGGGAGTATCAGTAAGTGAGTCGGGCTGATGAAGGTTACATTGCAGTTGCGTCGGTTTCCAGTTTTCCGCAATCCGGACGTTTGTGCATCGAGTTGGACGATCGCTATTTAGTATTAGTGCGAGTCGAGCAAAATTTCTATTGTCTGGATGACGTATGTACGCACGACGGTGGTCCGCTTGGGGAAGGCGAACTGGACGGACACTGTCTGATTTGCCCGCGACACGGCGCGCGGTTTGATGTGCGAAGTGGTCACGCCCTAACGATGCCTGCAACCGAACCGACAGCGTCGCATAGCGTAAAAGTGGTCGGCGATCAAATTCTGGTACGGCTGGGCGAATAAGCAAGGCGTGTGGGCCATTGGTTTCGACAGCTGGATCGCGTATTTGTCCGGCAAGCATCCGATCAGAAAGATGTTTAGAGCGGTGTCGTGAGGCTCTAGTCGACTGGAAGATTATTTGCTGCTGAATGCCAATTCGTCTGCCGCTCGAACCGCCTCGCAGATTTCTGGAGTAGCCGAGTCGACAAATCGCACTCCATAACAGCTTCGCCGTATTTCACGCAGGCTGTAACGGAAGCTATGAATAATTGCAGCCTCTTCGCGAATCACCTCACAGAGAATCAACTGATCCTTTAGTTCTGGAAGCATGATTCGAACATAGATTTGCCAACCTTTTAGTGCATTTTCGGTGATCAGCTTGGCACCAACTGTAGACAAGTCGTCCGTCCAACCGCGGAAGCGATTCACGTCACCTTGATCATCTATGTCATAGATAACCACAGGGGTACGAACACCGATTCTGGGGGCGCAGCGAGCGTCCTGTAAGGTCTCAGAAATCATGGATTGGCTATCCGAGAAAGCGGTAAAACATCTACTGAAGTCTACTATGAATATCAGCCAAAGGCTGCTCGGCAAACCACTAGAAATGTGTTTCAGTGGCGCGTCAGTAGGGACTGTAACGATAATTCTGTAGCTGAGTCAAGCGTAAGTTAATCCAGTCGGTAGTCATCCTCAAAGAACGCCATCATATCGGAAGGTACAACGCTAGCGTCGATGGCTGCTTGCATCCATTTCCGTGCATTTTGCAGCAATTCAGGCGGTGTTTCAGCGGAAACCGAAATGTGGGCCGCTTTTATGGCCAGTGCCCTCGGATCGTCAAGGGACAGGCTAAGTTCCGCAAGGGCAATCGACAGTCTTAGTGGCAGTTGGCCGATCGGGTAGGTCTGGTTCTTGCCAGCAACTCGAACCACAATTTGCTGCGGATCAGCCTGGACGACTGCAACCACTCGAGAACCGACCTGGAGGGGCTGGCCAGCACTTAAGCCGCTTGCCGCGTCTTGGACCGCCTGATAATAGGAGTTCAGCAGCATAAAGATACTTTTAATGCGAGCAAGCTGTGCCTGCTGCTGTTGTGAGACTGCAGCTGGTTCTGCACGTACAATCAATACTTCAGCCTGTCTCAGTTCGCCAGCTCGCAGTTGTTCACGAATATCGTTCAATGAGTCAAGCCAGCGATTTCTATCTTCAACTGATAAGGTCATCGCGGAACTCTTCGCCCCGCCCTGTTCTTCTATCGACGGCTGGTCTGGCGGATCACTTTCGATCGGAACGGGATCGGATGTAACAGGAGACGATTCATCTTCATCAAGACCTTTTACGGTGGGTAGTCCGCTACGGCGTGCAGGTGGTGATTTTGCTGTTGATCCAGCAGGGATCGATTCTTGTGCGACTAGGGACGTTTGTCGGTTGCTCGGCGCGGAAGGCCGCTGGGCACGGTTGAGCATCCAGTAAAGTACTGCAAGAACGCAGCACAGCGTCAAGATAAAGCCGCCCATCGTCAGCAAATAGGTTTGATCACGCTTTCGGCGTGAACGATTGCGTGTGGGCGGATTGGAATGGCTGGTGGTGGTCTGGCCACCGACAATCGAGTGGTCTAACGCTCGAACTGTTTGAACAGGCGCTTGACTTGCTGCTGACAGGTCAGACGATTCAGTCAAAGGGGACTGTCCGGACAGCATCTTTACTAAGCGATCAAAGTCCTCACGCAACTGCTCGGGGGTCGTTGGAGAATTCGACTTTAGGTAGCTGGCGAGATTCAAAGGTGCCATCGGATCGCCCTGCGGCAGGACAGAGGTAAGTCGGTCAGAGCTGTCAATTTTGCTGGATGTTTTCGCCAAAGAACTGGAGGATTCAGCCGCGATCACGACCTGCTTGCCATAGACTTTCTCCCACAATCCGTCGTACGCGGCTTTGCGCTTGGCATCAAGCAGCGTCTGCTGAGCCAGAGCCATCAACTTGCTCGCTCGCTGTGCAGTCTGACGATCATCCAGTCGTTCCAATCGATCGGAGAGCCGCTTCAGAGCTTGGCGAATCAACTGCACATCGTCCTGCTTGGGCGCGATCTTCAGGAACGCGTACAAGTCAGGTATCTTTGTTGGGTGGGAAGGCTTTTCAGAGTCCATTGGCTTTTGCTGCCCCCAAAAAATGCCGTTATGCCAGAATTTCCGATTACGAGTACGAACACCGCCGAGAGCTGAGCACGTAAATGCAGTGGATTCACGGTTTGAGGCCTTCCAAATAAAGGCGATTAGCGAGGAGAGGCCTGTTTTCTATCAACTCTGATTTAAAATCAACTAATCGATTCACAGCTACCGCAACTGGCTGACATCTCGTACGGCACCACGGGAAGCCGAAGTAGTCATGGCTGCGTATGCCTGCAAGGCAGGACTGACAAGGCGCTGGCGATTGGCGGGTTTCCAGGCCTGTGCCCCACGCTCGATCATGGTTTGTTGCCTAGCCGCTAGATCTTCTTCGGTCAATTTGACGTTGATCGTTCGAGCTGGAATATCAATTTCGATCAGGTCGCCCTCTTGCAATAGCGCGATGGTTCCGCCTTCTGCAGCTTCTGGCGAAACATGGCCGATCGAAAGCCCGGAAGTGCCACCTGAGAATCTGCCATCGGTCACCAATGCACAGACTTTGCCCAATCCCTTGGACTTGAGGTACGAAGTGGGGTACAACATTTCCTGCATTCCTGGACCACCACGCGGTCCTTCGTAACGAATCACCACCACGTCGCCGGAGCGAACCGAGTCTTTCAGAATGCCGGTGACCGCATCATCTTGCGATTCGAAAATTCGCGCTGGACCGGAGAACTTCAGGATGCTGCTATCGACGCCCGCTGTCTTGACCACACAGCCCTCCTGCGCAATGTTGCCAAACAGAACCGCTAACCCACCATCTTGTGAGTAGGCATATGCTTTGCTTCGAATACAACCCTCTTTACTATCTGTATCCAGGCTATCCCATCGCTTGCCTTGACTGAATGCTTGTTGAGTAGGCACGTTGCCAGGGGCTGCACTATAGAACTTAGTGACTTCTGGACTGGGATTACGCCGTATGTCCCACTGATCCAGGGCTTTGCTGAGCGAAGAACTGTGGACGGTGGGGCACGTGCCGTGGAGCAAACCAGCTCGGTCCAACTCACCTAGAATTGCCATCACTCCGCCAGCACGATGCACGTCCTCCATGTGATACTGTTGAGTAGCAGGAGCGACCTTGCAGAGATTGGGGACCCTGCGACTCAGGCGATCGATGTCTGCGACGGTAAAGTCGACCTGAGCCTCTTGAGCAGCAGCCAATAGGTGCAGGATCGTGTTGGTCGATCCGCCCATGGCGATATCCAAACACATCGCATTCTCGAAAGCTTGCTTACTAGCTATTGAACGCGGCAATACCGAAGCGTCATCTTTCTCGTAGTAACGCTTTGCCAATTCGACAATCAAACGACCCGCTCGAAGAAACAATTCCCGCCTGTCTGCGTGAGTTGCAAGTGCCGACCCATTTCCAGGAAGGCTTAATCCCAATGCCTCGGTCAGACAGTTCATCGAATTGGCAGTGAACATTCCCGAACACGAACCACAGGTTGGACATGCGGATCGTTCCATCATTTGCACATTTTCGTCTGTTTCGTTAGGGTTAGCTGCCGAGACCATGGCGTCTACCAGATCCAAATGGACAACCTTGCCGCCGATCAACGCCTTGCCAGATTCCATGGGGCCACCCGACACGAAGACCGCCGGGATATTCAGGCGAAGTGCAGCATTTAGCATACCCGGCGTGATCTTGTCGCAGTTCGAAATGCACACCAGTGCATCAGCGCAGTGGGCGTTGACCATATACTCAACGGCATCCGAAATCAGCTCGCGGGAGGGCAGCGAATACAACATGCCGCCATGCCCCATGGCGATGCCATCGTCCACTGCGATCGTGTTAAACTCTTTGGCGACGCCCCCATGCGCTTCGATTTCCCGCGCAACCAACTGTCCTAGATCTTTCAGATGGACGTGCCCCGGCACAAACTGCGTGAACGAGTTAGAAATTGCGATGATCGGCTTACTGAAATCTTCGTCTTTCATCCCCGTAGCTCGCCACAAGGCACGAGCACCGGCCATGTTGCGACCAGCCGTTGAGGTACGGGAACGATAGGTTGGCATAGTGAACTCCGAACGAATGATGGCTCTTCTCAAAGACCTTTTATCTTAGTTGGTCAAAAACATTTCTCATAGTGCTGAACCGCCACGCTTCTAGAATTGATGAACTTGCCGAAATCGAACTGTCGCGAGATAATGGGGCGATTGGCCAAAATCGACTACAGCCACCCAGTTTAGACCGTGAACGGTTGCTGATTCGCGATTCAATTACCTGAAAGAAGCTGGTGCGATATGTTTACTTTGCGATTTACTGACAATCAGACGCAGCGATGTGGTTGGTTCGCTTTGGCGACTGCGATGATTTTCCTGAGCGGTTGTGTAGTTTTTGAGAGCCCCCTATCAACGGCTAAGGACTCTCAGCCAGACTTGGCCTTGGTCGGCACCTGGGAAATTACAACAGGAGAAGATGAAAAGCCACAGCGTTTTGTTGTCGTGCGCAGCGAGGAGCAGGAGAACGTACTTCTGGCGCGGGCTGTCCAGCCTGCTGATCCAGAGACAGATAAGACACTGGAACTCTATTGCACAAAATTAGACGATCACCGACTTGTCAGTCTTGTGGAAACATCCAGAAGCCAGCCTGAAGGTGAGCCCCGGAGATATACGATTCTAAAGTACAACTTGACTGAGGATCGGGTAGAGACCTGGCGGTTCAACCATGAATTCTTGAAAAAGGCGGTGACCGAAGGAAAGCTCAAGGGCACACCAACGTCTAGTGGCCGTATCAAGCTGAACATCGTGCTGATCGAAGAGTCGTCGGAAACGCTTCGGAAATTCTTGTCAGACCATGCTGAAGAAAGTTTCGTCAGCAATGGCGATGAAGTCGATATTCGGCGAGTTGAAAACGAGATCAAGAAGTGAACATGCACCAAGAATCAAACCAGTGGTTGGCCGATAAGCCGGGTTCTGTTGTGGATACAAATATCCACCGATGATCATTTATCTGGGACGACAATTGCTTGTCGCCTCAAGCGATCTACCCGAGAGTCATAGCGACACGGGCCGCGTCGCGAGCAGTTGCCTGCTGACTGCTCTCTGTTTGACCTTGCTTCGAGCGGGGTTTACCAAGCCGCAAAAGTCACCTTCCGCGCTGGTGGGCTCTTACTCCACCGTTTCACCCTTGCCACGCGGTAGCTAGCTACCCGTTCGGCGGACTATTCTCTGTGGCACTTTCCCTAGTCTTCCAACTGGTCGGCGTTACCGACCGCCCTGCCCTTCGAAGCCCGGACTTTCCTCTGCTGGACAAACCAACAGCGATCACCTGGCCAACCACTGGGCTGTCCATTATACCCGACAGATGATAGAAGCGAAGTCGCCGTTGTTCCAGCCAGAGGGCCAGCAGGCTTTAAGCACTACTAAGCACCTGTTCACAAAAAACTGGCATAACCCATCACAAATCTTCACAACTGGAGAAATGAACATGGATTTACAGGATTTACAGGATGAGCGCTGATCCGACTTACAGCATGGAGAAATCACTGAGAAAATCATCGGATGTGCATTCGAAGTCATCAACGAATTGGGAACCGGGCTTCTTGAATCCGTTTATGAGAAAGCCATGTCACCCGACACAAATAAATCTATCAACGAGTTGAGATCATCCTGTACATCGTGTCCATCCATGTTCATTCATATTGTTCGAAAGCTTATGATTAGGTGCTTACTTATGCGCGCACTGATGCCAGAGACTGTAATTGATTGACCGAAGTCATGTTTCGCTGCAAGCGCGAGATAGCCTGCTCCATGGAATAGAACTGGCTGAGCAGCCGATTGCGCTGTCGTTCCAACCTAAGATCCATTGCCGAAATTCGAGAAGCGTTTTGTTCTATATTCTGCTGAAGTGCGTTGGTACGCTGCAGTAGCGCTCCACTTTCGACGCTGGCAAGGCTATCAGAAACAGCTTTGGCTCGTTGCGAAAAACCGTTGGTCTGGTTGCTGAAGAAGTCCTTTACCGCCTCGGGGTTTTCAGCTAGCGCCGATTCGAATTGCTGCTTGTCAAAGGTCAACTTGCCGCGATCATTCAGCTTGATGCCCAGTTCGGGAAGCGACTGAATCGTGCCTGGGGGCCCCGAGCGGATCGATGAGGTGAAAAGCCGCGAGTACGCCAGTTCAGTACGGATGGCTACATTGGAACCGAACAACAGACCAACCTGATTGGTCTGAGAATCAAAGACAGTCAGTTCATCATACTTATCGCGCAGCTTGTTGAACTGCTCGACAAAGGTGTCGATCTGTTTGGTTATGTTCTCGGTATTGCCGGTTACGTCAACTTGAACTGGACTAGACGATGTACCGTTGACCGTCAGTTCCAGTCCTGAGACTACATCGGTAAACTTGTTCGTGTTGGAATTTACCAATACGCCGCCACCCGATTCGCTTGCTCCAAAGGAGACCAAAGCATCGCGGGCTTCGGCCGTCTGCGAGAAGTCAATGCCGGATGTCGAAGTGATCGCGTTGCGAGCCTGAGCGCCCGTTGAAACGCCATTGAGCTGTAGTCGCACGCCACTGGAACCCAGGTTGATCAAATTGGCACGCAGCGGACCTTGGGACAATTGATTGATCTGAGTAGCCAGGTCGGAGATCGAGGTGTTGGCGGTCGTGGTGATGCGTATCGTCTTCGAACCATCAATAACTGACAAGGTCGTATCGCCCAAGGTCAACGAAGTGGCTGTCCCGGCCAGTTTCAGTTGGCTAGCTGCGGCACCACCACCCACGTCGGCCACAGTCATCGTGCCCTGGCCACCTGCCGTGTCAATCAGCATGATCCCATCGCCATTTTGATTGATGCCAGCTTCGATTCCCAACCCCAGGTCGTTGATCCCATCGACGATATCGCCAATCGTCTCGCTGGTGCGCGTCGCCAAATTCAGCGTAGAAGCCCTTCCTGCAGAATCGGTAAAGCGAATGGAGGTGCGAGCTAGACTCCCGCCGGACATGAAATCACGGATGGTTGTGTTGCGTCCTATAAACTGACGATTTAGCGAGCCGCTGTCGATGGTTCCAGAGGTTGAAGTTCCAGCAATTTTCAGTGCAGTGGCAACTTCGTCTCCCCCTGCATTTTGAACCTGCAGCGAGCCGCCTCCGCCGCTGGTATCCACAACTTCAATGCCAGTTTTGCTGCGATTCAGTTGCACTCGGAACGAGGCGTTGTTGGCTCCATCGTTCAGCAAGTTGATTACGTCTTGAAGCGTTTTCGCGGATGAAAGGTTAATCGTATCGCTCTGCCCCAATTTGTCTGTGACGGTGACCGAGCCGGAAGTTTGCACACCGCTGCCGCCTCCAAGCGTCGATAGCAAAGTATCGCCAAGTCCAGACTGCAATCGGTCGCTGGTGATCACACCGGCTACCGGAGATGCATCCAATCCAATTTGATCAGCTAGACTTCCAGACGGACTGGAAATGGAATAGGTCGCTAATCCCGTGGTCAGGTCCTCGATTTCCACCGACTGGCCATTGGAACTGATCCCTGCACGCAGTTTGCCCGATCCAGCGGCATTGACTTCGTCGATCAATTGCCCCAAGTTGGCTTGTCGTCCGTTGAGCTGGCTAGAGAAGTTGACTTGCGAGCCATCGCGTAGATTAAATTGCAAGGCGTTGCCGGTCTTAGGCAGTTCCACTCCCAGACCATCCCGCAAATTGCGAAGGGCGGTAGAGCGGTGAAGTTGATGAACGTTAGCGCCCTGAGCGCTGTTGGCGGCAACCGATACGTTATCGAAACCTAAATCTCTTGCAGTGGTACCTGCACCCACATTTTCAATGACAAGGTTGGATGTCGTGCTGCCGGATACATCGGTCAGAACAAAACGTCCATCGTCTATTTTGGCCACCACAGACAGGGAGGATGCATTGATCGAACTAACAACATCGGATGCGTTTTGCGCATAGCGCAAGTCGATGTCCTGGCTTTTTCCACTACGATCAGTGATTCGGATAAAGCCTCGCGATACTCCCGCTCCGCCGTTTAGCTGATCCAGATTGGCAGATTGGTCCAGGAACCCGCCCGCATGAATCGTAACGGTACCGGCAGACAGTTTTTGATCCGCAGAAGCGTAAAGCGAACTGGTTAACTGCTGACTTTGAGCTTGGCGGACGGGTACAAAACTGTAGCTACCAACGGCCGGAGTTCCCGTGCTGCGTGCCGCTAGGAGATCGGGTTTGGAGCTTGAAACTGTCGAGCCACTAAAAAGGGCAGATTGCCCCAGGCGGTCTGTCGTCAATTGGACTCCGATGACCAGAGTGGTCAACGAAGTAACCGCAGCCTGTTCCCTGCCAAGAGTATCGTTACGTGCGGCCAATCGAGTGCGCGGAAGCGCGTTCAGCTTCATGAGCTGATTGACGGTCTCCTCGATAGGGACACCCGTAATTAGGCCGATGCTGGATTGAATGCGACTCATCGACAGTCCCGTAAGGTTGGTTCGATCGCTACTTTCTCACCTTCTACTATCGACTATAGCACTTGGCTAGCTTAATGCTGGCTATGGATCTCGTCAGAACAAATTTTGGCGATCTACGTCAGGCTGTTGCTGTCCGGGCAGGTTGCTGACAAATAGTCAAGTCGTAACGAGTAAACAGTATGCAGTTGCTATGCTAGCAACAGTCTGCGAGATACCAAGGTCAATCGATTCGAGAACGATAGAACGCTCAAGCCGCAGTCAGCGTGGGCGTGCTGAATGCGGCTTGAGTAGGTTGCAGCGGCGGTACCAACCCAATTCTTGGGGAATAGATGGATTGGTACCTGCCGCGTCGGATCATACAGACTGACTAGGCTCAGCTTATCGCAGCAGTCCCAGAACGTTTTGTGGGTTCTGGTTAGCGATTCCTAAAACTGCCGTACCCGACTGAATCAGGATCTGGGCTCGGGTCAGTCGAGCGGATTCTTGGGCGAAGTCGGCATCGCGAATCGAGCTTTCGGCTTCGGTCAAGTTGTTAACGGTTTCGGACAGCGAAACCATGTTGCTTTCTAGCGTTGTGGATTGGAATGCACCCAGTCGACCGCGAAGTCCATTCACTTTGCTGGACACTTCGTCGATGACTTTGGCAGCGCCAACTGCGTCACTGGCAAGCGACTTGGCTTGTCCACTGCCCAGCTCATACAGACGACCGCTGGTGCCTCCCAAGCTGCTGGTGGAAACGGAATCGATTCCTAAGCGAGCTTGCGAAGTAGAAGAGACGTCATTTCCAAGTTGGAATGTCGCACCGCCACCACTGATGTTAAAGCTAAAGCTGGTTGTCGTGCTGGCAGGATCTACTGTCAGGCTCAGTGATAGAGCTGAATTGTTGATCGACAGAGTATTCCCGCTTCCGCTAGCGGTGCTGCCGTTGATGCGAGCAACCACATCGGAACCGTTGGCACGAATACCGCTCAGATCGCCTTGGAACACACCGTCTTCGCCTTCGCTAATGACATTAAGTGCCACAAGTGACTTGGACCCGTATGCGGTGCTATTCAAAGTCAAAGTTCCATCTTCATAGGTAGCTTCGACGCCCGAAGATTCCTTGACCAGATTGATTGCACTGGTTACCTGCTGAACGGAAGTGCCGGCTTGGAAATTGAACGACTGAGAACCGTTCTTGCCGGTCAATTCGAACACCAGACTATCCAGCAGCGCTTCGCCACCGGTTAGTTCGGTATCACCTTCTACCTCAGCGTCGATTCCGCCAGCCACTCCGTCTTCGTCGCCAGCCACGACCGAGGCGGTGAATCCATCAACGCCGTCAATTTCGGATGCGATATCTGCGAAGGAGTCGGTTCCAGAAACGTAGGTCACGGTCAAAGTCTTGTTGTTGGCTGTGTAGACGGCACCAAGTGCATCACCAGCAACCAGCTTGATATTAACATTGTTGTAGGCCGAACCGGCATCTTCGGCTGCGATTAAAATCGAAGCGGTAGTAGTGTCAGCGAGAGTTTCATCCGCTTCCGGCGTTCCACCATCGGTGAAGTCGCCTGCGTCATCGGTTGACGTTGTTGATGCTGAGAACAGTTCAAGATCATCGATCGCAGCGGCTACTGCATCCTTCTTGATATCGCCTGCGGTAGCTTCATTACCACTGACGGTGATGGTAGCACTGTCAGCATCGTAGGTTGCTGAAACTGTTCCCACTGCCAAGTCGCCATCATGTACGTATTCGATGGTGACTTCTTCAGTGATGCTACTGTCGGCAATAACATCGATGTCTGTCAGAGCTGTTCCGCGAACGCCAAAGCTGAGTGTGGCGTTGGCTTCATCGGAATCGAAAGCCGCAGTCAGTTCAGCTTGAGTGGCTGCGGTCTCGATGGAGACGTCGACACTAACCGATCCAGTCGCGCCTAAGTTGGCCTGATTGATTTGGAAGTCGCTGACGGCTGAGACGGTGCTCAGGGTGCTGACAAAGCCCAGCGATCCGTCCAGAAGCTTGCGGCCTTGGAAGGTTGTCGACTGTGCGATTCGATTGATGGCTTCCAAAGAGCTGTCGATTTGTAGTTGGTTAGCAGCGATTTCGCTATCGCTCAAACCGCCGCTGTTAGCTGCTTCAACAATCAGACCACGCATGTTGTTTAGCAGATTGCTAACCTGGCCTAAAGCGCTGTCGGCTGTAGCTACGATTTGAGTGGCTCGCTTGGTGTTGGAAATCGCCTTATTCAGACTGGTGATGTCGCTGCGAAGAGCTTCGCTAGCCAACAGACCCGCTGGATCGTCTTTTGCACTGTTGATGCGCAAACCGGTACTCAGTCGAGTAAGCGAAGTTTGCAAATCGTTGTTGGTTCGGTTCAAACGGCTTTGAGCAATCAGCGAGCTGACGTTCGTGTTGATTCTAGACATGCTTCAGTTTCTCCCGGTAATTCAGATCTCCGAAACTCTAACTGCCGATGCAGTTGACCCTAACTGAGATTGGCGATCTGAAGTTGACGCGAACCGCCGGTCCGCAAAAGATTGGTTGCTTGATTGGGTAATTTTGGCACTGCTCCCAGCCTCACACAGCGCGTACGCTCCAGGGCTAATGCTGCAAAAACTTAGGCTGCCAATAACGGTTAGCTAAGAAAATCTGAACAAAAACCGCAAAACTATGGTTTCAGATAGACGCAGAGATGTCCCAGTCGGCACAGTCGCTACAAGCGGAAAGATTGATGGAATGGTTTTGCAATTCTGATCGATCGTAAAGGAGTCCGAAAGATACTCATGTTGGGAGCGGCGGAAAAGGATATACCAGTAGCTACCCGTCGCCAAACGGTGGTCCGGCATGTTTCCCACCGTCTGGCGACGGCAGCTACGGGCAACCTGCCAACCGCCGCTCGTCTTATGTCCTGATAGCCAACGAAAAAACCACGTCGAACACTGGGTTCGACGCGGTGGGTGATTTTCCGCTTGTTTGTTTAGGGATCTGACAGTCCGAATTATCGAAGCAGTCCCAAGACGTTTTGAGGGCTTTGGTTGGCGATACCCAACACGGCGGTGCCAGATTGAATCAGGATCTGCGCTCGAGTTAACCGAGCGGTTTCTTGTGCGAAGTCAGCATCGCGAATGGAACTTTCCGCTTCGGTCAAATTATTGACCGTTTCACCTAGCGAAACCAAATTGCTTTCCAGGGTCGTCGCTTGAAACGCCCCTAACCTACCACGTAGGCTGTTGACTTTGGTGGTGACCTCGTCGATCACCTTAGCAGCCCCGTTGGCATCCGTTGCCAGTGCTTTGGACTGTCCGCTGCCTAACTCGTACAGTCGGCCATTGACGCCGCCCAAGCTGCTGGTTGAAAGCGAACCGATGCCCATGCGAGCTTGCTGATTGCTAACCACCTCGCCACCCAACTGGAATTTGGCACCTCCACCAGTGATGTTGAAGTTGAAATTGTTTACTGTGCTGGCCGGGTCTAGCGTCAAGCTGAGCGACAAGGTTGCGTTGTTGACAGACAATGTATTGCCATTGCCGTTCGCCTCAGTACCGTTGACTCTTGCATCGATGTCGGTGCCAGCGCTTCGAATACCACTGAGATTCGTTTGGAACTCGCCGTCGTCCCCTTCGGTGATCACGTTCACAGCCACTAGCGATTTCGAACCGTAGGTTTCGCTATTAAAGGTCAATTCACCGTCCGCATATTCCGCCTTAACGTCGGTAGCATCGCTAAGTAGATTGACGGCCGTCACCATTTGCTGGACGGTGGTGCCTGCCTTGAAATTGAACGCCTGAGAGCCTTCCGATCCGGTCAGCTCAAACACCAGATCGGCCAGCAGCGCTTCGCCGCCGGTTAGTTCGGTGTCGCCTTCGACTTCGGCATCGATACCCCCTGCCACTTCCGAACCACCCGACACCGCAGTTGCTGTGAAACCATCAAGATCGTCAATCGCTGTGGCAATCGCGTCAAAATCGTCAGTCCCTGATACATAGGTAACAGTCAGTGTCTTGTTGCTGGCTGTGTACTCAGCAGCCGTGGCTGCTCCAGCCACCAAGACAACCTTGACATCGTTATAAGCGGAACCGGCATCTTCGGCTTCAATGTGAATCGAAGCTACTGTGGTATCAGCCAGAGTATCGTCGGCCGCAGGAGTTCCGCCGTTGGTAAAATCACCAGCATCGGCGGTTGAAGTGGTGGATGCAGAGAATAGCGCCAGTGCATCAATGGCAGCAGCGACGTCACCTACTTTGATATCGCCAGCGGTCGTTTCGTTGCCGCTGACGGTGATCGTATTTGTGTCCGCATCAAAGGCTGCCGTGACGGTACCCAATGCAACATCATCATCTTGAACGTACTCGATCGTAATCTCTTCAGTCAAACTCGCGTCTGCCACAATATCGATGTCTGACAGAGCTGTTCCGCGAACGCCAAAGCTGAGTTCAGCAAATGCTTCTTGAGAGTCGAAGGTCGCGTTTAGTTCCGCCTGTGTAGCAGCCGCCTCGATGGTTACATCTACAGACAGCGAACCGGTGGCACCTAAGTTCGCCGAATTGACTTGCGAATCGGTAACTGCAGCAATCGTGCTCAGATTGGAAACAAAATCAAGAGAACCGTCCAGCAGCTTTCGGCCTTGGAATGAAGTTGTTTTGGCAATTCGATTGATCGCTTCAAGCGAACTATCCACTTGCAGTTGGTTGGCTGCGATCTCTGCATCGCTCATCGCACCCGTGTTAGCTGCTTCTACGATCAGACCACGCATATTATTCAGCAGCGAGCTGACTTGACCCAGCGCGCTGTCCGCCGTGGCTATGATTTGCGAAGCTCGGTTCGTGTTGGAAATAGCTTTGTTAAGGCTGGTGATATCACTCCTTAAAGCCTCACTGGCAATCAACCCTGCTGGGTCATCCTTGCCACTGTTGATTCGCATACCGGTACTCAGTCGAGTGAGTGAAGTCTGCAGATCCATGTTGGTTTTGTTCAGTCGGCTTTGTGCCACCAACGAACTCACATTTGTGTTGATTCTTGTCATTCGAAAATTCTCCTAGTGGGTTTTGATCTGAACCTGATTACCACGAAATCCCATTTGCACCACCAGGGCTGGATTGAGAGGTGAATGCTTTGACGATCCGCGATTCAGTCGATCTTGTGCGCTACGAACACTCTTTGTTCGCCCAGCGTTGTCTATTTGCCCAGATAGCACGACCGATGGTGGGGGAATGCTAGCGAGGGGATAGGCTCACCCTCATTGATCGTTTTGCTGTCAAACGAACCTGAGTAGAAGCTTGTAGATTAGCTATCAAAATCTGAAGGAGGCAAGGAACAATCCTAGCAAACGCTACATTTTGACAATTCAGGACTCTGCCATGTGGTCACATGCTTCCAGCATGTGAACGGCCAAAATGGTCATAAGGCGCAAAGCTCAAGAGTTCAGAAAGCGTTGCAGGCTGGAAGCCCACGCCACAGGCGTGAGAGGTAGAAAGCCGCAAACATCAAGAGGCTCAGGCATCCAGAGCAGCGAAATCCCTTTAACTCGAAAGTTCAAAACTACTGCAGCAATCTCAGGACGTTCTGAGGATTTTGATTAGAGATCCCGAGAACTGCGGTGCCAGATTGGATCAAGATTTGTGCGCGGGTCAGCCTCGCTGTTTCTTTGGCGAAGTCGGCGTCGCGAATCAGACTTTCTGCCTCGGTCAAGTTGCCCACGGTATCGGTCAGCGAGACCATGTTACTATCCAGCGTGGTGGCTTGAAAGGCGCCCAGCCTGCCACGCAGCCCTGTGACTTTGTTGATGACCTCTTGAATCACACGACTTGCACCGTACATGTCGCGCGTAAGCGATTTGTCTTGGCCGCTGCCCAGTTCATACAGTCGGCCGCTGGGGCCGCCCAGCGTGCTGGTGGACATCGATCCAATACCCATCCGGGCCTGTTGATTGGTGACTACGTCCCCACCCAATTGAAACAAGGCTCCGCCGCCAGTGATGCTGAAGCTTAGAGCATTGACAGCTTGGTCTGGGTCCAGCGTCAATTGCAACGACAAGGTCGACGTGTTGATGGACAATTGATTGCCATCTCCATCGGCTCCGATGCCGTTGACTCGAGCCACGATGTCGGTACCCGTATCGCGTATGCCACTCAGATTGTCTCGAAACGTTCCAAGCGGACCTTCCGTAATAATATTGATGGCTACCAGACTCTTGGAACCCCACGTGCTGCTATACAGTTCAATGTCCCCGGAGGTGGCATCCACTTCAGCGGTAACACCGGTCGCGTCGCTTACTTGATTGATGGCGGCTGCGATATGGAGGTTGGAAGTGCCTGCTTGGAAATTGAACGTTTCTGCGCCCAACGAGCCCTGCAATTCAAACACGACATGATCAAGCAGAACACCGCCTCCAGTAAAGTCGGTGTTGCCTTCCACTTGAGCGTCCAGGGCGCTGGTGATGGCGGTTCCACCCGAGGTTGACGTGACCGAGAATTCAGCAGTGGCGTCGATTGCTGACGCAATGTCTGCGATATCATCAGTACCGGCTACGTAGGTAATCGTCAGCCGTTTGTTCGCGGTGTCGTAGGCGGCACCGGTGGCGGCACCCACCTGCAATACGATATCCACTTGGTTGAAGCTTAAACCAGGTTGATCCGCTTCAATATCGATCGCGCTTTCAGCCAACGTTGCATTGCCGGGTGGCGAGCCGCCTAAGGTAAAATCGCCGGCGGGATCCAGGGCTGCACCAACCCCGACTTGAGCAGTGAATTCTGGCAGCGCGTTGATCGCCGAGGTCACCTGAGCTTTGGTGATGGTGCCTAGGACGGCCTCGTTGCCGGAGACGGTGATCGTATTGGTATCGGGGTCGTATTCGGCCTGAACTTCATCGGCGGCCACCGACGCGCTGTGCTGAAAGACGATCGTGACGGCGTCCGTAATTTCCGAGGCGGATACGGAGATGTCGGTCAGTACGTTGGTCGCGCGAACGGGGAAATCTAGCGTCGCAGTAGCATTGGTTAGTGGGAATGCCGTGTTGACAAGTTGCGCCTGAGTTGCCTGAGCTTGTACGCTGATGTCGACCGTCATCGATCCTGTGGCACCCAAATTGGCCTGATCGATTTTGGAATCGACCACAGATGTCAGCGTATTGATGTCGGTGATGAAATCCAGGGAACCGTCCAGCAATTTGCGACCCTGAAACGTCGTGGTTTGTGAAATGCGGTTGATGGCTTCCAGCGAACTGTCAATTTGCAACTGATTGGCCGCGATTTCGTCGTCGCTGATAGCTCCCTTGTTGGCCGCTTCTACGATCAATCCTCGCATCGTGTTAAGAAGGGAACTGACCTGCCCCAACGCACTGTCGGCAGTGGCGATAATTTGTACGGCACGCTGAGTATTGGAAATCGCTTTGTTGATGCTGGTGATATCGCTCCGTAACGCTTCGCTGGCGATCAAACCCGCCGGATCATCTTTGCCAGTATTGATTCGCAGGCCGGTACTCAGGCGAGTCAGCGCGACTTGTAGGTCGTCATTGGTTCGGTTCAACCTGCTCTGTGCGACCAGTGAACTGATATTCGTGTTGATTCGCGTCATGGCATCCGGTCCATATCGGCTATGATTGTTCGTCCAGTGTGAATGAGGCTATATCCTGACAGCCTTGAACTAGGGGCGTTTAGTTCAACACGTTCGAAGCTCACGGCAATGCTGGCATATATGGGCTGATAGCTACTATTGCGACAGCCGTTATGCATGCATGGTATTGCGAGAAATCTTCAAGAAACTGAATCGAATCGCTTGAGTGAATAAATGTCACCAAAGTCGAAATCATTCAACAAGCTACCATCCGAACGGCGTTCTATCGCGTACAAACCGAAAAGTTTGCGCAGAACGCTAAGAATGCTGGCAACTCTAACGAGCCGCCGCGCGCTCGCGAACGGCATTGAGCGCTTGCATGTTTTTGTCAAAGTTCTGCTGAAAATGCACTTTGGACTGAGCGCTCTGGAACAGCAGCACTTGACCGCTGTGAGCCTCGAACAGGCCGTGTTGAATCGACCCGGCAACCAACTTGCCCTCGTTCAATAACACCAATGGATCTGCGCCAGAGAGTACCGGAGTGTAGTCGTCTGGCGTCCTGAGGAACTCGGCTGCTGCGGCTTCACTGGACAACCAGTAGGTCTTGCCGCGGTGCTGTACCGCATACTGAGCACTACCTGGAAGCCACTGCTGTTTTCGCAGAGCAACCGGACAATAGCCGTCTAGTGAGGCTTGAGCAGGTTGATCTTGGAGGCTTGGGAAGTGAGGATTGTCCTGAGTGATGGCCGGTGAGGCAATTGTTTGAGAAGTCGCTGAGTCCGCTGGCTGTGCCTGCTGTTCGACTTGTGGCGTACGCGGCGAGTAAGTGACCAAGCTGTTGCGTGGAGGTAAGCTTGAACTTTCACTGGACAGCGTACTTAGGGGCGGAAACGGAATCGCTGACAGTGGTGAATTTGCAATGTTCTGTGAAGCGATCTGCGTTTGTTCGGTTGGCATCGGACCTGAGATAACAGATGGTTGTTGACTGGATGTGAGTCGACCAGTTTGAACCTGTGTCGTTAGTGGACCGGAAATCGTAGGATGCGGCGGTAGAACTGCTCCCGCTGTGATTTCTTGTGCTGCAGTGCTGAAAGCATTGTTTCCCAAATGGTTAGGTGATTGCTGTGGTAACTGTGTCTGCGGGCTAATAGGCGACACGCCGCCGACGCCTAGGGCGCTGGCCACTGAACCTTGGTTGCTGCCTACTGAATCGGTCGGGATACCGGTCGCCGCTGGCGTCGAAGCGGCAACAGGTTGTGGTGTCACAGGTTGACCGAATGGAGCTGGTGTGGAATGGGAGGGCGCGGTTTGCTTGGATTGTGCCAATAGAACATTGCGATCGCGGTTCATGACCGCCACATTTTGTAGCACTGACAGGTAGGCTTGGATATCCTGCGGGCAGACTCCCCGGTGTAGTGTCTGACCATCGGGGCTGATAAATACGTCGGTTGGCCAGCTATGAACGCCAAATTCAGCCGCAATCTGCGGCTGTTTGGTTGCGTTGATAGCAATTGAAATAAAGAACTTGTTTAGCGTGTTAACGACTTCTGGTTTGGACAGCACTCGATCTTCCAAAGTACGGCAAGGCAGGCAGCCGTCGCCGTAAAAATGCACCAGCAGCGGCACTGTGTACTTGGTGGAGGCTTCACGGGCGGTTGCCATATCGGGAGCCCACCGAATAGCGTTAGATGGTTCAGCGGCAAGCATCCAACCGCACAAAAGTGCAATCGTCAGCCAAAAAAGACAGATACGGGCAGCCATGTTCCAGGTCCCCAATTTTGATACGTAGTTCACTTTAAGCCTCGCGGAATCCATCCAAGTGCGGTACTCTTCCCTTCCTCTTCAATCGGTTAGGCAAAATTTTCCGCTGAAGCCGACTTTGCCGAAAAAATGGAAAAATTCCGAGAATCTTTGGCTATCAATTCAGGATTCTCTTGACAGCATGCCCGCGAGAGATAATATTCCTATGCGACTCGCCGAAGGATTCTTCATCTTCGAGTCACCTGATGGCCTTGGGGTTCCTGATAATGTTTGGGTTCCAGTCCAAGAGCATCCTGTTTCTGAAGCCATGAAGGTGTTTTTGAAAGAGATTTTCCGGATCAGTTGAGTGTTTTCTATAGACACTCCTGACAAAAAGGTCGGTCATCCAGTTCCCTGCCCGGTTGGACTCAATCGCCTAGGAACGTAAGCCGTCTTTATTCAGCCTAGCCTAAGAAGCTTTCAGGGTTTACATAAAAAACCGCAATCGAATTTCAGCTATAATCAGCCTGCACTTGGTCCGGCTTCAAGCCGCAGTTACGGGGATGTTGGTCTCAAGTGCCTACCACGAGCGATCTGCTCCAAACAGCCAGGACATAGAACAGTCAAGAAAGACGAAACATACAGGAATCTTGCTACAGGTTGTCCCCTGCGATGGACCTTGTAAGCGGGCTCTGAGTGCTGAACTAGTTGGTAAAACGTAGCTTGGGTTTCCCCACTTGAGGGGCGGGCTACCAAAGTATTTTGGGATGGTTTGAAACCATCAGAATTTGTGTGCGTGGGCGACTCCAGAATTGTCGACAGCTTGCAACGGTGCGCTGGCGACATGCCCTGAGGTTGCTTGTTCATTTCTTTTTGTTTAGGTCTTTTATGATCAAGAAAAAGCGGTTTCGTTCTCGCTCAGGTCCGGGGGCAGGTCCAGGTTCCGGATTCTCAAGTTCTCGTTCAAGTTATTCGGGGTCGCACGGTGGGCCTCGGTCAGGTCCAGCGCAGCGCGGCGGACGTCGGCGGCGACCGCTAGGACAAAGTAGTAACAGTCCAGGCAACGAGCCATTTCCTGAGCCGCAAGTGGACGAAAACGGCGACATTCCGTTGTTGGAATTTGTCGGAATTCTGGAAATGCACCCTAATGGCTACGGGTTCCTGCGCAGCCCAGAAAACAACTATTCCCGTGAACGAACCGATCCGTTTGTGCCTGGCACGATGATCGAGAAATTCGGGTTGCGTCAAGGGGTCAAAGTAACCGCCATGATGCAGCAGGCTCGACGCCAGCAAGGACCTCGAGTGCGCGAGATTCTGGATGTGGACGGGATGCCTCCTGACGACTATATCAACGTCAAGAGTTTCGACGATGACAAGGCGCTAACTCCGATCAATCCCGAGCAGTGGTTGAAGTTGGAGATTGGCAAGACACCGCTTACCAATCGCGTTATCGATCTGTTGGCTCCGCTTGGTAAAGGTCAGCGTGCTCTGATCGTGGCTCCGCCCCGCAGCGGCAAAACGATCATGCTCCAGCATATCAGCCATGGCATTGCTCAGAATCATCCGGACGTTCATTTGTTAGTCTTGCTGGTGGACGAGCGGCCCGAGGAAGTGACCGATATGCGCCGCAGCGTCAAGAACGGCGAAGTGATCGCTTCCAGCTTGGACATGGATGTGGACAGCCACGTTCGACTGAGTCAATTGGTGATTGATCGCTGCAAGCGATTGACTGAAGAAGGCAAAGACGTTTTCCTTTTGCTGGATTCCATTACGCGACTGGCGCGTGCTTTTAATAAATGGGTTGGCAACAACGGTCCCACGATGACTGGTGGCGTGAACATCAAGGCCATGGACATCCCGAAGAAGCTGTTTGCTACGGCGAGAGCTTTTGCTGAAGGAGGTTCTCTCACGATCGTGGGTACCGCTCTGGTGGACACAGGTAGCCGCATGGACGATCTGATCTTCCAAGAGTTCAAGGGTACCGGCAATATGGAACTGGTGCTTGATCGCAAGTTGGCTGATCGTCGAGTCTGGCCAGCTATCGATATCTCCCAATCGGGAACTCGCCGCGAGGAGTTGCTGTTGGAGCCTGAGACGCTTGATACGGTTACTAAGCTGCGTCGAACGCTTAATTCGATGCACCCGGTAGAGGCCATGGAGCAGTTGATTAAGCAGCTCAGCCGATTTGAATCCAATCATGAGTTCATCAAACTGATCGCTGCCGCTAGGCTAGACTGAGGTTTAGTTAGAAGGATCTTTCGGTGGCACAGGGAGGGATGCTCCTTTGCCACTATAAAGACCGGTGGTGTGGTGCTGCCAAGCGTGGGCCTGCTCGATAGTGGTCCATTTTTTGTTGCTAAACGAAAATTACCCCTAATCGTCAAAGCTTTTCTGCTTGTTGCGACCCGCTTTGGTCGAATCAAATCTTGTGTCTTGTGCTTTCTGCGCCCTAGGACTGCAATGCTGTCTATGTTAGTCTGGAGTGGCTCAGGCCAGGCGAAGTAGACATAGGTATTTGACTCGTATTCGCGCAATTGCCGCCGCTAGAACCCTGCGTCATACCAGCGGCCTAACTATAATATCCAGTTGCTACGGTGGGCACCGTATTGCCAGGGCTAGCAATAAGTTATTGGACGGGCATCGTGGGTCACTGAAAGCAGCCTAGGATCGTGGCTTGTTTTTGAGGAAACGGCATGAACGATAGTTTTTTCCAGCGTAAGACTTTTTGGGGTGCGCCCAATGCCTTGCTGCTGTTGATGATCGTATTCTTTTTGGTGCCCTTTGCTGTACGCGGTGCCCGTATGGCGCTGCAGAAAACAGAAAACAATGTCAAGGACTGGCTGCCAGCCGACTTTCGCGAAACTGCAGAGTTGAAATGGTTTGGTGATCATTTTATCAGCGAGCAGTTCATTGTTGCCACTTGGGATGGATGTACGGAGGACTCGCAGCGACTGAAGATGTTCGTGGCCAAGCTTCAGGCTGAAATGGCGTCAGAGCAAAGCGCAAGTGAGGAGCTGGACGAATTTGCAGCGGCGCGTGAAACGCTGCGCGATTACGTTTTGTTTGTTGACAATAGCAACTACCATTGCAACTGGGGTGGTCTGAACGAAAAGTGGTTGGTGGATGAAAGTGGCAAGCACTACTACATTACTCCCAACGGTCGTTTGTATCGTTGGGAAGGTGGGGCCAACGTGGTGTCCGCTTTAGGACGCACGTTTCTGCGAGCGGTTGGTAGCTTCCGCTTAGAAGGTCAGTTTGTAGCTGGTTTTGGTAAGCCAACTACCAGTAATCAGACGAATCCGTTTTGGCAGGATCCACGTCTGATTGCCACTCCGCTTTTCAAAACGGTACAAACCGGACCGCAAGTCGTACAGCAACTGGCCGGAGCTAATCGTTCGCTGCATGTGGAAAGCAATCCGGTGGCTGGCGAGCGAATGGCTGTAGCTCGATTGACGGGGACACTCTTTGGTCCACCCGTCCCCTTCGGCTTTAGCTGGACCAGCCAGGACGTTGCGAAAGTTTTGCCGCCCGAAAAGCTGAAAGAGATGCCTGATGGCTGGGAAGAACTGTGGTCACGCGTGGTGCAGAAGGCTGCCGATGACAACTATCAAGGCGACCTGCAATTGTTGCGTCAGGCCGATCCCGTGGATCAGGCTCAGGTGTGGTACGACTTCTTTGATCAGGTGGGGGTCAGCGAACCACCCCGTCAAACCTGTGTGATGATGACTTTGACTCAGCCAGCACGTCGCAATTTGGCTCGCGTTGTGGGACGCGGCGTTCTTGGTAAGCCCACGGGTCGGATTTTCGAACTGGCCGAAGAGTGTGGGGTGGCTTCACCACCCAAGCCTGTGATGGCCCCGCCACCATTTAATCTCTTGGTTAGTCAACCACTTGTGGCCGAGCCAATATTACGAGTGGGCGGGCCGCCCGTAGACAACGTGGCGATCGACGAAGAGGGCACGATCACTCTAGTTCGATTAGTGGGCTACTCGCTAGCCATGGGAATCTTTCTCAGCTATCTGCTGCTGCGCTCCGTACGATTGATGATGATGGTGTTCTTCGTTGGTGGCGTTAGCGCGATGGCCAGCATGAGCGTCGTGTGGTGGAGCGGACAGTCCGTCGATGCCATCTTATTGACAATGCCCTCGTTGGTGTATGTGCTTGGGATGTCTGGTGCGATCCATCTTATCAATTACTACCGAGATTCGGCAATTTCCCATGGCGTTTCAACGGCTGCTGATCGTGCGCTAAAACATGCTCTGGTTCCAGCCACGTTATGTGCCGTAACAACAGCCATTGGCATGGGTTCGTTGGGTTTCAGTAATATCATGCCGATCCGAAAATTTGGCATATTTTCGGCAATTGGCGTGATGGGTACGCTGATGTTGGTATTTGTGTTTCTGCCAAGTGCCTTGGCCATGTTTCCGCCCAAGTTGGCGCAATTGCAGGGTGCTGGGGCACGCATCACAAAAAAGATCGCAAGCTTTTGGGAAGTTGTTGGCAGGTTTCTGATTAAGCGTCACTGGTACGTCAACATTGGCATGGCAGCAGTCATGGTTTTTATGGCGTTCGGGCTGTTTAAGATCCAGACCAGTGTTCAACTGTTAAAGTTGTTTGATCCTGACTCTCAAATCATTCAGGATTATGGCTGGCTAGAGGACAATTTTGGTCGACTGGTTCCGATGGAACTGGTTGTTCGATTCCCTGAGTCGTTGCAAGCGCCTACGGGCCAAAGCAGTACATTGTCCGAAGAGCAGGTCCGGCAGGCTCGCACTCAGCTTACCTTGCTCGAACGCGCAGAAGCGGTTAAGCGAATTCAAGACACATTGCAGGCTCGATTCGGATATTCCGGCGAGAATATCGTTGGCCGAGGCATGTCGGCGGTAACCTTTCTGAATAACCTGCCAGAACCGTCTTATACCTATAGTCCTGCTAGAAGTGGAGCCAATAACTTGCTGCTCAGCAAACGTGACGAGTTGCTGGAGAGCGAATACATGGCAATTGAAGACAGCGAGCACTCCAAGAACGCCGAGTTGTGGCGAATCAGTTTACGTCTGGGTGCGCTAAACGATGTGGACTACGGCCAGTTTGTTGGATCGCTGCGTTCGACGGTCGAGCCGATTGCGGCAGCCTATCGTTGCCGCAACGCCGTGTTGGATTCGGTTGTGGCTCATGGTGGTGACCAATTGAAGGGTCGCGTTATCGTACTGGGGCGATCGCGTCCGCCGTTGCAGCGGATCGCAGAAGGCCCTGATGGCGATTCTAACGGTATAAGTGCTAAGCCTTCGTCGGCTTCGGAGGATTCCCTGGTACTGGCCGAAACCTTGCGATCTTGCTTGATCAATAACACGATTCAAAAGGTGGAATGGCACGATCCTATTAAAAATCCCTTGACGGAGGGTCGAGCAACCTCAGAGAAATGGGCTCGGTATCTGTCGGAGTTTGATTGCGTGGTCTTGTTGGAGAACCACTCCGACTACGACGTCGACTTTATTAAGTCGAATGCGACCAGTTTTGTTGATGCCAGTCGCATGTTGGCTGAGATACGAACCATGAGCCGAGGAGCTAGAGTGGATGACGGTTCGCCCGTTGAAGCCTCTGCTCATCCAGGTGAAATGGATGTGGTTTACACGGGCATCATTCCAGTCGTTTACAAAGCTCAGCGGACACTGCTGATTAGTCTAGTCGAAAGTGTCGCTTCCGCCTTTGTACTTATTTTTGGAGTTATGGCATGTCTCCTGTCGCCGGCCACGAGCCTTTTGGGCGCCTTCAAGCCCGTCAATATATTGCAAGGTCTGGCCAGTGCAGCCGTCTCTATGATTCCCAATGTATTTCCCGTCGTAATCATTTTTGGATTCATGGGACACGCGGGCACTTTGGTAGACATCGGTACCATGATGACCGCTAGTGTTGCCTTAGGTGTAGCTGTTGATGATACCATCCATTTCTTGAGTTGGTTCCGGGGTTGTATACGGCGTGGCATGAGCCGAACGGAAGCTATTTTTGATACGTACCGGAACATGGCGGCCGCAATGACCCAGACGACGATCGTAGGTGGGTTAGGTCTAAGTGTCTTTGCGCTCAGTACGTTCACTCCAACCCAACGCTTTGGAGTGCTGATGTTAACGCTGCTTTTCGCTGCGCTTGCTGGCGATCTATTTTGGCTGCCCGCACTGCTGGCTAGTCCGTTAGGTCGGTTCTTTTGTCCTAGGAAGACCGACAGGCCAAGTCCACCCAGCGATCCTTCTTCGCCGTTGAGCGGATTGCATGATGACAGCGCTTTGATGGGTTCTGGCCAATTGCCGGTTGAAAGTAGTGACATATCGGGGAAGCCAGAGCCCAAGGAGGCCCGAGGAAGGAAGGCGTCGACACCAACAGCATCCATTCCAGCCCCAAAATTGTCTAAGTCCCAAAGGGCTAGGAAACGATCCTGACAATTGCCTGATTCCGCAGACTGCCTTGCGAAGCAAAGTAAGTTTCCCAAATTTTAGGCTAAGACTTATTGGTCCGACTTGGAGTCCCCCGCTGTCAGGCATGGCTGTTTGGTTGGCGACAATGTCACTGGCTCGTCGACAGGGCAGACAACTCCGCAACTGACTATGAACTGGATCGCCTGATCCACCGAGATGTCTAGATCGACAACGCTAGATTTCACAACGTTAGCGGTAAATCCTGTCATCGGCATCGGCGACGTGGGAATAAACACTGATACATAATCTTGGCCCGTAGTCTTCTTGAGCTGTGGAAAACTGTCTCCCGTAACGAAGCCTAAAGACCAAATTCCCGCTTTGGGATACTCGACTGCAATTGCCCGAGTGAACTGAATGTCGCGTTCTGAGAAGACAAAGTCGGTTACCTGTTTGACTGACGAGTAGACATTGCTGACGATTGGCAACTGGGTCACGATCCGCTCGAAGGTGTTGAACAGAAATCGTCCAACACCAGCAGCAAAGAATCTGCCTACAAAGAATAAAATGCTCAGTACTAACAGTAGCAGTAGTGGAATCGTGAAACTGCGCGGCATATATCTGAGTTTGACGTAGGCGTTGTAGTAGTCCCATGTTGACAATGGTCGCTGCAGTTCGCTGGGCAGTTGATCCAAGTTGGCGTTCACATGGCTGATAATATGGCTTGGCATATAACGTCGTCCTATGGGAGGCTGGACGTATTGGAAGCCTTCGTAAGTGAATCCCTTATTGGGATGCTCAGGGTCGATCAATGCCGAACCGGCTGGGCGCTCATCTACGACATCTGCCGTTATGGCGACCAATGAAAAGCGTATAGCCGACTCTAGCGGTTGCAGCACGTACTGTTCGACAGCGTTCAGCAGCCAGATCAGCAGTAGCAGTGTTATCAGTGGTGGCGCGATGATGCTGATACCGCGCCAAATGACATGCCGTAACGGTGAAAATTTTCTCGGATGCAGCGGATTGACTGGACTGTGGTTATTGTCAGTGTTCATCAATAGACAGCTTGAAGAGTGTGTGGAAATTTAATTGGTAAATTGCAGATCAGTGCCTTACCAGCCAGTAGCGCGGGCTACGACCAGCGCGCTGATGTCTTGAGTTCGGCAGCCGGACAGTTGCCGAGCCACTTCGTTGATGGTGGCCCCGCTCGTAAGCACATCGTCGACTATCAAAACATGCCTTCCAGATAACGATTTGGGGTCGGTAGCCTTAAAAGCTCCACGTACATTTTCTTGTCTTTCCGTCAGCGACAACATCCCCTGTTTGTTAGTTCTGCGGATTCTGCGGACTGTAGCGTTGGCAACTGGCCAGCCCGTCAAACGGGATAGCGATCTGGCCAAGCTGACGGCTGCCGGAGCAGCCTGTGTAAAGGCTCGGCTCCAATGGTAGGGGACAGGCAGAAGTACCGGTCCGTGCTGCTGGATGTCCGGAAGTCTATTATTTAACTTAGCTACCAAATGTTCAGCTAGAGCCTGCCTTAGACACTCGTAGGGGCGACTTTTGCACTTGATAACCGCTTGTTGAAGTGGTCCGTCGTAAAAACCTAAGGCGATCACACGCCCAAAGCGAAGTGACTGCTGGCGGCACCGAATGCAGTCTTCGTTGGGTAGTACTTCAGGTACTGGCATCCCGCATCGCTGGCAGCAGGGCTTGATTGAAACCATTTTCTCCAAACAGGTCTGGCAAATTCTGGTGCCGTGATTGGCAGGTGAGCCGCATACGGAGCATTCGGGAGGAAACGCCATTTGCGCAAATCCTCGAAGCATGTGTGACGAACCACTTAGGATGTTCGCCCTCAACCACGCAGCGTTAGCCTGGAATGAAAGCAGGGACTTCGTTTTGCGCTTGTCGGAAGGCAGTTGATCCCAGTTCATCACACATACCTCCTTCTGTCAAAAAAAACTGCTGATGGTTCGCTGGGAATTGATGCCACGCGCGAAATTAGGGCATAAGCAGTTTGACCATTGATTTGCCTAGTTCTTACGATTGCGAGCCGCCTTACTCGCCTGAAGCTGCAGGTACTGCGCGCGGAAGCTTTGCTTGGGAGCTGAGGGCAGTTCCCTTTGACGGGTCCAGGTATTCAGCCGATTGTGAGTCATCCAGCGTGGCAGGATTCGTAGTGAAAACCTGGCTGACCAGCCGAGTGCACGATAGAGAGTGGGATTTCCCAAAACAATTCGGCCCAGTTTCATGGAGAAGCGTTTGTACCAAGGAATCAACCCCCTTTCCGCCAATTCACTACGCCATGCAAGCAACTGGTGGTGTAAAGGTATCTTTACTGGACATACGTCGGTGCATGAACCACACAAAGTGCAGGCGTATGGCAACGAGTGGTTACGCTGCGAGTCCTGCGCGGGTCCTAGGACGCTGCCAATTGGTCCAGGGACCGTGTTGGAATAGCTGAAGCCACCGCTGCGGCGATAGACGGGGCAGGTGTTCATGCAGGCTCCACAGCGAATGCACTTGAGCGCTTCGTAGTAAGCGGCGCTAGCACGCAATTTGCTGCGACCGTTATCGACGATGACGATGTGCAATTCGCCACCCGGCCTGGGACCATGAAAATGCGATGTGTACGTGGTGATTGGCTGCCCTGTTGCACTGCGTGCCAATAATCGAGTCATGACAGCAAGATCGGTCAGTCGCGGTATCAGCTTTTCCATCCCCATGCAGGCGATGTGCAGGCTGGGCAGCGAGACCCCCAAGTCTGCGTTGCCTTCGTTGGTACAGACGACCAATCCACCCGTTTCAGCAATCGCAAAGTTGACACCGGTGATACCAGCTTGCGCACACATGAATCGCTGCCGCAGTTCCTGTCGCGCGGCCCGTGCCAGAAATGTGGGATCGTTGTTATCAGCCGGTGTTCCAATACAGCGATGAAAGGTCTGCGAAACATCTTCCTTCTTCAGGTGGATCGCGGGCAAGACGATGTGACTTGGCGGTTCGTTCCGCAACTGCACAATCCACTCGCCCAAATCCGTGTCGATTACCTCGATGCCATGTTTCTGAAGATACGGATTCAACTGGCACTCCTCGGTCAGCATCGACTTGCTTTTGACGATCCGTGAGACGCCGCGATCAGCCAGAAGCTGATGGACAATCCGATTGTGTTCGGCGGCATCCCTAGCCCAATGCACTTTTGCGCCCAAAGCTGTAGCTTGCTGTTCGAACATCTCCAAATAATAGGGCAGTTGGCCTAGAACGTGGGATTTGATCTGCGTTGCCGTTTCTCGCAGCAGTTCCCATTCGGGGATCGACTGAGCCATACGATCCCGCTTCTGACGCACAAACCAAAGCGCCTTGTCATGCCAGTGTGCTCTTTCCTGATCGGCTACAAACCGGTTGGCTAGCTGAGCGTGTTCAAAATGGCCCGTAGAATGCATGGTCAAATCCGCGAACGGTTACAAAAAAGAAGATGCAGCATAATTTTAGCCACTTCCCGAAGCTTTGAGAATCCGCCGCCGGTTTCTAGGTAAAGGCAAATTAGCTGCGACACAGAGCTTCGGTAGGCGCTTCTTGCATAGTAGCCCAGTTGTCGGAATATTGATACAATGGACTGCTGATAACGTAACAAAATCGGGTGGCGATGGTCGAGCCCCAGCGAACCCACAGTACGACGTTTGTGGGCTCGCTGGGGCTCGACCATCGCCACCCAACATATTTCAAGCCAAATTTGAATCGAATGAAGAGTCAGTGACCTGATCGATTCCAACTGTTAGGGCAATGATGAAACCCAATCGTGGATCAACCCGCAGTCAACACCAGAAGATCGATGACGCTGCGTCCCGTTTGACTTCGGTTTGCCAATTGTCCTTCGAGCCGCTGGAGTGCCGTCGGGTCTTTGCTAATCTCTACTTTTTCCAGTTACCTTTGGATTTGGTTCAACCCGATACTGTAACGGTGAACTATCTGCCCATGCAAGTGGATATTCGCCTGATCGGTGCTGATGATATGTACGCCAACCACACCCAGGGGGTTCAAGCTATCCTGAATCGTGCGGTAGCCGATTTCACGCTTGGTAGCCACAGTTTCCAGACGGTATCCGCGAGAACCGGATTGCTGATCGATCTAAATGATGAAACGATCTATCGAGTCACCCAAGGAGATACCGATGCATTGGATGCAGGCGGTCAGCGTTTGACGAGTCCAATGGATCAGGAGACAATCTCCATTGTCTCCCTGGCTGGTTCCAAAACCCAGCAGTTTCATATCACCATGGCTTCCGTGATGGCGCAGTACAGTCCGCTGGACACCGATGTCGAGTTAGAATATCTTCTCAACGAAATTGGGCGGCAAAGTAGCGACAGGGACGACCTCTAATCATTAGAACTCTCGGTTCCTCTGCGCTTCTTATTCTTTCCCGAGAACTTAAATCGACTTTCGCCAACAGGGTTGTTCGAAATCCCTGCAAACTTCCGAGTGGGATATCGATTTTGTATTGCCCCCAGCTTGTCAGACCTTACAAACCTGCGTTAACGGTTACAAATATCCATTGTCGGACTTGTCATTATTACCTTGGTGAACTGATCGTACGTGCCTGGCGAATCTTTTGCATTCGTTTGGTCAGTTGTGGGTCGAGTTTCGAAGCACTGTTTGCTCGATTATGTTGGTCGACAATCGAATTTGATATGTCAGCAGCGTTCTGATCTGAGCGGTGTGATGTGAGATCGGGTTGCAAGCTGGCGGGTAGACTCTCATTTGGAACGATATTGGAACCTTGGTTTCCGCTTGATTGATGTGTTGGAGCGGTCGAATTTTGGTTAGGGCCGTTTGAATTGGGTGCCATTTCATGACTGGACGCAGGTTTTTGGCTTGTTTCAGGTGCTTGGCCATTGGTGAAGTATTTATGAAATCCAGGTGGCAAATCGATCGTTTGAGTGGCTCGGGAGCGAGTTAATTGTTCCTGACTGACCACCGGTTCACTGGAGTGTTGTTGATGGCCTACCATCTGTATTTTGGGGCTGTCAGATGCGCCCGTGTCGATGCCGTTCTTTGCGGTGTCTTTGGGAACGCCTGGCAGCAATTTGATGACCGGCTCCGAAATCACGATCCCACCCTGACTGCCTTGAAATCGACTAATCAGACTCAGTCGCCTAGCCTGACCGCCCACTTCATCCCATGGCAGCCAGACACTGTACGATGAACCTAAATCGGTCTTGCTTTTGTGTTCAACAAATTGTTCAGGTGTGAAGATGAATTTTCTTAACGGCTGCTGCTTGTAGGGATCCAGTTCGTCGGCATCAAAGACGTAAACGGCAAGTCCACCATCGACATCGATGGGATCGGTGCCTTGAGACTTGTAGAAATAGAGCCGACCGCCAAAGCCGCGCACACCAGGTTGTCCAGGCTGATGCAACACTGAATCGCTCCACACGGCCAGTATCCGATCGGGAACTTCAGCAGGTGTATCTTTCTTCCAAGGCCACTGAAGACTGTGTTTGCTAGGTGCAAACTGACATCCGGATTGGAGTACCAAAGTACCAATCAGAAGTAACGCGATTTGCAAGCGGATTGGCTTACCGTAAGAAAAGTGATATTCTCGAATCATGGTGTTCCGCCCCCGAAAAGCTTGCCGCTGCTGCTATTGGTCGTTGAGCCCTGGAACAAAGCGCCGGTTACTGGAGCTGAACTCGGGGGTGGTTGCAGATCGCGGGCTGAGATACTTGGCTCAATGAGGCCCGGCTGCGCTGTATAGGATGCCGCCATCGTGCCGCTGGGTGCTGACATGTCAGTGGGTGCGGTGACGCCTGATGTAACCAGGGATCCATTGGATGCCTGCGAAGGTAGCTGAGCTGTCTTGGCTTCGCGTCGGAATTGGATCGAGTCGATTGGGGCAGGAACAATTTGGCTGCCGCCCTGTGTGTCCGACTGAGGAATTATAGGTGTGGCTTCCTGAACGGGTGGAGCAAGTGATCCGCGGGGGTCAACATCTGGGTACACTACTTGCCACTGGTCGGATTCCAGCGAATGTGACACAGGACCAGTGAACGCGTTGATGTCACCATGAATTTCAAAGATGTCTGCTTCACACCAGCTTATCCTAGAAAACTCAGCCTGTTTCAGTCGCTGCATGTCAGCTTCGTTTCGCACGATATGCGGAGTCATAATGATCAGCAACTCTGTTCGCTTCATCTCTTCCAATTCGTAGCGGAAGAAATTCTTCAGCACGGGTATGTCCCCTAGCCATGGGACTTTGCGATGATTTGTAAAAGTTTCTCGCGATATCAGACCGCCTAGTATGATCGTCTCGCCATCTGCCGCGCTGACCGTCGCCTGAGCATTGATCGTGTCTAGGATCGGCGAACGAATGACTGATCCGTCTTGAGCGACAGAGATAGGAATGCCTTCATCCTCCGGGCGAATTTTTGATTTTTCGGCATCGATCTCCATCACCACCGTTCCGTCGGGGCTAATTCGCGGAGTGACGCCGATGATCAAGCCTACATTTTCCAAGGTGACTCCGGTTTGAAAGCCAAATTGTGTCACATTAGCCGTGGTAATTCGCGGAATCCTCTGACCAACTTGAATAAAGGCTTGCTGATTGTCCAGAGTCAAGACTTGAGGCCGGCTGAGAATTTCCAGTCGCCGACAGTCCTGCAGTGCTCGTAACAAAAAGCTGACGTTTTCGCTGCTGGCGGAAAGGACCAAGCCACCAAAACCAAGTTGGTCATTGTTCCGCCCCACCGAAAAATTGGAGAGTCCCTGTCCGCCTACCAAGCCAGACCTTGCCAGAGACTTGGCAGACCCGCTATTTCCTAGTGGATTGTTATTAAAATCAAACCCAGGCGTATTGCTGGCGGCTACAATCTCCTCGACCGTCTCGGTGACGACTCCCGCGGGGGTCGAGGTCGTCGTTGTGGTTTTTCGTGTCAACAGATCACCCAACAGACTGCGATCGAACAGCACGGAGCTTTGTAAACCTAGTTCCATGCCAAATTCATGGGTGTTGCCTAATGAGATTTCAGCGATCATCACCTGGATCATCACTTGGGGTGGTTGCTGATCCAACTGCTCGATCAAACGACTGATTTCTTCATAGTATCGCGGGGTTGCGCTCAGGATCAATTTGTTCTGTACCGGCTCAGGAACGACGACCACTTCGCGTTCTAATTGCTCGAAGGGATTGACCACACCGGTTGATGTTACCTCGACCTGTCTCTTGCTTCGCAGGAATTCGTTGACAGCTAAGGCGATGTCGACAGCAGGCGAGTTCTTTAACTGGTAGACAGTACTCTTTCGCTGCAATGTGTCGCTTTCGTCCAGCCGTACGATCAATGCTTCCACGATCTTTAGATCGCCGTCCGAGCCAACCGCGATAATGTTGTTGCCGCGAGTGTCGACCGTGAATCGAAGGGGAACAAGCGATCCTTCATCAGCCGAAGAGGACAGTTGAGGACCGCCTGGCGCGCTGCTGCTTTGCGAAGGAATCAGTGACCTGAGCGTTTCAACTAGCGCGACTGCGTCTGCGTTGATCACTGGGAAAATCTTGATTTTGGCAACCATGCCTGGGGTGTCGAGTTGCGAGATTAGCTGCTCGATCAACTTTAGGTTATCCGGAGCGGATGCCACGATGATCGTATTGTTGCGGCTGTTGACAGTGATGCGACTACTGGACAACGTGCCGCTTTTGGCTACAGGATTACCCTGATCGTCCAACAGTTCGATCGGCAGGTTTCCGTCAGTACCTGAAGAGGCAAGAGCTTGTCTGAGAGAAGTAGCCACATCGTCGGCTAGGCTGTTGCGAATTTGGAACACGCGGGCCTGTTGTCCAGCCTGTCCCCGAGGAAGATCCAATTGTTCGATCAGCTTGCGTATCTCCTCTAGGTCACGCGGAGCAGCATGTACGATGATTGCATTGGTTCTGGGATCTGCGGCGGATTGAATGACTGGGGACAAGCCAGTTCGCGACTTAAAGAAGTTCTCTAGTTGTAACTGGACTTGGCTAGCCACAGCATGTTTAAGTTGAATGACTTCAAAAGTTGAACTAGGTGGAACGGGTTGATCGAGTTTTGCGATCAGGTCCTTTGCGATCTTCAGTGCGTCACCCCAACCGATCAAAAGCATCGCATTGGGATTATTCAGCGCGGCCACCGAGACCTTGCCTTGGCGGCTGGCAAGTAGATTCTGTTGAGTGGTTTGAATGAGTGTCCCCAGGGACTGCGAATTGACATGCTGGAGTATTAGGACTTCAATTTCGGGTTGTGCCTGGCGGCTGGCATCGTCCAGTTGCTTGATGATTTCGGCCAAGTCGGCTAGCTGTTTGTCTCGGCCGCGTAGGATAATCGCATCGATTTCGGGCAACATTTCGATCTGCACGCCGTCGAATTGCTGCAATGGCAGTCCGCTTAGTTTGTTCTGGTCTTGAGTGTCTTGTTGGGTTGCGAGGGGATTGCTTGCTGCAGGAGCGTCGGGGTTAGAACCATCCTGCTGGGCAGCGGCCAATTGAACTCGACGGAATCCTAGGAATCGCGGCAATTGAGCGACCGTTCGTTGTTGTTCCGCTGGAACCCCTACAGGCGATGCTGGAGTTGACGTGACAATGGCCTCGCGACTGAATGCCGCCTGCCCCTCATCAGCCAGTTTTAGAACTCGCAATTCCTGTCCAGCCAATTGTTGCATCAACGCGCCTGACAGCTTGTGTATGTCAGAGGCAAGTAATTTCGATCCAGTGATACGAAGTTGGTTTTGGGCAGGCCGAAATTCAAGGTCTACCGCTTCTGCATTTCTTTGGAATCGAATCTGGCCGCTCGGCAAAGTAGATGCTTGAAATCGTCCAGATAACTGATTGAAAATACCGTCCAACAGCCGCTGCATATCGACCGACTTGATCGATAGTTCAACCGAAGTAGGGTTAACTTCGCCAGGGGTTGTTTGTGCTGCAAGTTGCAACGAGAAGTGCCAGCCCAGCAGAGCAGCCAGTACGACTTTCAGAAAATGGTTTTGCATCCCTGCACTTTCGTTGTGTTTAGAGCAACGGAAATGGCTCGTGGTAACTGTCCGCTGGAATCCGTGATCTGCTAGCCAGACGTTTAGACGATCTGTAGGGGGCAAGTCAAGATAGATGACTCACAGGCTTCCCTCTAAAAGAAGGGGGGAGGTTGCAGCGTAAAACGCAAAATCGTAGGCTGCACCCATTGGCTAAGGTCCATTCTTATAGAGCCTAAGAACTGCTTCCAGGTTCTTCGACCAATGCCAGGTGATTTCTGATAGATGTGTGATAAGCCGCATCCGAAGGGTGCTTCCGACTTTTCCAACTTTACCGGTTTTGACAGCTATCTACTCGCCGATGTTCTGGGTGGGTGAGGTAAAACGAGGTCTTTGCGGTGAGTCTGGCGAGGTTTCCAAATACACTAGAGCGGTTCTAGGGTAGATGTGAGCCGCAATTTTTTAGTTTATAGCCGGCGTGTAGGATATATCGCAGGCATTCCTCTGCGGGAAATTGATCGACGAGTCGACCTACTGCTCTCCAAAGTTCAGATACGGTTCGAGCCGCTGCCGAACGAAGCAGGTTTTTGAATTTGCTAAATAGATTCTCGATTGGATTGAGATCGGGTGAATAGGGAGGTAGATATCGAACTTGAGCACCTACGACTTCAAAAGCTTCTTGAACGCCCGCAATCTTGTGAGCCGATAGGTTAGCTGCTACGTCAGGCCGCTTCTGCTCGGCGGCGATCAACGATTTTTTTGTGGCGATAACCTAGTAATTGAACCGCGACGTTGACGGTTTGAATGCAAACCTTTATCGAAAGTTTGGCAGCGATCTCTTCTGGCGTGAGATCAGGCTTCGCATCGATCATACTCTTCAGTTCCTCTTCGTGGCCTTTCAGTTTGCGAATCGGGCCGTGATCACTCGACTTCTCAAGTCCATTGAATATGCTCGCATTACATCCCTCGTTAGATGGATGCATGCTAACATAGAACTCCCTCAAAAAGCTAAAGCAATTCTAGAACCGCTCTAGTTCAGCTTTGTCAGTATGTACTCAGTGACTCGCGGACAGAATCGGCTGCCCCAAACGAGAAATTTTCCGCCGAAAGACAGCACGGTCTCAGCGCGTCCCTGTTGGATGGCTTGTATGATTTTCTTAGCGACGTAGTGCGGAGATTGCCTGCCCAGACTGCGTGATTGAGCGCCTGGACGAGTATCCAGCAGCGATTGAAAGAATTCGCTGTCAGTGGTGCTGGGCGCGATCGATAGCACGTCGATGCCAACGGGCTTTAATTCGATCCTGAGCGATTCCGACCAACCTCGCAAAGCGAACTTGGTGGCACAGTATTCGCTCTTCTCTGGTACGCCTCGGTAGCCCAGCACGGAGTTGATCAGACAGATTGCTGGCTGGTTGCCCAGTTGCAGGTGTTCCAGTGCTAGGCGACTAAGTTCTACGGCCGCAAAAAAGTTTACTTCGAAAAGCTGCCTGACTCGCTCGGGAGATGCCGTTTGGAATGAACCAATTGCACCGACACCCGCGTTGTTGATCAGCAGATCTAGTCCGCCTAAATGCTTGACCGCTTCGTCGACCAGTGATTGCCGGTGTGTGGGGTCACAGATGTCGCCTGCTACGGTTTTGCATCGCGCTCCAGAGGGCAGAGTTTCGATCAGATGTTTCAGGCGTTCGTGGCGGCGGGCGGTGACAACGACAGACGCTCCAGCCTGAACGAGTTCTTGGGCCAGGTACCAGCCGATTCCACTGGACGCCCCGGTCAAAAGGACTCGCTTACCATTAAGGTTTCGCTTCGACACTTTACAACTCCCCCTAAAAACAGATCAAAAGGCCAATGTTAATTAGCAAATGGCTGGCGCGCAAGGTTAAAAAGCCCGCTATGTGGGGACACACATCCAGAAGGAGGGGGGGCTAGCCGGTAATTCGCGGGTTTCGCCAATTCTAAACGCGTTCCTACCACTGGTTGACAGGAACAAGCATCAGGATAGTCTTAGTTACAGTTTACTTAACTGCTATATCTTACTTTTGAAGCAAAGTTTGCTTTAGGTTGAGTAATGATGCTTAAGTGAGTTGGTTTTGGTGCTTTGGCTTAAAGCACTAGGACCTGAATCAGGCCGTATGTCTGTGATTCAGTGGTTGAATCGCAGTGTTTCGTTACTTCGAAAGGGAGAAAATCCATGAGTCGAATGTTTTTAGTTGGGATGACAGCGCTGTTAATGGTCTGTATGGTTGCAGAAACCAGTCAGGCCCGCGGACGCCGATCCCGCAATTGTTGTCCGCAACCGTCATGTTGCCCAGCTCCAGCGCCTACTTGTTGCCAGGAAGCACCCAAGTGCTGCCCAGCGCCAGCTTGCTGCCAGGAAACCCCTGAGTGCTGCCCAACGCCAGCGCCAAGCTGCTGCACTTCAAGCTGTGAATCTTGCTCAGCTCCGGTCGTAACCGCAAGCTGCAGCACCGGCTGTGATTCATGTGCAGCGCCCCAAGTTTCAGCCTGTGGTTGCAGCCAAGCAGCTTCACCATGCTCAAGCGGCTGTGGTGAAGTAGCCTCGCCATGCTCAAGCGGCTGCAGCAGTTGCGGTGGAAAAATGGTATCGGGTGGTGCTGCCGTCAGCAGCGGTTGCCCGAACTGCAGCAACACCGTTAATGCTGGTACGATTACAGAAAGTGCATCACCAAGTTCTGCACCTCCAGCACCTGCAACCTCAGCACCTGAAGCCGCAGCACCAGCAGCGCCTTCAGCCGGGGCTGTAGCACCAGCCGCACCTGCTCCCGTTGCAGATCCAGCGACCTAGTGCTCAAGTCTAGTGCATGGCACTTTTGAAAATTGGCCCAATCAAAAAATCAAAGGCCGAGCGTCGGAACGCTCGGCCTTTTCCATTTTTATCTCAGCCATACGGCTTCTGTCCCAGCCCAATTCGATTATGAATTCTACTGGTGACCCGGAAAACGGCTACTCTTTCACTTCGAATTCGGCATCGATGGCATCATCATCGCCGCCTGCCGCACCGGACTTGGCCTCGCTGCTGCCTGCTTCATTAGCGGTGGCCGATGACTTTTCGTAAAGCACTTTGCTGAACGCTTGAGCTGCTTGCTCTAGTTCGCTGGTGGCGCTTCTGATAGCGTCCAATTCTGTGCCTGCAATGGCCGACTTCAGTTTGCCAATGGCTGCCGTCATGGGTTGGCGGTCAGCATCGGTTAATTTGCTGCTGTTCTCGTTGATCTGCTTTTCCAGTTGGTAGATCAGGTGTTGACCCTTGTTGCGTGCTTCGGCCAGTTCGAACTGACGGCGATCTTCCTCGGCATGCTCTTCAGCATCATGTCGCATCCGATCAATTTCGTCCTTGGATAACGCAGAGGTTTCTTCGAGTCGTACCGAGGCCTGCTTGCCAGTGCTTACATCCCTAGCGGACACATTCAAGATGCCGTTCTGGTCGATGTCGAACTTGACTTCGATTTGTGGGACGCCGCGCGGTGCGGGCGAGATTCCTTCTAGGTTAAACTCACCCAACAGGCGGTTGTGGTTGGCCATCTTGCGTTCACCTTGGAAAACTCGAATGGTGACCGCAGTCTGGTTGTCTGCAGCGGTCGAAAACGTGTTCTTCCGCTCGGCAGGAATCGTCGTGTTGCGTTCGATCAGCGCGGTCATCACGCCGTGCTCTGTTTCAATTCCTAGCGTTAGGGGGGTCACATCCAGAAGCAATACGTCTTTACGATCTCCGGCCAAAACGCTGCCTTGAATGGCCGCACCGATCGCCACTACCTCGTCGGGATTCACCCCTTGATGCGGCTCTTTTCCAAAGATCTCCTTGACAATTTGGCGGACCTTAGGGACTCGTGTTGATCCACCCACCAAAACTACTTCATCGATATCCTGAGGCTTCAGCTTGGCATCCTCCAATGCCTGAAGTACCGGCCTTTTGCACCGTTCGATCAGGCTGTCTACCAGTTCTTCAAACTTCGCGCGACTGATTTTCATCTGCAAGTGCTTCGGGCCAGTGGCGTCGGCGGTGATAAATGGCAGGTTCAAATCGGTTTCAGGAACACTGCTTAACTCCTTTTTCGCTTTCTCGCAGGCTTCCTGCAGTCGCTGCAAGGACATCGGGTCAGAACGCAGGTCGATACCGTACTGACGCTTAAAATCGTCGGCAACGTAATTCACTAGAGCTTCATCAAAGTCGTCGCCGCCCAAATGCGTGTCACCGCTGGTGGAAATTACTTCAAACACTTTGCTTTGGCCGTCACCATCACCGGTCGAGGCGACTTCCAGGATGGAAACGTCGAAGGTTCCTCCACCCAGGTCGAACACAGCAATTTTATGATCTCGTTCCTTGTCCAGTCCATAAGCCAACGCAGCCGCAGTTGGTTCGTTGATGATACGCGCCACTTCCAATCCAGCGATCTGGCCAGCATCTTTGGTGGCTTGCCGCTGAGCATCATTAAAGTAGGCGGGAACTGTGATCACCGCTTTACTTACGCGATGCCCCAAATAGGCTTCGGCAGCTTCCTTTAGCTTGCGAAGGACCTTGGCAGAGACCTCTTGAGGTGTGTACTGTTTGTCACCAATGCCGATCTTGACGTATTCGCCCTTGCCGCCCACAACCGCGTAGGGCACCATCTTTTCTTCTGATTCCACCTCGCTGTGGCGGCGTCCCATGAATCGCTTGGCCGAGTAAACTGTTCGACGAGGGTTGGTCACAGCCTGGCGTCGGGCAGGTTCACCCACGATCACTTCATCCTTGTCAGTGTAAGCCACAACGCTGGGCGTCAGGCGGTTGCCTTCAGCGTTGGGGATCACCTTGACCTCACTGCCTTCCATTACAGCCACGACCGAATTGGTCGTGCCTAGGTCGATACCGATGATTTTTTCCCCTTGAGCCATCACTAAATCTCCTTTTGCGTTTCCAAATGCCTTGAGTGAGTATTGTTGAGTTAGTCGTAAACAATGCTAAATCGATGCTGCCATTTTTTGCTGAGCCAACGAAGCAGTTACCCTGAATGCAATAAGCGTGCCAAAGCCCTGAGACGGCGACGCCGCTAAAATGGGTGGTTCGGCGTCCTGGTGTTGAACTGGAGAAGTTGAATCGCTGGACGTATGTTCATGCCCAATTGAAAGCACTCGACTGGGCAACAGATTGCCAGCTGAGTTACTGGTTTACTGATCAGATTGCCATTATGACAGGCCAGCGGACTTGGCGAAATCGAAAGATCATACTATTGTTCCCAGGATGCGCTGGGTATGCGTAACTTTTTTGTCCCCACGCTATCTGAGCTCTCAGGCCCAAAACCTTGGTAACCTGAAGCATTTGGCCGAGTTCCTAAATCCCTTACTTGAGTAAAAAGTGTGAATCATGAATTCTGCTGAAAATGATCCGAATCATTGCTCCTCGGAAGCGATTCATGACAGGTTACGGGAGCTGGATACCCGGATTCTAGAGCTGTTGGCCGAGCGCATCGCTGCGCTTGCCGACCTATCGCCAAGCCAAGTGAACACCAAGCAGTTGACTGAATTGGCCAGCCGTTTTGGCTCGGTTGCGCCCAAGGAGCAGCTTGTTGAGCTATTACAGCACGTAAGCAGTCTGTCGGGTCGGCAAGCCTGGCTCTCGCGACCGGTGGCCTATTTGGGACCTGTTTACAGTTACAGTTATCTGGCTGCAGTAAAGTATTTTGGATTGGGTGCAGAACTGGTCCCTGTGGCATCGATCAGTGCCGCTTTTGACGAAGTGGTTCGCAAGCAAGCGGCTTTTGCGGTTGTTCCGATTGAAAATAGCACCGACGGCCGCATTGTCGATACACTGGGCGTGTTTCATCGCTGTCCAGTCAAGATCTGTGGGGAAGTCCTATTGCCAGTTCATCATTGCCTGTTGGGAAGTCGCGATCGTTCGACGATTCAGGAGGTTCACAGCAAGCCCCAAGCTTTGTCGCAATGCCGCGGATGGTTGGCGCAGCATTTACCGGAGGCTAAGTTAGTGGAAGTGTCCAGCACGGCAACAGCCGCCGCTGCCGCCGCTGCAAGTGATACGATCGCTGCCATCGCCTCGCGCGAAGCTGGAGTTCACTATGGTTGTCGAGTGATTGCAGAGAACATCGAAGACAACAGTCAAAATGTCACTCGATTTGCCATTATCGGCGATCACCCTTGCCCTCCGACAGGCAACGACAAGACGTCGCTGATGTTTGAACTTCACCATCAACCTGGTGCGCTGGCTGATGCCATGATGGTTTTTAAGAGCTCAGGAGTCAATCTGACGTGGATTGAGTCGTTCCCGATGCCCAATCGCCCAAACGAATACATGTTCTTTATCGAGCTGGATGGTCATCAGGCAAGCAGATCCGTGGAAGCCGCCATTGAAACACTGGGCCAAATGAGCCAGCGGATGGAAATCTTAGGTTCCTACTCGAAAGGCGAATTAACCAAGACCAAGTGAGTCTTGATGCTACTATCATTGATTTGCCGGTTAGGGCGACTGGATCTTGGTATCCACCGTCGTTGGCCGATTTTCAATGTAGAGATGTCCCAAGCGATAGGCCTCAAGCTGTTTGCCGATGCGCTCGGTTAGCGACTGATCGCCTGCTTCCTGCGCAAGCGACAATGCCTGTCCAGCATGTTCGACCGCTTTGTCAAATTGTTCATTGACAGCATGAGCGGCAGCCAGAACCGATAGAGTCAGTGCCTCAGGCGGCGCGGAGAGGCCTGCAGCATGCTGAGCCAGTTCGAGCGACCGAACTGGTTCTCGAATCTTTTCATCGAACGATGTTGCCAGATTCCAAGCCAGTTTGCTGTGTGCCTTGATAAGAAACGATTTGACCTTCGGATGATCGATGGAAGACAATTCGTTGATCAGGCCAAGATAAAGATCGCTGGCAGCCTGACTCTGCCCCTGTTTGTCCAACAGTTCTGCCAACTGCATTCTGGCGTCGTAATGATGCGGCACCAATTGAATCGTTCGGACCAACGAAGCTATTGCATCCGTTAGGTTTTCCTCCAGCAAAAAGCTGCGAGTCAAGATTTCATAGGCCTGAACGTCTTCCGGGTCTTTGGTAATCGCCTTCTGCAAGCGAATACGTGCCGCTTCGGATTGATTCATTGCTAGCTCAATCTCTGCCGCTAGCCGAAGTAAATCTGTGTGGTCCGGTTCGAAGCTCAGCGCATAATCGACCTTCGCTAAACCCTCAGCATTTCTACCTGCCTTGGCCAGCGCCGCACCCCAATTAGCGTAGGTCATTCGCCAAGCATAGGGCGTATCTGTATCGGTAAGCATGCTAGCTGCAACTTCGAATTGCTCGGCCGCTTCATCGTATCGACCAGAGGACAGATGCACCCAACCTAAATTGACTCGGACAATTGCTAAGTCGGGTCGAAGCTCCATCGCTCGATGTAGCTTCTTCAAACCTTCGGCTTCCTTGCCCATTTCATGTAGGACCCGACCATAAGTGGTTAGAAACCTTGGGTCCTCCACAGCCCATTGATCGGACATTTTGCAGTGTACGTAGGCTTGATCGTAGTCTCGAATCTCCAGATAGTGCTCCGCTAGGATTCGATGAGCCAACCAATTCCGTTTGGTATTCGCCGCTGCATCTTGAAACAGCGTAACTGTGTCGTTCCACTTGGAAGCTTGACGCATGGTCAATCCGCTGAACACTAGGGCCACTGCTATGCTAAAGCCAATAAGTCCGATTTGAATGCGAGATTTGTTCGTGAGCTGCTGAGTGAACTCCCAAATCAACCAAACCACTGCGATCCAAATGCCCCAGAAAGGAACATAGACATACCGATCCGCCAATGCCTGAGCACCTACATGCACCAACCCAATTACAGGGATCATCGTTCCAAGGTACCATAACCAACCAGTAAGCAAGTAGCGTTTAGACGTGCCAAACCATAGACTGATTAAGGAAATCAGAAGAATAAAAATTACGGACAAGCCAACTTTAATAGGTGTGTTATCTAGGTCGGTACCAAACAAAGGATAGAACACCGCTAGCTTGAACGGCCATACCATCAGGCGTAGATACTCTACGTATGATACGGCGACATTGGCTAACCGCTCGGTCAGCGAATACTGATTTATCGGGCTCATCGCGCTTTCCTGAGCCCATAGAGTGACCCAAGAAACTAAAAGGGTTAGACCAGCGAACGGCAGCTTCTCAGGAATCAAGCGAACGAAACCTTTTGCCAATGCGCCGATTCGGAAGGTGTCGGTGTTCGATGTGTTAGGCTTTAGCGCAGCACGTTCTAGCGGCCAGAAATCCAGCAGCAGCAAGGCAAACGGCATGGTCACCATCATGGGTTTGGCCATCAGGGACATTAAGAAAAGTAGAAGACTGCCCACGTAGGCTTTCCAACTGTTCAACCGTGCATATCTCGCATAGCTCCATATTGCAAGTATGCAGAAAAAAGTGCTGAGGGTCGTCTTACGCTGAGAAATCCAGGCTACAGATTCAACGTTCATTGGGTGTATTGCGAACAGCATTCCCACAACGAAGCTGGGAATCAATGCACCCGTAAGTGATCTGAGCAACAAGAACAACAACACCGCGTTTGCTGCATGGATGACGACATTGACTACGTGATGCGGCCCGGCTCCGGGACCGAACAGTTCAACGTCCAGCATGTGACTAAGCCACGTCAGTGGGTGCCAGTTGGATGCGTAACCTACCTGAGTCATCGCCCAGCGTACATTATCCCAAGTTAATCCGGTTAAAACACGCTCATTTTCCACCACATATTGATGGTCATCAAAATTTACAAAATCGGCGAAATAGGTTGGCCAATAGACGATCAGGGTCAGGACGGCCAGAACTCCGCAAAGCCAAGCGGCAAGTGGTTTTTCCTTTTTATCAGGAGCCACAGCGGTCCTGGTTTTTCTTTTACGTTTTGGCATTAAGCGACTTTATCAGAAGAGTACTTTGAGATAGTCTTGGTTCGATTGTAATCTCTGGTTCAATTCGCTGGCATAGGGTATTTCTCATGGTGCGGCTGATGCTGCTTGTAAAGCTGTACACGCTCTGTTATCCCTTGGACTAGCTCGTGACGAGGGTCATTTTTTAGCAACTCAAGAGCTTTAGTTGCAGTTGCGGTAGCCTCGTCATATCGGCGATTCGCAGCTAACGCCGCAGCCAGCGTATCAAGAAATTCGGCTATCTGGCCGCCCGAAACAGAATTGATATGCAGGGCCAATTGTAGGGCTTCTGGTTGGCGCTGCTGATATTCCTGCGGAAGTGTGGCCAATATCCAGGCTAGATCATTCTGTATCGCCAGGTTATTGGGATCGATTTCCATGGCGATTTCCAGTTGGTCAACCGCATCTGCTACTTGGCCGGCGGCTAGAAGTGCCATGCCAAATTGGTATCTAGATTCCAGAGAATTGCTGTTTTTCAGAACATCTTGCTCCAATTGCTGAATTCGAATTCTTTGCAGGGTGCCATCTGAAACCGTCAAAACTGTATAGCGATCGGGTGTTACTGGCCCGATAACGAATGGCAATGGTCCCCCAAGATTAGAATAAAAACCTGCTCCCATGTCTGACCGCATCGTAGCGAGAAACGGATGAACCGGAAACAAGTGGTGTTCGACTTGCTTAGCTCCCGCCAGCAATTGCAGTGGCACGTTGGTGTTGTATGCCGGAAAAATGACCGAATCTCCCAAACGCAGCGTACTTTGATTTGTCTCCAACGCTCGGAATCCCAGTTTGTCCATATAGAATTGAAATCCCCAATGCCCCGTATAATAGACATTGTCTCTCTTATCAAGAAACGGTCCATGTGAGTCAAAGAACTGGGCCGCTGATCGAGCTGAATTGGCCCACCAGGTGTCTGCCCAAGCCACGTTCAGCGCAAGAGCGGCAGTCAATCCAAGCGGGACAGCTTTCCAAAAAACCGAGCGTCTGGATTGCCCCTTGAACAACGGCGATAATCCTCGGATTAGAAGCAAGCTGACAGGCGGCATCATCGGGAGAAGTGACCTGCCGTTAACAGTCCAGTTGAGTATTGAGCAAAAGATAAATGTCCCTGCAACCCAAAGCCATAACAAAAGGGAGTCGGCGTCACGCCGGATCAACACATCACGTCCAACTAGAACAAGTATCCCGGCTCCGCCGATAAGAAAAATGGCGAATTGAAAAATGAAGAGCAATGACTGAGGATTCGTCATCGCCGACCAATAGGTTACATTCAAGTCCAAGAAAAGTGGAAGCAACAAAGCAGCCAACACGCACAATCCGCACGCCGCTAATAGTGACCTTCGCGAACAAAGCATTGGTGCATAGAACAATATCGCCGCCAGGCATCCTCCCATAAATGTTAGGGTTACCGCGATTCGATAGATAACGCTTCCTTTTGCGCCCGCCATCTCAATGGCATGATCGCTAGCACCCTTCAAGAGCGAGTGCCCATAGAGTGACGACATGTATTGATCATAGGCCAATACCATTGCTACCGGTATCAGCAAATAAAAAACTCGCGAGCGCACATCATGCCAGCGGAAAAGTGAATAGGCAAGCAGCAATGGAATAATTGCCGTAGCGTAGTACTTGGTGACAATCCCTGCACCAATCAAAACAGCGCTCAAGATCGCCCAGCCGTGACTGTGCCGGTCGGCGCTCCAAATCCAAAGTACAACCGACCATAGCCACAATGCCATCATAAAAACATCACACATGAGCGTGGTGCCAGAGACTAAAAAGGCTGGACTTAGCAGCATGATCAGCGTAGACAGTACCGGCTGATCGCAAAGCCGCTTCGCCAAATAAAACATTCCTACGGCGGATGCCACGGCGGGAACCAAGAATGCCGTGTGCAAGGAAACTTCACTCCACCCAAGCAGGCTAGCCGCTAGAGCCATGTAGTAACTGGCCAACGGACCGTTTTGTTGAACTTCATGTAGTGGCATCTGATGGCCGTACCAATTGATCACCAGTCCAAAAGGATCTGTTGGACTCTGGCAAATCTGCTTGGCGACGTAAATAAATACTGTATCGTCCAAGTGAACCGCCTTCGATAGGAATGGCAGCAGGCTCAACAGTGCTGCGATTGCACAGACCCAAGGATCAAACCAATTGCCGTCGGAAATTGATTGTGCAGCCAAGGTCGACGAAAGCTTTGCAGGCGGATGTGCCTGCATGTCCTCAGTCTGGAGCGTTTTTCGTTTATTAATTGCCCGACGGACCATAAATTACATAAGAAACAATGACACCCGACAAGTGATACTCAATCCGTCAATTGGCAGCTCTCCACCTTCGTAATATGCTACTGGAAATTCTGTGCAGGTTAAGGGGGAGGATAGAATCGCTGTAATGATAATTTTAAAGGTCCGTATGCCCGCTCTCGTTTCGTTATTCAACGTCCTCCCATTCCGAGTCATCTTCAGTTTCGTAGTCTTCATCTTCGTACTCGTCGTCGGCCTCTTCTTCGGCTATGTACTCCGAGTGATCGAAGTGGACAAATTTCTCTTTTCCTCGATGTGGTATCGGTAGCACGCCTAATTTGCGAGCGGCTGAAATGTCGATGATGCGATAGTCAGCCTCAGTTTCATCTTGGAATTTCTCCTGGCTGGCGACAAAATTTCCGGTACCTTCCTCCAATGCACGTACGAAACTTGGCCAGGAGTAATCGCCCCGTAGCGACTCATCCACGGATTCGTCCAGTAGCGGGTCCAATTCATCGGGCTCTTCCACCTCGGCTCCAACCAGCGTAGTCTCAATGGCCAGCGCCTTGGTGTGCTCAGCATCCAGGAAAAATCCTGCGTAACAATGCCCGGGAACCAAAATCAGAAACGATTCAATGTCAATCTTGCGGAGCAAGGTAACCAACAATACCGATCCGTCGACACAATTGGCCTGTTGATTGTTGATCGTATCTTCCAGCGAGCGTACGTTCTGGCTCAAGATTTGGTCGGAGTCGGCTGCTGTCGTAGTGATGCTGCTGTAGCGGACGTCGCGAGCAACTAATAGGTCCCAAATCGCGTATACTTGACGCAATACTTCGTTTTCTGACTTGGCTTGATAACCGATGAAGCTATCCACAACGCCAATGTCAAGAGCTTCTCGCAGAAGCTTGTCCATGAACGGATGTTGCTCATTGACAAATACAGCGAATGCGAAGCTGGTGTCGATGACTTCGTCGCCTACCAAGACTTTGATCGGGCAATCTTGGATGCTGCGTACTGTTACGGTAGCTGATTTCTCCTGAACGGTACTACCGTCCAGCTTGACGCGGTACGTTACGGTTGACGGTGTGGCCTGTGAACATTGGCTTAACGTGTCGAACCGATATTTAACTTTTGGAAAGACTGTGTAGGTTTCGCCTTGCTTGGGTAGACGACCCAAGTACTGGCTAGTCTCAGCATACTGGCTGAATTCAATGGTAACTTCAATTTCGCAATCGTCTTGCGGCGCGACGACTTCAACACCCAGCAAGCCATTGGGATCTCCCAAATATTTGTCTGGCACTTCCCTGACATCCGACTTCATTGCCGCAGTTCCGATTAAAAAGGAGGGAAATAGTTGTTGATCCCAGCCCGCAATAGGCGTGAATTCAGCACGTAGTGCTGATGCGGTTAGTAGGCAAAGCACAAGACTCAGTACACATCGGTTCATGTTCATTGATATCCTGATTTGGAGTTATGGTAAATTTCCAAGCATCTACTTGGGTTAATTTCTAACTAACATTCAACTCGATTTCGTCCGTTCTGCTTGGCCAGATAGAGTTTAGTATCAGCTTGAGCGATCAATTGGGTTGGCTCGAATGGGCGATTTCCGTCGTAACAGGCAACACCGATGCTGACAGTGACCGGTATTTGAATGTCTTGAAAGCACACAGGCGACGCAGCTATGGCACTTCGCACGCGTTCAGCAGCTACAACTGCTTGTTCGGCAGTCGCTGGGGAGCACAGCAGACAGAATTCTTCTCCACCAAACCGAGCTAAGATTTCGCCGGTACGCAAGACGCCCTGGGATCGCTGAGCGAATTCGGCCAACACAGCATCGCCCGCCAAATGGCCATAGGTGTCATTGATTGATTTGAATTTGTCTAGATCCATTACTAGCAGGGCGATTGACTGTTGGTTACGGCAAGCGTTGGAAATTTCACGCTCCAGAGAGTCGAGCAGAAATCGTTTGTTGTAGACTTGAGTCAGGCCATCGGTGGTCATCATCTTAAATACGATTTCATGGTACTTGGACTCGACGCCGTCAAGCGTCACGAACTTGTAGATTTGGCTGCCAAATCGCAACCGGTCACCGCAACGCAGTTCGGCGGTCTTGCACGGTTTTTCGTCAACGAACGTACCGTTGGTGCTGTCAAGATCACGGATAGTCCATCGGCCTGCATCACACGTCAGTTCGGCGTGCTGGCGAGATACCGAGTCGGCAGAGATGTGGATTTTGCAGCTCTCATCTCGGCCGACCATCACCGACTGGTCCGAAAGCTCGATGGGGGGATCAAGTGGTCTTGCCGGATAAACTTTCACCAACATCGCCCCAGCCGATAACGATCCAGACCACTGGGCACAGAATGAATTGGAAAATCGTGTTGCATCGTTCGACATAGTCGTCTCCGAGGACTGAAGTCTTGTTGGTTAATCTGTGGTCTGCTTCGGCTTGCCCAGCTTGGTTGGTAAAATTGTCCCACGCGCGCTGAGTGTGGATTCGGTGGCCAGTGTCTCAGTTTTGCTCACAGCCGGCACCACTACTGGAAGCTTTGCCGCACCAGGATCGACCTGATTAGAGATAGTATCTGCCGATGGCTTCTTAGTAGGTCGAACTTCGTTCGAGCTGCCGTGAAAAGGTGTATGCGAGAACCCTGTCAGAGAGACTGTCCCCATTGTTGCTACCGCCAACAATGCAGCGATTGCGAGTACTGCTCGCCGCCAGCGATTTTCGGGCAAGGGTGAATCTGCTGTATTTCCTGAAGTGATTGGTATAGCACTGGTAGTCTGTCGAATTGTCGGTAGCGGGTGACTGGCCGACTGACATTGACTCAGCCGATCGATGATTTGCTGACAAGATGCGGGTCGCAGATTGGCTTCTTTGGCAATCATCGACTGGATTACTTCTCGCGTCCAATCGGGTACGTCGGAAGGTGGCTGCTGTAACCAAGCGGGTTGTTCGTATAAGTGTCCATGCAGCTTGGCAGCCAAACTTGGATGGCTGTTGTCTGGAAATGGCGGAAGTCCGCTGAGCAGAAAAATCCAGGTACAACCTAAACTGTAAAGATCGCTACGAGCATCTGCGCTGTGTGCGTCAGCCGCCTGTTCTGGTGCCAGGAAGTCAATGGAGCCCATGAAGCAACCGGATTGAGTAAAATGAGCGCTGTTGGCATTTCGTACCAGACCAAAGTCTAATAGCTTGACGTTTCCGAGATGATCGACTATCAGATTGGAAGGTTTGACATCGCGGTGAAATATGCCGTGTTGGTGAGCAGAATGCAATGCGCAGGCTGCTTGGAGAATCCACTTCGACGCGACGATACTGTCTAGTGGACCTTTTTGGGCAACTTCCGATGCCAAGTCCCGTCCTCTGATCAATTCCGTCACCAGATAGGGACGGCCAAGCCACTGACCGGCATCAACGGCCTGGACGATGTTGGGGTGGTCCAGTTTTCCCAAAGCAAGCGTTTCGGTGCGAAATCGTTGAACGGCGTCGGCATCTTGCTCTAGTGATTCTGAGATCAACTTGAGCGCGAACGACTTTTCTAGACGGTTATGTTGGACTTCAAAGACCGATCCCATTCCGCCCTGGCCAATGCGTCGGATGACGGTGTACCCGTCGATGGAAGCTCCGACCAAATCATCGGGAGGCGGCGTATTGGCACGAAACGAGTGTCCCTGCCTTTGGTTCTTTGCTGGTAGGCCAAGCGACCGTGTCTTAGGTTGATTCGCCATGGAGACTGAATTGCCCTACCCGCAAGAAGTCTGAAAGATGGTTTGCACCAACCCTAGCTTGGTCTCTGGGCAATGATTTTGTTGTCGAGCTTGTTCGTAAGTAGTTTCTAGGGAACAGATCTGAAGGCGTAACAGCGATACGGTTTATGATGGTTCTATGGAATTTGCAAGTCAATCAAAGCGCTCGAATATGACCGAAATTGTTAGTGTAAATAGATTTTTGATCCAATAGTCTGCCTTGGATTTCGAATAGCCCGTGCTTAATTGACGTTCATCCAAGATATCATTACGCACTTCAAAGCGATTAGACGATTTGCCGAACAAAATCCAATCTAACTGAGAATATCATTTGTGGGAGCGGGCGAAGAATAGGGATTAATTGAATCGCACCAGTGGCTAGTTGGGCGGCTTCGTATCGTCTATGCCACTCAACCCAATTTGAGCTGCAGGTAACTCTAGCAAGTTTTGCTGATCGGAAACCTCCTGAGACGCCGATGAGTTGTCCAATTTAGGTGTGGTTAGCGGTTGGTCGGTTGGAGTGACCACGAGCAGCCTTTCCTGAACTCGCAAGATCTTAACGCGATGACCTGAGTCGATGTACTGACCATCGCTGCTAATTACATTGTAACGCTGGTGTCCAATCTGAATCTGACCAGTTGGAGCGATGGGCCAACGAACTGCGACCACATGGCCGACAAAGTTGTAAAGCAGTTGATGTTGATCGTCACTGGAGTAGGTTGTTGGTTGTAGCAAAGCTCGTTTACCTATCGGGGTGTGTGGCCATATCTTGATCGCTCCCCAAAGTAGCAACGGAACGGTAGCCAGATCGACTGCTAAAACCAATAGTCCAGCAGTGGACCCGATCTGGAAACCGTAGTAAACTGAGCCAACTGCAGCCACCAGGCTGAGAAAGATCAAAGCACCGCCCGACGGCAAGAAAACGTCCAGAACAGCTAGTACTATGGCTGTAAAGTAAAGCAAGATGATTAGGTGGATGGGTTCCATAGCGTTTAATGAGCGGCCAGCCAATTCTCCCCATAACCCATTTCGACGACCAGAGGCACACGCATCTCAAAAGCACCGGTCATCGCCTGCTCAATAACAGGCAGCACCTGGGCTTGTTCGTCTTTGTACAAATCGAAAACGATTTCATCATGTACAGTAAGTAGCATCTTGGTCTTGAATTTGCCAGCTTGCAGCGCATGATAGACGCGAATCATGGCCAGTTTCAGAATATCGGCGGCGGTTCCTTGGATGGGACTGTTCATTGCCAATCGTTCAGCAGCGGCCACTGCGGTGCGACTGCGAGAATTGATATCGCGCAGGTAACGCCTACGGCCAGTTTGCGTATGAACGTAACCGTGCTGCCTGGCAAATTCAATGGTAGTATCAATGTATTTTTTCACCTGTGGATACTCGGCAAAGTAGTTGTGAATCAGCGCTGCAGCTTCAGCTCGTGGAATGTTAAGTCGCTGTTGAAGTCCAAAAGCTGAAATGCCATAAATGATGCCAAAATTGACAGTCTTTGCTCTACTGCGCATCTCTCTGGTGACCAGTCCCACAGGTACTCCATAGACCTTGGAGGCGGTAACCGCATGAATGTCGACGTTATTCTGAAACGCTTCAAGCATTGCCGGATCGCCGCTTAAATCGGCCATGACACGAAGTTCGATTTGCGAGTAATCTGCAGATAGGATTAGATACCGTTCGCTTCGAGGAACAAAGGCGGCGCGTATTTCGCGGCCGCGCTGTTTGCGAATAGGTATCGTTTGCAAGTTAGGATTGACCGATTGCATACGACCCGTAGCCGTCCATGCCTGACTATAAACCGTGTGCAGCCTGCCTGTCATTGGATTGACAAAGCTGGGAAGCTGATCCACATAGGTGCGCTTTAGCTTCGTGGCGTTTCGATACTCCAATACATCTTGAATGATCGGATGTCGACTGCTGAGCCGTTCGAGTTCAGATTCCCGAGTGGAATACTGTCCGGTAGTGGTCTTCTTGGGATTACCCTCCACTCGCAATTCTTCGTAAAGAACGATCCCCAACTGTCTTGGCGAGTCGATATTAAACGGGTGACCGGCCGTCTGGTGAATCTTCTGCTGAAGTTCAGATATCTCAGTTTCTAAATGTTCAGAGAATTTTCTGATTGCCTGACTATCCAGGCGAATTCCCTCGTATTCCATATCGATCAGCACCTGCGTCAACGGAAATTCAACTTCATGACAGACACGTTGCACTCCGCGCTCTTCCATCTGCGGAAGCAAAGCGTCAGCCAGTCGTAGCGTCACGTCGGCATCCTCGCAGGCATAAGGCCCAACCTTTTGAACCGGCACGTCGGCCATGTTTCGCTGCTCAGATCCTTTGGGGCCGATCAGTTCATCAATCTTGATCGTACGATACTGCAAGTAGGTTTCGGCCAGTCGATCCATGCCATGTTCGCTCTCAGGCTCGATCATCGCGTTAGCAAGCATGGTATCAAAGAATGGCCCCGTCACTTCCAGACCATTCCACTTGAGTACCGACAAGTCGTACTTCAAGTTATGACCAACTTTTAAGGCTTGCGAATCGGAGAAAACTGGTCGCAGTTGATTGAGTACTTCAGCTAGCTGGTCTACATCCTCTGGGAGGACAACGTAATATGCTTCATAGGGACATATCGCAAACGCAATTCCCAGCAGTCGAGCTGACCGAGGATCCAGTGAAGTGGTTTCAGTGTCAAAGCAGAATCGATCCGCAGCCAACAATTTCGCAGCCAATTCGATGCGCTGAGCATGGTCTTGTACAACCGTGTAGCGATGCTTCGTGGTGTGGATATCGGAATCGTCTATTTGATCATCAAACAGTGATCTGGGTACAGTAGCCTCAGGTGCGGATGTGACGACTTGAGTGGGTTTGTTGGTCGCGATAGTAAATGTTTCGCCAAATAGTCGCTTACCCAGGGTCTCGAATTCCCATTCGACCATCAATTGCCGAAGCTGTTCAGCATCATAATTGTGTAAGACAAAGTCGGCTATTTGAAAAGGATGGGGCACATCTAGTTGAATCGTTACCAGTTGCTTGGACAGCCGAGCTTGTTGAGCGTAGGTCTCCAGGCACTCCTTCTGTTTGCCTTTGAGTTGCCCGGTGCTGGCCAGCAGTTGTTCCAGTGAGCCAAACTGCTGGATCAGCTTGACCGCCGTCTTAGGGCCTATGCCCGGCACACCAGGAATGTTGTCACTACTGTCTCCCATCAGTCCCAGTATGTCGATTACCTGATCGACTCGCTGGATTTCCCACTTGGACAAGACCTCTGGAACTCCAAAGACTTCTGACGGACCGCCTTGGCGACCGGGCTTATAGACCCAGACGTTCGGGCAGACCAGTTGGTCGTAGTCCTTGTCAGGAGTAACCATCAGAGTTTCGAATCCCTGTGTGGCTGCCTGATGAGCCAGGGTACCAATGATGTCGTCGGCTTCGTAGCCGGGAAGACGCAAGATGGGGATTCGCCAGGCTTGCATGAGTCGATCTACCAGCGGCAATTGGCTGGACAGATCCTCGGGCATCGCATCGCGGTGCGCTTTGTACTCGGGGAAGGTTAAATGCCGAACTGTGGGCTCCGTCGTGTCAAAGGCGGCTGCCAAGTGAGTTGGCTGCTCGCGCTGAATGATGTCTAGAAGCGTGTTGGTCAAGCCAAAAACGGCCGAAGTGCATTGACCAGAACGCGTAAATCGAGGACTGCGAATCAGCGCAAAGTGAGCCCGATAGATCAGGGCCATCGCATCCAGCAGCACTAGTTTCGGACTACTGGATTGTTCTGCAAACACAAAATTTTTCCCTGTTCCCGTCGCTAACAAATAGGCGGCCGCTAGTGTAACCATTCACGCAGGTCTGTAGGGTGGGACAAGCGGGGCCAATGAAACAGTTATTCAATTCTAGAGCTTGTCAATTTATGACAAGTGAACTTCTATAAAAATTTCTTGTCCCCGCGCCGGCCAACCACTAGGAGTGAACGGTTACATGCTAGACCTGTTGCTCTCGTTGCATAGCGAGCGATGCACCAACATAGCCTGCGAGCTTCAAAAACGAAAGGCCAATGAATTGTTTGTCCGACTAGCAATCCGATTCCGACTCACTGCGCAGTCTTGCTTGTCAGTTCATGAAAGTTGGTAACACACAGACCAATTTCAGGTAGCGACTCAAGCCAGTTATGTTCGTACTCGATGGAGATCGGCCCTTTGAAACCTTGACGCTTTATTTCAGCCAGCAGCGCGGGAACGTTGGCAACGCCTTGACCCCAAGGCACGTCGTGGACTCCTTTGCCTTTTCCGTTCAGATCCTTAAAGTGAAAGCTGACAATTCGTCCCTCCAGCAATTTTAGGCACTCAAGAGGATCTAGATTGGATCGAAGCCAATGCCCAGTATCAGCACAGGCACCAATCCAGTGGCTTCGACCTTCAATGGCTTTTAGTACGGTCTCGGGGTTCCAGTAGTAAGATGGTTTGGGATGGTTGTGAATGCCAATCTTGATCTGATATTCGGAGCATAGCTTTTCCAACGAATCAAGGGCGTCTTCGCGTACTTCGGTGTTGATGACCTGGATACCAAACTGCTTGCACCACTCAAAAGTTCGTCGAATTTCAGGCTGGTCCGCGCTCAATCCCACCACGCCAAAAGCGACCAATTGAATCTTCGCAGACGCCAACTTGTCTTTGACCTGCTGAATCTCCTGAGCGGTCATGTCAATGCCCATTTTGCCATCGATATCGGCAGCAATCTTTTGCCCCGGATAGGTCTCTGCATATTTCAAACCGACTGAAGCGGCCTTGTCGATGGCTTCAAAGAAAGTGAAGCGATTAAAACTATAGGTCTGCACCCCCAATTGCCAGCCCAACTTTTCAGCGGCGCTATCATCCACCTTCACTTCAGACTGTTGTGCGTAGGAAGTCGTCGCGAGACAGAAAAATAGGCAGAAACTTAAGGTGAATCGTAGCACTTTGAGGGCTCTTTGATTGTTCGAGGAATGGAATGATCCGAAGTTCAGTTGTTGAAGTAAACCGCAATTTTACACGTTTGACCAAAACTTTCCAGGTAGCGACTCCAGGCACGATACCGAGGCGCCAACCGGTAAACCCTGGCCTAGCAATGGCCCAATAACCTCTGCGTTCTCCTTAACTCTGCGCTTAAATCCTTCGACCGAGTGTAGCTCCCAAGTAGGGTACGAGCAGAGGTCCGTGACCCAGAAATATTGGACGCTGCGAAAGTAAATGACCGCAAAGTGATATTGCCACGCCGCTGGTTCGGACCTCGTAACGCGCCATCGGCGCTGGATGGGATAAACCAACGCCCCGGTGATCGGGGCGTGGTGTGTTACGCGATCGCTTCGATGCTGCCCAGCCTTTTGCCGCTGCTTGCAGCAAGTTACACCCAGCATCGAACCGGGACCAGAGCCATCGGGGACAGTGCAGGAGAGCTACGGGACGAGCCGCCGGGCGGGACGAGCCGCCGGGGACAGTGCAGGTACCTGGGGGATTTATTTTGGCAAAAATTTGAAAAACACTGTAAGGATTGACCTCGTTCTCCCTCTAACTAGAAAGCCACCCAATTCGCCCAGGGACGAGCCGCCGGGGACAGTGCAGGTACCTGGGGGATTTATTTTGGCAAAAATTTGAAAAACACTGTAAGGATTGACCTCGTTCTCCCTCTAACTAGAAAGCCACCCAATTCGCCCAGCGTAGTTCCGTTGTGGAATGCACCGAATTGGGGGACGGCTGGTAGTTTAGCTGGAGTACGCAAAATGGCTAGGTTCGCTCGTGAGTCTCAGTTTGCTCCAAGTGAGAAGGCTATCGTGCATGTGGTCAATCGCTCTGTACGCCGAGTCTTCCTGATGGGCGAGGATCGCATCTCGGGTAAGAACTACGAGTACCGCAAGGCGTGGATCGAGCGGCGGATTGAACAGCTGGCCGCTTGCTTCGGGATTGATCTACTTTGCTTTTCGATACTCTCTAACCACGTCCACTTGATATTACGCCAGCGCCCCGACCTGGTGCAGTCCTGGGATGATACCGAGGTGGCTCGGCGATGGCTGATGCTGTGTCCGCAGAAGCGCAATGCGGACGGCTCGCCGTGCGAGCCGACAGTGGCGCAGTTGAATTCGATCCGTGGTGACAGCGTGAAGCTCAAGGAGATTCGCAGTCGATTGAGCGATATCTCGTGGTGGATGCGGCTGATGTGCCAAACGATCGCTCAGCGGATCAATCGGG
>JBIIJD010000016.1:0-72790 GCA_044234105.1 Aureliella sp. | reverse complement strand
TGTGTGGGAGGCCAGATACCGTGCCGTCCGATTGCTTGATGAATCGGCTTTGCTGGCCTGTGCGGCCTATGTGGACTTGAATCCGATCCGAGCGGCTATAGCTCAGACGCTGGAGCAAAGCGATTACACTTCAGTGCAGCGTCGTGTTCAGGCTTTGAAGCAGCAGGTTGAGTTGGCGTGTTTAGGCAGCCCTAGTGAAATTGATCAGAAGCCTGCTGAAAAACCTGCCGATCGCTGCTTGGCACCGATTCACCTGGACGAACTGCGCGACGCGCTTCGGGTACAACCCAGCCAGTCCGGGTATCGTTGTAGCGATCGAGGTTTTTTGAATATAACCAGTCAGCAGTACATCGAGCTACTGGACTGGACGGCCAGAACACTGGCCACAGGAAAGCCAGGAACGACACCATTCGATGCTCCGCCTGTTTGGCAGCGGCTTTCGCTGGGCCTGTCGACCGTAGCGTGGCTGGAGCTAGTAGCCAACTTTGGCAAGCTATTCAAACTAGTAGCTGGCAAGCCGCATGTCGTCGACCAACATCGCGGGGTGAAGCATCCCAAGCGATTCAAGCTAAGCAGCCGGGCTCGCGAGCTGCTATCCAGCGCGTGACGCACGGTTCATTACAACAAAACGAATGGTTATAACTCTACAATAGGCGAATTGACCGTCATCCCGATACGCTAACGTCTCGCGTAGTCGGCAAAATAGCGGGTTTCTACCAGAAAGTCTCTTGGCAGGCGGTCCTGAAGAAGAGAATCTATTGAGGTGGTTGTCACAATTCGACAAACACTACAATTGAATACCAATTTTCAATGGCCCCGCTTGTCTCACCCTGCGAATTGCAAGATCAGTTACCAACTTTTTGCGAATTTTTTGGCATGAATCGGCATTTGTTAGGCGACGATGAAATCGCCACATGCTACGAAACACAGCCCGGGATCGATGTGCTACAATCATGCAAAAGGATCCCAAGGGCGACTTTTGCCAAACATAGTAGTCCATTATTGGGTTAGGTCAATTTTCAAGTATTTTCGATAGGTAGTGAAATGCAAAAAATACACTGGAGCTTGGCTGTATTAACTGTCATGGTGGGTTTCCATCGCGTGCTTAACGCTCAGTACCTTCCAGCAGACCAATGGACCACTTGGCGCGGCGGCAATGATCGCCACGGTTCCACGCTGGCTATTGTCGCCCCTGGAACCACGCCCACTTGGACCTATCAAGCTGAAGCACCACTTCGAGCTGCCTGGTCCACTGCAGCAGGAAAGGTCTACGAGCAATTGCTATTGGAAAACCGTCTAAACTACGACTCGGCGATTCATCCTATCGTGGTCGACGGCAAAGTCTATTTTGGTTCTTCGGTAGACCATCAGTTGCAGTGCCGCGAACTGGTATCAGGAAAAACTTTGTGGTCGATGGTGGTTGATGGGCCCATTCGCTTAGCACCTACCTACAACGACGGAAAAATTTATTTGGGTGCCGACGACGGCTACGTCTACTGCATCGACGCCACCTGCGGACAATTGATTTGGAAATTGCGCACCGGGCCGGCCGATGATCGTCTGATCGCGCGAGGTGAAATGATCTCTCGCTGGCCGGTTCGTACTGGCGTACTAGTGGACCAAGGTTTGGCCTATTTCGGAGCCGGTATATTTCCGCACGAACGAGTCCTGCTGTACTGTGTTGACGCAATGACCGGGGCGACCGTATGGGTGCAAGACCATTTGAGCGAATTAGATGCTGGTCGTACTGGCATTTCACCTCAGGGCTACTTGCTGGCCAATGACCAACAGTTGTTCGTGCCTTCGGGACGTTCCCTGCCCATCGCCGTCAGCAAACAAAACGGTGAATTGATGCACTCCAGAACCCATTCTTGGCGCTCCACGGCCGGCGGCGTTGTGGGCGGCTATCGCGCTCTCCTGGTCCAAGGACAGATGATTGCCAGCGGAGATCACAATTGGCTTGCCATGGATCAAGGTACAGGTGAAGTGGGTTATGGATGGTTCGAAGGTGGCGAGTTGATCGTGCAAGGCGAAAATGCTTTCTCAGTCACCGGTAAGGAACTGATCAAAATGCGGCTGTCAGAATACGCGGTCAACAGCCGCAAGCGACAGGAACTGAAGCTAAAGCTGCGCGACGCCAGCCGATCAGCGATTCCGTTGACCGACAAGGCGAAACAAAAACTGCAAGAGCAGTTGCAGGAAATTCAGAATCAGATCGACCAAATTGCCGACGTTGGTGTGGACTGGCGCACCGCTTGTGACTCGCGCTCAGCGCTACTGGCCACTTCGGATATGGTTTTTGTTGGAGGTAAAGGGCACGTTACCGGATATTCGCATCAAACCGGTCAGATGCAGTGGAAGGTCGATATTCCTGGCGAAGTCACCGGATTGGTTGCTGTCCAAGGCTATCTTTTGGCAAGCAATGATCAAGGACAAATATTCGTCTTTGGATCGACAAACGACCCGACCACGCGCCAGCCGTCCAACTCGGTTGCCCAGCAGGACCGAGCAGGTTCAGCAGATGTTAACGATGACATTTATGCTCAAGCTGCGGAAAGAATTATCCAGTCCACTGGTATCCAACGCGGCTTCTGTCTGGTTTTAGATAATCAACAAGGTAGGTTGGCCCAGGAACTTGCCAAACGTACCAATTTGAAGATCTATGCCGTTGACCGATCGGCAGAATCTGTTGCATCGGCTCGACAGCGATTGCTGGCCAGTGGCCTTTATGGACACCGAATTGCAGTGCATCATGTGGAAAGTGCTTTACCTTATTCCAACTATTTTGCTGACCTGATTGTGTCCGACGCGCATGTCAGCGGTGGCCCGCTGCCAAACTACGAATCTTTGGCGCGACACTTGAAACCGGTTGGTGGTAAGATCGCTCTACCATTCATCTCGCTGGCCTCGGACGATTCATCAGTCAAGTCGCAGCGACTTCAATCTGCGCAGCGGTGGCTTTCCGAGCTTGGGTTGACCAGCGAAAGCAATGTCGAAAATGTGTCGGATGTACTATTGCTCAAGCGTGGTCCGTTGCCTGGTGCCGGCAGTTGGTCGCATCTTTATGGCACGCCAGCCAATACGGCGATCGGAAATGAAACACGAGTGAAATCGGAGTTGGGAGTTTTATGGTATGGAGATCCAGGCCCAGGTGAAATGGTCAATCGGCATGATGGAGCAGTCGGTCCATTGGCAACTGGCGGCCGGCTATTTGTGCAAGGCGATACATCGATTAGCGCATACGATGCTTACAACGGCACGTTTCTCTGGAAGCAGGAAAATCCGAAGGCGATCCGAACGGGTGTGTTTCAAAATCAAAACCCTGGCAACCTGGCGGCTACCGAAGATCGATTGTTTCACTTTATCCAAGACGAATGCTTTGAGCTGGATGCGGCTAGCGGACAGATCGTAAGGATTCATAACTTGCCGCCCAGCAAGCAGGATGGCCAGCACCAATGGGGATATATGGCGATCGCCGAAGGGCATTTGATCGGTACTGCCACAGTCAGGGAAGAAGTCGATGAAAAGCTCAGGAGGCGGGGCCGCTCAACCATCGATTCGACCGATATGTTGTTCGCTATCGAACTGGGATCTGGTATTCATGCCTGGGAGTATCAAGGTGCCAACATTTCTCACCACACGGTGGCCCTAGGGCCGGGCAAAGTATTTTTCATCGACAGTTCGATCAGCAGTCAGCAACGCGAGGAGATTCTTGCGCAGGATAAGTCGCAAATTGCGCTGCTAGAAGGCGAAGAGAAGGAGCTTGCGGAACGGCGAGCCAAAAAAGCGGACATCCGACGAGCGGTGGCGCTGGATCTAAAATCTGGTGCCGAGCTTTGGGGCAATCCGGTCGATGTCACGGATTGCAGCGATATTGGGATAGGCGGCGGAAAACTGACTTTGATGTATCATGACGGCACTTTGATTCTGGGCGGTGCCAACGCCAATGGTCACTTCTGGGAGCAGTTCGTTACAGGCACTTTTAGCAGGAGGCGCCTAGTGGCATTGTCTGCCGATCAAGGGTACCAGAAGTGGGCCAAAGATGCCAATTACAAAGGGCGCCCCATCGTCATTGGCGACAAGGTGCTTGCCGAACCCTGGTCGTTCAACCTACAGACCGGCGATCAACTGACTCGAGTGCATCCAACCACAGGCCAGAAGGTGCCATGGAGCTTGATGCGGACGGGCCACCACTGCGGGATACTGACTGGCTGCGAGTCCGGACTGTTGATGTTCCGGTCAGGGGACACTGCCTTTTATGACCTGGAATCCGACTCGGGTACAAACCATTTCTCAGGACATCGGTTAGGCTGCTGGATCAACGCGATTCCCGCCAATGGACTGGTGATGATTCCTGAAGCCAGTGCGGGTTGCGTTTGTCAGTTTTCGATCGCTTCGACGATCGTCCTGGAACCTAGACCACAGCAATACCGTTGGACGATTCACAGCGCGGTCGGTTCGTTGACTCCAGTGCAATCGATGGCAATCAATTTAGGTGCCCCCGGAGATCGTCGAGACGCGAGCGGCAAGTTTTGGCTATCCTATCCGCGCCGGGCTGCATACAAGGAGACTTCGCTGGGCGTCGACTTGAACTTGCAACAGGTGCTTTCTGAATCGGGAAGATTCAAAAGTATCACCGAGTCGCTGGTCGCTCCTTCCCGTGATGTTTTGCAGTGGGTGGCATCCTCCTGGGTTGAAGGACTCCAGCAGGTGACGCTTCCTTTGCTTGGCCCCAATGACCAACCGGCCCAGTATCAAATCAAACTGATTCTCAGCGGCACAACAGACCAAGACACCGCATCCGCCAGCGTTGCTCCGCTTAACAGCAGCAGGTTAAGCATCCTGGCTAACGGTCAGTTGTCTGAAGGAGAAATTCTGGTCCCTGTCAGCGCTGAAAATAACCCTGCAACAACGATTTTGGAATTGGGTCCCTATTCGGTTAAGGATAACTTGACCTTAGACTTCCAAGTTCAGCAAGGTGGCTTTAGATTGCACGGAATCGAGGTGTCTCGATTGGGCGACTAGATAAGGTTTGCGTTATGATAAACGTCCTGAACATCGTCGCAGTCATTCAGCATGCCAATGAACTTGTCAAATAGCGGCCGATCCTCTGGGCTGATTTCCACTCGAGCGGCCGGAATAAATGCGATTTCTTCGACTTCTAGCGAGATTGCTGGAAACGTTTCAAGTAGCGCCGTCTTCGTCTTGTTCGACTGCGCAGGTGGCGTGAAGACGGTCACCAGGCCCTCCTCGCTTTCCATATCCGACACATCGACATCGGCTGATAGCAAAGCTTCCAAGACTGCGTCACCTTCGATATTTCGGAAGGAGAAAATAGCTAGGTGATCAAAGCTGTGAATGACCGATCCGGGAGCGCCCATTTTAGAATTGGTTTTGGTGAAGCAGTTTCTTACATCGGTAATGGTTCGGTTATTGTTGCCGGTTAAGCAGTCTACAATCACGGCGCAACTGCCCGGACCATAGCCTTCATAGCGCAGCGCGACAAAGTCCTCGCCGCCAAGACCGCTTGCTTTTTCAATCGCTTTTTCAATCACATGGCCCGGCACCTGTTCGCGTTTGGCCTTTTCGATCAGACCACGCAGAACCAAATTGGCCGAGGGGTCAGCACCGCCGTTCTTGGCAGCCACGTAAAGCTGCTTGCCATACTTCGAGTAAAGTTTGGACTTTTGTCCGGCTGTCTTGGCCATGGACACCTTACGAACTTCAAATGCACGTCCCATATTTGCTTTTCCTCGGCTTGTGTCGTTGAATCGTTGTGGCCAGCCAATGCACTGCGTTCCATGGGTCGACCGGGCGTTCATAGTCGCAGGATGTGAACCGCCAAGGTGGGATAATCTAACCGATTCGCCAGATTTTGACAGCCAGAAATGTACTCCTCAATTGATCCTAAGTCGAACTATGTTGTTGGAGCAATTGCTGAGCCCAATCGGCAATTGCATCGCCAAGTAGTTGGACGGTTTGACTGTATTTCGCCAGCGACTGAGTCTGTTCTTGCTTGGCCATGATTTCAAGGTGCTGAGCAAAATCGCCGACACGGGTCAAACCAAGCTGCCTGGCGTTGCTTTTGAAGGTGTGGATGTGCCGTCGAGCGTCTTTGATGTTGTTTTTTTGCAATGCGGCCGTGAAGGCTCGTCCCAATCGTGGGGCTTCCCGCCCAACAAGTTCCAATACGTCACGCAGCAGCCGCTCGTTATTGTTGATTCGATTGACCAGTTCGGCCCAACTTGGCCCTTCTAGCGCGACGGTCTCGGGGCCCGGAACTTCCTGTTCGGGCAAATCATAAATGACTTCACTAGTCTGATCGGTACCGGATAGTTCACCCGGAAGCGGCATGGCTGGCGCAAGGCGATATTGGCCAATCGCTTGAGCAACGGCTGAATTGAGCGCGTCCAGCGTGATTGGTTTTTCCAGAAATCCGTTCATTCCTGCGGAAAGGCACTGAGTCCGATCTTCGCTGGTGGCATGTGCCGTCAATGCATAGATGACTTGGATTCTATCAGGCTGCTGCGCCAATCGAATCTGTTTGGTGGCTTGCAGACCATCCAGTTCGGGCATTTGGATATCCATCAGCACCAAATCGAATCGATTTTGTTCACACATCGAAACGGCCGTCTTTCCGTTGTCGGCAAGGGTAACATGGTGTCCCAGATTCTCTAGCATATCGCGAATGACCGTTTGGCTGATAGGGTTGTCTTCGACCAGCAGCACCTTAGCTCGCCGTATCATCGCTGAATTGGGTCGGGTGTCCGCCGGTCGCTGAGCTTGCGAAGCACTTGGCAGCAAGACGCTTTCCAGCTCCGTATAGCGAACCGGGCGCGAGAGCCATCGAACGTCAGCATGATTAAGCCACTTAGGCAACAAAAGCGACTGAACCTGCGCCAAAGGTGCGATCAGCACCCAACGTTCGACAACAGGTGGCGAAAATTCTGCCAGACCATTCAATTCACGACTGTCTAGCATGACAATAGTATGATTACCAGCCGTGAACAATCGACTTGGCTGACGCGCTCGCAATTGTTCGGCGGTTAGGCCGGTGATTCTAAAGCTCATACCACTCAGGTAACCTTCCAAAGTCTTCCGCCACAGCGAATCGGGGGCGATCAACACGATTTCTTGACGTGCGTTTTCGGTAGCGGGACGCGACAGAGAGGGCGTTGTATTGAGGGGAACTTCTACAGCAAAGCAGCTTCCACGGCCTTGGTGCGCGTCGTCATCGAAGCCTACCAGCTCTGAATCGGTTACCATAATTCGTCCGTTCATTCGGTGAACCAGATCACGACAGATCGCCAGCCCAAGTCCGGTGCCTCCGAACCGCCTGGTCGTGCTGTAGTCTGCTTGCCGGAAGGCATCAAAGATCAGCGCTCGCTGCGACTGGGGGACACCGATGCCCGAGTCATGCACTTCGATGCGATACAGTACCTGTCCAACCGCCCTTTCAGCGACTTGGCTTGCTCGCACCAGAATATCGCCCTGCTGAGTGAATTTGATGGCGTTACCAATCAGATTTAACAAAATCTGTTTGATTCGATGAGCGTCACCAGTTTGAATTCCATCCAGGCCATCTGATAAATCGACGATCAACTCCAGACCACGCAGTTGAGCCCGAGCCGCCATCGATACAGCCGCCTCTTCGACACATTGACGTAGGCTAAACGGTTCCTGTTCCAGTTCCAATTGACCAGCTTCTAGCTTTGAGAAATCCAGCAAGTCGTCGATCAATCGCAACAGATTATTGGAAGACATTTGAGCCAACTGCAGGTAATTTTGTTGGCGACTGTCGATATCTCCGCGCTGCAACAGATCCAGCAAACCAATGATTCCAGTTAGCGGCGTCCGGAGTTCGTGGCTGATGTTGGCTACGAATTCGCTCTTGGCAGCGTTAGCATGCTCAGCAGCCTCTTTGAGCTTGCGAAGCTGTTGCTCGCTGTTTTTACGCTCAGTAATATCCCGAAGAAACAACGCCCAGCCCTGTTGTTTATCTTCAATGGAAAGCGGGTGAGCAGAAATTTCAGCGTCAAACCACTGGTCATCCTTGCGACGCACTTGGGCTTCAATGCGGGTCCCGGTAGCGGCCTGCATGATGCGACTGATGGATGTCTTGCGTTGGAATGTTTGCTGTGAGTCATTAGGCTGATCGGATCTCTGGCCAGGTTCCACTAGCGCCGTCTGTAAAATGGAACCCAGTGGCGGGTGGCTGGCCACCTGGTCTCGAGTGTAACCCAAAACCAGTTCCGACGCAGGGTTGGCCTCCAGGACAAATCCGTCAATGTCAACCAATAGAACTGCATCTAAGGTGGCGTTAATGATCGCGTGAGTCAGCGACTGAATTCGCAGAAGCTCCTGACTGGCCAAATGTTCCCGCGTAACATCCCAGAAAATGATCAAGACTCCCGAAACTTCACCGCTAAGATCATGCAACGGTGCCTTGCGAACGTGCATGTAGGAGGTTGTCCTGTCGGGCAGTTCGGTACGTTCGACATCGTCAAATACGGTTCCAAGTCGCATCACCTGCTGGTCATCTCTGGCAAACTTTTCAGCCGACTGAGTTGGAAATAAGTCGATGTCACGCTTGCCGATGATTTCGGATTTTGGCAATTTCAGCAATTGACAGAACGATTGATTGCAATCGGTGAAGCGCCCCGTCGCGTCTTTTTGTACAACATGTACGGGCAAATGCTCCAGCAACAAATCTCGGTTCGATTCAAAACCCTTGAGCGTCTCCTGCTGCACGCTACGGGCCAGTTCGAATTCCGATCTTTGCCTTTCGATCCGAGACTTGAGTCGCTGAGTAGTCTTGAACAGCCCTCGAGGGCTTCGAGTGGCCAGCCAATAGGTAATGGCTATGAATAACTGGACCAATAGACTGGCCATTAGATGCGTCCACGGCATCCAAGCCCACTGCCACCTAGCCAGTAGCAGCAAGCTGAAGGCCAAAAGCAGAATGGTGGACACGGTGCGCGGTCTGATCGACCAAAGCTGGGTAGTCACGGACATGGCCAGCGGCGGAGCCAGCACCGACCAGACTCCACTGACAAACATCAGCGGAATGTAACCTGCCAACAGCGTGACTATCCCCAAGAACTGCCAACGACTGACTGAAAAAAATAGGCTCTTGAATGCCGGCATGATGGAACTATGCAAGTTGGTGTGACGGCTGACATAGGGAACCGAAAAATCCACTGGTAGCGATTATGCCAGTTGAGCAGTACGCAGGGCAGGGAGAGGACGCGCGCTGAGGGAAAATTTATCCGGTTTCCTCAAAGTTTTGGGCCGCAAAGTTTGACTGGTCCTCATTTTGACCTAAGTTTCCTGTGCAGTTCCAGTGGGAATTGTTAGTCGAGTAGCTTGGTTAGATCGAAAGTGGCGAAACTTCGATTTTCTCAGGCACTCATTTTCACTGTTCGCCCGCCAAGCGGGTATCTCGCAATTGGAGAGTTGCTATGAAGAATTTCGCCTTGAAGGTACAGCGTTTCCTCGCTTCTGAGGACGGACCAACTGCGGTTGAATACGCCGTTATGTTGGCGTTGATCGTTGTGGTTTGCTTGGGAACTATCACCACTATCGGTACAACCGCTAATGAAACGTTCCAAGACGTTGTTGACGGCATGAACTCTGCCGGTAACTAGTCTGTTTACCGGTTTGGCTTGATTGCAAGCCTGACAAACAAATTGTCCGGTGATTGCGGCGCGATTGCCCGCGATCACCGGGCTGAGTTTGTCAGTCACAAAAGTAGATGAACTTAATTTTTGAAACAATAAGACCGCGCAAGTTTAGGCGGCAAGGCAAGCAGAAATAATGACACCCTACCTGATACCCGTTGAATCTCTAGCCGGAATGTGGGAACTTGCCTGCTTCCTGGGAACGGTAATGACATCAGCCCTCGTGTGGATGATCAACCTTCGCTAAGGGACGCCGTGATATCGGGTCACACCTTTGAAAAAACACTTTAGGGCACTCTGATCCAGCACAGTGCCAACCATGGGGAACAAGAAATGGATGCAATCGTAGAACAAATCGTTGACAATTGGGTAATGTGGACCGTATCCGTAACCTTGGTAGTAGCAGCCGTGATTGATGGGCTGTATCTGAAGGTACCCAACAAAATCACCTACCCACTGATCGTTTCCGGGTGGATTTACAGCGCGGCAGTTGGCGGATTCTCGGGACTTGGCTGGAGCCTTTTGGCTACACTGTTCGGCCTGGCTCTACTGTTTGGCCTGCATTTGATCGGCGGCATGGGAGCCGGAGATGTCAAGCTACTTGCCGGAATTGCTGCCTTTGTTCACATCGAACACACCTGGTACATTTTTGTGGCCACCACCATCGTCGGTGCTATCATGGCATCGATTCAAATCGCATTAAGCGGTGAATGGCAAAAGCACTACGCTCAGGCTCAAAGTATCCTTCGTGAGATCGTAACCGTGCGAAACGCTGATAAACTGTACGAGATTTCTCAGGAACGCAAACCTCGAATGCGACTGCTACCTTACGGAATCCCTATGACAATCGCTGCGATCGGCTACTTTGCCTTTGCCGGATTGATTTAAGCCGCCCATTGGATCATCCAGACCACAGGTCGCCGATGATTGCTGGCTAAAACCTAGTATTTCGCACGCGCAGCGGTTATCAAAACCATGGATGACCCCTGCGGGTGTTTCTTTGCACCAAGTTCCCCGCCTATTTTCGTCAAAAACTCTTTTCGGTAGCCAGTCGACGTGACGATTAGGTAGGTTGTATGAAGCTGCGCGGTCAATCGATAGGTGCTGGCTTATAGCGCCCAATCTGACCACTGGCAGTTAGAATTGCCCAATAGAATTTTAGGTTTGAGTAAATACTACTTCCTGGCCAATATCTGACATTTAGGTGGAATGGTTGACGATACAGAAAATGACTCATTACGGATGACACGCAATGCCAATGATAGCATTGAAGCGGATTACTAGCAGAGTGACGCTTCAATACTAGTCCCAGAAACGAATTCTGGGGCATAGCGAGCCAGGCAGGGACGGGCGAATGGAATCGACGCCCCCGCACTTCTAAATAGGAAAAAGGCAGTTTCGGCAATGCGCGGTAAATCATTAGTTCTTTTAGCAGTGGCTTTGGGATGCGGTATGGTGGCTGCAGTCGCAGTCAGCAAGACCATCATGGATCGCGATGCCAAACCTGCCGGCGAAGCACACGTCGAAATTCTTGTCGCAGTGCGTGAAATCAAGACCGCCAGTCAGTTATCCGCGGACAAGGTCAAGCTGGAAAAGTGGCCAAAGTCGAAGATCCCTCAAGGTGCCATTACCAAGATTGAACAGATCGATGGCAAATTTGCTAGCCAAGGCATTTTTCCTGGCGAACCGATCATCGAGCCCAAAGTAGCCGACTCGAACAACAGCCTTTCGACTCAAATTCCCGCAGGCCATACGCTTTTTAACATCATATTTGATAACAACTACATCAAGCCGGGCGACTTTGTTGACGTTTCAGGTATCTTCGACATCGGCAAAAACAAAAAACAAAAAGAGATTCGGACTGTCGTCAGCAAGGTCCAAGTATTTGCGATCAATGGCAATAGCAGTCGCGAAGTTGAAAATAAAGGCGGCAAGAACACCGTCTTTCAATTGCTGATTAAACAGAGCCAAAACCAAGCATTGATGCTGGCCAATAGCATTGGTCGCTTGGAACTTAACTTGCGCCCCTTAGGGGGCAATGGCGAACTGAAAGAGGGTGAGGACGTTGGGGACTCTTTTATCAGTTGGGCGCGCGAGAATAGCGCCGACCCATTGGCCGACGGTCAGCAGCCTGAGGAAAACGAACCCGCGCCCAGTCTGGTAGCTGCTCCAGCCAAGCCTGAACCAGTGCCTCCAGCGGAAAATAAGAGCGAAATACTGATCATCACTCCCGGCGGTGTCACTCGATATCAATACTCAGGCAACGAAGTGCCTCGCGAGGTTAAAGATGACCCAAAACCCTCAACTTCCGCACCTCCAACAAATCCCTGGGGTTCTTATTCAGGTTATGGCGGTTATTCGCCGACATATCCAAATACGACGCCTGGTACTCCGGGTGCCGAGGCTGCCGCAGCGCCCGCTCAACCGGCACCTCAAGGTACTCAGTCCCAGGCCACCGAGTCCAGCAAGAAGCCAGAGAAGGCGACTCCCTTGATCGATTGATCGAGAAGTCCCTTCAAGAATTTTATGCTGTTGCCCAAACGATAGCGGCAACAGCAAATTAGAAACTGAATACACTATTCGTTGACGGTCGGTTTGCGGTCAGAATCAGGCAGGGACGCCTGTGAGCTGCAGATTTCATCGAAACAAGGATGTTTACTGATGGCTGTCGTTAGCATGCGAGCGCTACTAGGCGCAAGAATCCGGTCGTGGACCATTGCGACCCTAGCCGGTCTCTGCGGTGCCGTCAGCGGAACCGACCACTGTTTGGCTCAAAAGGATCTGACCAGTCAGTGGACGTTGACCAATTCCGCGCTGACCGTTGATCCCAACAGCAATAGGCAGTCGCTGGAGATGGTGGTCAACACCAGCCGCGAAATCGTTGCCGAACAACCGTTTAAACGAGTTCGCATCCAGAACCCGGAAGTGATCAACGCCATTCCGCTTGAAGGCGGAAATCGATTGCAGATCTCCGCTCTCAAGACCGGCGTTACGCAGGTCAACCTTCTAGGGGCGGATGAATCGGTGGCTACGGTAGAAGTCATGGTCATGGGCGACGTGCGCGAGCTAGAAACCATCCTGCGCCGCACCTTTCCCCAAGCGACTTTAGAACTAACGCCAATTTCTCAGGGTATCATCGTTAACGGCTATGTTAGTCGTGCCGCTGACGTAGATACATTGACCCTGATCGCTCAACAGTATTTTCCAACCGTGATCAATCGAGTGACCGTCACCGGTGTGCACACCATTCAGTTGCACACTCAGCTAATGGAAGTGTCGCGAACTAAACTGCGTAACCTGGGAGTCGACTGGGCACTAGTTAATGGAAACGACAGTATTGTTTCAAGCGTAGCCGGAGTACTGGCAGGATCCGGAATTGGAGCTGCTCCCTCGGGTAATCAGACCTTTGAATTTTCAATCGTAGACGGCGGAACCAGATTTCAAACCGCCATTGAAGCGTTGCGTCGAAACAATCTGATCAAAGTACTGGCCAGTCCCACGCTGACAGCCGTAGATGGTCGACCAGCCAGTTTTAACGTGGGTGGAGAAATTCCCATTCTGGTGCCCGCTGGTCTGAACCAAGTAGCCATTCAGTACCGCGAATTTGGGACTCGACTGGACTATGTTGCCAAGGTCTTGGGCAACGGACGAATCTACTTGGAAGTGCGTCCCTACATCAGCGAAATCGACCCAAGTCGTAGTGTCGAGCTGTCTGGAATCTCAGTTCCCGGCTTGCGTAGCCGATTCCTGGAAACGGGTGTTGAGCTGAATGCTGGACAGACTCTGGCTTTGGGTGGTCTTCTGCAGGTGCGAACCGAATCGATCAATTCAGGCTTACCTGGACTGGCCGACGTTCCTTACCTGGGTGTGTTCTTCCGACGCGTGCGTGAAGAGCAAAACGAAGTCGAATTGCTAATCACAGTCACTCCGGACTATGCCGGCGCGATGGAACCGCACCAAGTTCCTCCAGTCGTGCCCGGTGTCTCAACCGAAAGTCCGACGGACTGCGAGTTCTACTTCAAGGGTTACATGGAAGTACCGGTTACTGGCAATGGCAATTGTGCGCCTGGCTGCGGTCCCAACCATGGGCTGATCGAACAGGCTGGCCCGATGCCTGCCACTGCCATGCCTGGAATGAGCTACAACCTGCCAACACGATCGCAGTCACCGGCGATGAGTGTCGGTCCACATGCGCCTGTTCTGGCTGAAAACCAATTGGTCAATTCAACATGGTCGGCACAGCAGTCTGCTGCCAGACCGCCGGCAGCCAAAGTTCGATAGTTTGCAAAATGCCTCTAACTGAGAAATTGATATGAGTAGCGTACTTCGACTAGCACTGCTGGACCCCAACGATACTTCGCGAGAAGCGCTCAAGCGTATGTTGCTGGGCATGGATCAGGTATGGCTAGACGCAGAATGTTCGCGCTACGAATTTTTTCCTGATGTCGTCGAACAATCGACGCCCGATGCGGCTGTTATCAGTTTGGATGCTGACCCAGAGCGTGCCGTATCGTTGCTCAATCGAATGCGCACCGACGCGCCCAATTGCTGCGTACTGGCCGTTAGTCGCAGCACGGAAGGCAGCTTGATTCTTCAGGCCATGCGAGCCGGGGCGCGTGAGTTTCTGACCAGTCCTGTTAGTATCGAGGACATGAATTCTGCGCTGGGTAGAATTGCACAAGCTAAGTTCGGTGGTTCAGGCGGCAAGGTCCGCACCAGCAAAGTGATTTCGATCTGTGGAGCTTCAGGTGGTGTGGGCTGTACCAGTTTAGGTGTCAACCTGGGTTGTATGCTGGCCGCAAATCCAGAGAACACGGTTTGCCTGGTGGACTTGGATTTGGCCATTGGCGATGCGGATGTGTTCTTGGATGCTATTCCAGAATTCAGCCTGATTGATGTGACTCAAAACGTAGCTCGACTAGACTTCCAACTGCTCAAGCGCTCTTTAACCAAGCACCGTTCAGGACTCTATTTGCTTCCTCGCCCTGTTCAGTTGCAGGAAGCCAGCATGATCACACCAGAGTCTTTGCGACGCGTTTTTGGACTTTTGAAGGCGACTTTCACACACATAATTGTTGACACATCCAAGGCGTTTACCGACCTGGATCAAGCGGCATTCGAATTCGCTACAGATGTGCTGGTCGTTGTTCAGTTGGACCTGCCCTGCCTTAGAAACTTGGTGCGTTTGCAATTGTCGTTTGATCAAATCGATGGATTGGCCGAAAAGACTAAAATTATCGTCAATCGAGTCGGTCTTGAGAGTGGGCAAATCAAACTGAAAAAAGCACGCGAGACCATTGGTCGCGACATCTTTTTCCAGATCCCCAACGACTATCGCACGATGGTGGAAGTTCGCAATAACGGCACCCCGCTTCTAGAGCAGTCGCCCAAGGCGCCTGTCACAATCGCCATCAAAGGCTTGGCTGACCTCTTGGAAAGCGACGGCCAGCAACCAGCCCCAGACGCAGCAGCTCAGGCTGCATCCACTACTAGCTCGGGGTCATGGCTGAATTTCTGGCCCAAAAGCAAGGCGTAGCACAAGCTAAGTCCTAGGCGTTACGCAGCAGGCGCATGAGCACTTTGCCCGAGCAAGCGAGCGACTAGACGCTGTGCATGATAGAGCACTTCCTCCAGTTCAATGGCCTGCATCGCCGTATTGGGGCCGCGTCGTACCATTCGCTTCGTGAGGTTTGGCAGAGGACTTTGAATAGAGCAACCCGCGTTATTGTAAGGTCCGATTTCGTCGGCCCAAGTGGGTCCATGGAGACTCAGGCAAGGAGTCTTTACGGCACTTGCCAACTGAAGCATTTCAGAATCGCCAGACAACAGGAAAATCGGACGGCGCAGAAGCTCCATCGCAGTGGGTAGGTCGTCACAATCAACCATCCTCGCTGCGCCTTGGCTTGCTTCAGCCACTACATTGGCATGCAACCGCTCGTCTTCGCTCAGCCACAATACGAACGATCTCAAGTTATGTTCTTCGAACAGGTGACGCGCCACTTGCCCTAGTCGCTCGGCGGGCCAAACGGAAGTAGGCCAAACCGCTCCTGCGTGAATCGCGAACCACGGAAAAATTGGACTGACTGCACTAGACTGCAAGATTCGATCAACCTTCTCGTGAAGCTCAGACAGCTTCGGCATAGCGAAATCACCCGCGCCGGGAACCACTTCGTTCCAAGGTGACAACAATTGGCGAATCACATCGACCTGATGTCTGGCCGTTGCATGTATGCGCCGAGTGGCCAGCCAGGGTGCCAGTTCACGACCGCGACTTGAGTCGAATCCAACCCGTGTGCTGGCTCCAGAAATCTTGCCTAAGAGCGCGCTTTTAGTTAGTCCTTGAGGATCAAAAACCACATCAAATTGGCGCTGGCGAATCTGCTGACGCATCTTCTTCCATCCCGATGGGCGTCTCAACCACCCGCGGTCGATACGGATCACTTCGTCGACACAGGGGTGCTGTTCCAATAATCCTTGGCAATCACACTCGATCAACCAACTAACATTCGCTGTTGGCCACAGTCGCTTGATGTCTACGGCCAAGGGCAACGCCAATAAGATGTCGCGAACAGGACTCAACTGGGTGATTAAGACTTTGCTTGGTACAATGCTGGTGCTGGGTCGCATCGGGGAAACTCGATCGGGTTACGAGGAACGTAAGATCCAACGCGCCATCCGGTACTTGCTTAAGGCCGGTTATCCACGCTGTCGACAGAAAGCACTTATTCTGGGAGAATACGCAAAGTAGCTCATCGATTCAAGGCAGATCCACGTTGTCTGTCGCTCGATATAACCCTCCTGATAGGAGCATCTTTTTATGTTGCGGACCAAAGCGGTGCTAGCATTACCTCTGGCTGGCTTGATCGCTGGTTGGTTATGGGCGGTCTTGCCGGAAGCAGTTCCCGCGTCTTCTGCGGCGAAAATGCAAAAGATTGAAATCGCTCAGGCTGATCATGAAGGCCACCGGGTCGAAATTCTTCTAAACTCGGAGACCCTGTCCCAAGCGACCGCCATCAATGCTCTGGGAGCGATGATTGGCAGCCGCGAGGTTGCCAATGCCGACAAAACCATCCTGCGCAGCGTTTCCTTTTTTTGCAAAGCTGACCAATCCGCAGACATGCCTGTTCCCGTGGATTTCACCAATGTGGAAGCCTGTGCCATCAGTGATAATGATGTTGTCGTAGGTTATGCCAGTCGCCCCATTGGGCACCCCGAGGGTAGTCTGCGAGCGGTCGTATGGAAGCCGTTTATGGAGAAGCTTGAAATCTTGCCATTACCCGACGATGATTCAGCTTCCCATGCTCAGGATATCAGCGCAGATGGCACACGAATCAGTGGATACAGCACGGGGCACGAGCGCTTGCGACCGGTGGTATGGCAGTGGCGGGAGCAGACCCAAGCCTGGGAATTTACGGTGCTCACCACTCATTTTGATTACAACCCTTACCTGATGTCCAGCACGCTGCTGATCTCGCCCGATGGACAGATCGCCGCCGGTTGCTGCACCCAAGCCATTCTTCCGGATGGCTCGATCGATAGTGCTCTGTTGGTTTGGCGATATCGCGATGGCCTGTGGCATCCACAGCAGCTTACCGCTGAGCAACTTTATGTACGCGGACTTAACAACTTAGGACAGATCGTCGGTTCCAATTTGGGTAAGAAAGGACGCCAACCCTGTTATTTATCACCGACGGGTGAGCTTCAAGTGCTCGATCTACTCCCAGGCGACCATTCGGGCGAGGCGCGTGACATCAATTCCCAAGGCATGATCGTTGGCTGGAGCGACGGCCCCCCTGGACCAGAGGGCGGCCCCAAGGCCTGTCGCTGGAACGCGGATGGAAATATCCAGCCGCTGCGTCTTAGCGCTGATCCTTTCAGCATGGTCTATGCGATCAACGACGCTGGCCAGTTGTCAGGCATGATCACTTTGCCGTCGCCTGACGAAGCGGAAAAACGCGATGGGGCCATTGAACCGGCCGGTAAATCACTGGCGTTTCGCACATTGCCGACAAAATAAATAGTGTTAAGGCCACTTTTCGAGCAAAAAGTCACTAAGAGGTTTATCCCATCGCTCTAAACATCTTTTTAAGCGAATGCTTGCGGATCTCGGGAGTGAGTGGCTCCTGCCCCATATTTCCGTTGGTCGAAACGAATTTAGAGATGTTTAGAGCGGCGGGCTAATCCTCACAGAACAGGAGTTCTGAGATTAGGTTCAGGCTGACTAAAAAAAGCCAGGCAACCTCTCGAAAGATTGTCTGGCTAGTTATGATTTCTACTCTGACGCAGCTAGTCATCAGTCCATCAACTGAACTAAAAAGTTAGCTTTGGTCGGCAAAGCCTACTTGCGACGTCGACGGACACAAGCTGCAACTCCAGCAACCAACGCCAGCAAACCGGCTCCTGGCTCTGGTACAACGCTGAAGGCTTGGATACCGTTGTTGGAGTTCAGTGCATACAAAACAGCTTGGCCATTCAGGGTTCCAAACACGACCTGAGCGGTCCCGTTGGTATTAGAGACGCTACTCGTGGTAAGATTCTTGGTGTCCAGAAGCACGGGCGAAGCCAGATTCGTGGCATCGTACAGCCTTACCGCGTTATTGCCGGTATCGATAGTGGCCAATAGGGGCTGGCCGCCGACGACCGCATAGCCAACACCGCGCTGTGAACCGCCGTTAGGCAAAGTCAGGCTGGAAGCGAGAGTGCCGCTGGAACCGGAGAATGTAGCATTGGCCAGAATGGCGCTATTCTGCGTTCCGATCACCGAAGTGGGACTCACGAATGCCAAACCCAATCGAAATTGGCCGACAGCAGGCGCAGTCAATGGTAGTGTGGCTGTAATTGGTGCCACGCCCGTTGCAACGCCAGCGGGTCCAGTGGTTACTGTGGCAAAACCATTACTGGTGCTGCCGAAGCCGAACCCCAGCAAACCGGTTGCGTCTGCACCAGTCACTGCGATGTTATCACCAACGCGCACTCCGGCCAAGCCAGCATTCCCTGAATAGGCGACAGTCGGCGCAGAGCCATCGGATGTCCAACGATATATCTTGAAAGGGCTGTTGGTTGAATTCGTAGTTAGGTTTGACGCATAGATGACGCCGTCGGAAGTTGCTGCCACCGTGTTTAATCCGATGACACCACCACTGACGCCTGTGTTATTGAACGTTGGCCCCTGGTAGGCACCAGTTGTACCATTGATCCGCTGAATGGTGTTAGCGCCCGACGGAATCAGAAGCGTGGATGTAGACGGATCGAAGCCCATCGAACGCACTTGATTACTTACGGACAAGGTACCCCCAGCCTCCGTGGGCGATAGCCAACCATCTCCGCCGCCAAACGTAGACATTGGCTGCAGAGTAATCGCTGCATGAGCGACCGACATCAGGCCGGTCACGATCGCCAAACAGACGATAGAACTAAACAACTTCTTCATACTTAATCCTCCCAATCGAATTGAAAAACAGAAATATCAACTATGTTGATGTAACAAGAATTGGCATAGGACACGCCTTCATGTTGTCACCAATCAAACGATTTGCGCATGCCTTGAAAGTTTCTCCCGCCAAAGTTCGAGCGCCTAGTATAATCAAAAGAATACCAAAAGTCACCCGCCAAGGTACATTTGTTAACAAAGGCGCAATCCCTCCAGTCCGCTCTGCTCGCTTTGCCGCCCGCAATAGTAGAGGGCTAATCGCACGTGCCATCCGCCAGGGCAAGAGCCACGTCGAAATCACAAAGAATTCCAAATTTCACTAGAATTCCGCACAGGGCAAAGGCACATGGCATTAGCCTGCCACCTCACCCCCCATATAGGCGACTCCAAGACACCTCTCACGTTATCTTCCATCAAACCGGAAGTCAGGTTAAGCTCTTTTGCGGTGCATTCCAAACTGAACCCCAATTCGGACTAGTATCCTGTAGGTGCATGTGGTCGAAAATTGGATGCGATCAAAGGCTGGCTGGGGTCGGATGGCCGTCTAGTGAAAATTGTGGGAATGAAGCCGGATACTTTTGTGAGCGTCCGGGTGTCGTGAAAACCTTGATGGCAAGGCAAGAGTACCGGGTGCTAAAGCACTCCGGCTAGTGACAGAAAAACCTGGTGCATGGCACTCCGGCTGTTGAGTAGCTTGACAGCGTTTCGCAAACGATCCTTTAACTCGAATCCTTTAACGACGGAGAAATAAAATGAGCCTGAATCGACGTGATTTAATTTCAAGCGTGGGCGTTGCCAGTGCGGCGGCGATGTTGGCTTCCACCAGCCAGACCGCCTCGGCTGCCGAAGCTAAGTTGCCTGAGTTGGATTACGCCAAAGACGCTTTGGAACCACACATCGACGCTCAGACGATGGAGATCCATCATGGCAAACACCATCAAGCTTACATCAACAATTTGAACAAGGCGCTGGCCGATCATCCGCAGCTTCAATCCAAGCCGATCGAAGAACTATTGGCCAATCTGGATAGCGTGCCCGAGTCGATTCGCACGACGGTGCGCAACAATGGCGGCGGACATCTGAATCATACTCTCTTTTGGAAGATGATGGCTCCCAACGGTGGGAATCAGGATCGCGGCCAAGTTGGCAAAGCGATCGATTCGACTTTCGGCGGCTTTGAAAAATTTCAACAGGCCTTTGCAGCGGCAGCAGCCGGGCAGTTTGGCAGCGGCTGGGCTTGGCTGGTTGCTTCCAATGGCAAATTGGAAATCATGGCGACGGCCAACCAGGATACGCCTGTTTCCAAAGGCATGTCGCCTCTGCTGGGTGTCGATGTGTGGGAGCATGCCTATTACTTGAAGTACCAGAACCTGCGGGCCAATTACGTGACGGCTTGGTGGAACGTGGTGAACTGGAGCTTTGTCAACGAGCTGTTTGCCAAGGCAAAGAGTTGACGTTTAGCTTGCCCATACAACACTGCCGAACTGCATTTTCCAATCGGGGATTCCTGGTGTACTTTTGAGATTTCTTTAGGTGGCGGGGATATCGCGCGTGGCGTTTTTCTCTCGGCGAAAGTTTGTCAAGACCGCTGCGATGGCTGGCTATGCCGGTGCCAGTCTGGTCTCGCACCCCAGTATCGCTGATCAGACCGCCACCTCAACCTCCACCCTGCCTCCTGCGCAACCCGCCGAAGGATTAATCGGGTACATTCAGCGTGTCGAAGGTGCGTGGGACGGTCGACTTTACAAGCGGCTGCTGGGTGCGGCCAACGAATTCAAGGAAGGGGATCATATCGTTGGCGTGGCGGCCAGTGATGATCAGCACCGGGCCATGGCTCGCAGCCTCCTAGAGAACACTCGGCTAGCAGACATCAACCAGCATCCTCCGTTAAAGGACTCCTTGTATCAAGCTCTGCGTTCCAGCTTGGATGCAGCGACGGCTCAAGAAATCTCCTCCTGGACGCTGATTGAACTGAAGCGATTTGTGCTCAGCCAACCCGAGCCCGAGATCCAACGCATCATGCCGGGCCTGTCCAGCGATGTGATCGGTTGTCTGGTGAAGCTGATGAGCAATCAGGAGCTGATTGCGGTCGGTGCCAAGGTGTTTAATCCGCTTCCTGGCAGCCAAATCGGTGCGCGCGGATATTTGGGCGCTCGCATTCAACCGAACTCGCCAACCGATCATCCCGACGATATTCGTTGGCAAGTTTTTAACGGGTTTGCTTATGCTGTGGGCGATGTCGTGCTTGGAACCAATCCCGTCTCCAGTGAGCCGCAGTCGGTACTGGTCGTCCAGCAAACTCTACAAGACATTCTGCACACTTTTGATCTACAAGATATTTTACCGCATTGTGTGCTGGCTCATATCCATGTTCAAGCACAAGTGGAACGCGAGCATCCTGGCAGCACGGCGGTGTGGTTCCAGAGTATCGCTGGCAGCGACTCGGCCAACGCTACCTTTGACATCACCCTGGAACAGTTGGTTGAATACGCAAAGACCAAGGGCGGACCGTTCGGTTTATACTTCGAAACTGGACAGGGAGCGGATTTCACCAATGGCCACGATCACGGCTATGACATGGTCTTGCATGAATCTCGCAAATACGGATTGGCGAGATTACTGAGTCACCAATATGCACGCGCAAACGCTTGGCCGGGTCAGCCTTGGGTCCATGTGAACGATGTCGCCGGTTTTATTGGCCCCGAAGTGTTTCGCACCAAGCAGCAGCTTGTGCGTTGCTGCTTGGAAGACATCGTGATGGGCAAGCTGCACGGATTGTGTCTTGGTCTGGATGTCTGTGCAACCTTGCACATGGATATCAGCATGCAGGACCTGGATTGGTGCTTGGAGCAACTGGTACCGGCCTGCCCAGCTTATTTGATGGCGCTGCCTACCAAAGTGGACCCCATGCTGGGCTATCTGACCACCGGCTTTCAGGATCACGTGAGACTGCGAGAACGACATAACTGCCGAGTCAACGATCGAATGTGGCAATTTTTTCAGCAGTTGGGTGTGATCGATCAAGACGGAAAGCCCACTCGGCATTTCGGAGATCCGTTGTGGGTCTATCTACAATATCGACGTCGCGCTCAAGACAATCGAACCGATCAGCAGATCATTCAAGAAGGTCAGCAGTTGATGCAGCAGGTTGGCAAGCGCGGCGTTTTTCTATCCAGCGGCTACGATCAGAAACCCTATGAACTGCAACCGGAACTGGCAAGTCAGATCCAACATATCTACGACGATGCCAAAGCGAGCCTATGGGCAGAACTGAGCGACGAATTTCTTGCGGGAATCCCACAGGCCGTTTTCGTTAGCAGTCGATCGACCAGTCGCGAAAACTACATTTTGCGACCGGCCTCAGGCGAGCAGTTAAACGATGTGTCGCTACAGGAACTGACTCGATTGCGTCAGCAGTACGATAGCCGCTACGATGTTCAGATCGTAGTTTCCGACGGATTGAACGCTCTTGCGCTGATGGAGCCGGATCAACTGAATGCCTTCCTGGAACCGCTACGCCAGCAACTGCAAGACCAAGGCCACCGGGTAGCTCCGGAAACGATCGTCGTTCGTTATGGTCGAGTTCGAGCGGGTTATCAGATTGGTCAGATGCTTTTTGGAGGATTGCCAGGGCGTCGCGCGATCATTCACGTGATTGGTGAGCGGCCTGGCACCGGACACCGCACCTTCTCCGCTTATTTTACATGTCCAGAGGGAAAGGTTTGGAGCAATTCTGGTCAGGTGGACCATGATCAAACTCGGGTCGTGGCAGGTATCGCCAAAAGTGCCTTGTCGCCGCCGCGCGCCGCTGAAGATGTGGTTAGAATCTTAGATAAAATGTGGAACCAGAAATAAAGCTGTTAACTGTCGACTTGCTTATTAACTAATTTGCCGAAGGAAAAATCTGATGGGCGAAATCGGTGTGCTGATCGGGCTGGCCGTGTTAGTGTACTTTGCCATTCGTGGCGTGAACGTACTTGTGGCGGCACTGCTTGGAGCAGTTGTGGTGGCTGCGACCAATCAGCAATCGATCGCTCAAGCGCTTTCCACTGACTTCACGACAAGCATGATGGGATTTGCCGGCAAGTACATGTTAGTGTTTCTGATGGGAGCTGTTTTTGGGCGAATCATGGGCGAAAGCAAGGCGGCTTCAGCGGTAGCTCTGGCGCTTAGTCGCCGTCTGGGGCCCCAGCGAGTCATGTATATTTTGACGCTGGCTTGCGCTTTGCTGACCTACGGAGGTGTCAATGTCTTTATCGTAGTGTTTACGATCTATCCGCTGGGACTGAGCCTGATGCAGCAGGCCAATTTACCCAAGCGACTGCTGGTTGGCCCCATCACTCTTGGATCGGGTACTTTCACCATGACGGCGCTGCCAGGTTCGCCATCGCTTCAGAATATCATCGCGGCCAAAGGCCTGGGAACTTCATTAACGGCCGGCGCTTGGATAGGTGTCACGGCGGCGGCTATGATGTTTGGTCTTGGGATATGGTACTTGGAACGCCAGCGCAAGGCGGCACAACTGCGAGGCGAAGAGTTTCGTCCGGGACTGACCGATGTCGTGCCCGAACGGTCGCCAGACCCAAGCCAAATGCCACACCCGATTTTAGCCATGATTCCCATCCTTTTGGTTTTGCTTTTCATCATGGTACCCCTGTGGTTTATTGCGATCGGCTATGGCCCCAAAGACCAGCTACCGGCTGTATTAGCATTCAGCAAGGGGCAGCCAGAACTGTGGATCTGTATCGCCATGGTGATGGGTACTTTGTTGGGTAGCGCGTTGTTCTGGAATCATCTACCGCCAATATGGACCTGTGTCAGTCGTGGAGCGGAAAATGCGATCCTGCCGTTGATCAATACTGGTGCCGTGATCGGATTTGGCGGTGTAGTCAAAAGCACCGCTGCCTTCAAGTGGTTTGCCGGGCTGATGTTGCAGTCCGACTTGCCTCCGCTTCTGTCTGCCACGCTGGCAATCAACCTGATCGCTGGAATTGTCGGCTCGGCATCAGGCAGTTTAGGAATCTTCATGGAAACGTTGGCCAAGAGCTACCTGGATCTTGGTGTCGACGCTGGAACGCTGCACCGAATTGTAACTATCGGCAGCGGTGGTCTAGACAGCCTGCCACACTCGGGAGCGGTCGTATCCTTCTTAACCGTGCTTGGTCTAACGCATCGTGAAGCCTACAAAGACATAGGAGTGGTCAGCGTGGTCATTCCGCTGCTGGTATCGGTAATCCTGCTGTCAGGACTGGCGCTGATGGGAATCCGATAGAGAGCAGTTCGCCATCCACTGTGTTTGGCGGACCGCGCATCGACATTGGCTTGCTAAAGGACTAGTCTCGTACATAATGGTGTCCCGACCATATAAGATGCCGATTTGTTTAAGCCGTCTTGTGGGGTAGTATTCACGGTTGCTAAATGGCTTAGCGGTATGCCTTACTTACGTCCCGATTTTCTATGGAAAAGCACTCTTCCTACGAACCCGCGCAGCAATATTTAATGGTACTTCTTGCGCTGGCAGATCAAAAAGTCACTGCTCCGGCTGTCGCTTCGGCTGTACAGGCTTATCAGGCTGGCAAGTCGCATTGTATGGTGGCATGGTTATTGGAGCAGAGACACTTGTCCTCAGCCGCCATCGAGCAGTATGCTCAGGCTGCAGCCAGTCAATTACATGACCTGAATCGTCAATCAAAGAGCGAGAATTCGCTCGAGTGGGCATTACCTAGAAGTATTCCCAAGTTAGAGCAGATCGTGTCAGGCCAAACGACTGGGACGCCTGAAAAAGCACCTGCAGTCAAGGCAGAAAAACACCCTGAAAAGAAGGCAACCGTTGCTCCGACCAGTCACCACCAGGAATCCGTATCAGTTCACGCCAAGGCCCAACATGCTTCCGAGTCACGAAAAAAGCGATCTTTTGACGATGACGGCTCGTACGAAGACATCAGTGGACATCTGGAAGCAGAAGTGCTTCAGCCTCATCATCGCTTCGATCTATTCTTGCGTAATTTGACTTTCGGATACATCGGATTCAACCATTTTCTATTGGCCTTGCTGACCCTCTTAATTGTCGGATTGATCTGGTTCCTATTTTTCTTGTAATACGCTGAACTGGGCGACCAAATTGCGCAGCAGCACCGTCCCACCGGGTACCAAGTTTGATCAGTTCCAGGGTGGCATGCGATTGCCACCATCAGCTTCCAACTGCACTGAATTCCAGCGCCGACTTAGCCATGCGGGTCGTCGATCCGGCAAGTTGACCAATTGGTGTGACCAGTATTTCAGCCATTGATCGGCGGCAAGCCAATGAGCATCCTGGTCGAATGGCGTTTGAAAGCTCAGCCACTCCAAGGCATCGCGCTGCTGACGCATAGTGCCGGTTGCATTCCAGTCTTTGATCGCTTCACGATGCACTTTTTCGAATCGCCACCATAAACTTTGTGTATCGGGATGCCCTTCCGGCCGGCCAACATCCCTTGATTGCTCTAGAGAGACAGGCCGAAACAGACTTAGGCAGGGCGCACTGGTACCGGTGATCCAATGCTGTACACTTTGGGGGCTGAGTAAAGAAATCCACGAAGCCACCGTTTGACTGCCCGCCAGAGCGCCACCAAAATGCACGCAAGGTGCGGAAAGAGCTCCGTTGAGTCGTCGGTAGCGGGGAGGCTGTTGCCGACCATTGAGATGGCTGTTTCTGATTCCATCGCCCATCTCAGCATGCTCTGTCCCCTGAAGCTGTGAAGTCTCTTGCTTATCGCAGCTCGATTGGCAACCATGATCGCGCAGCGCGTTTGCCAGCGACTGAGCACGAACTGCGTTCCAAGTTGCCATGTCCTTTATACCGTGCAAACCCTTGTGAATCTGTTCTGGCAGCGAGCGAGCGCCCAGAGTTTCCATTCTAGCGCGGCGCACTTTGCACTCGGCCACGGCTCCTCGCAGTCGGTCGGCTTGCTGGCTCAATGCTGGCAGAGTCAAGCCATTGGAAATAGCTCGAACACCACTTTCAACCCGCTGTACAGCCCACTGCCTACCAGCCGTTTCCAGCACGGCAGCACCACTGGGATCGGCAATCAGAAAACTGTTGTGGTATCGAAACGCGGGATGTGAATAACTGGCTCGGCCACCCTGCCCATGCTCTTGCAATAGGCTGGTTAATACTTCAATGGCTTGATCCACGCAAGTTGCACGTTCCAGCGTCAAACGAACCAAGTCCAACCCGGTTAGTCCAGGTTCATCAAATTTCGACTTGGTGAAGACGGCTTCATTGCCAATCACCAGACCTGCCGCGTTGGCTCCCATCTCCGCGCCCCAGGTCCAAAACGGACGTGACAATAGAACGGCTTGAGTTCTACGAGCCTGTGGGATCACCTTCCAGGTGCATCGCAACTGTGTCCCCAGAGGATATTCCATGGCCGGTAGCCACTGGACGATTTGGGCTTCGTTGGGATCACGATCGCTGTTCTTGGCAAATCCGACGCCATTGGGCCAGATGGCCACAAGCGTATCACACATGGGAAATTTCTCCGGCAGCTCGGATGCCCGAACGAATGGCACCTTCGATGTAGCCGCACCAATCTGAGGCTGTTTCGGTACCTGCCCAATGAACCCGGCCGTGAACCTGTCGTGCCCAGGAAGCGATTGTAGTTGTGACTCCAGGGCCAGCCACGCCCGCATAGCAACCGCGCGACCACGGTTCTACGGTCCAGTCGTGGTCGATGTATTCGACAGGGCTGAGAGCTTCTGGGCCGAAAAATCTCGTGAAAGCCTTGAGCATCGCTTCGCGTCTAGACTCCTGTCCCTGCTGGCTCCACGTCGTAGCCTCACGGCCTTCGATGAATCCTAGCAGTATGCCTTGCTTGACCGCAGGTGGCGTTGCATCAAAGGCGACATGCACAGGGGGATGATCGCTGACCGCCTGGCCACACAGGCCGCGATCACGCCAAAATGGCCGATCGTATATGGCGAAGCCTTTGATGACTCGGCCTGGCAGCATCGCCTTGCACCAAGCCAATCTTTGGTCTGGCATAGCGGGACGGAAGTCGATTTCAGCGGCCAGCGCAGGCGGAACGGTGACGATCACTCGGGCAGATCGTAGCTTTTCTCGATCCGTATGTATGACGACTCCAATTTCGTCTTGATAGATGGCTTTCACAGGCTGACCGGTACAAATCGATACACCTTGACGAATCAGATCATCCCGCCAATCTTCGGCAAGTGATTGCATGCCGCCATCGATACGATCTTGCTGAGCACCTCCCGCCGATGAGGTCAGCCGCTCCAAACCGCCGCCTGCGTTCAAGTAATACAGAGCGTGAAGCAAGCCTACATCATCGGGATGCGCTGCGAATACCGCCTCGATGGCTACCTGCATGATGGCTCTGGCTGTTCGATTGTACATGTTGCGACGCATCCAGTCGCCGACGGTGCGTTGATCCAGCCCAGCAGCCCCAGACGCGGTCCAAGGTTGTTCTACGGGGACACGCTTGCATAATTGCTCCAGGCGATAAAAGCCCCATAACAGGTTTGCCAACGCAAGTGGAGGCAAGTTCTTGGGAATCAGGCCACTGAAGTATCGAATGCGTCCCTGAGTATCCAGCACTTGACGACCGGCCGTGTACATGGGCCACACGCCGCGACCCAAGCGAGCCGCAAGTGCATAGATGTGATTCTGGCCTGGACCAATCCACTGACCACCCAGGTCAACCCAGCCACCATGTTGAGTGGTCGAAGTGTGCGTGCGTCCGCCAACTCGATCTCGGGCCTCGACGATCAGAACACTATTTCCTCGCTTGAGCAGTTGTTCTGCTGCGGACAACCCAGCGAACCCGGCACCAATCACAATGACATCGGCATTCACGATCTAATACCCAGTCTGGTAGACAGCACTTGCGAGATTTAGGTTACTCAAACTTCCGACGAAATATTTCACTCACAATAAACGCAGCTCTTAGCGAGTCGGGATCTCGCAACATGCTGATCAGCGGGCTAACACTCTCCTGACGTCGCTGCACCTCCTGAGCTTGATTGGTCTGTTCGGCGCGAGGTTCGGAGAATGCCGGTCTGGACGTTGCCTTCTGTTCAATCTGTCCGACCGAGTGATCGAACTTCTGATGCAACCGCTGGGCCATGCGTTCGTCAGCTTGATCGACGCCAGATGTCACCGGAGGTTTTCGGTTGGCCACGTTGCCAAATTTTTTGCCGGACGATTGCACCGGAGGCTGATCGACAATCTCGGCTTCAACCAGTTCCTCTGCTTCGGCATAGGTCGGATTGGCACGCTCTGCCTGGCGCACCGGGACTTTCTTGGGTTGCTTGCTTTGCGTTTTGGGCGGAGCTTGCTGAGGCTTTGGAGACGCCTGGCCCTGCCCCTCCATTCGCTGCTTCATTCGCTCAGCGGCCTGTTGCAGAAATCGTTCCAAGTCACTCATGGCCTTTCCCTTATACCTAAGGTTATCCGCATCAATGTAGGCAAGTACTAACGGATCAGTTGTGGTTGTTGAGTGGTTGTTGTCGAGTCTAACGAATACACAGGTCAAGGCGTTTCATTAGCCCACAGGTCAGCCAACCCAACTTAGTATATCCTATCTTGCGGTCTTATCGAAGCAGTAGTCGATGGCAAATTGGATTCAGCGTCTTTGCTGCGTGCCGTCCTTTGGGCTCCCCTTGTATTATCAAATCTCCCCGCTAGCATCAGTGCCAGTTTAATTCTGGATCGATAGACGGTTTCCCAATTCTTGTTGTTTCCTAGCGACTGCAGGGCCATCCCGATGAAAGCAGAAGTCCCATCATTAGGTCAAAACACACCTGACAACCGCCCCTGGTACCAGCAGATGAACCGATATCATTGGTTTGTGCTGGTGATAGCCGCCCTGGGCTGGATGTTTGACTGCCTTGATCAGCAGTTGTTCAATTTGGCTCGAGTTCCCGCGATGAACGAACTGATTCAGCGGGAAGATGTACCGTCGATCATGACTGCCGTCGCGCCGCTGACGGAAGCCGAAGAGACCAAATTGCTGGGCGACTATCGAAAGGAATACGGTGGGCATGCAACGGCGATCTTTTTGATCGGCTGGGCTACAGGCGGACTGATTTTTGGCATGCTGGGCGATCGAATTGGTCGGGCAAAAACGATGATGTGGACCATCCTAATTTACTCCTGCTGCACGGGGCTGAGTGCGCTATCGCAGAATTTCTGGCAGTTTGCATTTTTTCGATTCATTACCGGACTTGGCGTAGGTGGCGAATTTGCGGTTGGAGTAGCCTTAGTCGCCGAAGTGGTGCCCGCTGCCGCTCGGGCACATGCACTTGGTCTTCTTCAGGCTCTTTCGGCGGTAGGAAACATCACTGCGGCTTTTATCAGTCTTTACGTTGGTCACCTGGAAGAATCAGGAGCGATTGGAAGCGCATGGAAATGGATGTTCGTCATTGGTGCCCTGCCCGCTCTGCTGGCGCTGGTGGTGCGAATGCAACTGAAAGAACCTGAAAAGTGGCAGCGACTGAAGGACTCGGGAGAACTTGCCAAGTCGAGTGCCTTTACGTACGGAGATCTTTTCTCAGATCGTCGTTGGGCTTACAACGCAATCATCGGGCTTTTGCTTAGCAGCGTGGGTGTGATCGGCACTTGGGGGATTGGCTTTTTTAGCATCGACCTGTCCAGGTTTGTATTCGAATCTCACTTCAAAGATCTAGGATTTACCGGCGCTGAGTTGAAAGGTAAGTTGACCGCCTACTCAGCGTACACTTCTCTAATGCTTAATACCGGCGCTTTCTTTGGGATGCTGGCCTTTAGCAAGATCGCTCAAGTTCTGGGGCGTCGGCAGGCTCTGGCGCTGTCGTTTATTACGAGCGCCGCTTCGATCGCATCGGTGTTTTGGTTCCTGAAATCGCCATCGCAGATCTGGTGGTTGATCCCTATTCAGGGCTTTTGTCAACTGTCCGTCTTTGCCTGTTACGCGATCTATCTGCCAGAGTTGTTCCCCACAAGGCTAAGAAGCACGGGAACGTCATTCTGCTATAACGTGGGACGTTATATTGCAGCCATCGGTCCTGTGGTGCTAGGGCTGTTGACCAGTCGAGTCTACGCGGATTACGCCGCTCCACTGAACTATCGATATGCAGGAGTTACCATGTGCATGATTTTTGCAATCGGTTTGATACTGTTACCCTTCGCTCCTGAGACGAAAGACAAGCCACTTCCTGAGTAAACTCTGACTCGTGTAAATCTGACAAGCTTGTTAGCCGCCAGGTGCATTTTTACCAGCCTTTTGGTGTCCGACGTCTGCGATGCTCGCTCGCATCTTCGTATCGGCGTCTACATTTTTTAGCTTGTAGTAGTCCAGAATCGTGAGAGTGCCTGTAGAGAATGCCTGCGCCATCGCTTTGGGTACCGCAGCTTCTGATTCAACCAATTGGGCTCGACTTTCTTCGATTTTAGCCACCATCTCTTGCTCAGCGGCCACTGCTGAAGCGCGGCGACTTTCGGCTCGAGCCTGAGCCACTCGCATATCGGCTTCTGCTCGATCTGCTTGCAGTCTTGCGCCAATGTTCTCGCCCACATCGATATCGGCGATATCGATCGACACAATCTCAAAGGCGGTATTCGAGTCCAATCGCTTCGAAAGAACCGCTTTGGAAATAACGTCTGGATTTTCAAGCACTCGCTTGTGATCGGGAGCCGAGCCTATTGCGCTGACGATACCTTCACCCACTCGAGCGATGATCGTTTCCTCGGTGGCACCACCAATCAATTGTGCTAAATTGGCTCGAACAGTAACACGAGCCTTGACCTTCAACTGGATTCCGTCTTGGGCAACCGCATCCAAAGAGGGTCTAGCCGACCCGCGAGGTGGACAATCGATCACCTTGGGGTAGACGCTGGTCTGAACCGCTTCCAACACGTCACGCCCTGCCAAATCGATTGCCGCTGCCTGAGAGAAGCTTAAGTCAATCATCTTAGATTTGCGAGCAGCAACTAATGCTCGCACCACCTGAGGCACGTTGCCGCCGGCCAAAAAGTGGGCTTCCAATTGCCCGCTATTGAGTTCCTTGTCGGTTAGACCCGCTTGTACCGCCGTAACCTTGGATCGCACGATAGTTCTTGCGTCAACACGACGAAAGTACATGCCGATCAGATCGACGATACCGATACTTGCTCCCGTGGTAACCGACTGAATCCACAGCCAGAAAAAATTCATCAATAAGATGAACATCACCAAGCCGATGACCAAAATAATGCCAGCCGCCGCCAGATAGATGTAATCAAGCGGATTATCCTGACCAAATAACAGAAGTGAATTCAAAGTACTGATCAACATTGCTATTCCCACTATGATGGAGTGACAATTCTTCTTTCGGACGATCTAGCTGCGCTACAGTTCTAATGCTCAAATCTGGCCAATTTCCCAGGGGACCGATTTTTGGTCGGTAAGAACATGGTTGCAGTCGAATACGACGGCGCTGCTTTGCGTACCACAACTGTTGTACCAAATTTTGAGCCAAGCAAGTACCTTCTGCCAGCCGAACGCGTCGAAAATTCCTAGTTGGCTAAGACAACGGTTTTCGATTTCGCTTCTGTGAGGTACCATCAGGAGCAGTATTCCCCTCAGAAAAAAATTGGTAACCGGCTTTTATTATGGACTCTACAGCTTCGCTTGTTCAAACTTTGCACCGTATCAATCGCCAAAAGGCAGACATTTTAGGACAGTTGCAACGCGGTCCCAAGACGGTCGCGCATTCGCAGGGCCAGCTAAAACACGTGACCGATCACTTTCAGGCCACACGTGATCGATTAAAACGAGCCAAGATGGATGCGGATGCCAAACAGTTGCAATTGAAAGAACGTGAGCAGAAAATCTACGTTTGGCAAGGCAAATTGAATGCGGCAAAAGAAAACCGTGAGTTCCAAGCGATCAAAGATCAGATCGCCGCCGATACTCAAGCCAATGCGGTTCTATCAGACGAAATTCTAGAAATTCTTGAATCGATAGACGTTATTGGCCAGGAGCTAAAGCAGGCCGAAGCGGCAGTGGCGGCCAAAAGCAGCGACCTGGAAAAAGTGCAACAACAAGTGTCTGGACGCAAAACTGTGCTGGACAATGAACTGATTCGCGTTCAGGAACAACTTGTCCAGGCTGAATCGCTCCTGAATGGCGATCTGAAACGCGATTACCAGCGGCTAGTAGCCATCAAGGCGGAAGATGCCATGGCCGAACTTGATGGGAACTGCTGCAGTGGTTGCTACAAGAGTCTGACACCTTCGCTACTGGATAAATTGCTGATGCGACAAGCAATTATTTGCCCAAATTGCGGCCGATTGGTGTACAAGAATCAAGACTAATTGCCACCTATGGGCGACAGAGTATCCTGTTCGTGGTAGCTGTCAGAGCGACTGCGCGACGAACTGATAGTCTGCTCGGAGTAGAACTGGCTAATTACGTTGGAGGCCTGATACGCGGCTTGCAATTCGCTTGGACTGAAAAAGCGAATATTCCCTGTGTACTGCGATTCAACTCGGTTCTTCATTGCCAACTGCTCCCAACTGAGTCCATTGGCAAGGTGCCATGCGGAGGCTTGAGCCGTGTTTTGAGGGATGCGTCCTTGGCCAAGCAGTGAACACAATTCGGAGACACGCGGGTCAGCATTTACCTGCTCGATGGGTACAACCTTGTAGTTCATTCGAGGATTGGGATCCTTCTTGCCGTGTTCCAAACAAACACAGGGGACAGTCAACTTCGTAGGTTTGTCTGCCGAGACTCGCATCATACCACCACCCATGCCTCCCATGCCCATACCTCCCATGCCTCCCATACCTCCACCCATCCCTCCCATACCCATCCCCCCCATGCCACCACCCATACCTTGACCTCCGCCCATTCCACCCATGCCACCCATGCCACCCATACCCATTCCACCCATACCTCCACCCATACCACCCATACCACCCATGCCTCCCATGCCCATGCCGCCCATCTGGCCAAGCACATGGATCGCTCCAAAGGCAGCGGGGGGACGAACGTCGACCGCTTGATCACCCTTGTTTTTGATGATCATAGTGGCCTGCGTTGCATCTTTGGGTATGAAGCGAACTTCGATTTTGCCATCATCGATCGCCTGGAAGAATTCAAGCGTTTCCAACTGGTCAGCTCCCATTGCGTTGCCAGCCGCGTCGCCCTTACGCGGGTCGACGGCAAAGACTGGAGCGGAAACGGTGGCCAGCAATGAAGCTAATACGAACAGGGTAGTGGAGGCTTTCACGTGCGTTCCTTTCATAGACTCGACGATTCAACTGGCAGCCAAAGCTGACGAGCGGGCGACCAATTTATAATAGTAATCCAACCGGCGGGTTTTGTTCAAGCAAAAACTGGTCCACTTCGCGCAATTCTATCAGTTTCTGAACTTTTAGGGGCTAACTGGCGTGCCCTGGATCGACCATCATAGACCTCTTCAAGGTGGGGTTCGGTGGGTTTTAAGGGCATTTTCATTGTCCAGGACGACAAAACAGGCCACTTCGGCAACCGACCCGCTTGGCACTCCAGCACCATTTTGTTAACCTGCTGGCTTCGCGTTTGTAGTTAATTGCAACACTTACAACATCTAAATGTACTGTTTTGAAAGGAAGGGTTGAGACCCATGTCATTACTAGTTGGAGAATCTCTGGTTGGCGAAGGCAACGAAATCGCTCACATCGACCTAATGATTGGTGACAAGACTGGACCGGTGGGCGTGGCATTTGCCAACGCTTTAGCCACTCAAAGTGCTGGCCATACCAATTTATTAGCGGTCTTAACGCCCAATGTGGCTGTCAAGCCTTCCACCGTGATGATTACGAAGGTAACCATCAAAGGGATGAAGCAGGCCGTCCAAATGTTTGGCCCAGCTCAAGCCGCTGTAGCCAAGGCCGTGGCCGACCAAGTGGCCGCTGGCGTGATTCCCAAAGATCAAGCCGAAAATCTTGTGATTGTCTGCGGTGTGTTCATCCATCCGGCCGCCGAAGACAATGCAAAGATCTACAAGTACAACTACGAAGCAACCAAAGATGCGATCGCCAATGCCATGCAGGGCAAGCCAAGTGCTGCGGAAATGATCGCTCAGAAGGATACCGCTTCCCATCCATTCAAAGGATTTGATTCCTAACGAACATTGGCTAGCCTAGAAAGTCGATAGCTGGCTAAGAAAAATTGTCAGACCGTGCGTTGCAGATTGAGCGCATGGTCTTTTTTATTAATAGAAGAAGAGCGTCTTATGGAACCTGCAAAGATCCTGATTCAACTGGACACGGATCGTTTCCCAAGCGTCTTTGACGCAGTGGTGGCCGTCGATTCACACGTCGACCATCTGCTGCAATACTCAGCGGTCGACGAAGACCACGTCGTTGGATTGGTGCATGGTGCCATGTTCACACGCAGTCCGGCTCAGCTTCGCAGGACAGCCATCTTTGTTGGCGGTTCGAATGTGGCGCAGGGGCAAAGTTTAGTAAAAAAAATTTGCTCAGCTTTCTTCGGCCCAATTCGTGTATCGGTGATGCTGGACTCCAACGGAGCGAACACGACAGCCGCTGCCGCAGTTCTATGTGCTTCTCGCCATATCGACTTGAAACAGACCCGAGCCATGATACTGGGCGGCACCGGCCCGGTAGGTCAGCGCGTCGCTAGATTGCTGCTGGATCAAGGGGCTCGTGTCACATTAATTTCGCGTCAACGCGAAAAGGCACGGCAGGCATGCGATCAAATACTGGAAGTTGTCTCGGGCGATTCCCAAAACCGACTCTTTGCGTTAGGCAGTCAGGAAACACGGTTATTTTCTGAAGAGTTAACCCTCTGCGATGCGGTATTTTCTTGTGGAGCAGCGGGGGTCACTTTGTTGGATCAGCCGCAATTGTCTTTGGCAAACAAGCTAAAGGTCGCCATCGACTTAAACGCGGTACCGCCATCCGGTATCGCGGGAATCTCGGTAACCGACAAGGCCGCGCAGCGAGGGCAACGCGTTGACTACGGTGCGATCGGCGTCGGCGGGTTGAAAATGAAGATCCACCGAGCTGCCATCGATTCGTTGTTTGAAAACAACGACCAAGTCCTGGATGCCCCCGAGATCTTTGCGGTCGGCAAGCTGCTGGAAGCACAGACTGTCGGCAAGAGCTAACCGTCTGAGTCCAGTCGCTAGGTGCCAAATGTCTGTGGCTGAGAAAACTACCCTGCGCGGCGAGTCGAATCTGCTTGATGGTCGGTTTGATTTGGACGCAGTGGAATGACACGTGGCTGAAGCATGGCATGAGCGCCAGTCTGCCAACTTCGGCTGGATGCACCGTCCCATTGCCGACTTTCGATGGCTTTGACGATTCTGCCAGCTAGCTCGACCGCTCTGGCACCATCTTCACCCGAAACTGCCGGAGCGCTCCTGGATTGAATGCTGAGTGCAAAATCGTTCTGCTCGTCCAGAATCGCATTGCGGCCCGGGGCTGCCAACGTCTCGACAGTCAGATAGTGCTGAAAGATTTGGTCTTTTGCCAGCATGCGTTCCGAGGGTGGCATTTCGTCCAGCGCCACCAATCGTTGTTGCACATCCTCAGCCGGTCGAATCAATCGCAATTGATCCGCAGAAAAATCGATGTCGGCATAACAGGTCGTCGTGTACAACTGCATGCGGCGCTGGCCGGATGCCGCCAGGCGCGAAGCACGCAAATTGGCTACTAGACCGCTGGCAAAGGTCAATCTGGCTTCAGCCAAATCTTCGTGGCTGCCAAGCAAGGCTAGTCCGCTGGCATCAATCCGTTCAACCGGCGAATGATCCAATGACAAGATCAGATCCAAATCATGAATCATCAAGTCCATCACCACGCCAATGTCGGTGCTGCGACCACTATAAGTTCCACATCGCACCGCTTCGATGAATTTCGGTTTGCCCAAATGTGGAATTGCCGTGGTCCACTTGGGATTAAATCGTTCCACATGCCCTGTTTGTAGGACGCGTCTGTGATTTCTGGCAATCTGCACCAACCGCTGAGCCTGATCTGCACTGCTGGCAAGCGGCTTTTCCACAAGGCAATGAACACCTGAACGCAACAGGGCGCTTGTAATTTCGTAGTGATACATCGTGGGTGTAGCTACGATGGCTGCATCGATTTTTCCAAGCAGTTCGCTGTATTCCTGTACGGTCAACAACCCCAACTGCGTTTGAACGAGGGATCGCATTTCAGGCGAGGGATCAGCGACGGCAACGACAGTGAATTGCGGATTGGTGTGTGCCAGCTTGGCGTGGACTCTTCCCAAATGTCCGCCGCCGATAATTGCCAGTCTTAGCTTGCTCATGCAGCCTTTCTCCGATCACGTCCGCGACCATGTCGGCCACCTTGTGAGTCCTGAATAAAATCGAACAGAATCTGAAGCTCGGGTAGTAACGGTTGACTGCCTGAGAGAATTTCCCTGGCATGATCCATGCCCACCCGTGACCGATACAATAGCCGGTAAGCTTCCATCAGCGCCTTGATCGCCTCGGGCGAAAAATTCTTTCGTTTCAATGCGACGATATTGATCGTTCTAGGTCGCGCTGGAAAGCCTTCAACCAGCATGAATGGTGGCACATCGTGCAGCACGCGGCTTAGTCCACTGACAAAGCTGTAACAACCAATTGACGAGAAGTGATGAACGGCACAGCCGCCGCTTAGCGTCGCGTCATGCTGTACATGTACGTGTCCGCCCAGCATCACATTGTTGGCCATGATGACGCGATCACCCACTTTGCAATCGTGCGCGATATGACTGCAAGTCATCAAGTAACAGTTGCTGCCCAGCGAGGTGATGCCGTCTTCCTTCTCGGTAGCACGATTGATCGTCACCGATTCTCGCAACACGTTATTGTCACCTACGATTACCTGCGTGGGCGAACCTTGGTAGCTAAGATCCTGCGGTTCCGCACCAATGACAACGCCTGGAAATAGATGGTTATTTCTACCGATAGTGGTGTTGCCGGTCAGTGTCACGTTGTTCTCAAGCCGAGTACCACGACCGACGCGGACATTGGGGCCAACGACACAGTGGTGCCCGATGCGTACCTCTTCGTCCAGCTCTGCGCGTGGATCAACGACGGCGGTATGAGCGATGATGGTGGCCATGGATGACGACTTTCAAATGGTAATGAACCTAATTGGTTGATATTCTATGCAGCACGACGCTGGCCTTGGTTGTCGAATAACTGACCCACAGTGTCAGATTGGTTCAGCAGCAGCTCACGTAGCCTAGCTGCCAACTGGCCGTTCAGTTGATGACCACTGCGGTAGGCTGTTACACTTCCTAGCAAATCTGCCCCAACCACCGCTAGATCACCTAAGACATCCAATGCCTTATGTCGAGCAGTTTCGTTGACAAATCGTAGACTCCTATCGACCGGCCCTTTTGCATCAAAAACGATCAGATCGCGGTCTGTCACATGAGTGGCAACGCCCTGCAAACGTAGCGCATCAGCGTCGCTACGTGTTATAAACGTCCGGGCCGGGGAGATTTCATTCAAAAATATTTCAGGCTGAATTGTGGCCGAATATTCACAGGCGAGGATCGGACTATTGGGTCCGTAATCCAATTGGTACTCAATTTCAAAACGCTCAGCGGGCTGTATCATGACCCAAGCCATGTCCGTGCCAACGCGCAGGGGTTGTTGTAGGTTCAGTTGCGGGCGTGATGCTTTTAGCGCAATGGTACCCACGGTCGACAATGCCAGAGCCAAGGGATAGCTGCTTCCGTCCAGCCCAGGCATTTCAGCGGCCGTGCATCGAACCAATACATTGTCAACCTGCAGTCCGGACAAGGCTGCCATGACATGTTCGATCATTTCGAATCGCATTTGCCCACTGCCTAAACACGTACGCAGGGATAACCCTTGGCAGTTTTCTGCGACAGCTTCAATGCCTTGTTCGTCGGATAAGTCTTGCCTAAAGAATCGAATACCAGTACCAGCCGGTGCAGGCAAGAAGGTAAGCGTATTGACCAAACCAGACCAATAGCCTCTGCCCGTGATCGTGCATGGTCCTTGCAATGTTGTCTGTTGGCGAATGGCCGGCATGACTTCCCTGTCTGACAGCATTAGTTTGGTAAGCTAGATCTCAGAATCTGGAATGGTGATTGATCAAGATTGACAAACTGTAAGCACTTCTGCTTGTCAAGCGCTTTATCTGAAACCGGAATCAGGTCGAACCCGCGCCAACTGGCCTGTCAAACAGGCAGCCGATTGAAGGATTCGACCCGATCTATCTCCGATTGATTTACACAGACACAGGCGACATGGTCATACATGTCACTAGCGAACAACCTGTCCGTTGTTAGGCTGATTGGCGGTACGTGCTCCGCCGCCGGCGGTAGTGCCAAGCTGCTTTTGCAAAGCGTCCAAGACCCAAGTGGTCAGATCCAAGTTCGTGTCGTAATAGATCACGTTTTGCGACATGGCGATTTCAAGAGTCTCAGGCTTCTTGGGATCGATCGGTTGTCGGCTCACTTGAAGAACGACTTGAACGCCCATCTGTTGATTGAGATACTTGAGCAACTGAGTGATCTGGCCATGCACTTCAAACAGGATTTCCGCTTGAGAATTCTCGAATTCTTTGCGCTTCTTGACCAGTTCTAAACGAAACTCGGTGTCCTGTTCTGCGATTTGCTTCTCCGCGCGATCGTAGTCGGGAGTTCCTTCGGTATACTGCTCTTTCAACTGTTCCATCTGCTTGATGATGGCTTCTCGTTTGGTCTGCATCTCTTTGTCCGCAGCTTCCATTCGAGACTTAATCCCTTCCATCTTGCCCTTGAGGGTTGGATGGTTTTGCAGAATGTGACCAATATCGATCACGCCTACGGAACGACCAGCCGAAGCGGTCTGGGGCTGGGCCTGTGTTTGAGCCTGTTGAGCTTGAGCCACGGCGGCCGTGTAGATGGCTGCACCGCTTACCAACAGGGCGGCCACGAGGGTCTGGTGTCGCACTTGAGCACTCCTTGCTTAAGGTTACTTGGGCGGTTGCAGTCGAGTTCCAACGAATCGATCAGCCACCACCGATATTGCTTTTGTTAGGGGGCACAGTGGCCACCTATGGGATCTGACCCGTTCAGATCTCTAGCAGTCCAATCCATCCCGAATTGGACCACAGGAGTCATTCTGCTAATTACCGGCAACCAGGTAAAGACCGATTTCAGACAAAATGCCATTGTTTCTGAGATTTCCTGCGAGATACTCATCTTAAGAAAATGGGGTTATTCAAGAATTTTAATGGGTTAAAAGTTTCGTTTCGGGATAATTAGCGCCGGGCTCCTGCTCGTGCTCCTGCGCGTAATCGATACTTTCGCGGGTTTCGAGCAGGTGCACGATTACGAGCAGGAGTACGAGCACGATTTTCAGGCAATAGACTCATGGCTCACAACGAGAAACCTCCGAAACTCAGTTCGTAACCTACCAAGTGGCTTTGATCAAGCCGCTATTGCTAGCAACGACCCATCGATTGCTTTACTAGAAATCGGAACAACCGATCAGCGGCGGCGATTGTTGGGGTACTGGTCGACCCGATAATGTAACACTGAAACATTCAATGGTTGCCATTGCCATCATTCTTTCGGCCGGTCCAGCAAATCTTTTTCCGATTCTAAAGTGTGCTCCATCTTGTTCTTTGCCAGTTCACTGCTCGCCCCAGGCAACGGTTGGATACGAACCGTGTTGCTTGTTTCGCTCACGGGACTTCTTTGGAATGGCAGTGATGCGCTATTGGGTCAGGAAATTCTGGTCGAAGAGCCAACAGTGCTTGAAGTGCCCCTGGAGAAATTCAAGAAGCAGGCGTTACAGCGAGCTGGTCTATCGACAGGTTGGCTAGGGGCTGCAAACCATCACGATTTGAGTGCCACCTGGCTGGACGCTTCGGTGCGTTTTGGGATACCGCTAGGAAGTATGGATAGCCCACTGGCAATCACGCCTGGGTTTCGCATCGATTGGTTAAGCGCAGTCCCTACGATCGACGTGCCGGATGCACTTTATGATACTGGCGTCGAATTCTTTCACATGCGTCCCTGGAACGAGCGATGGAAGCTGTTGGGTATGATTCGGCCTGCCGTTCGGAGCGACTTTTCCACCAGCAGGGATGCCTTCAGAATGTTCGCTTTGGCGGCTGCCATTTGGCAGTACATCCCAGATCGACTGTCCATCACCATGGGAGCCGTCTACCTGGGACGATCGGATATACCTGCCTTGCCAGCCGTCGGATTGGTTTGGACTCCCGACACGAAGCAACGTTTGGAACTGCAGTTTCCCAGGACCAGATATTTTCGCAGGCTAGCCAAAGACGGAGCCAACAGCGAGCTGTGGGCTCAAATGACTCTTGGCATAGGTGGTAACACTTGGGCCGTAACCAGATCTAATGGTTCCGAAGATGAAATTGCGCTCCGCGATTTGCGTTTGACGACTGGCCTCGAAAAAATCGTGTCAGGTGGCGGCGGCTGGTTCTTGGAAACAGGCGTGGCCTTTGATCGCAGCCTGGAATTTCTTTCGGATGAATCCACCGTGTCGCTGGGCACCGGTCTGATCTTCTCAGGCGGCTGGGCCTACTGATTGGCTTTCGATCTCCAGTGCGCCGTAGGATACAATCGTTCAGCAGTACTCGACACCGAAAATCTTCTGACGATAATCTCAGCAGTTTCTGGGAATTTGTATTCCCGTTTTGATTCGATGTAAATTTCTGGTTATGCAAGAAGGCGGGTTACGTCCATGGCTAAGAAGTCGATTGCTGATGTTGATCCTCGGGGCAAAAAGGTACTAATGCGAGTGGATTTTAATGTGCCTCAAGATGATTCGGGAGCGATCACGGATGATCGTCGCATTCGCATGGCGCTGCCGTCGATCCAATCGGTTATCCAGCGCGGGGGGCGGTTGGTGTTGATGAGCCACCTGGGTCGGCCTAAAGGCAAGCCAGACCCAAAATACACTCTGGCCCCAACCGCTGTCCGACTGGGCGAACTACTGGGACAGGCGGTGCAATTTGCAGCGGATACCGCTGGTCTAGAAGCAGAAAGCAAGATTTCCTCGCTGCAAGACGGTCAAGTCCTGGTCCTGGAAAACGTGCGATTCAATGCTAACGAAGACAAGGGAAATCCTGAATATGCGAGTAGGCTGGCTAGCTGGGGCGATATCTACTGCAATGACGCCTTTGGAACTTGCCATCGCACCGACGGGTCGATGGTAGCCGTTCCCGAATCCATGGTCGGAAAGCCCCGAGTGGTTGGCTTTTTGGTGGCAAAGGAAATCGAGTATCTGAGTGATACGATCTCCAATCCAGCTCGGCCGTTTGTGGCAATCCTGGGTGGAGCCAAGGTGAGCGACAAGATCAACGTGATCAGCAACCTTTTGGGGATCTGTGATTATGTTTTGATAGGTGGAGCGATGGCTTACACGTTTTCTCTCGCCCAGGGCGGGCAAGTAGGAAAAAGCTTGGTAGAAGCGGATAAGGTGGAACTAGCTAAAGAGCTGATCGCCAAAGGCGGTCACAAACTTGTTCTTCCCTCTGACACCCATTGCGGAGACGCCTTTTCGAGCGGTTGCAAAAAGCAGGTGGTCAAGGCTGGTCAAATTCCCGACGGCTGGGAAGGCCTGGATATTGGTCCAGAAACGGCCAAGCGTTACAGCCAGTTGCTCAGCAGCGCTAAGACGGTTGTGTGGAATGGACCGATGGGGGTCTTTGAAATGCCGCCGTTTGATGAAGGCACCAAGCAGGTCGCTCAGGCCATCGCGCTCAGTAGCGCCATTAGCATCATTGGAGGAGGAGATTCGGCTGCCGCCATTGAACAACTAGGATTTGCTGATCAGGTCACTCACGTCAGCACCGGCGGTGGAGCCAGCCTATCGATGCTGGAAGGTCAAAAATTCGCAGCCGTAGAACTGCTGGACGATGCGTAAGCTTCTTGCAATGAAGCCACTGTAGCTATTGCAGCAGTATCGTTACACTAGCTCGTGTCTTGAATCGCTTTTGCGAGAACACTCGATTGGAAAAGACTTCCGGGTTGGCCAAAGATTTGAACGCCCAGGACGAAAATAGCTTGCCTCCTGAAAGTGGCTGGCGATTTGGACGGTTGGGTTTGTGGATTGGACCGATGCTATTCGCATTGCAAGTCTACCTATCTCCCTTGCCGCTGCAGCCGGGCGGCAACGAAGTTGTGGCCGTCGCGTTATGGATGTTGATCTGGTGGATTTCTGAAGCGGTGCCTTTACCGGTGACAGCGCTGCTGCCGATCGTTCTATTCAGCTTGACAGGTGTCATGAGCCTGGATGAAGCGCTGGCTCCGTATAGCAGCAAGATTGTCTACCTGTTTTTTGGTGGATTCCTGTTGGCGCTGGGGCTAGAAAGGCACGACCTTCACAAGCGGATTGCGCTGCTAATTATTAGAGCTGTTGGCGTATCGCCTCCGCGCATGATTCTTGGATTCATGCTTTCTACCGCCATACTCAGTATGTGGATCAGCAACACCGCCACAGCGGTCATGATGCTGCCAATGGCGCTATCTTGTTTGCAATTGATCTATCAGGACCAACCCGCATCCGATTTACCAAACCGTGATGCCAAACACTTCTCGACAGCCCTTGTTCTAGGGATTGCCTTCAGTGCAAGTATCGGAGGCATGGGAACAGTGATTGGCACTCCTCCCAATTTGGTGATGCGAGGCTACTTCGAGAATACTCTTGGCATTGAAGTTTCATTCTTTCAGTGGATGATTTGGGCGATGCCGGTCATGTTGGTCATCTTAGTTGCAACCTATATTCTGTTGACTTTCGTAATTTTTCCATGTCATCGTTTCAAACTGGACCGAGCCGAGCAAGTGTTTGCGGCTGAGCGGGAGCGATTGGGTGCGATCAGCGTAGCGCAGTGGCGAATGCTGGCTGTTTTTGCTACGACCGCTTTATTGTGGATGAGCAGCGGATTTTTGCGGCCGCTCTTGCCAGTACTACCGCTGACAGGAAAGCCAATACCGCTGACCGACGAGGTCATTGCGATCGTTGCTGCCATAGCCCTGTTTGTGATTCCTGGTGATAAGCGCGACAAACGAGCCCTCTTAGATTGGCAATCAACCACTCGTCTGCCCTGGGGAATCTTGCTACTGTTCGGCGGAGGTTTATCGCTAGCTGGGGGCCTGGAGAAGACCGGTGTCATTCAAGCGCTTAGCGACTTTGTTCAGCAGATGGCTGGCGGACAGATCATTTTATTGTTGGTGCTGCTTGTAGCCTTAGCGATCTATCTGACGGAAGTGATGAGCAACGTAGCGCTGGTTCAGGTTTTAGTGCCCGTAGTTGCCGCCGTAGCATTGGGACTTGATTTGAACCCACTGTTCTTTGCGGTACCGACGACACTGGCCAGTAGTTGTGCTTTTATGTTACCCATGGCGACACCTCCCAACGCGATCGTCTTTGCCACGGGACATGTGACCGTTCGACAGATGATTCGAGCCGGTTTTTGGCTAAACGCCGTTTCACTTCTGGTCGTCATATTGGGGGCGATACTGCTGCTGCCGCGATGAAGCTGTTTGCGGTTAGATCGATCCGTCACGCACAGTCACACAAAGAAGTCGGGCGCCAGTTGGCTTTTTGGCAGCGACGGATCCACCTGATATGCAGTCAGGTCCTTCACGCCTGCTTCGATCAGCACTTCATCATCGATCAAGAACTGGCCCGTACACTGGCGACTGGGTCGAGTTAGAATGTGCCACGCAGCATCAGCCATGATCTCAGGCTTACGACTAATTTTCATCATGCGATCACCTCCCAATAAATTCTCAATCGCTGCTGTGGCAATCGTTGTTCGCGGCCACAATGCGTTAAACGCGATTCCCTCCGAACGAAACTCTTCTGCCATTCCCAGCACACACATGCTCATACCAAATTTAGCCATCGTGTAGGCAACGTGAGGAGCGAACCAACGAGATTCCATATTCAGCGGTGGCGAGATCATCAACACATGCGCATTTGTCGACTGCTTGAGATAGGGCACAGCGTGCTTGCAGCACAGAAAGGTGCCGCGCGTGTTAACTGAGTGCATTAAGTCGTAGCGTTTCATGTCGACCTGCTGCGTACCGCTCAGATTGATGGCACTTGCATTGTTGACCAGGATGTCCACCCCACCAAACTCTCTTGCCGCCGCTTCCATCGCTTGCTGAACCTGATCTTCAAAGCGAATGTCCACTGCCAGCGGTAACGCTTGACCACCCGCCCGGCGAATTTCTTCGGCTGCCGTGTGAATCGTGCCTGTCAGCTTCGGATGTGGCTCTGTTGTCTTTGCTGCAATCACAATGTTAGCGCCATCTTGCGCTGCGCGTAGTCCGATCGCCAAGCCAATGCCACGACTGGCTCCAGTGATAAATAGGGTCTTTCCTTTGAGGCTCATTGGGTTCACTTTCGATTTAAGTTTGATGAACTGGTTACGATTTTGGCTTTGACAGCGGAAGATTCTTTTCGAGCCATTGATGAGTGGAAAACGTCATCTTCTTTTGTCTCCTGGCAATCTTCCGATTGATGCGTGCTGCAAGTCGTTTGTTCTCCTGGTCGATCAATTCGTCAACAAACAGGTGCATGGAGTCGCCAAGAAACTTGGCTGCGTCACCACCAATATGGCTAAACCGCCGTAAATGGTAACGTTCCAATACTAGGTGCGCATAGTCGATATTCGGCTTGACGGTAACTTCGGGCAGTAGCTTGCTGAAGCCAACGACAAATTGTACCGTGCCTGAAAGAGTTAGACGCACATCTGCCGTCGCACTGGCACTGGCACTAAACAGCTTGGCGTCATGCAGCCACTCGCTTACCTGACCATAGCAATCCAGCCTCGCATCCACAGTGACCTCAAACGCCACTTTTCCATCTTCTGTTGGCTCAAGGCGATCAAACTGAATATGAAGATTTTTGTCAGGATCGATCATGCTGAGAGCATAACGGTTCCAGCTCCCCGAACGCACCAATTTCTCTTTCCGTCTAGTGTGCAGCTTGCCATCCTGGAATTTGATATGGACACCGTCCCAGGCATTGCGTCTCTTGTTCCACTCACGTTCGTCCACGTAGGTGGGCGGAACGTAATCGCGAATTGCCTTCTTAAGCAACTCGACCATTTTAGGCGTGTAGATCGCGTTAGGGCCACCAACGTTTTTCGGTAAGAAATCGACCGCATGATCCTGAGTAAAAACAGATAACTGATATGGAATACGGTTCTTGCCTTTTGGTGGTGACGGTTCGGAAGCAGTCTGTGCAGTGGCATCGTAGGCAATCGTCAGAACCATTCCGACAGTCAACGCGAAAGAAAACGCTCTGCGATACATACTCATTTCCCAAGCATAATGGACAGAAGGCTTCGGGCAGTCATTTTTTTGTAACCATTCACGCACCGCAGTGGGCCGGCGCAGGGCAAAAGGTTGTTTAAGAAAATAAGCATGTTTAAATTCGCAAGAACACATCCTCAATCGACACAGCGTTTACTTAGGCAAGATTATAACAGTACCAAGCCACACGCCGAAACGGCGATTTTGGTTCGTGAAATGTCACGATTTCTAGGATCTTTCACTTCAGAGGCGGTCTTCGGGTACAATGATCGTTCAGACATCATTTAGAATACTATTTAATGCTTTCATTCCACCAACATTGTTGGGCCATGCGATGATACGGTTGAACTGTGCTAAACTCCTTCTTTCTGCTGTTTGCTACTTTGCTGCAAATATCTGCTTGGGTCAAGACCCGTCGTCCGTTGAGTTCTTCGAGTCGAGAATTCGCCCGATCTTGATTCAGAATTGTTATGAATGCCATAGCTCCACGGCAACACGAGAGGCCGACTTGGCACTGGACTACCGCGATGGGCTTTTGCAAGGTGGCAACTCAGGTTCGGCAATCAACCCTGGCAAACCTGATGAAAGCCTGCTATTCCAAGCGATCCAGCATCGTGCGGGTGATCTTAAAATGCCACCCAGCGGTTTGCAACTTAGCCCCGAAGTACTGGACGATTTCCGGCGCTGGATTCTTGCCGGTGCGATCGACCCTCGTGACGATCCACCTTCTACGGATGGTGATCCGATTTCCAGTGATTGGCTGAAGATCTTGGAGGCCAGGAAGTCTTGGTGGAGCTTTCAACCCATTCGGGAAGTAGCGTTACCTGAGCCCAATTCAAACTTGCATCCGGTCGATCAATTCGTGAATCACCGGTTGGCTTCACATGGACTTCAGCCCAATGAACGGGCTAGCAATGAAGCTCTGGTTCGCCGCATCTATTGGAATCTATTGGGACTTCCTCCCAGTCGCGAAGAACAATTGCGATGGACTCAGGAACTAAACAGCGCCAGTTCAGCATCCGACTCACCAAGTGGCAAATCCCAATGGAACAAGACTTGGGAACATTTGATTGATACTCTGCTAAACGATCCAAGATTTGGCGAACGTTGGGCTAGACACTGGATGGATTGGATCCGGTACGCCGAGTCGCATGGCAGTGAAGGGGATCCAGCCATCGTCAACGCTTGGTTGTATCGCGACTATTTGATTCGCGCTTTGAATCAATCGCTGCCGTTGGATCAACTGATTCGTGAGCACATTGCCGGTGATCTAATGCCGCCCAGGATGGATGCTGAATCGAAATTGAATCAGTCGTTAATCGCTACGACACATTGGCGCATGGTCTTTCATGGGTTTTCACCGGTAGACGCCATGGAGGAACGAGTGCGTTTTACCGATGATCAGATCAATACGTTTTCAAAAGCGTTTCTGGGTATCACACTTTCCTGTGCGCGCTGCCACGATCACAAGTTCGATCCGATCAGTCAAGCAGACTACTATGCCATGTTCGGAGTCCTCTCGTCATGTCGTCCAGGGCGTCGGACTGCTGACGCCGATTGGGTCCTGCAACAACACCATGACCAGCTCCGGCAATTACAAGCTGAGTTTCGGCTAGCGCTTGCATCCCGCTGGCAACAGTCTCTAGATCAACTTCTCGAACGACTGGGCACCGCGCTCAACAAAGTCGTTGATAAGCCCGCAAAAAGACTTAGCCCGGCGGAAAATGCACTCAAGGCGGCTTGGGAAAATCGCAATCAACTTGCTTCCTCAAGCGTGCCACAATCGGACAACTCGCAAATTCTTCACTGGGACATGTCTCAGCCCAGCGATCTGGCGAAATGGTACAGCGTCGGCACAGGTCTGTCGCATCGACCTTCGCCAGGGGATGCTGTGGTTGCCATTTCGGGCCAACAGGCGATTTCTGCCGTTCACAGTCGAGGCGTCAACACTAGGATCATATCGGACAAAGAAGCAGCACGAATCTGCTCGCCCGATTTTTCCTGTCCGCCTAACAGTGTCCTTTGGGTGCTGTGCGAAGGTGACGGTGGAGCCGCGTTGCGATACGCAGTCGAAGACTACCCGCGAAGTGGCACGATCTACCCGGTCTACCCGTTGGAGCCTGGACTGAAGTGGATTCAAAGCGATCTAAGCTACTGGGAAGGCGACTCGATTTTTGTCGAAGTTTCCAATTCACCAGACGCTCCACTGCTGACCGGCAGTCAGTCACGCAGTTGGTTCCGCATTGATCAGGTGTGGGTGCTTCCCAAAGGGCAACGTCCACCAGAGCGAGAGTCGCTTTATCGTCGGCTATGCAGTCCAGATGCGGCTCAGGCAGATGTGACTCGCGAAACTTGGGTGCGGCAGTTTTCGCAAGCTGCCAAGGCAGCAATCGAGGACTGGTCACGCCAAAGCCTCTCAGCCGACCACGCCGAGCTACTTGATCTGCTGGCCAGCAACATGGTTCTGCCAAACGATCTGGATGACGATCGATGCAGGCGACTGGTTGAAGAATATCGCAAGGTCGAATCGGATCTGGTCGTTGCCACTCGCGTCCCCTGCCTTGAAGAGACCGCCGGGCAAGATTTCCCGCTGCTGACACGCGGCGATCATCGGCAACCGGCTGAGGTCGTGCCGCGCAGATTTCTAGAGGTCATCGACGGGCGACCCTACGAGTCCGCTGGCAGTGGACGATTGGAGTTAGCAGAAAGAGTGCTGGCCGAGGACAATCCGCTGACTCGCCGAGTCCTGGTCAATCGAGTGTGGCAAAACCTGTTTGGAGTCGGCATCGTGAGTACTCCGGATAACCTGGGTCGCTTGGGGGCAGAGCCAACACATCCGGAGCTGCTGGACTGGCTGGCTGTTCGATTACCGCAATTGGACTGGTCGCTAAAATCACTGGTCCGCGAAATTGTCACGTCGGAAACTTGGCTTCGAAGCTCCGTGGCTTCGCCAGAAGCACTCTCGAAAGACCCTGAAAATCGCCTACTGGGACGGGCCACTGTCAGGAGATATGAAGCTGAGTCGATCCGCGATGCGTTATTACTCGTTACTGATAATCTCGACTCATCCATGTATGGACCTCCGCAGCCCAACGAAGGACTGCGACGCAGTATCTACCTGCCGGTCATTCGAAACTCCTTGGTTCCATTGCTGCGCACTTTTGATTACCCTGAGCCGTTTACCACAGTTGGCAGGCGGGATCAAACCAACGTCCCCGCGCAATCACTGGCACTGATGAATGACCCGATGGTCGCATTGTTGGCAAGTCGCTGGGCCGAATCCCTAATTGCCAAACATCGCGATCCACAAGAGCGGGCTCGTGTGATGCTGGAATCCGTTTTGGCTCGGACCGTCACTTCCGATGAGATTCTATGGTGCCTCCAGTTCATTCAGACTACTCAGGACAAGCTGGACGAACTAGTCGTGCGATCAAGACAACTGTCCGAGCAACTGATAACCACAAAGCGAGAACTGAACGCACTGGAAGCATCTGCACGAGAACAAATTGGCAAGCAGTCGACGAAAGCTTCAGGGAAATTCGAAAGCGAAATTTCACAAGCTCCTTTCGCCAGTCATGCCGAGCAATCAGATCGGCCATCTAGCGAAGTTGAAATTCCGGAACCGGTTCTGTCGTGGAATTTTGTAGGGAAGGACAAGAGCGGTTACTCAGGTTCATTAGAATTTTTTGGTTCCGCCGAGATCACGGAAGACGCGCTCGTACTTAGCGATGGCGGTTATGCACTGTCCCCCGTTCAGTCGGGTAATCTTCGGGAAAAGACACTGACTGCTTGGGTGCAACTGGACAATTTGGATCAGCGCGGTGGTGGAGTAGTTTCTGTACAGTCGATCGACGGCAATGTATTTGATTCCATAGTCTTTGGCGAACAGACGCCCAAACAGTGGCTTGCTGGCAGCAACTTCTTTGCGCGGACGCAGAGCTTTCGTGGCGAATCGGAAGACTCGGCACCGGAAGTACCTGTCCAGCTGGTGATTGTCTACCGGTCAGATGGCATGATTCTGGCGTATCGCAACGGAAAGGCTTATGGTCAACCCTATCAATCCAGCGGCCTACATGAGTTCACCGACGGCAATTGGATTGTTAGTTTAGGGCTGCGTCATTTGCCGGCAGCACGCGACAAAACTTTCACAGGGAAAATTTGGAATGCCAGCGTGTATGATCAAGCACTAACCCCCGACCAAGTCGAAGTACTGGCTGGTAGCTTGCAGTTACCAATCACCCAGCATCAACTTCTGGCGGTCATGCAGGATGATGTCAAGGAGCAGTGGCAGTCGCTCAATTCACTCAGGCAGCAACATTTGGCCGAGCAACGGGAGATCGCTTGGCAGCTACTGATTAAGGCTGATCCGAACCAGCAATCCAGAGACAAAGTGGTGCCTGAAGTAACCAACTTGGATTGTTTGAGCTGGACAAATTTTGCGAGAGCACTCTTTACCATGAAGGAGTTCATCTATGTCCCCTGAAACGGAAATTTTACGTCGCCGATTCTTGGCCAGTAGCTCCATGGGGTTTGGAGCAGCTGCGTTTGCTGCTCTACAGCATACCAGCGCTCAAGCCGACCAGCAGCCGCTGGCCAACTCTACGGCTGATACTGCGCTACAACTGCCATCCTCAGCCGCACTCCCAGGCCTGCATCACGCACCGCGAGCCAAGCACGTAGTGTTTTGTTATATGTCAGGTGGAGTTTCTCATGTGGATTCATTTGACCCCAAGCCGCAGCTTAAGCGATTGCATGGCCAACCCATGCCGGTTCCAGTCCAGCGGACTCAGTTCAATAACAACGGGCAAATCATGGCTAGCCCTTTTCAGTTCAAGCCCTCCGGTCAATCTGGGATTGAAGTCAGCGAACTATTTCCAGAGATCGCCAAAGTGACAGACGAACTGGCGGTCATTCGTTCGATGACAACTCCGTTTAGCGAGCATGCCCAAGGCAATTTTCTGATGCACAGCGGATTCCCATTGATGGGGTACCCCAGCGCAGGTGCCTGGTGCTCTTACGGTCTGGGATCGATCAACGAGAACTTGCCTAGCTATTTGGTGTTGCAAGCCGGTGGAGCCGTGCCGCCGCACGGAGGTGTCGGACTTTATAGCAACGGATTTCTACCAGCAGTCCATCAAGGTTCGATCCTGAAAGCAGACTCTGCCGATGCCCTTGCCAATATAAACTCACTGGATGGTAGTGTATTCCAACAATCGCGGCTTGATATCATGCATCGATTTGACCAGGGTTTTTTGGCGCGAATCGGGCAGTCCAGTGAGATTGAGTCGGCACTGGCCAACTACCAGACGGCATTTCGCATGCAGACCGCTGTTCCCGAAGTTTGCGACATTGGGCAGGAGACTGCACAGACACTGCAACTCTACGGCGTCGACTCAACAAACCCCACTCAGGCCGGTTACGCGCGCCAGTGCTTGCTGGCACGCCGATTGATCCAGCGTGGAGTGCGATTTATTGAGCTAAGCTGCTTGAATGAAGGCATTGGAGCTGGCAACGCCCCTAACCCGTGGGACCAACACGGGGAACTCGAACGCGGGCATCGTGCCATGGCGATGCAGGTCGATCGACCGATTTCAGGATTGATTCAGGACCTGCGGCGCATTGGCAAGCTGGACGAGACTTTGATCATATGGGCGGGTGAGTTTGGGCGCACGCCGTTTTCTCAAGGCAGCAACGGGCGCGATCACAATCCGATGGGTTTTTCAGTTTGGTTAGCCGGTGGCGGAGTGCGTGGAGGAACAGTCTGGGGAGCCACCGACGAACTGGGGTACTACGCCATCGAAAATCGCTGTCAAGTTTATGATCTATGGGCTACGGTTCTGCATTTATTAGGCATCGACCACATGCGACTAACCTATCGCTACAGCGGACGCGACTTTCGATTGACCGACGTGCATGGGAAGGTACTAACTGAAGTTCTTAGCTAGCGAAGCTCAAGACTGGCGAATAATGACACTTTTCGCCGATCTCTGATTTTTCGAGAGCCTAGAAACGTGATTCAACTACATTTTCCTGCTCGTAATCGTGCTCGTAATCGTGCTCGTAATCGAAACTTCTGGGACATCCGAGCACGAGTAGCAACGGTCTTTAGTTTTGATTGATTTTAGTCCAAAAAAGATTTTGGACAGTCGCGTAAACAAAGGCGATTTCGACGGTTGAAGCATTAAGCTGCTTCAACAGCAGGATGGGATTTTCTAAGGCATTGCGATAAAAAGTCATCGTTGACGGGAGCTGGTTAAATTGATGTAATTACTGCGCAGGGCGAAACTGACCAAGGCTCTGCGGGGACGCTGGCCTTGGAAGGGATAACCCTGTCGATGAGAAGTCATCGGAGTGCGTCAGCTTAGTCTGACGCGCTCAATTTGCATTCCATAAATGATTCGTCTTCAGGCAATAGTTCAGGGTGGTGATGAACTTTCTCATGCAAGCCAGGATGGCCTGAGCATCATTCTTAATTCGCTGGCTCTTTCCAGAATCTGGAAAATACAAATCCAGATGCTTGCTGGCAACATCCGCACCAACATAAACGGTTACTTCCTGAATACTCATTTTATCCCTTCCTAGTAATATTCGCACTCGGCGGACAGAGCCGCTGGTGCCCGCAACGGTTCGACTTCAAAACGAGAACACACTACGATCCAGCTACTCGACGGTCTTTTGAGCTACGAGCAAACGATCTGCAGTGCGTTCAGAACGTACCACGCTCTAAAAAAAGCTTAAGCGTACTGTTCATCTGATGGAAGATATCGGAAGATACTACGAGCAAAATTTCGTTGAGCCCGAGTACGATCTTGTTCACAATATTACTTGCGATCGGCGAGAAGTGTCCAAATAGGTCTTGAACTCAGGATACGTCCTGCATCGGACTTTCGACTAGAACCTCAGTGCGCACAGAATTCGCAATAAAGCACTCACCGTGCGCTGCGTGATGCAGTTGCTCGACCGTCCGTTCGTCAGGCGACTGTCCTTCCCATTGAATCAGCGGTCGCAGTCGCACCCGAGTAATGACCAGCTTACAATTCTCGTTTCGCCCCATTTCCCCCACCGCATGATCCGAGTAACTGTTCACGCAGAGGCCCTTCTTGGCTGCCAATGAAAGAAACCACAGCATATGGCAACTCGACAGTGCTGCCACAAACGCTTCTTCAGGGTCCACCGCAGAAGCATCGGACATGGGTATCGGGACGATCTGCGGCGACGACGAGGCAACGATTTTTGATCCGCCATCAAAGGTCCAATAATGAACTCGCGAGTAGCGATTGTCGGTAAACACCGAATTTTGTCTGTCCCAATCTATGGTCACGTTGATGTTGGACATGGTGAGTGAGAAATGAGAAGTGGGAAGTGCGTGGCTGTGGTCGAGCCCTAGCGAGCCCACAAATGTTACCCTGTGGACATTCTAGGGCTCGACCATAGCCACCCGACGATTACGCCCGTGAATGGCTACAGCTAGGTTACTAAAGGCAATTTGATGAATATCAGGCTGAGTGCGTTAGGACGCGGTTTATACAGGCAAACAACGCTGTCGCGTTTCGGCAAATTCGATACTTTTTTGACACTACTGGCTGATCGCCACCACAGATTGGATTAACCCTACTCACGAATACGAAAACTGGCTATCTGAATTGAGAAAGATGTTGATCTATACGGTTTTCATCTTTGCCCTGGCCTTGACATCTGTGCTAAAAGATGACAGTAAGTGTGTTGAACCAAATACAAGCACAATACAGGAACCGTCAAGTTACGGAAGGTTGGCGTTCCGCGAGAAGTGCCACTTTCTTGCCAGCGACCCTTTAGAACTGTAGGTCTAGCTCTTTTAGTCTTTGCAGGGTTTCTGCCATCAGTGCGTTCTCCGCCGCTTCGTCGGCGGCTTCGTATGTCACCGAGAAGCGTAAATAGGGCCCCGCTTCGCTCCACGGCACCGTCACTATGGATTTCTGAGTGATCAGAAACTGACTAGCCTGCTCGGAAGATTCAAACTGCACTTGACCAGCAGCCTTGGGGGAGCGCGTGTACAGGAAGTAGGTTCCACCCGGCTTTTGACAATCGAATCCGCACTGGCGCAGTGTGTCAACCAGTTTACCAAGCCGGCGCTGGTATTTCTCGCGCACCGCATCGGCAATGAAGTCGTTGTCCAGAGCGGTCGCGGCAGCTTTCTGGATCGCCATGAATTGTCCACTGTCGCAATTGTCTTTGACATCGGCAAAGGCGTTCACCAGAAGCGAATTTCCGCAGACCCAACCAATTCGCCATCCGATCATGTCGAACCCTTTGCTCATCGAGTGAACTTCGACACCTACATCTCGAGCGCCTGGGACCGACAGGAAACTTAGCGGCGGCTGATCGAAGGTAAGCATGATATGAGCTGCGTCCTGGATCACCACAAAATGGTGTCGATGTGCCAGTTCGATGACTCGCTTGTAGAAGTCCACGCTGGCCGTTTTGCCAGTTGGGCTATTGGGGTAATTGAGAACTAAAAGCTTGGTCTGTTGCCACACCGACGGGCTGATGGCATCAAAGTCAGGGAAAAAGTCGTTCTCGGCTCGCAGTGGCAAAGCGTGAACCGTGCCGCCATAATACTTAGTATGAGTACCCGCCACCGGATACCCGGGAACGGTCATCATGGTCACGTCGCCTGGATTGATAAAGCAGGCTGGCAGCATGGCTAGAGCCGTCTTGCTACCGATGCAGTGATTGATCTCGCTACTCGGGTCCAAATCAACGCCAAAACGCCGCTGCATGAAGCGTGCAATCGCCTCCTTGTACTGAGATATTCCGTTATCGGCGTATCCCCGATTGCCCGGCTGATGCACCTCTTCGGCCAGCCGATCGCGCACGATACGGCTAGCCATTGAGTCATTTTCGCCAATGCCAAAATCGATCAGTTTTCGATCCGGATAGTCTTTCAGAGCTTGGCGCTTGGCCCGCTTGATCTTCTCAAACTTGTAGATTTCGTTACTCTTGCCATAATTGCGACCACCAATTCGCTGAGCGAACAACTCCTGAAAATAGGGATCTGCGATAGAGCTTGTGGGCTGGATGGTGGTCTGTGAGGTCATGGCATTGAGACTTGAGGAATGTAGACGATCTGGACACGGGATCAGCTTAACAAAGCGTCCGATTTCGGCAACCCGTTTGTCGACAGGTCGCGCCGCTATAGACTTTTCAATCAACCAAGGACCTGATACACCCGGCGATCAGACCCAACCAACCGTATGCCAAAAGGTGCTGGCTTGAACGAACCTATCAAAGGTGGTAATAGTCGACAGTTGGGGCGCACACTGGATCAATTGGATCAACCCATAGCAATCATTGACCGGCGTGGCACGGTGGTCTATGCCAACGCAGCTTTATGCACCATGGCGGACTTAAGTGCTGCCGAGCTGGTAGGGCAGACTTGCCACTGGCAGATTGCAGCTGACGACCGCTGTTCCCTGATACTGACCGCCATGGCACCTCCCACCGGTGCCCTGGAAGGCCATGTGGTCCATCGCCAGCTTACCGCACCGGTCGTTTTCGGATCCAACCACACTGGACAGTTGTTTGTGCCGGTGCTTGATCAACAAGGACAGGTGCATTGTACACTGATCTACCTGGGCAACTCGGATCATCTACGCCAATCCTTACAGACGCAAACCACAGCCTCAGGTTCGCGGCGTGACCCGCAACAGTTACTGATGCAAATTCGGAGTCGCTGGAAGAATTTAGACGGCCTATTGTCGTTAGTCGGATCAAGTCCTGCTATCGAACTTGCCATGCAGCGATCCCAATTGGCGATCAAACAGTCTTGCAATGTATTTATTTTTGGTGCGGCTGGGACGGGCAAGTTAGAATTGGCTCATGGAGTTTTCTTAGGGCGACTCAAGGCGCTAGGTTTACCTGCGACCGGAGGACATTGCTTCCCAGTGGACTGCCGATTATTGGACGTTGAATTGCTGGGTAGCATGTTGGAAATTTTTGCTGATCGATTGCCGGCCGATTCGGCCAGTGCAGCTTGTCAGTTGATTTTGACGGGCGTCGACCGGCTATCCAGCGCATCATTGCCGCAGTTGGTCGATTGGTTGAATAACATGCACGGGCGCTGCACCGTGATCGCAACCAGCAGTCTGTCGGCCGCAGAGCTATCCAAGCGAGAAGCGATATGGGCCGAACTGGTTGGGCGGTTAGCGACGATCGAGATCCAGTTGCCACCTTTGTCGCAACGCCGTGCAGACATTGTCCCCTTGGCACATCAGGCGCTGGCCGAGTCGTGCAAAAAGGCTGACAGAGCCCAATTGACTCTTTCGCCCGACGTTTTGGACTTGCTGGAATCCTATTCTTGGCCGGGCAATACACGACAGATTCGAAGTGCAATGCAAGAAGCCACTCAGATGGCGGTCCTGACAGCTAGCATTCAGCCCCAGCATCTGCCCGTAGCGATACGCACTTTCGCCGGAGCAGCTAGCGCGGGACAGGCTGCCACCGTGGAACCAATCCAACTGGACAGCGTTCTTCTGGAGGTCGAAAAGACGATCATCCGCCGCGCCTTGAAACAGTCACCACGCAATCGAGCCCAGGCCGCTCGTCTTCTGGGCATCAGCCGCGCCAAACTCTTACGTCGTATCGAACAACTTGGCCTAGGCGACGCGATCCCAGTAGACAGTGACGAAGACAGCGACCCGCAGGAAGACGGGTAGATTGGTCGTGATCCAATGCTACGACCAGAAATACTATTTGCAATCATCTGAACGAACGAATCGTACCAGTAGATATCTGGTACAAGTAGCATAGAAAAATTGCCAGGTGCAACGCAAAGAATGCACCTGGCAAATCAGTGATGGAAGATTCAATTATTGCATAATCTTCAATACAATTTTTTCAATTGTGTTGGTTATCGGCTTCTTCGACGAGTTAACACGCCACCGATGGTTGCAACCAACATCAACATTGCAGACGACGGTTCAGGGACTCTCGCCACGATGACACCGTTCCAGTTTTCTTGACGATTTGAACCAGTAGTTGAGAACTGTAGTGGAATAGTCAAAGTCGTACCGTCCCAAGTCACGTTGCTGGGGCTTGAATTGGTACCACTGACTCCCGCCAGATTGGAAGTCAGAGGAAAATTGCCTCCTTGAGTTGCTGCACCAGCAACTAGCCCCCCTTGAGTGAACCGAATCGTTGTAGCTGCGCTCAGTGGAGTCCCATTCGTCGCTGTACCACCCAAGAAGTCGAGAATAAGGTCTCGGTAAACGCCATTGATCGTTGAGTTGCCAAATGGGAACACAGGCACAAAACCACTTGCTGTCACGCCGTAATTTCCAGCCAAAGGTCCTGCCGGATTCGGGACAGTGGAGTAGGGGCCACTTGGATTGGTAATTGCTGTTATCGAGCTACCCCCCAAAGCGTTAAAGGTGAACACGCCAGCCGTTAAATCCGCGCTGATTGTCCCTTGATAATTTGCGGTGAGCGAACCTGGGTTTTGTTGAGCATAGTTGAGCGTGAAAGCTACGCCACCCATAGTGATGCTACTTGCACTGGAGTCAATTGTAAGGTTGACCAGTGCAGCTTGGGTGGTCGAACTAAAAATGGCTAGGAGCAATGCACCTAGCGAAAAGCGAACAAGAGCAAAGATTTTAGTCATCAAATGCAATCTCCTTGAACATTCTGAAATACGGGATACTGGAAAGTGTTACAGTTTACCTAATCAGCAGACTATCACAACGATTCTGCAAGTCAACGGTCTTTGGTTTGAGTTGTTGCCGAAATCGAAAAATGGCACTGACTATAATAGTCTACGCTCCTTCGGGGGGGCGAGTGGGGTATGGAAAGCCCTTCGATTTTTCGACGTTAACTTGTTATCGCAACCCAGAACTGCTCTAATACGCATGGAGTAGGTGCGGTTGTTTCGAGGACGGCCAGACTATTTCTTTTGCTTGCCTATCGCATAATTGATTTTCCGATTCCTGCTATTAGTAAGGGCCCCAAAATGGCGACGAATAAAGTTTCAAAGAGCGGGTTTACGTTGGTTGAGTTGTTGGTGGTTATCGCGATCATCGGTATTTTGGTAGGCTTGCTGCTTCCTGCCGTACAAGCTGCACGAGAAGCCGCTCGTCGAATGAGTTGTGGTAACAACTTAAAGCAATTAGGACTAGCCGTACACAACCACGAGTCTACATACGGATACATGCATGCTTGGAGGCGAGTGATTAAAGAGGCTGATTATCCGACCAATCCTCCGAATACACTTGGTACAGCCCAAGATTTTCGCACAACTTATGGGCCTTTATTTCACTTGTTGCCTTTTATTGAGCTTCAAACTATTTACGACAGATTCGACAAAAGGCGAGGTTATATCGATCCTGTGAACATGCCGCCTAATTACGGCACTTTGGATCCAACAGCCATGAATGAAGTCCCCGCGTTTCTTTGTCCAACATCCCCAAAGGATGTTCCCAAAGACTATTTTCCTTTCTTTAATCTGAGTGGGTTCGGAAATGGACAAATCGACCTTCCACGAACGGACTATATACCATTGCGAGGAGTTCATTCAACTCTTGCAGAATGTGCTGGTATGCCGATCAGCAACACCGACAACGCAATTTGGGGAACGACTGATCCCCTAGACGGCTGGAAGGTCAAGTTTAGTGCGACAACTGATGGGCTGTCGAATACAATTTGTTTTGCCGAATTAGCTGGAAAGCAAAAGCTATTCTTCAAGGGACGCCCAACTGGCGGCACGACCTTCACCTCGAACAGGAGGTTCATCAACGCTGGCTTAACGCTCAATAGCTACTACGGTGATGTCAATATTGCCAGGCATATTCGCGGATATTCTGGCACAAACCTGGATGATATTGCTGAAAAGGGATGTTCATCGATAAACGTATTTAATGAAAATGGTCTCTATTCATTCCACTCAGGAGGTATTCAAATTGTTATGGGAGATGGTTCCGTAACTTTCTTAAGTCAAAATGCTTCCTCTGTAGCGCTTGCTGCGCTGATAACACGTAACGGTGGAGAGGTCTCAGCGAGAGAATAGTAGAACGATTTCCTTGCCCAAATTTTGGCAACTATCTTGCGTCGCTTTGATATGTTTTCCGAGGAGTAGACATCTAGTCCATCGGCTCGAAATATCTGTGTTCTTTGTTGTTTTATCCCTAATTATCAAAATCGAAAATGAGCAAAATTAGAAACAAAGCTATTACGTGTGGATATTGCCGATTGTTCTTGTGTACTACGATTCTTCTAACAGGGTGCGGGGGACGTGGGTTGGTTGAAGTGTCTGGGGTAGTCCAAGTAAATGGCTCACCAGCGGCGGGGGCATCAGTAATGTTTCATCCCACAGATGACCCCGAGGGAGTTACAGCTGCCGGTACCACCAATGCAGATGGGCGTTATGTGCTGTCATCTGGAGTTGACCTAGGGGTCGTACCTGGAAACTACGTGGTTACCGTCTCTTGGCCTGATCCAAACGTAAAGGCAACGGAGGCTCAAATGATGATGGGAACGGCGGAGCCGGGGCCAGATCTTTTGAAAGGTCGATATTCCAGCAGGCAAAAGTCAGATTTGAGGGTCGAGATTACGTCGTCGACATCGGAAATCGATCCGTTTGTACTTGTTAAACCAAAGTAATTCTGATTGTCCACACTATGCACTGCGATACTGTGATTCAATTAACTGATGTCAAGGTTAGGCGAGTTGCGGCAAACGACACCCGTGGCCTGACAGTTGTTGAATTAGTTCCATATCCATCAATCGAACTGTGTAAGCCAAGTAAAACTACCCAAGCTTACACATTTGATGAACACTAGTTACTTTCTTGCTTCAGAAATGCGAACCACTTTTGGGTGCATTGCTATGGCGTTGCTGGAACGGTGATCTGACTTAATTCTTTAGCCAGATTGGACCGAGTGTCCAAGATATCTTGAACCAGCACGGTTCCTGACTTATCCACGTCTGTCCGACCGCTAGCAGTTTTTGCCATCGTTAGATCGGTTCGCACCGCCAAGATATCTCCAACCAAAACAGTGAACTTGGTATTAATGGCACCGGTCATTTCACCCCGCAGGTGACCCAAGTACAACTCGGCGATTGTGTTTCCATTGTAAATGACCTTTATGCACAGATATCTATCGGTAATTGTTCCGCTGGCCCAAGTAAGCCTCACGCGGTCGGCACCATCCTGACCAGCGTCTGGCAGAAGTGTTGCTGTTGGGGCCGGTGGTACGTCTGCCCAACCGGCAATCGGAGTAGCAAATACGTTTTGAGGACTTAACTTGTACTCTAAAGTTAAATCATTCAAATTTGCAAGGTTGTCGAAATCAAGGATAACGCCATTTATCCCTTGAGTACTGCTTATGATGTTAAGCAGTTCTGCCGTCTGAGGAGAAGCGTTGCGCTGGATGAAGCTAACGCCAGAATCCACTTTGTCTGGCCCTGAAAAACTGTCATGGTATGGGCGAGCGTTAACCAAGGTCGGAGCAGCCATGGGTAGTGAAGCTACAATAGTACCTTCCCAGTTCTCCACACGGTTGCTACCAGTAGTTTGAAACTTGATCGGTAACGTAAGAGTAGTTCCGTCCCAAGTGACTGCAATTGGCGACGTGTTATTTCCATTGACGTTAACTAGATTGGAAGTGCCGACCGATTGATCGCCAAATTCGTTGAAGATTCCATAGTCCAACGCGCCCGATGTAAGCTTTAGATTGGTACTGGTCAGTGGGACACCGTTTTGAGCCGTTCCGGAGGTTAGATCTAAAACTAAGTTCTTGTAAACGCCATTTACCGTAATCGTGCCAAACCCTGGGAAAGGGCCTGTTGCCGTAGAACCGTAATTGCCCGGTTCAACACCGATTGGATTAGGAAACGTCGTAAACGGACCGTTCGGATTGACGATCGCCGTAATCGTGCTGCCGCCAGAGAAAGTCAATACTCCCGAAGTCAAATCCGCATTAATAGTTCCGCTCCACGCGGTTGTTAACGAGCCAGGAGCTTGGGGGCCATAAGTTAGCCCAAAAGCCACACCTCCTAGTGTTACATTGCTCAAAGCACTATTTATTGTAAGAACGACTGGCGCAGCGAGCAAATTCGAACTGCTTACGTATATCGCCAGCGCCACCAAAAGTAAAACTCGCTTCTGCAATTGGATTCGTCGAACCATAGTTACACTCCGATCAAAAAGAAGTTAGTGGGAAAGACCTCGGCACCCATTGTAATGCCTGCAACAATGATGTGGGTAGGGAAAACGGGTTGCTTGAAGGTTTTTTCGTGAGCTTTGGTTATAACTCATGGGAAATCAACACTCCACTGATGGGGTATGGCGTTCTTGGTCAAATGAATCTTAATGAAAAATTGCCTTGTTTTTAGCAGACTAGCAAGAAGCGGAGATATCATCTGGAACGGCTTGTTCAGTTGGGCTAACTGGTGCGACTCAGCAGAATGCGATCGCCCAATGAGGTTGACAGACTGCTGACCAAGCGCAACCACCATACCTTCCTTGGAAGAATGATTAACGGGCGTCTGCTAGCCGCACCGCGCAGAATTTGGTCTGATAACCAGTCTGGGTCAAGACCTTTGATTTTAGCGCCTCCGCCTGGCCGCCTGGCCTGCTCTGGCATACCGGATGCCTGCTGCGCTAGATGGTCGTAACGGTGCCCTGCGTCCGGGCGAGCGATTGGGCCGGGGCAACAAAGCATCACATGGATGCCCTCCGAGGCCAGTTCTAGTCGAGCCTGCTGTGCCAGCGCGGTTAAACTATGTTTGGCGATTGAGTACCCCCCCAGGAACCTGGGAGCAAAAAGACTCGACAGCGAGCCGATAAGCACTACCACTCCGCCCCCGGCAGCTAGGCCAGAGCGAAAGGCTTGGATCGCATGCAGACTGGATACTACATTGGCATCCATCAACTCCACCAGACGCTCACGCGTTAGATCGGCCACATTGCCTCGATCGCTTTGCCCAACCGCCTGTACCACGAGGTCGATTTTTGGCATCTCTGCGGAGAGCGTGCTAGCCAGATTCGCCGCAGCCTGCCGATCCACCAAGTTAGCTGCTTGCGCCGACACTTTTACTTGGGTAGCTCCAATCTCTACCGCGAGTGCGTTCAGTTTCCCGACAGCCTCTCGCAATCGCTGCGTGTCCCGTGCAACTAGAGTCACCTGAGCCGCTCGCTGACGCACCAACTGCTTAGCCACTGACAGCCCCAGGCCGCTCGATCCGCCACAGACGATTACCGACTTGCCGCTCCAAAAGTTCATTCTGATACCCTATTGCCCTCAACAGTCAGTACAATCAAGTCAGTTTGCCGCCGACCCTTGGAAGGAAATTCTATCAATGTACCCGATCGGACGCCTGATCAAGGAACTGTTTGTCCACCGACACTCGAAGAAATTAGATCTTTTTCAGGTCCATTCATCCAGCCACCTGTGCTGGCCCTGGGATCTCGATCCTTGGATGGAGCTGAACAATGGACGCACGCTGACCGTTTACGATCTGGGGCGATTACCTATGATCGGTCGACTTGGTTTTTTGGGGCCTCTAAAGAGATTGGGCTGGGGCCTGACCGTGGCGGGAGCCACGGTGCGCTATCGCCGCCGAGTAAGAATGTTCCAACGAATCGACATGCACTCACAAATGATTGGTTGGGACCATCGCTTCTTGTATTGTCAACAGAGCTTATGGTTGGGCTCGCAGTGTGCAAACCACCTGATCGTTCGATTGGCGGTCACCGACAAGCGGCAAGGCGGCATCGTGCCCCCTGAAAAATTCATGGACAACCTGCAACCCGGCGTCGAGTCGCCTGAACTACCCCATTGGATTCAGTTGTGGATGGCGGCTGAAGATCAGCGTCCCTGGCCTCCCACAATCGGTTACCTGACTTAGGCCACCGTATGAGCCTATCCCAAAGAATATTCGCCCCCTCACCCAACGCCCTTAAGCAAAATTGTCAGTGTATTGAGACTTTTCGTCGTAGCTGCGTTCACAAGAATGCGGAACGCATTTCAAAATCCCCCAAAGTGGTGCTTTGCAAATTTATAAGCATGCAACTCTACTTTCTAGGCTTGACACGCCGAAAGGATACTGAATACTGAGACTTAGTATCAACTGTGGAGGGCATTTTTCGCCATCTAACAGACTAAAATGGTGTTTTATTTAGGGTCTCTGTCCTTCGATAGCAAGCCATGCGGGCCGATAGCGGACGCCGCTAGCCAGCCACTTCCGGGATAGACAGTTTTTAAGCCTCAAGTTTATCGAGTGCTTGAAAAACCAAGCTGTCAAAATTTCAGAAAGGGTCTTTGCCATGGAGCGGTTTCTAAGTCGTCCAATCAACAGCGCTGTCCAAATGGCTCCTGTAGGTCTTTGCAAGAGCAAAAGAGTGTTCTCGCGAACCGGTAGTCTCAATGGAAATAGGGCGTTTACGCTCGTCGAGTTACTGGTGGTGATTGCCATCATTGGTATCCTGGTAGGCCTTCTACTGCCTGCAGTTCAAGCGGCTCGTGAAGCGGCTAGACGGATGAGCTGTAGTAACAATCTCAAGCAGATTGGATTGGCGTTGCACAATTATGAAAGTGCCATGCGTTTCATGCCTCCGTCCACCATTTCGGTCGGCACCGCCGCCAGCCAGCCTTGGTCGACGCATTCTTTTCTATTGCCCTACTTGGAAGGTGCCAATATCACCTCCCTGATCAATTACAGTTTGGGTTACCACGATGGAACTAACAAATCTGCGTTTCCACCCAGCGGCGTGGCAACGTTGCGAGTTCCCGTCTACCTATGTCCCAGCGAACCCAACGACCGAGTGCGCAACGACGACAGTACGGGCGTTGCCATTCACTATCCAACCAACTACGCAGTCTCAGTCGGGCGATATCTGATCTACCACCCCCAATCGCGACAGGATGGAGGCGCTGCCTTTGCCCCCAATCGACCGATGTCGGTCGGCAGTATTTCTGATGGACTTAGCAACACCATTGGCCTGAGCGAAGTAAAGGCTTATACACCTCGGTTTCACGACTTTGAGGCGATGCCCACAACAGCCCCAACTTCACCGCAGGAAGTAGCTGGCAGTTATGTAGGTGGCGGGTGGTCTGCCAACAGTGGGCACACCGAATGGGTTTGTGGACGAGCCGTTCATACCGGATTCACCAGCGTTTTCGCGCCCAATACCAAAGTTCCGTACACGCGGGACGGGGTTGTCTACGATATTAACGTAACTAGCTCAAGAGAGGGCCGTAATCAAACCATGGTGACCTACGGCATCATTACGCCTCGAAGCCACCACAGTGGCATCGTCAATTCGCTGACCATGGATGGCGCCGTTCGATCGGTATCATCGGGCATCGACCTGATCAGTTGGCAGGCCATGAATTCTCGCAATGGCGGTGAAGTGGTCAGCAGCCAGTAGAGTCGCACAAACCGGGATTTGCGACGATAACCAAAGTAGTAGGCACATTCCATGTGCCGTTCACCCAACCTTACAATACTTGAAGCACGGTGATAAAAACTCGGTGATTGAAGCACTGGCCAGCGGCACTCGGAGAGTGCTCTGCTACTTTTGTCGCTGGCGCCATACAAGGCCGTCAAAAACCTCGTCTACTGCCAAAATCGCTGGTTAGGCGTTGACAATTGCGCGACTCTCGCTTAGTGTGCTTTAGGTCTGATTTACGTAACCGCTCACCCCTGCTTAACTAATTGATGAGATACACTCAATCTGGAATGTTCATCATGTCCACTTCGCTTTTGGCTGATCTGACGATTATTGAGATCATTATCATAGACCGTATGAGCGGGGCTAGGTGAGCAAGTCGATTTTGAAAAGTACATGCACCCTGAAGCCTCCAAAGCTTCAGGGTTTTTTGTTGGCACTCACACCCTCATCTGTCACTGGCACTAGAACAAACTTTTCCGGCACAGGATAAGACCTTACGATGAAACGAAACATCTCCATCTACGACACAACACTCCGCGACGGTGCTCAGGGTGAAGGGGTCAGCTTTTCGCTGCAAGACAAGCTGAATATCTGTCAGCGACTGGCCGAAATTGGCATCGATTTTGTCGAGGGTGGTTATCCGCTGTCGAACGAGAAAGACGTGGCTTTTTTCCAAAAGGTCAAGGACTTGTCGCTTGGGAATACTTTGGTCAGCGCCTTTGGTATGACTCGTCGGCGCGGCTTTAAGGCAGAGAACGATCCTGGGATGCTGGCGATGGCTCAGGCCGCAACGCCCGCCTACACGCTGGTCGGCAAGACCTGGGACTTTCAAGTTACCGACGTTTTGGGTGTCGATCTGGATGAGAACCTTGCCATGATTGGCGAAAGTATCGAATTTCTTGGACGCCATGGTTTAGTTCTGTATGATGCCGAGCACTTCTTTGATGGCTACCAGGCCAATCCAGACTACTCGTTAAAAACCCTGGTGGCGGCAGCTCAGGCGGGGGCCAAATGGCTGGTCCTGTGTGACACGAACGGCGGAAGCCTGCCCGAGGACATGACGCGAATTGTCTCGCAAGTCAAAAATGCGGTCAGCGGCTACCAAGTTCAACTTGCGATTCACTGTCACAACGACGGCGATGTGGCAACAGCCAATTCACTGGCAGCCGTAGATGCGGGCTGCGATCAAGTTCAGGGAACGATCAACGGCATTGGCGAGCGCTGCGGAAATGCCGACCTGATTGCCGTGATGGCCAATCTTGCACTGAAGAAGAAAGACTATCAGGTTTGCGGTGGCCGCCCCATGTCGCATCTGACGGAACTTTCGCGTTATGTCTACGAGACAGCCAATCTACAACTGCGGGGCAATCAACCCTTCGTAGGCCAAAGCGCATTCGCACACAAAGGCGGCATGCATGTACACGCAGTGAACAAAGCGGCGCATTCCTACGAACACTTGGATCCAAGCTCGGTCGGGAACCAGCGACGCATCTTGGTCAGCGAGCTATCTGGTCGATCCAATATCATCGCGCTGACCACCAAACACAACATCGATTCTGATCGGCAACTGATGGATGCCATCCTGGCCGAAGTGGTTCGCCAGGAAAACGCTGGATATCAGTATGAAAGTGCGGAGGCTTCGTTTGATCTGCTGGTACAACGCGTTGCCAAGACCTTCAAGTCGCACTTCCAAACAATCAAATATCGAGTCGTCGCCGGTGATCGCGATGCGGCTCGTCATGCTTCATTTGCAGAAGCCATTCTGAAGCTGCGAGTTGGCAGGGAGGAATGTTTCGAAGCGGCTGAGGGACACGGTCCCGTCAACGCGCTGGACGCTGCGCTTCGCAAATGCTTGGAACCCTACTATCCCGAGCTCAAGGAGATGTATCTGCTGGATTACAAAGTTCGCGTAGTCAACAGCGAAGCTGGCACCGCAGCACGTATCCGAGTGAACATAGAAAGCACCGATCAACAGCACGCCTGGGGAACCATTGGCGTCAGTGAGAACTTGATCGAGGCCAGTTGGCTGGCGCTGACCGATGCATTCGAATACAAACTAGCCCTATCCGCCGGCGATTTGCAACCACGAGCGTAGGGCTCGAGCGGGCTACTGATCGAGCACCTTTTGGCAACGCCGTGAAGCATGTTGTAGGGAATCTCTGGAGAGATTCTCTTTCCTTCGTTGAATGAGGGAACTCTGGCGAGTTCCAGTGCATACCAAAACTCATGAATTCCCTGCCTAAAAGTACTTCACATCGTACACTGACATTTCCGTTGGAGTCTCGTTTCACTCCGGCTGGGCATTGGCGATCCGTGCCTACCCTGGCCACATGAAGATACCAATTTGGTATCATCTGCTCCACACTCCAATGTGGAATTTCTGCTACTACTGCTAAGTCGTTGCTATTTCAGCAGTTAAGAAATTCCACGGCGATTCGCTAGCCATTCAAATCAACTGCCCTTGCGACAATGTTTGCCTTGGAATCCTCCTGATCGAAGACAAATGTTAAGCATTAACGCAATCTTCAAATTCATTTCATCGGCATCAACGAATGCTCGCGGAAATCAGCTTTGGACACCTTCTCGCTAGTTGACCTACTTTGCAAATTGATTGGCGGCTTAGGGATTTTTCTGCTGGGCATGAAAAACTTGTCCGACGGTATGCAGGCGGTGGCCGGAGATGGACTGCGCCGCCTGATCGCGATGGTAACCAACAACCGACTGATGGCGGTAGGAGTTGGTTCTCTGGTGACCTGCATTATTCAGTCCAGTTCGATAACCACCGTGATGGTAGTCGGGTTTGTCAACAGCAGTCTCATGACGCTACGGCAGGCTGTAGGTGTGATCATGGGAGCTAATATCGGAACCACGATTACTGGATGGATACTGGTACTGGATGTGGGCAAGTATGGATTGCCGATGATTGGCATCGCTGTCTTCTTCTACATGTTCACGCGAGGTGACCGCGTGCGTTTTATTGCTCTGGCCATCATGGGAATCGGCATGGTTTTCTTTGGTTTAGAGATCATGAAGGAAGCCTGTTCGATCATCAAATCAAATCCAACCTTTGTGGAATGGTTTAAGACGTTTCAGGCCGACAGCTACTTCGGAGTGCTCAAATGTGCGCTAATCGGATGTCTATTAACGGCCGTCGTTCAGTCATCTTCGGCAACTCTGGGCATCACTATTTCGCTGGCTACTCAGGGGTTGATTGACTATCAGTCAGCAGTCGCGTTGGTCTTAGGCGAGAACATTGGCACGACGGTTACAGCTCTGCTTGCTTCGTTGGGCACTTCCACCACAGCACGTCGTGCGGCGTATTTCCACAGCACCTTTAACGTGATAGGTGTCATTTGGGTCACGGAGATTTTTGGATTCTTCTTGATGTTCGTTAATTTCTTGGTAGGCATTGATAACGCCGAAACCGCCTCAACCACACAAATCGCGGCGGCCATTGCAACGGGTCACAGCACCTTTAACATAGTCAACACCATTGTGTTCCTTCCATTGGTTCCTTGGATGGTCAAGCTACTTGAGTTGGTGGTGCCCAACAAAGAATTTAAGGAGAAACCCAAGCTGACAAGTCTGGACATGCGATACCTCGATACACCTGCTCTGGCCATCGAGCAGTCTCGCAACGAGGTTCACAAGATGGGGGATGGGTGCGAAAAGATGCTCAACTGGTTAGCGGAAATTCGCGATCAAGATTCACCAGATGCAAAATTGGGAAATCGACTCAAGCATCGTGAGCAGGTCTTTGATTCGGTGCAAGATGAAGTGTCAGCCTATGTAACCGATCTGCTGGCAAAGGCCCTGCCACACAACCTGGCCGAGGAGGCCAGGCGACAAATTACCATGGCCGATGACTATGAGTCGTTTAGCGACCTGTTTGTCGATTTGGACAAATATGACCGCAAGTTACGCCGCGATGGTTTACGATTCAGTCCTAACCAGCGGGAGCAGCTTAACTACTTGAATGGCTTGGTGCTTGAGTATCTCAGGGCGGTCAACTCTGGCGTCAGCCGTACCGATCCCAATATCTTGCGAGACACAGAAACGATTTCGAAGAAAACCAAATCTGCGATCAAGCAATTACGTAAACAGCATCTTGAGGACATTTCCGGAGGTCAAATCCATCCGCAAGTCAGCGTCGCCTACCTGGCCGCATTAAATGCCTATGCCCGAGTTCGAGAGCACTTGGAGAACATCGCCGAAGCCGTAATTTTTTGATTCTTCCATCAAGCCAGTCGCAATCGGGTGTAGGGTGGGACCAGCGAGCCGATGATGCAAGAGGGGCTCAAGTACCCAATTGGTCATTGAATGAACGTTAAGCCTGGAACAAACGAAAATTTCGGATCGCGCCGGCTCAGTACGCTTGACTATTCTACCTCCTCACCCTGCCCTCTCGGTGGCTAACAGTACCAGGATACAGCTACCATCGTCGATTACGTTGATGCCTGCTTGCCTGGCGGCTTGACTGGCCTGCTGATCCTCAGCACCTGGCTGCATCCAGATGTTTTGAACTCCCGTAGCAATGGCTTGCGCGACGACCTGACGGGTGATATGCGGCGGTGTGATGACCGAAAGCGACTCAGGAACTTCCGGCAGTTCTGCAAGCGTAGCGTACGCGGAATGACCCAAGATGTCTTTTGCAGATGGGTTCAGCGGAAAAACCTGACGGCCAGATTGCAACAGCGCGCGAAATACTTTGTTGCCGTACTTGTCAGGATCGGCCGAAGCACCGGCTACGGCGAATCGACTGGCATTAAGGAATTCTTGAATTAGTGACATGGAATTAGAGATCTCCAGCTAAGCAAAGAAATAACAAGAAACTCGGGACGAGTCAACTGCCCAGGATTGTACCCAAAATCAGTCACCCCCCCAGTTCCCTGGAATACGTTTTGCACACTTGAACCAAATTCGAGTACCTGGATTCAAAGTTCTTGTAGATTGGATGGAAACTAAGCTAGTTCGTAGAAAAGGAGAGCTTGTCATGTAACGAGGTTCTATCGCGCTCAGCACCGATGCTTGTAAACGCAATAGCCGACTTGCGTCGCCGGGCCGGGCCGTTAGACTAAACTGTAGGGACGAAGGCTTACCATTACCGCTGACACCCCGAGGTAGGACGTTGCAGGACTAAAGGGCTTTTACGGAAATTGGCTTGTCTCAAATCGGCACTGGATAGTGGCCTTATGGCTGGCACGCTATCTCATTCGAATTACTATTCAGAAATCGCTGGAGTTCAATCATGTACGCTTCGAAGCAATTTCGTCTGTTTTGTGGCTCTGCGTTCGCGCTGCTAAGTGTCGTCTGTTGCAACCAAGCAAAAGCTCAGACACCAGCGACCAGCGGTGGAAAGACCTATGTGGTATCACCCAGTGATGATGTGCAATATCGATTGCAAGAACTGATCATCAACGCGCTACCGGGAGATACGATTCAGCTCGAGGCAGGTCGATACGAGTTTCAGAACCAAATCGACGTGGCCGTCGACAATATAACGATTCGCGGTAGCGGCTCCGACAAGACGATACTTAGTTTCAAGAAGCAGGCCAGCGGAGGCCAAGGTATCGAAGCTACTGGAAATAATTTTCTAATCGAGGGCTTGGCAGTCGAAGACACTGCTGGCAATGCGATCAAAGTGGTAGGGGCGCGCAACGTGACCTTTCGCGACGTGCGTGCCGAGTGGACTGGGCCTGCCAGCATGACCAATGGAGCTTATGGCATTTATCCAGTACAGTGCCAAAACGTGCTGATGGAGAAGTGCAGCGCCTATGGTGCCTCAGATGCTGGCTTATACGTTGGGCAGTGCCATGATGTGGTTGTCCGGCAGTGCCGCGCCGAGCGAAACGTGGCAGGCATCGAAATTGAAAACACAATTGGTGCCGATGTCTATCATAACGTTGCCACGAACAACACTGGCGGTATTCTGGTTTTTGACTTGCCTGGCTTGCAAATCAAAACTGGCCATACAGTCCGCGTCTATGAGAATCAAATTTATGACAACAACCACGAAAACTTCGCGGACCCCGGCGGAATTGTATCTACAGTTTCGCCAGGAACCGGAGTGATTGTGTTGGCGACTGATCATGTTGAAGTATTTCAGAACAAGATAGAAAACAATCAGACTGTTGGAGTTTGCATCGTTAGCTTTCTGACGGTCGGGCGTAAAGTGAACGATACTGAGTATGATCCGACTTCACATAGCATTTCGATCCATGACAATCTGATCACGAATTGTGGTAAAAAGCCAACTGGCGAAATGGGTAAAGTGCTCAAACCGGTATTGGGAGTGGAGTTCCCGGATATTTTGTGGGATGGTATTGTCAAGAAAGATGCCGTGGGACCACCGCTGAGTATAGCCAACAATGGCCAGGCGACTTTTGCCAACTATCGTTTCGAAGACTTGAGTCCAGAAAACTTGCTCAAGGGAAAATACAAGTTGGATCGAGATATCGCCAAGCTGGCGGTGGAGATTCCAAAGCTGAGCGCGGTGTCGCTCAAGCCTCACGATCCGCCGCACAGTGGACTGACGGAAGCTGTTAAAGTTTATCGATCGCTACCCAAGTTACTGTCCGAATTTAAACTGTTTGAAGGTGAGTTGAAACTACAGAAGCCGGCGAAGGATGTCTTGTTTTATGAACTGAATGCGGAGCTATTTTCGGACTACGCGGCTAAGGATCGTTTTATCAAATTGCCTACTGGATCGCAATTGCAGTACCGGGAAACCGGCGTCATAGATTTTCCCGTTGGCACCGTGATCGCTAAAACGTTCTCCTATCTGCATGATGCTCGAAAGACCGATGGCGGTTCGCGAATTCTTGAGACCCGCATCGAACTGCTGACCGAGACTGGCTGGTATGGTGCGTCCTATATTTGGAACGCTCATCAGACGGATGCCGAACTTTCGCTAGGGGGAAATGACACACAGGTGCAGTGGATCGACCAGCAAGGCAAACAGCAGCAGATTCGTTATCAGATTCCCAATGCGAATCAGTGCATTACCTGTCATAGCCATGATAAGAAGTTTGTCCCGATTGGTACTACAGCTCAAAACCTGAATCGTTCCAGTTCACATTCCGGACAAGATCAACTTTCCCATTGGGCGGAGCGTGGCTTGTTGGTCGGATTACCTGCAAGTCACGGCGACATCGCACATTGGCCTCGACTAAGCCAGGAAAATTCTGGCACGGTGGAGACTCGAGCCCGCGCGTGGCTGGATGTCAATTGCGCTCATTGCCATAGTCCTGGGGGTTCAGCCCGCACGACCGGTTTGGACCTGCGTTGGCTGCAGCAAGATTTGGCGAAAGTTGGCTTGTGGAAGACTCCAGTTGCCGCCGGCCCTGGCTCGGGAGGCCGTAAATTTGGTATCGTGCCTGGCAAGCCGGACCAGTCGATCTTGATGCATCGATTGGAGTCGGATGATCCTAAAGCTATGATGCCCAACGTAGGCCGATCGATGGTTCATGATCAGGGAATCGCCTTGGTTAGAAGTTGGATTGAGAGCCTGCCGGTTGAAAAACAGTAACCATTAACGCCCGTTGGTGGGCCGCTGCGTGGCAAAGGTTGTTTGAGGAAATGATCTCGTTCAAAATCGACAAACTGCCAAGTTGAAAACTCATCTTCAACGGCCCCGCTTGTCCCACCCTACAAACCTGCGTAAGAGCTTACGAAAACGATCATCGCAGCCGACCGTTTTGAACTTTGGACTAGGACTGAAGCGATAACGGTAGCCGATTGAATATCCTAATTCGCTACCCGCCGATCTCATCGCGATGCCAGCCAATCTTACACCTCAGTATCACAAAGCCGAAGCCGCTTATCGACAGGCTCAGAGTCCCCAGGAGGAACTCGATTGCCTTCAGTTGATGCTGCGAGAGATCCCCAAACACAAGGGAACCGACAAGTTACAGGCTGATCTGAAGGCAAAAATAGCGCAGGTCAAACTGGAATCGCAAAAACCAGCCACTACCGCTGCCGGTCGAACAACCAAGATTCCCAAACAGGGAGCGGGTCGAGTTCTACTGCTGGGGGCTGCCAATAGTGGCAAGAGTAGTTTGTTGGCCGCCTTGACTCGCGCGCAGCCCGAAGTCGCGGACTATCCGTTTACGACACAAACTCCGCTGCCTGGCATGATGCTGTTCGAAGACTGTCCCTTTCAGTTGATCGATCTGCCTGCAGTCTCGCCTGATTTTTTGGAACCCAGCACGATAGGTCTAGTGCGTGGAGCCGACTTGGTGCTACTGGTTGTGGACCTGGCCAACGATTCGTTGATCGAAGACACTCAGGCCGTGCTGGCTCGCTTCATCGACGGAAAGACTCGCCTGGGGCGTGAGACCGGTTTAGACGAATCTGACATAGGTGTCAGTTACACGCAGACTTTAATGTGCTTTAACAAGTGCGACGCACCGGGGGCCGACGAGCGGCTAGAGACCTTGAACGAGTTCCTATCGCTTGATTTTGATCGGTTGCAAGTTAGTGCAACGGTAGGTAGTGGCTTGGATGAACTTCGCCGGCAAGTTTTCGAGCGTCTACAGATCGTTCGTGTCTACGCCAAGCACCCCAAGGAGAAAGAGCCGGATAGAACCAAACCATTTGCTATTCGCCGGGGACAGACTTTAGTTGAGGTCGCCGAACAGGTGCATCGCGACATGGCGGCCTCGCTAAAATCGGCTCGCGTCTGGGGCGCAGCGGTACATGATGGTACGACAGTCAAGCCAGACTATCAACCTCTCGATGGTGATGTCGTGGAACTACATGCCGGTTAAGGTCGACGCGGGGCCAAGATAATTCTTGTGGAAATGGGAATGTTCAAAATCGACAATCTACTAAGACACTCTAACAAAACTGATTTAAGCGATTCCAGCAAATCATGAGACATCCAATCGCTAGAAAAGCGTCGTGAATGTCATCACGTTTTTCATAGCGGCAGCGCAGTCGACGCCAATTGAAG
>JBIIJD010000151.1:0-4645 GCA_044234105.1 Aureliella sp. | reverse complement strand
CCATTCAGGATCTGGACAAACGCTTGCTGCCTTTGACGACTTCTGATTATGTCGAGACCGATACGCGAATGCAGATCGCTCATGCCATGGCCTGGATGACATCGGTGATCGCATTGGCTATCGGCACTATTGGAACGCTGAACACTATGCTGACCAGCGTGATGGAACGGACCAAAGAGATAGGTATCTTGCGGGCTATTGGCTGGCCGCGCCGCCGTGTGGTAGCGATGATCCTGTGTGAATCCTGCGGACTGTCCCTTATTGCAAGCTTGCTAGGCATATTACTTGCTTTTGCTCTTACATGGATTCTAAGTAGCGCTCCACAGGCCCGAGGCTTGATCACGCCTGACATAAGTCATCAAGTGATCCTGCAGGGCCTTTCGCTGGCTGTTTTGATAGGAATCCTGGGTGCTTTGCTACCCGCCTGGCGAGCCGCCAAACTGCTACCAACCGAAGCGTTTCGAGAAAATTAGTATCAAATTGACATCATGGATGCGGAAATGACATCTAATTCGAATTCTACCACAACCAACAAGCTTGCTCAGTCGGTTTATCCCGATCCGATTGCGATCATTGGCATCGGGTGTCGTTTTCCCGGCGGGGCGGACAACTGGCAGCGCTACTGGCAGATGCTGGATTGTGGCGTGGATGCGATCACGGAAACTCCGGCAGACCGCTGGAATCTTCAAAAATTCTACGTTCCGGAAAAGACTCTGCCCGGCAAGACACAAAGCAAGTGGGGAGGCTATGTTCATCGGATCGACCACTTTGATCCTCAGCTTTTTGGAATTTCACCGCGTGAAGCTGCCAGCATGGACCCACAGCAGCGTATGCTCCTGGAGTCGACGTTTCGAGCGATTGAAGATGCCGGACACAGAGCTGATCGGCTGGCCGGTCAGCACGTTTCGGTGTTTGTAGGAATTTCTAGTATCGATTATGCAGTGGCGGCGCTAAGTTCGCAAGATCGTGGAGTCATCGATGCTTACAGCAACACCGGCGGTTCCTCCAGCATCGCAGCCAATCGCATATCATACTGCTTTGACTTGCGAGGCCCCAGCGTAGCCGTTGACACAGCATGTTCATCATCGTTGGTGGCGTTACACATGGCCTGTGAAAGCATTTGGCGTGGCCAAGCCAGCATGGCGCTGGCTGGTGGGGTGAACGCTTTGATCCTACCTGACTTCTACGTTGCCTTCAGTCAGCTTGGGGTCATGTCACCCGATGGACGTTGTAAGACGTTCGACGCAAGAGCCAACGGCTACGTGCGTAGCGAAGGTGCTGGAGTCGTGTTGCTGAAGCCGCTTCGAGCCGCGCTTCGAGACAAAGACTCGATCTATGCAGTAGTACGCTCCACGGCGCTCAATCAAGATGGTCGCACGCCTGGAATGACCGTCCCCAGCCGTCAAGCTCAAGCCCAGTTGATTCAAACCGCCTGTCAGCAAGCTGCGATCGACCCTCGGGAAATCCAGTATGTTGAAGCGCACGGAACGGGCACACCCGTGGGTGACCCGATCGAAGCTGGTGCCATTGGCGAAGTGGTTGGAGCAAAGCGACCTGCTAGCGACCTTTGCTGGGTGGGATCAGTCAAAACCAATATCGGTCACTTAGAGGCCGGTGCAGGTATGGCCAGCCTGATCAAAGTAGCCTTGGCCTTGCACCACCGTCGTATTCCAGGCAACCTTCACTTCCGAAGCGCTAATCCAGCGATCGACCTGTCGGCTTTAGGCTTGCGAGTCCCTACTGAGTCGCTGGCTTGGGAGTCGCCACGATCCCGTTTAGCCGGAATCAATGGATTTGGTTATGGCGGTGCCAACGCGCATGTGATCTTGGAGCAGGCTCCCGAGAGCGCAGCGAACATCCATTCAACAGCACCTTCTAACTTGCCAGCGGCAACGTTTGCTGCCAAGTCAAGCTCCAACAACGATCTAAAAGCTAGCGCAGACGGTCCAAGCAAAGCGACTCAGACGCCGCCGGTATTACTACCGATCTCTGCGCGTGATCAATCGGCGCTGCGTCAGTCGGCTAGTCAACTTGCCCAGTGGCTGAGCGGACCTGGGAAAGATTTTCATTTGGCTGAAGTTGCTGGCTACCTGGCACATCGACGAACTCACTTTGATTGTCGTACGGCCGTTTCGGGCAATGATCACGAAAGTCTGATTGAACAACTAAGTACCATTGCGGCCAGCCGGACCGACATCAAAGAGGATCTTTCAGCCGCTCAGCTTTCGCACGGAGTTGCCTTTGTCTGTTCAGGACAAGGTCCACAGTGGTGGGCGATGGGACGCGGATTGATGAGGTTTTCGCCGGTGTTTCGGTCGACTTTGAAACGCTGCGATGCGGAATTTTCAAGGTATGGAACCTGGTCTTTGATGGAGGAGCTAGAAAAATCGGAGAGCAATTCGCGCATGCAGCAGACTTCGATCGCTCAGCCTAGCATCTTTGCTATTCAGGTTGCCCTGGCCGCATTGTGGGAAAGCTGGGGAGTTAAGCCGACAGCCATCGTTGGGCACAGTGTTGGCGAAATCGCGGCCGCATATCTGTCCGGCGGTCTGTCCTGGGAAGATGCTTGCTGCGTAGCCTTCCATCGCGGGCGAACGATGGATCTGGCCAGTTCGCAGGGAGCGATGGTTGCTGCTGGCCTGTCTGCCGATCAGGTTCCGCAGTGGATTTTGGGATTGGAAGATCAGGTGTCAATCGCTGCAATCAACGGTCCGACCAGCGTGACGATCTCCGGTGCGGCGGAAGCTATTGACACTCTGTTTGATCGACTGGAATCCGAAAACATCTTTTGTCGCCGGCTAGCTGTCGAATACGCTTTCCACAGCCCGCAGATGGACCCGGTCCATGGCGAACTGATTCGTAGCCTGGCTCACTTGCGGCCTCAATCGACGCATACTCCGATGATATCTACGGTCACTGGTCAAGAAATCGATGGGCGATTGTTAAACGCCGATTACTGGTGGCGCAACGTTCGCCAGAGCGTTCGATTCGCAGACGCCATGTATCGCCTGGCAGAAGCCGGTTACGGTGTCGCCGTAGAAATCGGTCCGCATCCCGTTTTGGCTTACTCGATTGCCGAGTGCTTCCAGGCGAAGGGCTGTAGCGTACGTAGTGTCGCGTCGCTTAGCAAACAACAAAGCGATCTAGTGTGCATTTCTAAGTCGCTGGGGACACTGTATTCATTGGGCGTCGATATCGATTGGACCGGATTTTACAATCTACCAGCTCGTAAGCTGCCCCTTCCCACTTACCCGTTTCAGTTACAGCGGCTTTGGAACGAATCCTTGGAATCGCAGTTGTCACGCCAGGCTCAACTAACTCATCCGCTGCTGGGCGAAGGTAGCAACCAAGGTCAATTGGGCTGGCAACAGCGTATCGATCTGAAGTTGCAGGACTACCTGAGCGACCACAAGGTACGTGGCAGCGTAATCTACCCGGCTGCCGCCATGTTGGAAACAGCCATCGCGGCCACTCGGCAAATCGATCAACTTCAAGGCTCCGAAAGCACGCAGGTAAATCTGCAGCGATTGCGTCTACACAATCCCTGCCTTTTATCCGATGAACAACCACAGTGGATCGAGACTCGATGGATTCAGGATCGACGTGTGCTGACGATGGCCAATCGCAATTGTCGACTGCCTGCCGGAGCGGAACGTCCAGAATGGTCAGCGCTGGCAACGGTAGGCGTCAGTCATCAACCTTCAACGACCCCTGCTCAGCCCGACCAGACAGCTTTATGGAATTCTGCGCGACAACGTTGCAGTCAGCATTTCACCGCTCAGTCGCTTTATGCCTACTGCCAAGAACTTGGATTGCAATACGGGGATCGATTTCAGGCGGTCAAACAGGGATGGCGGCGGTCTGGCGAAGCGCTGGCAGAAGTTGCCTTACCGGCCAGCATCGACTTAACTGGTTATTGCTTGCATCCAGCATTACTGGACGGCTGTTTCCATGCCATGATCGCAGCCGACAAAAGTTTCGATTCGGCTTTGGACGGCCTTTATCTGCCGGCTGAAATCCGCGAAGTAATCGTCCATCCCGCTGCATTCCTTCCAGGCTGCTCGCCGGTGAGTCAAGTTACGGTGCTGGCCAAAGTACTTCGCAAGAATGCTAAGAAGATGTGGTGCGATTTAGATATCGCCACGATGGACGGACAACCGTTGGTTACCGTGCGTGGCTTTGAAAGCCACCGAGTTCTTAGTCCTTCCAACATCGAGGCGACTGCGGACCGAATCTACAGTTACCGTTGGCAGTTAAGCGACAACAACGAACTGCGCACCGACCTTGACACCACTTCGCCTGAACGTTGGCTGATTTTGATGGACGAAGGGCGTGTGGGACAAGAGTTGGTCCATCGACTGCGAGCCCAGGGGCAAACTGTGGTCGAAGCTTATCAAGCCAATTCACATATCGCTCAGACAGCTCCGCGCCAGTTCCATCAAATCAATCCTGAAAACCTTGCGGACTTCCAGAGTCTGCTGAACAAGCTGATCGACGCTTCGCCCACTCATGTGGTCTACTTGTGGGGCCTAGACGCTCCTGATAATAACCGAGTCACAGCAGATTCACTACGCGATAGTACCGTTCTGACTACGTTGGCACCCCTTTTATTGGTCCAGGCGTGGGAATCCATTGATTCGTTGGG
>JBIIJD010000150.1:0-4712 GCA_044234105.1 Aureliella sp. | reverse complement strand
CTAACCCATTTAGAATGTCAAAGGGGCTGTGAGATCCGTTAATTTCTGCCTCAATCCTCCAAAATGTAAAGCTGCGTCGTTTCGAGCGAAGTATGCCCTAAAGTGGCCTATATACGGTTTTTAGCGGCATTACCGATAGATGTAGATGCCATTGCTGCGGCTCGTCGTTTGTCTAACTGTGTTAGACCTCCTCGCGAGGCGGAATGCGATGCATGACGAATAATCGAGCATTTCAAGTCTGGACTTGGTTTTCGTGTCGCAAGTATCCCTGAGCCAAGTTCAGCAACGCTGTTAATGTTGGCTTCCGTGGGACTGTGGCAGCGAAGACGGAGATTAAGCTGAGACTTTTTGATTGGCTACGTGAATCGTCGGGTGTGGGAAGATTGGCGGCTCATGCTGCTAAAGCCGTCGACTTGATCTCTTCGAGCAACTGCATGATGCGGTTGACTTGCTCAGAGGTGAAGAGGGCGTCTGGGCCTGTGGGAGAGATGTCGGTGAATGGCGACTCGTAGAGCAGCCCGACATCGACGATACCGTGGTCTACCAACTGATTGATAATCAGATTGATGAACTCGATTTGGTTGGCGTTGTAGGTCGTACTGGCCAGAAACTCGTTGAACAGTCCCTTGGCGACTTCGCGGTCGAGGCCGACGAGAGTGCGAACAAAGATACCGAAGCTCTCGTTCTCTTGCTTGGCCTGGTCGATGTATTCGGCCTTACCGATCTTGTTGTCGGTTAGCACGCGTTCCAGGTCATCAAGATCGCCTGACGACAGCGGTTCATTGGTGTGGAGCTTGCGCACGGCATCGATGTTCAAATGCTTCCGCAAGAACGCTCTAGCTTTGTCACGGAAGCGTTCAAAGGTGTCTTGCCCCACGAAATCGGTTAGCTCGATATTGGATTCCTGACCCATTTCGTCTTCGAAATTGGTGTAGATCGGTTTGCGTTCTTTCTTCTCGATAAACTGAACCAGATCGCGCAGCCGACGGCGGATCACTTCCAGCATGGGTACGGTAACATCCTGCCACCATTCCTCAGTCTGAACTTCCTGAATGTAGCTCATCTGTTTGCCGACCATCGGAATCGTATGTTTCTCTTCCAGCAGGCCTGCGATCTTGATTACTTGATCTCGCAACCGTTCATAGGCGGGCTCTTTTCCAAGTAGCGCTAGCTGGAGCTTAAGAACCAGCAAGTCAAACCGTTTGGCCTCTTCCGATTCACGTTCCAACTGCGTAGGCAGGCTGGCGATCTCATTGGCAAGTTCCTGGCGATCTTTGGCGCTGAGCTTTTCCCAGGCTTCCTGCTTGGCGAACTTCTCGATCGTACGTCGCTTGGCTCGCACGACAAAATTGTCGAGGTTCATCGATGCGACTTGAGTATGAAGCAAGTGAGATACTTGTAACTGGACTTGTCGGTCTGTTTCGGGATCGTAGTCGGTAGCCAATCTTCCCTGCCGCTGTGACGATCGGCAGAAGTGGCTCAATGAGAGGTTTCCGTATTAGTGAGCTGCGGCAAGTTGATGGACTTATGGTTCTTTGTGGGATCGGGATTCGGATTAAGGCCTTGAAGGCTGCGGGGAAGTCATTTACTGTGAACATCAGCTTTGGCTGGTTTGTTCCGTACTGGTTGAATGCAAAAAATGAATGTTCTCGACCGTTCGGCAGATCCGGGAGAATGCTTTCGATATCAAGGCCACGGGGCGGCTTTGGACCTCACGAAAGATGAGTGTCCCCAGCCCCTCCCCCGGGCAGCATCAAAGCTGAGCGTAGCACTGCCAATCTGAGTCAACTGATGCTGGCTATTGTGCGTATCAATCTTAAATTGCCTGCCCTTTAATTCCCCTTTTATGGGTGGCACCACTTGGCCCTTCGATTCGGCCAATTGGCCTCACTCGGCAATCTTCGACCATTGCAAGAAAACCTCGACCACTCGCTTAAATGCTCGTGGATGGCTAACACCTTCAAAATAGTTGTCGTCAGTCTTCCAACAGATAACCCAATCCAAATCGATTTTCCAGTCAACTTCGTCGGTGTCGTCAGCCGAGTAATTTTCCGTGAACTTTTCAAAAACCTTATTCTCTAATTCAGTGCCATTTAGATCGATACGCAACCCCAAGGCTGGGTTATCAAAGGTGCTTATTTTAATCCCATAGTGCTCATGCTCCCACAACCCATCGCATTGCGCAAGATACCAAGTTATGAGCCCTGAAATATCACAGTTCATCCGGGACCTCCGCCTGTAACTGGCTGATTAGCATCGGGCATTCCACTATTGTTGCTACCAGGGATCACATCGTTCTGTTTATTCCAATGGCATACGCAGTCTGGGTACGGTGTCTGATTAACTTTGGCGAAATGCATGTGCGGGGTAGGGACAGCACCCAAAGGTGGAAGTTTTTTATTGTAGTGTGGCTCGCCCGTTAAATGTGTACTTAGCCATCCTGGGGTACCAACGGCTGGATTGCATGGCTTACACTTGGGCGGTGGAGGTTGGACAGGCGGATGACCTGGATCAAGCAAGTCACAGAAAACCTTTTCCAACGCTGGCTTAACGCAATTCTGACCGAGATAGTTAAACACATATGTGCACGCACCGATTATCACGACATGTGGATTTCCAACTTTTGGAGTAGGAGGATTGGGACCTGCTGGGAATGAGCCGCCTGGAAACGGAGTACCGGGCGTTGGACCACCTGGAAATGGACTGTAAGGACTTGGAAACGGTGTCCCTGGAATCGGAGTATTGGGAAGTACTTCCAATAATCCACTTGGATCGCTGAATAGCAATGGCCGCCCCTCCACATACTCATACAAATTCCACTTACTGCCCTCAAACTCAATCGGATCGAGGTTAAGCCAACGACCCAACGTTGGTGAGAGGTCGCGATTGCGGAAGTGGTAGTTCCCGGCGGCCCAGTCGAAGCGACCGCCTTGATGTAAGTATCGCCAGGCAAACTGGCTTTGGCCAGTAGCACGCGGTGCAAAATTGGCATCCAGCACGACCGGACGACCGTAAGCTTGGTAGTAATATCGCTCGGCAACTGCTCCTGTCGAGCCGTCAATCAGCGCCGTGACGTTGAAGTTGGCGTCATGCGCCACATAGTGCCGCTGCTCCAAGCCGCTACCGCCTGGACCGTCGCCGCTGATGCCGTTTGCATTGCGATCTCGCAGGATCATGGCATCCACATAGACGGGACTCCACACCTGCTGTGCCTGAACCACTCCACTTTCTCGCTCTTCGATCACTTGCCAGCCTGCCGAATAGTACAGCACTCGCTGCGGACCTGTTGCCTGCTGCTCAGTGATCCGCCGCTTCAGACCGTCGTATTGGTACTGTGAATATCAATAGCTTTGTGGCAACTATTGTCCTACATGCAAGCTACTCTCCAGCGCGCCCATCTGTGTCCATCAGCGAAATCTGTGGTTAAAATCCGGAGTTCAGAACCTTTACTAACCACTGATGAACACTGATTTTCACAGATGCAAAACCGCTTGACGCGACAGTAAGTTCGAACGTCTATCCTGACCAATACTCGCGTTTTACTTGGACAGAAATTTCAGTCAGGTCAACGCCCTTCGAAGACTCCGGGACGTCCGACCCGGTTGTGCAGTCCAGCATTCATGGGAAGAGCGGGGGACACACAACTTGCATTTATTCAGCCCCTTCGAGAGTAGCAGGTTAAATCCTTCTAAGCCCCTTTAGATTGCCCAGTTTTTTACTCAGAGGAGCCTTGGCCCTCACGATAGATGAGTGTCCCCAGACCCTCGCCCCCTGCGAAATAGGAGTGTCCCCAAGCAGCCCCTCGCATTAGTCCGATGTTCTGTAAAGCGAATCAAGTAGCTTCCAGATTGGAGCACGAAAATCGTTCTGCGAAAGATTACGTCCATAGTTCTCTAAGCAGCGCTTACTCAGTTCATCATCGACGCCCGCAAAGATATCGTACAAGCACGCATCATCCGAAATGAAGTACGGTCGATCCACTTCGTCGAACATGCGTTCCAAAAATTCCGAGAGTTCGGTCTGACGTTTCGATAATTCGTTAGTTTCGCCTAAATCGTAGTTGTCTTCGCTCATGGTAACGGTACGAAACCCCCGGCCCTAATGAGGTTAATTATGTTGCGTTCACGAATTGGGCCGATTGAGATCACTTTGAACTTATCACCAGCAACCGTTAATCGAACGAGCTTACCTTCAATTTCTTGAACTATGTTGATGTTCCCAGAGCGAACATCGAAGAAGCGACGAGCCGAATTGTTGTTGACAAGCTCGTGAAGCCGCTGTGGCGTAATCTTCCCCGCAAGAGAACCAAGCCGTGAATCCATAAGCTTGGGAATCACTTGCGGATCAACGAGGAACGATTTGCCTCCACTAACTGGGGCACTAGCCCCCGCTGCGCCGAGCAAAGAACCAAGGCCAGCGGTCGCGGCAGTCACAATTCCATTGGATATTAGCCACTTGCTCCGGCCATGCAATCCTTCATTCTCATTTATAACCAATCCATTGGACCAATCCAAGTAGGCTGGCGTAAGTCCATATACCGAATCTACCAGCGACAGTACACTAGCCTGATAGGCCATGTCGGTTGGCCCATTGAGCCCATTTAAAAATCCTTGAATTAACCCTAATCCGAAATCATCCAGACTGTAAAATTCATCGACCGTTCCGTTATAAGGATCCGGTGGATTCGTTTGATTAGGTGGCGGAGTGGTTGG
>JBIIJD010000090.1:0-16734 GCA_044234105.1 Aureliella sp. | reverse complement strand
CGCGGTAGCGTTTCATCCGCCCAGCCCACAATTGACATCGAGAATCAGACATGGCAACCTCCAGGGTTTCGAGAAAACCTCTGAGGATACCAGCAACCAACTTCATGCCCCCGCCGAACGCTTACGTGTTGGCCACGTCCTTGTAGCCAAATATGCATTCAAAGTAACATATTTGGCTGATCAGTGTAGCCAAATATTTAGTTTATAGGCTATAATTGGCTTGAGGCATAATGGCGGCGAGCAGGCCGGCTGGCGTGAATCGAGCTTGGGATGAGTGAATACAGGAAGCAACATGAAGTTCATTGGGCGTACCTACGAACTAGCACAATTGGCTGCAGTCCAGAAGGCTGGGGAAGCGGCCATGATCGTTGTCTATGGGCGTCGTCGTGTGGGAAAAACCACACTCATAGAGAAGGCCTTTGGTAATCGCCAACTTCTCAAATTCGAAGGCGTCGAAGGGAAGCCGGAGGCGTTTCAAATGGCACAGTTCATGGCCACTCTCCGACGGCATTTCCCACAATCCAAAATCCAGCAGGCCAGCCCGACTACCTGGACTGAGGTTTTTGAGTTGCTGGCAGACTGCGTGTCCAAGGGTAAGTGGACCATCTACCTTGAAGAGCTACAGTGGACGGCCAATTACCGATCGGACTTGATCAGCGAGTTTAAGCCAATTTGGGACAATCGACTGCGACGGAACCCCTCGCTGATTACTGTGCTGTGTGGTTCATCGCCATCGTTTTTCCTGTCCGAAGTCATTCGTTCGCGTTCACTTCACAATCGCAGCACCCTTGATCTTCGCCTTGATGAGTTCCCAATCGTTGAAGCGGCTGAATTTCTTGGCAATCCCACTTTGAATACCCTCTTCGATGCATATTTGTCAGTTGGCGGGATTCCAGTGTATCTTCAAAGACTTACCTCCACTTCGGTTTACCAGAGCTTGTGTGAGCAGAGCTTTCGCAAAAACGGATATTTTGCAGACGAGTTTGAAAAGGTCTTTGTCAGTAGCTTCGGTAGTAACCCGGTTTATCGCCGGATTGTTGGCTGGCTGGGACTACATGGGCAGGCTACTCGAGATCAACTTGCCAAAGCCGTCGGGATTCGCACGGGGGGAACTCTGTCCAGGATGCTGATCGATCTGGAGGAGTTTGGGTTCATCAAGCGTGTCGTTCCCTTGGACAAACCTCTGCAAAGCCTGCTAGGTTACTATCAAATACGAGATCCCTATCTACACTTCTACTTTCGGTTCATTGAACCTCGGCGGTCTGCCATTCAAAACGGTGACTTCGAGCGCTATCCACAGCGGGCTCTTGACACTCGAACGTATCGCCAATGGTTGGGGGGAGCCTTTGAGCGATTTTGTCGCGAGCACTCGATGACCATCGCAGACGTACTTGGCTTTAGTGCGGTTCAATTTCGCGTCGGAACATTCTTTCGACGTGGAAGTGTAACCGACTTTGGCAGTCAAATTGATCTACTATTTGATCGAGCAGACAAAGTCTACACGGTGTGTGAAGTCAAGTACCAAGACGCGCCGATTGGGATTGATGTCATAGGCGAAGTCGAGCGCAAGATACAATCGTTACCTGTGACTCGTGGGCGGTCCATTCACAAAGTCCTCATCACCTCTTCTGGAAGCACCAAGGGGCTTCAGGAGCGTGCCTACTTCGACAGCGTCTTAACGCTGGAAGACCTGATTCGCAAAACTTAGTTTAGCCCCACGCCGACCTAAAGCCGCCGATCGGATTAGAAGAAGGTTGTTACACAAAGGCACAGCAACCTTAATAAGAGATGCATGTCCCAACTTGCGTTAACGGCGAAATAGCGGCATTCCGTTTGGCCGTAGATTGAACCGGGGCATAAAGTGTGTTAGCGGCGGATCGTTTCAGCATAGCGGTGTGCCGGCGGTCGCGGGAGTTGCGGTTGCTTGATATGAATTGGTCGGGGTTGAATTGATTGGTGGTTCAGCGACCTGGTCACACCCTACGTCTGTTATTTAGTCAGCCTACTCAATCAGTAGAGCTGAATCGGTAGGCAATCGCCGGTTGGCAGGATCACAATGCCCCATGTTTCGTCAGCGGCAATGTTGAGTGTCTCGGTGTTAGCTGCTTGGTCTGGTAGTTTGATTTCGACGATGAACTTGCCTGGGACGATTTCAAAATTTAGTCCAGTCTTCGGATCATCAGCACCCGCTCCGGCAGCGACGTTATAAGCATTTTTGTTGATGGTGACAGCGGCAGCTTTCTCAGAGGCGTTGCCGATCAGCAAGCGACCTTTGCCTTGTGACGGCCATACGCCAGCAGCCTTGGCTCCTTCCGCATCTCGCGTCACTAACGTGATGTCGATCTTGTCGCCTTCCGATACGAGCTGCACAACCAATTGGCCCTCAACGCCAGCAAACGACATATTCGCTGATGTCTTGTCGATCTTGGCCGCCAGCTTGTTTTCAGTCCAATTGGGCGCAGTCAGCTCACGTCGATAGAAGTCGACAACAGCCTGCAAACTGGCTGATATCTTCTTGTTGGTCTGCTTGCGGAACTTGCTGCCTTCCGACTGATGCCCATCGCCGCCTTCGGGAAATGGCAAGCCGTTATGGCTGTCGGCGATCAACCCACCTGCTGGTACGCTCTGCGACGGGGATGTGGAACTGGACGCACCCAACACGTCCGTGTCGAAACTCAGCTCGAAAGTGTATTTCTTATCGAAGAACTCACCCGGTTCGGCTAGCTTGGCAGTGCCGCGTGCGCGACCATCTTCGATGACCACATCGCCGATGATCTTCTCGTTACCGCTAATGCTGGTGCTATCAGCCCAAATTTGCATGGAATGAATCTGGTCCTCGGCGTCGATCATCAGCTTGACTTGCGGTATGAATTCGAAGTAATCGTCGGCGCTCTTCTTGCCCAGTGCTGCCTTGAGCTTGGAAAGACTCAGTGGCTTTTCTGACAGCACAATGGTTTTCATGGGCTCGTCGAACTGTTTCATTTCATAAGCCACTACATTGGGCAGTTTATATGTCTTTTCGCCGATGGTTAGTACACCAGAATTGTTCAGCTTGGGAGCATTAGCCAGTCGCTTCGCTGCGGTAGACTGCTGAGTCAGCAAAGGGACATCAAAACTGATCTGACCGTCGTACACTTTATCAAAAAATTCGCCAGGTTCTTTCAGTTGCGCAGTACCGCGTGCTCGGCCATTCTCTACGATGGCTGATCCAGTCACTTCGTTGCCGGTGCCCTGGCCGGGAGTGCTGTCGGCTTGCAGGCTTAATCGCCACGGCTTGTCGTCTTCGTCCAAAGTGACTTGCAAGTAGGGAGGCGGCCATGAGGCATAGCTCTCGTCGGCTTTTCTGTCGGTGCCGGTGCTCTTGAGGTTCGCTAGAAGACTTTCCTGTTTAATCGGCTTCTGCGTCGCAAGAATTCTAGTCCACCACTGACTATCCTCGTAGATCTCATAGGCGATGATGCTGGTTAACTGATATGTCTTGCCATCCATGACGACGGTGGCTTCGCTGGGCAATTTCGGAAGATTTTCGATTCCCTGACTGGGTCTTTCCTTTCGCGGCGGCAGATCAAGCGATTTGCCCGCCATTTGCTTCTTTGAAGCGGCTTCCTCTTCGGCATCTTCAGCTTCCTCGGCAAGTCTTTCGGCCCGTTCGATCTCTTCTTTCATGCCGTCCCACTGCATCCCCTTGGTTTTGATGGATACTTCGCTGCCAGAATCTTCATCTCGGATGCTGATCGTCAGAGTCGATTTGCCATGCGTAAATTTCATTTTGACAAAAGTTTCCAAATCATATTCAGTAGCCTCTTTTATCCATTTTTTCTCGCTCAATTGCAGAGTGAAAAACTCAGACAGTTCCTTTACGCTGGCTGGACTCTTGAATTCGATCGACTCAAAGAAGTCGTCGTATTCAAGCTCGGTGATCTCTTTGGGCAGCGGCAGATCTTTGGGAGTGGGTTGATCGTCCTCCTCCCACATCATTCCTTTAGGTGTCAGTCGCACTTCGCTACCGCTGCCCTCGCTATCGACTCGAACTTCCAGCGAGGATTTATTTTTCGCGAAATTTTGGACCCAGAAGTTGCGTTGCAAATTGTCCTTGCCGGATTTGGTCCACTTCAACTCGGCTAGTATTTTCGCGTAGTTGTTACCTGTCGTCTTAAAATCGGTAGGTACTTGAAAGCGGATATCCCCACGACGCTTCATGATGCTAACGTCTGACGCCCCGTCGAGAATCGGAATTTCGCTGACACGCATCTCCTGAGCCCGCACTTGCACGGAAAAGACTATCAAGGTGCTAAAAACGACAAGTAGCAAGATTTTTTGAGACATGGCTGAGTTCCCGATTATACGTTTCGCGTTTCTATCCTTGTTGTCGACAGAGCGAACATTGTACCAGGACAAGTCATCGTTGGGCGAGCCCAGGGCATTGCGGCATCGCTGGAACCTGAGGTGATTGCATTGTACTCGGCCTTAAACGCCCGTAACAATCTGCCTCTGGCCTGAAAGGCCGTATACAACCTAGCCCAGGGCAGAGCGCAGCGCCGCCCTGGGTAGGCAATCACACCATCGGTGACGCCCTGATGCCGCCGATGATGGCTGGGCAAACCCACTGGCTGAAGATGCCTACTTGGTAAGCCCACAAAGATGGTTGGCAGGATGGTGGAATCCACTTCATGCGATGTTTGGTGCTAAAAATCAGATGGATCAGATTCTTGACGAGCGATTGTGATATCGCTGATCTCGAATGTTTTGATGTTTGTAACGCCCTTACAGGGCTGGCGTGGTGGGGTGGTGTAACCCAGGGCGGCGCTGCGCTCTGCCCTGGGCTAGGTTGTAATGCCCTTTCAGGGCTGAGCGGGTGCAGCGTGATACATAAGCACCAGTTCATAAGTAACCTAGCACAAACCGCGTCAGTCGACACACACCGAAAATCGAACATGGATTTACAGGATGATGGTAGATCCAACTTACAATTTGGGGAAATCAATGAGAAAGTGAATCAATCAACGAATTGAAATCATCCTGTTCATCTTGTCCATCCATGTTCCCTCATTTTGTTCGAAAATTTATGCATGGGTACTTATGGACAACGCGGATGATGCTGACCAGCTACTGGCTTTCTTGGAGAGTGGGAACCGAAGCATCAATCTATTCTTTAGTAGTTTGCTCCTGTACTTCCCCTCCCGATCGGATAATGTTCCTCCACCGCTCCTGCTCATTTTCCGGCAGAATGCGATGCAAAGACTCGAATATCACGTAGGCGTAGCGATCTTTGGTTGGAAACATTCTATTGAAGCGATCGGTCAGCTCGTCATCAAATTCCGAAGATTCGCTACTCAGAGACAAACCGCGCGCAATACCTGATCCTATGAGGGACAGATCGGTCAAGTTAATCTGAAAGCGGCGAGATTGCTCAGGCAATTCTCTAAGTCGCATGACACTAGGCAGAAAGTGGTTTGCCAATTGGTCTAGCTCTGTCGCTAATTCCTCTTGTAGATGTAGCCGCCACACAACGCGAAGTAGCATATAGGCTGTGTGAATCGGGAACTGTTGATTTTCTTGGAATCTAGCCGAAGTGATCGGAGGTAATTTAAAATCGGATAACACATCCCCATGTCCATCCATGAACTGAGTGCGTTTGCTCACGAACTCACTCAATGTCGCTGGTACATTGACGAACGTTGGTGAATAATCCGTCCGTGTTAGTTCAGAGGTAAGCCTTCGCTTCAGTTCTGCTACCAACTGCTGGCGTTCGGCTGCAGGATAGTCTTTGGTTTCGACATTTTCCGCGCGACGTGTCTTGAGCAAGTAAATTGCAGCGAGGATAACTTGTTCATCATTGCTAACCGAATTGGACAAGGTTTCGATTGCATCCTGCGCGACTGCGGACGGATAGTTCTGGCTGAGCGACCAGCCTTGATTAAGCTGGAAAGAAAATCTAGATTCCATGTCGAGCCAAAAACCGAAATCTAACTGCTGACAGTTGTGAAGCAATTGCATAATCTTGTCTTGCAAGGTTTTGATTGCTTGGGAATCAGTCGAGCATGCCATTCGCATCAGCCATGCCGCTGTCACGTACAGAAGTTGAGGTCGCTCATTGGATCGGAGGACATTGATATCCAGCCAGTCGACGAGGGGCTCCAATCCTTTACCCGATGGTTCGAATTCTAAACCAGTGTCGGATCCAAATGCGACAATTATTCTCTGTGCCCATTGGTTGTCCGCCGCGGAAAGCTGCTCTAGAATCTTTCGATTCCAAGCCTCTTCGTCGACATAGCATGAACGCAACAATCTAAGTGTCAATGTATCAAGTTCCTGATAATCTGGGGTCACTTTTTCATTGAATGCAACGCTATTTACCCTATAGTTTGAATGTAGCGGCAGCTCGTGCCACAAGACATCTGCAATATGTTCGTGATTCGTCGAATTTTTTAACATTCTTAGGGCGAATAGTGCTTCACTAACCGCCTGTGGACTGCGCTCAAGCCGAAATACTTCGAGCCATTTGCTTAGTGTTTTACCTTCACATTTCAATTCTGAGTTGCCGTCAGTTTGATTCGGCACAGATGACGCGGTTCTAGAACTGCCCAGAGTTGTGGCCGCAGGAGATTGTGGCGGCTCCGAATAGGTGATGACGGGCGCTGAGAGGACTCGGAAAAGTTCGATGCTTGGCTCCTTCCAAAAGGAAAGATACAACACATTTAGCTTATCTTGCAGTTGTTGCAGATCAAAGTTGGTTACATCAACCAGTCCGAGTGCCGGTAGTTTGACGGTTCGATCCGCTTGAACCACAAAGTTTCCTTTAAGCTCTTTTTCCGTCCCTGAGGTAAGTACAAATTCGTCGCCGGGCTGGAGAATTGCGTCGGATGCAGGAGGTACTGGTCGAGTCGAAGTTACAGCATTGGAACGCGTGTCGGATCGAGCCGACTCTATAGACGTCGCGATTTTGCGAACACGGGCAATAACTGTTTGACCCTTGGAAATGGTGACTTGATCGCGGTCCAGTTCGATTCCATCGGTGCCTGCGTCAATTTCGATTTGGTATTGCCCAGAATAGAGCCGCGTCGTGTTGGCTCCTGGCTCGACACGAATCTCTTGATAGAATTTTCCATCCCGCAGCAGGCTGACACTCACATTGTTTACCCCGGATTCAGCTTCAATGATGAGCTGCCCTTGTTGAGTGTTCAAGACCATAACGATGGCGGCCCACAGCATGGGTGCCATTGCAAAACCGCCTAACCACAATGGCCATTTTCGTGACGATGGTTGCAGAGTTACCTCTCCAGCGACTTGAGCTTTTGGCGCGAGCAAGGAGCCGACAGTGCTGTCGATAGGATTTGATAGTACAGACAACGGTTCGTTAGCCTGTAACGTTCTAGCCGCTTGAACCTTCAGCCAAAGCGACGGCAAATCTGCATCGGTTGCAAGTTGAGCCAACTGCTCGGCCACATGCGCGGCGCTGGGTGGGCGTTGATCGGGGTCGCGAGACAGTAGACCGCCGACCAATTCAACAAGCGCCTGTGGTACGTCACTTCGCAAACTGTCCAAGCGTGGTGGCTGGTGTGTCCCCAACAATCGCAATTTTGCCAGAGGCGATAAATTGGGTGTAGCCGCCAGTGGTGCTCGGCCTGTGAGCAGCCGAAACAGTGTCGCCCCCAACGAATAAAGGTCGGTTCGGTAGTCCACTGATTCGGGACGATCCGCCTGCTCGGGCGACATGTAATCCAGCGTTCCCAGCAATTGGCCTACCGTGGTCAGTTCAGCACCGGGTTGATCCCAGGGACCGGTTTGAGCCAATCCGAAATCGAGTATCTTTACTTGTCCCGTCGCACTGAGCATGATGTTAGACGGCTTAATGTCGCGGTGTACGATGCCTTCCGCATGGGCATAGGACAATCCTATCGCTACTTGACGCACCAGTTCGCAGGCCTCGGCCACATCAAGCTGTTTGAGGCTTCGCGCCAGGCGGCTTAGGTCCAAGCCGTCGATGTATTCCATCACCAGATAATGCACCGAGTCGCATTGTCCCGCGTCGGTCGCGTTGATGATTGTTGGGTGATTTAACTGTCCAGCCGCCCGGATTTCACGATGGAAGCGTGCGGCAGAATGAGTGTCGTGAAACGCTTGAACCGGCAGCAGCTTGATAGCCACACGCTTGTTCAACTGCCGATGGCGCGCCAAATACACGCTTCCCATACCTCCCTGGCCCAGTTTGTGTAGCAATTCGTAGGGCCCAATGGAATCGGATGGCGGTTGCCACTGAAAGGGTAGCGTATTTTCTGGAAGGTTTTCGCCGTGAATCAAGCGTTTGGCTCGTTCCAGCGCATAATCGATGGCCGGTTTGTTGGAATTGTCGACAGCGCCGTTATCGCTCGGGCAGGCCGAAGGCACCATTTGCTCAGAGTCAGCCGTCGCGATATTGTTCGGACCCCTGCTAGTAGCCGTGGAACGCTGGTCGGCAACAATCGATTTCAGTAGCGAATCGCTTTCGGTCTCAATTTCGCCAAGCCAAGTTTGATAGTCCAAATTACCGTCAAGTTGATTCTCGATCTGCTGGCATTCTTCGGGTGATAACCAACCGGCCAAATAGGCCCTCAGCTTGTCTCTAGTTATTCCAGAGTCAGTTGCTGGATGTGTCGTTTGCATGATTGCTGCCTTCCCAATCTGCTGAAGATCAAAAGTGACCCGAGCTAAAATTTCCGCCCTACTTCCTATAACGCGGCAGCGTGACACGAAACTCGGATCCGTAGTTGGAGATTCCCTGCGCACCGAATATTCTAATCATATTTGGTTGTCGACGAGCTTCAAAACTACGAATAAGGATGACCAGAGATGAGCAGTAGTGCATACCCAGTGCGAATCGATGGGAATTCTGATAGCAAACCAGATGGCGGTCATTCCTTGGCACCCTCAGATTCAACTCGCGGCAGCCTGATTTCCCGGGCGCGTCAGCATCAACCCCAAGCGTGGAACGAACTGGTGGATCTATTCGGACCGTTGATCGCATACTGGTGTCGCCATCGCGGTCTGGATGCATTTGCCACGGCGGATTGTGTTCAAGAGGTCTTTGCCGCTGTCTACCGCAAGCTGGAGACGTTTCGCCCGCAGAGATCCAGTGGTTCTTTCCGCAGTTGGCTATGGACGATTACGGCTAACAAGATTCGTGATTCGAATCGTGAAAGACAGAGATATCCGGCATCCGAAGGTGGTAGTTCTGCGCTTCATCGCTTGCATCAAATTCCGGCTTGCGACGTCCAGTTAGACCAAGATCAGCCAATGAATGATTCAGCGCTGCAGCAATTAACGCACAGAGCCATTGAACAAATTCGCAGCGAATTCGAGCCGCGCACTTGGTCAATTTTTCAACGTTGTGTCGTCGATGAAGTGGCGACTGCTGATGTTGCCCAAGAATTTGGAATCTCTCCAGCCGCCATCCGACAAGTTCGTAGTCGCATTCTGCGTCGTTTACGTGAACAGTTGGGTGATGTGATATAGAGGTCAGCAAAGCGACTTCGCTGCGATACCGTTGCAAGCTGAGCCGGACAATGAGTTTGATGTTCCTTTTTCAAACGAGCCCCAGCCTAAAAATCCACCAACAATTTGGCCCAGGCCTGAGGTACCATGTACAGTTTAGCAACAACCTAGCCTCGGCCTGAAAGGGCTAGAATAACTTAATCCCGGGGCAGAGCGCAGCCCTGGGTAAGCAACCACACCATTGTTAACTCCGTGAAAGGGCAGGACGATCTCTTCCACGTTCCGATACTTCCGAGCGTCGGGGCGAATCCCACAACGTTTCCAAAAAGTAACTCGAATTAGTATGAGGTGTAGATTGCATCAGAAAATACAATCAGCATTGCAGCATAGTTGGTGCGTAACCGCCACGATTGTTGTGCTGTGTGCGTGCAATGCGGTGGCTGAAGAGACTTCCCTGAGTGAGGTATCCTATTTTCGCAGTGACTTGGGTTTGGCAGATGATGATCGGTTCTCCTTGCCGGTTGACCTTGGAAACGAATCGGTGCAATTGTGGCGAACGGAACTATTGCCGGGACATTCTTCGCCCTGTGTTTCGGGCGATTCGATTTTTCTAACGACTTACGATGCTCAGCAGCAGAAATTGGCGACCGTAGCGCTGGATCGAACGACGGGGCAAGTGCGCTGGACCGCGCTGGCACCGGTGCAGAGCATAGAGCAGGTGCATCCGACTGGCAGCCCGGCGAGTCCAACTCCGGCTAGCAATGGCCGTCAAATCTTTGTTTCATTCGGAAGCTGTGGGCTGTTGGCGTACAGTTTGGACGGCCAGTTGCTTTGGCATCGTCCGTTGGGGCCTTACCAGGATGAATTCGGTGCGGCCAGTTCGCCGATCTTGGTCGATGATAAAGTGATTCTCAATGAAGATCACGATATTGGCAGTTTCATGATCGCTGTTGATCAAAAAACTGGTCAGCCGATTTGGAAAACCGAGCGTCCGCAGGCGACGCGCAGCTATTCGACGCCTATCGTTTTGCAGCGCGGAGATGCCAAGCAGATTGTGATCGCTGGTTCGCGCCAATTGGTTGCTTATGATGTGAATACCGGAAGGCAGCTTTGGTGGTACGACGGACTATCTCGGCTGGTCGATAGCACTCCCGTGATTCATGACGGTTTGATCTACTTGGCGACTTGGTCACCCGGTGGAGATGCTGACTCGCGCATTGCCATGGAACCTTTTTCCGAGGCATGCAAGTCGTTTGACGCAAACCACAATGAATTGCTCTCTCGGGAGGAGCTACCCGCAGGCGGTGCGGTGCTGGAACGGTTCTATCGTATCGACCTGAATCAAGATGGCAGCTTGGACCAAGACGAATGGGCGCGTCACGCCATGGTCTTCGAGCAATCGCAAAATGTGGCGGTGGCGCTGGAGCCTGGCAGCAGCGGCAAGCTGTCCGATCAGTACGTTCGCTGGACCTACACGCGCGGGCTGCCCACCGTGCCAAGTTCGGTAGTGTATGCCGATACGATGACCATGGTCAAAGATTCAGGTATCGTGACTGTTTTGGATATCAGCAAAGGGCAGATGCTGAAACAATTCCGATCTGCTGGACGTGGCAACTATTACGCGTCGCTAGTAGCGGGCGATGGAAAGGTCTACATGGCAAGCGAAAGCGGAGTGGTCACTATCCTAAAGGCTGGCCCAGAGGCTGAGCTATTGGGATCGCACGATTTCAGCGAACGGATCATGGCCACTCCTGTCATCCGGCAAGGAGTGATCTACCTGCGAACCGAAAAAGCCTTGTACGCACTGGCCGAGCCAAAATCAGAAGAATAATCAGCCGCTGGCCGAGCATATCGCTGGCATGATAATAAATTTTGTGAGTAACCGTTCACTCAGGTTTGTAGGGTGGGACAAGCGGGGCCGATGCAAATTGTTTCTCAACGTGGCAGTTAGTCGATTTTGAACAATCCCATTTCCAAAAGAAACCCTTTGCCCCGCGCCGTCCCACCACTGGGCGTGAAGCGTTACGTATGTGAAATGAAAGTAAGTTCGACGACACCCATGAATTCAGCAGATGTCTTGAGTCTCTATAATTGGCTTGCAGAACTTCACATCCCGATTTGGATAGATGGTGGCTGGTGTGTCGATGCGCTGCTCGGAAAGCAAACCAGAGAGCATTCGGACGTAGATATTGCCGTGCATCGGCGCGACAATGCGAAGCTGAGATGCCTTCTTGAAAGTCGGGGCTACCAATCGCACGAGCGAGCCGATACTGCCGAGTGGGTCTACGTCATGAAGAACTTGGAGGGTCTTCAGGTCGATGTGCATGTGTTTGAGTATGACGAGTATGGCAAGAACGTTTACGGCATTGAGTATCCGTACGGATCGCTTACTGGAAAGGGCACCCTTGAAGGCCAAGAAGTAAACTGTGTAGCTCCCGAATGGATGTTCCGCTTTAAGACAGCTTACCAACCAGCCGAAAAAGATGTCAGCGATGTTCACGCATTAGCCATCAAATACGGATTGGAAGTTCCAGAAAGCCATCGCGAACTACCTTGAACTTGCTCCAACTCACAGTAGTACTATACGGAATTCGACTTGCTCTCATCGAATTTCAGAGCATCCGAAATCAGGCGTTTGATGGGGGCTGAATCTATGCGATCCGACAGCTTCAATTTCACGCTTCGCATGTCCTTCCCATCGCCCACCAGAATTCCATTGCGGTCATCAAGATGGGCACCTTGCTGGAATCCAATCGTAACATGGGTCTTCGATTTCTGTAGGTAGCAAAAGAGCTTATTTTTGGAGTAACAAGGCTGCCCCCATTTGATCTCCTCGGTGATTCCATCCCCCGCTTCAAGTATTAACTGACGGAGCTTCAACAGCAACGGTCTTTGTGAATCCGACAGTTTTGCGAACCAGGCTTCAATATCTTGGTTCATAGGACGGTTCGGCACGGTCTAATACTCCTTGCTGAGAGTCGTGGAATATGCTGATTATAACGGATTCAATGTACTGCTGGGAACTCATACTCTTAGACCTACTCGATGCGTTACCGTACGACGTTCATCGAGTAGGCTGGTTGAAAGCCGAATGAAATTCACAGCCATGTAGATAAGAAATAGATCGACGAAGTTTGTTCTAGAGCTTACTACGAGAAGCGTGTTTCTATTTCCAACGACAGCCCTCTTCAAACGGGTACAGAGGCTTTCTGCGAGAATGGAATGCAAAATAGCTCAAGTCGGCGCTGGTGGAGCCTGGAGTATTGACGCGAATAAATTCGTCACAAACTTCGCGATAGGCCGCGACCGGGGCATGAACTCCTTTGGCGACCAAAACTCGAAATGCGGTTGGATCGATGTGGCAGCTTCGAAGTTGTTCTAAACTGAAAGGCACCATCCGCTTGGAAGTGATCAAGAGCGTCAAATCACTTCCAAAAACTTTGGCGACAACGGAGGTCCCTTGATCAAATTCAACAATTCCACCATGCCGTGGTTTCGATTCTCGAAAGAGACCAGCATGTACGGAAACGAGTTCCAAAGTCAGCTCAAGCGGAGTACCATGTGACGAGTCGGTTTTACCGCCAACTTGCGCTTGAATCAACGTTCCGAGGTTTTGTGCTGAGCAGAGTTCAACGACCTCAGGGTCGTAGATACAAATCAATGCCTTTCCAACTGGTTTGTCTAGCAGTTCCCGAGCGATGGTTGTACCGTCCGCTGCAGAACCGCCACCGACATTATCACCCATATCCAGCAAGCAATATCTCTTGTCGGGTTTCTGTCGCACTTGGTCGATCGCTTGCGACACAGAAACAAGCACACCTTTTAGTTGGCTTCGTTGTTCCCACAAGGTATGTGCCAACTTATCAGCGGCCGCTTGGGCAAGCTGTGGATCGCCATCACTGATCGCTAAGGTTGCAGCACCCATCTTATCAACGTCGGAATATGGGAAACCTAAGAAGATACTATTTCCGAGAATGCCTTCTCGCTGAAGTTGTTGATCGGCAATCTTATAAATGGATGCCAAAGGTTCGGCGGTGGTTAATTGTCTCTCAATATTGATGACCAGTGGTGGGAAGCTGGCTCGCATGATCGGGTTGAGCTTCCCAAGCAATGTTTGAATGAGTAGATTCGCAGCTTCTTCGCCACGTTGTCTTTGGTCTAGGTGAGGATTACTTCGATAGGCAATCAGTGCATTACACGCCTCAACCATTTGAGGCGAGAGATTGCCATGGGGGTCAAGCGTTGCGATCATGGGAACATCAGGGCCGACAGCGGCGCGAACCAATGCCAGCCAAGCACCATCGGCATCTGGAAACTCTTGGGCGACTGCCGCGCCATGTGCGGCCACAAGTAGGCCATCCAGTGAAGGTGCGTCATCGAGTGCTCGTAAGATTCGCTGGGTGAGGTCGATGAAGCTGCTTTGTTCGATTGGTCCTGAAGGGGTGGCCCGATAAACCGCTAATGGAACTATTTCAATGCCATGTTCGCTTGAACGTTCAAGGCCACGGATAAAGCCTCCGATTTCATGATGGCTGGTCGAAAGAGACCGCAAAATCTCTTTACCTTCCAAAAACAGGTCCGCTTTGAAGTTCGCCAGCTTTGTTTTGGTTGTTACAAATGTATTGGATTCATGCAAAAGCCCTAAAATTCCGATGCGCATGCCTTGTCGTTCCTCAACTCAATTTCAGTGGTGTTGCTTCTGGCCTGCATTGAATCAACAATAAGGCGAGCTAATCCGAAATGCGGCGCTACGAACAGTAAGTATGCCCTAAGGTCGGAATCAGAACAATCTTAACCGCACTAACTTTCTGCTAGCCTTAAACAATTCTTATGAGATATTCGATTGCCGAGATTCGTAATCAACTCTATGCGGCTGTGGTATGTGATGCGCTGGACCAAGTGGGATTGTTTCATCAGTCACCACGTGTGTCACTTCCATTGCACACTTCGATGGGTAATCTTCAGGGGGTGCTTGTTGGCAGATGCAAGACCACTTTATGGGCCGATATGGCGCATCAAGATCCGGACCCCTATGCACTTGAGCTTCAGGCCGTCGATAGTTGCACAGCAGACGATGTATTGATCGCGGCTGCGGGTGGTTCGATGCGATCCGGGATTTGGGGGGAGTTGCTCACGACTGCTGCCATAAATCGTGGCTGCCAAGGAGCCATCGTTGACGGGGCAATTAGGGATGTTGCAAAAATTTCTACAATGAATTTTCCTGTCTTTGCGCGTGGTCGTTGTTTATACGATAGCCTAAATCGTCAACGAGTGATCGACATGGATGTACAAGTCGAAATCGATGGTGTTCGTTTTTCGCCAGGCGATTTGGTTGTTGCAGATGCAGATGGAGTTGTGGTTATTCCGCGACAGGTGGAGGATAAAGTACTGGAACTCGCTTTTGCCAAGGTGCAAGGCGAGAACAAAGTTCGCGATGCGATTCGCGAGGGAATGTCGGCAGCGGAAGCGTATAGAACGTTCGGTGTCCTGTAAAGTTTATCAACGGTTATATGGAGATGTTTCTATGGACTCAATCAAGCTATCTCGTCGCCGACTCTTGCAATCCTCGTTGTTGGCTAGCGGAGCAATGGCGAATGTGTCGCTGCCATCTTTGTTCGGTTGCGATGAAGCGACGACGAAAAAGCGTGTGGCCGCTGTCATCACCATTTATCGTCATAATTCCCATGCCGATGTGATTTTGGGAAAAATCCTCGAGGGTTGGAAACAAGATGGTGGTGAGGGGCCGAACCTAGAACTGGTCTCGCTTTATGTAGATCAATTTCCTGATGACGACATGTCGCGCAAGCTGGCCGAGCGATTTGGTTTCAGACTTTGCTCAACCATTGAGGAAGCGATTACATTAGGTAATAAGCGGATTGCCGTAGATGGAGTCATTTCCATTGGTGAGCATGGTGACTATCCTTGGAACGGGAAAGGGCAACACCTTTATCCTCGTCGAAGATTTTTTGCCGCAATCGCGGATACATTTGAAAAATGCGGGAGTGTTGTACCTGTATTTAATGACAAGCACCCAGGTCCAGAATGGGCGGATGCCCTCTGGATGTACCAGCGCGCTAAAGAACTGCAAATTCCATGGATGGCAGGATCTTCACTACCGGTCAGCTATCGTCAGCCGGACCAAACTTTGCGTTGGCAAGATGAAATTTCAGCCTGTGTGGCAATCGGATATTCGGGCCTTGATATCTATGGTTTTCACACACTTGATTTCATGCAATGCCTGCTCGAACGCAGAAAAGGAGGAGAGCTTGGTGTCGAGTGGGTGCAGAGCTTGCCTACTACGAAAATTGGTGAATGGCTCGACCAAGGTCAAATAGACTCCAAGTTATTAGATGAAGCTTTAGCAGTCACGGGAGGTGATCGAGCGAAATTGCTTCAAGATCCACCGGTAGATGGAGCCTTGTTTGTGATTCAGTATCGCGATGGATTGAAAGTGCCCGTATTGATGTTGCCGGGTAATGCTGAGGCTATTGGAGCAGCGATCCGCACCAAGAGTGGCGAGGTAGTTGCGATTCGCACCGAAGAAAGGCCTGATCCCCGCTATCCGCATTTCGCTTACTTGTTGAAGGGTATAGAAAACATGTTCCATACGGGAAAACCAAGTTATCCAGTGGAACGTTCCCTACTAACCGCCGGGATGTTGGATCGACTTTTGACGTCGCATTATCAGAATGATGTGCGAATGGAAACTCCCGAACTAGCAATCGAGTATGAACCGGTAGATTACGGATATGCTCCGCATTTTGAATTGTAAGTTGGTGAAGTGATCAGTTCTTGACGGCTAGCTGCTCACGAGGGCGTGACGTATGCAATTAGGGGACAAGGAATCGATCGGACCATAGTTCACCAAACAGGTTGTGGTGCGGTCTACTGCAATAAATGTCTCGACTTCCATTATCTCTTGTCATTATGCCTTTAATTTAGCCAAGGCGCTTGGCAATTGAGTTCCTGCCAGCCGTAGTGGGATTCGCCAGAATTCCTTGCCAAAGAGAGAACTCTGGCGAGTACCACCAAGGTTGGCAGAAATTCACGCCCATGGAATCAAATGATATATGGCTTCAAGCGAGACTGGTTACTCGCCGAATCCGTCCGTCAGAGGCTCCGAGTCATGTTCTTCATCTAAGTCGCGAATGCTCTCGATGATCGAGCAGAGTTTGGTACCCGTGCTAGTGAGTGTATATTCGGTGTGCGGGACATTTCCGGGAATGTCAGCACGAACGATCAGTCGATAGTCGATCAGTTTCT
>JBIIJD010000038.1:0-49558 GCA_044234105.1 Aureliella sp. | reverse complement strand
GTCTTGACTTGCGATCACGGTTAGCGGCATTCCGTGTTTGACTTGCCAGTCGGTCTGCATCGACTGCGAGATCCGCAGATTGGAATCGACTTGGCATAAGCTACCATCCGCCTGAAGCAACCAAGCTCTTTGTTGTCGGTCTTGGAAAAGACTACAAACCGGAGTAGGAAACCGCTCCTTCGCCAAGTCAACAAGGCGAACATTACCTGGCGAGTACCTGTCGGGAAGCTGAGGATGAGATGGCAGGTGGTCTGCCGCAGCAGCAAAAGCCAATTCCGCGCGGTGGCGATTCAGTGCTTTCTGATGATTGGACACCAGCTCGTTGGCCAAATCGTCACCCCGAGCGACTCGTTGAACCAGCGGTGCAAGGGCCAAATCCATCGCCGGATTGGTGCGCACATCGCGCAGTTGAAGCTGCCCTTTCGCGTCCAGTATAATAATGGTGGGAGCTTCGTCGATTTGGAAAAGATCACGACCAGCCGCTGCACGATCGATCACCAGCGGTCCAGGAATCTGAAGCTTTTGCTGCAGCTCTTGAAAGGTCATCCCCGCAGGCGGCTCAGGCTCTGCCCACACCGTAACAAAATCAACTAGACCCACATCACTGTCTTGTTGCCGAATGATCTTCGCAGCGGCCGAAAGTTGCTCGGCTACGATCCAGCACGCGGGGTGATCGGCCAACCAGACCAAGACTGACGCTTGGCGGGTTGCTAGTGGCGCGGACTGATAGCCAATCTTACCCTGAGCATCGCGAAGCTGAAAAGCGGGTGTCAACTTGCCTAGTCCCCTCAGGTCGATAGCAGGAGGTGCGGGCACAAAGTGTCCAACTCGCAGATCGGTGGACTTTGTAGTAACCTGATACTCAGACCAATCGATCGTCTGATCGATCCGAATCTCGCCGAACTCGATCGCTACTTGCAGTTGACTGACTTTTGGATCTTGCCTTAATGGTTCAGGTAGAATCTCGACCGGTAGTTCAAGCCGCCGGAGCATATTGGTTGCCTGGTCAATCCAGCAGCGATGGCTGCCTAGATTCGACTTCAACTGAACGACCCAACATGAATCGCCGCAAGCATGGCGCTCTACCGACAATTCCGACTCCTGTTCGCTTGCCTCATGAAGCCAACTTTCAAACGGCCTGACAGACAACAACAATTCCAACTGAGGTGGAAATCCGGCAGGCCCAGTAGTCAAATATTGAGCGACCTGCAAATCGCTTGTCAGCCATTCCAGGTTGACTTGTGACGGTAGTGATCGACTGAGTATTTGATCAGCCAGTTCTAGGCGGTCGTTGGAAAACCTAGCATGCCATCGATCATGGTCCGCTGGTCCTGCCAGTAGCTCATGGACTCGCAATCCCAACTTTCGACGTCCATCCCAAGCGACTTGTATCGGCACTTGGTCTAGGTTATTTTGCCCATCCAGTTGGTAGCTAACTTCGAACCTGGCAGAATCTTCATAGCTCTTTACGCTTTTGTAACGATCCACACATCGTTGCAAAATCAGTCGCGGATTCATCGCCGCGTGAACCGGACGTTCTGCAGATGAAGCGTCATTTTGCTTTCGCAAAAGTTGTTCGCTTCGATCACACCCAGCAATCAGCAGTGCCAGCATCCAGAAGCCAAGCGTGGAAACAGGGTAGTGCAACCGCCATTGTTCAACCGGGAACAACTGATTCAAAAACTGTCTGGTCAACATGTACAACGAATCTTACTACGAAGTGCCGTCAAAAGTGGCTCGATGCTCCGAACCCGCTCGGACTTCCGATATCGGGTTACCAATATTTTCCTGAGCGTTACAATCTTGGAATGCGTAATGCCAAACAATTGTTTTGCTAGCGAATCCGCGATTCCTGCCGTCAACACGCTGGCCGTGCCCAGGAAAAACCCTTGCTGCTGGAATACCATATCCGCTACGCGCGTCGCAACAGTTCTTGGCCGTTGGATACCATTTAGATTTCATTTTAGGAAGGTAAATCCTATCCATGGAACCCCTTTCCCAAGTCGTTCTCTCATTGCCCTTTGGCTCGCAGAAATGGACAATTCCCTCCGAAGGAGTCATTACGATTGCAATGGCAGATGCGACTTCGATCGACCTATCGACCGCCGTCGATCATGCGCTGTCGGCTCCTATTGATTTTGCTAGCGTTGACCAGGCGATTGTTCAAGGGGACAGTGTTGCACTTGCGGTCGATCCCGAGACACCATGTCTTGTACCTGTGGTGGGTGCGATTTCAAGATGGTTGGTCGAGCATGGTACTGAGCCCCAGAACCTGCACATCGTATTGGTGGGCGACGAGGGAGTGGCTCAGGCGTTGTCCGAACATCTCGATCGCCTTGGGTTGAATGATGTAACGATCAGCCTTCATGATGCAAACGACCCCCAAACGCACAGCTATGTTGCTGCCAACGATGAAGCTGAACCGCTTTACGTCAATCGGCGACTGGTCGATGCCGACGTGATCATCCCTATCAGTTGTGCACGATCTAAACATGCAGTGGACTATCTAGGGGCATTCGGCATTTTCCCACTTTTCTCCAATCGAGAGACTCGGGGTCAGTTCCACTGCTACGGGCGCTTAGTCCAACCATCTGGGCACGACAAGCTGCTTCATCAAGCCGATCAAGTGGCATGGTACTTGGGATTGCTGGTTGGCGTTCAAGTGATTCCAGCAGCCGATGATCAAGTGGCAGCGATTCTATGCGGCTCGATGACGGGGGTCGAGCGGGCTGCTCAAGCCATGTTGCTGGAGTCAAGGCAACATAATGAACCTGTGACTAATCCAGCCGATTTGGTGATTGCACTGGTGGACGGACCTCATCAAAGCTGGACAGGCGTCGCGCGCGCCTTGCAGTCGGCCAAGCGATTTTGTTGTCAGGGCGGTACCATCGTGCTTTGCACTCAACTCCACCAACCAATCGGTTCCTCTCTTCGACGACTTAGCGATGCTCACAGCAGTCGGCCGCAGATCGAAAAGCGACTATCGCGTGATGCTGGTGACGATACGCTAGCCGCGTCGGTCATACTCAACACCATCAGCGATCATCATGTCTATCTGGTATCGGAACTGCGACCTGCGGCGGTCGAAGAACTGGGGCTGGGGGTACTAGATTCGGCAGCACAACTTGCGGGAGTGGTTCAACAACACACCCAAAAACTAGTGCTTTACTCCGCACAGCATCCTTAGATATTCGGGCGCAACTGCTTCAAATACTTCTCGAACTTGCGGATCGTTGATTTAATCGGCGTCGAAGATACCTAAACTGCGCTCGATGGCCTGAAGTGCCTTACGATGTTCCGCGGAATTCATGATCAACGCATGGCCTTTGCAAGCTAGCCCTGTTGCACTTGTTGGACTCTTCATCCCCAGATACCGGCTTTGCTGTGCGATAGGCAAAGAGGTCAGGCGACGAGCCAGGTAGGCAGCCATCACACGTCCTGGAGCGTGAGAACCCGACGAACGGTACGTTCGTGGATTAACGCCGTAGTACTTTGCCACCGCCGAAAAAACTTGCTCGATCGTCAAGCCATATCGAGCCTTGGACGTACGCCTGAGCGGCGACTTGGAACCGGAATTGATCAGCTTGCCGATCTTCTTGACATAGTCGGGACCACCAATGATGAATCCGCGTTTCGCACTTGCAAGCAAGTCCTCTGATTTTCCAATTCCTGCTTTGATCGCAGTTCGATAAGCGGCGAAAGGTTCCTTGCCTTTATTGGTACGTTGCCAAGGCTTGAATACTTCGTCGTAAGCAATCCAATCTGCTTGATCCGATCGGCGCAGGTATCCGGCAAGGCTACTGTACTTCCATGCCTCCGGATTCTTAGCCACAGACTTTTTGCCAGCCCCTTGCGGTCGGCTGGGACTTAAATGTATCCAGCGACTCTGCTCCCACAGATAACTGGTATTCTCCAACAAGTAAGTCTTGTATCGTCCCTGAAAAACATGACCAGTGATTCCGCTATAGCCAGCGTACCAATTGGTATATCCAGTCAGCCAGTACTGCATGCCAGTTGATAAATTCGGTTCAGGCGTTTGCAATAGTAAATGAGCGTGTTGAGGTAGCAAACAGTATGCAAAGACATTCCAACCGCGTCGCATTGCTTCTGCACGCATGCCGCGAAGGAATTCTTGGTAGTACACAGAATCGATAAACAATTGCCGATCTGGACTACATTTCATTGTGATATGGTAGATGGCGTTTGGAAAAAGAATTCTCAAAACTCTTGCCATGATTTTGTTCGCCTTTGATTCTTGTAGTTTGGCTCGATTGCGTACAGACTCGGGTCAACAGTTCCAGCGACGAATCGGACTAGATTTTGCTTCAACGGCAGCGAATTCTAACAGAAGGGAATTCAGCCACCAGTCCAACCATTGGAGACGTTCGGGGACTAGGGTAAGTGATTCTCACCGAAGTGAAGCCCCCCACAAGAGTGCTAAATCACTGTCCCCCTTGGAAAAGTGCGGCGGCTATTTTTCTACGATGGATATTCGCCTGAGAAATATCTATTCCCGTATGGGTCGCGCCGCCCACTCACCAATCGAGTGTCTGGCTTCACAGTGATGTTGTATCGGCTATAGGTAACAGATCCGAGCGAAACCTACCACTTACTGCCCTTGCTAGAAACGGCGACGCAGGATCACCAAACTGCGATCCAGATCCAATTGAGCGTCCCCAGTTGCCATAGGAAGTTGCCTGGAAAGCTGTTCAACTATCTCAGTAACGGGTTCGTCGTACATCTTGTGGATGGCTTGAAGCAGTGACTCCTGAGTAAAACCTCCGTGTAGAATACCGCTGACGACATCAGCAGAAATCAGAACCATCAGTTCGCCACCATCAAGTTGCAAGTCGGCGCTTTCGAATCGAGTATCCGGTTGCAACCCAAGTAAAGTTGGAACACTTTTTAGCAAGCGGAACCCCCGTGGTCCCACCCAATAGGCTTGCACGGAACCCGCCAAACCGTATTTGATCAATCCAGTGCTAGGGTCCAATTGCAAATATCCGATTGAACCGCGCCAATCACCTTCTTCCGCCGACCATAACAAGTCATTGGCCTTGCGTAAGACCTGTTTGGGTTCATGCTGTACGTTCCAGCAAGATTCGACGACAGTTTGCATTGTTGTCGCCACCAGCGCGCCGCTGATACCTGTCTGCTGGGCATCACCAACAGCCGCGATGATCTGACCGTAGCGATTGAGATTCCAGGTGTGAAAATTTCCCCCTAATGCCTGCCCTTGAAAAGTCCATCCGGCGATATCAAAATCGCGATGAAGCGGCTGGCTATCGGGAAGCCGTGTCGATTGAAGTAGGCTAGCAGCGTCCGCACTGCGACAGGTAGCACGGCTGCGAACTACTTCATCTGCTAGGATCGTTCGCTCGATATCCGCCAACACTTTGTCTGCGGTCAGCTTGGCGGTTTCGATATCAGAAGTCGAAAAATCTCTGACGTGTTGACTCCACAGCCACAACGTTCCATGAGGCGTTGTAGGCGAACCAATGGGCAAGCACATCGCAGCAGCGAAATCTTCCGGACATTGCCATTGAGCGGCTAGGGCGATATTTTCGAGCAGTACTGCGTTGCCCATCAACGCCTCAAGATCCGCCATCGCACCACGCAGCGGCCTGGCTGGTTTGGCAAGCGATTGGATTGGCAACCCCCAACAACTGCGCATTTTTAGTTCGCTAGTGCATTCATCCAGCAGGTAGATGGCTGCTGCATCGCTGCCAGTCTGAGCCGCCGCACGTTGCAGGGATTCGTTCAGCTTGTCAGCCAACACCTCCGACTCGTCCGGTCGGATGGTCACACCTAGTGCACAGGCCAACTGAGCTTCCTGAGTGGCCACGGCTTCTTCTGCCTGCTGCACCCTTTGCACTAAAGCATCTATCTGCTCCAGTAGCTCCCAGGCCGATTGCTCGCTGACGGCCGGCATATCCTCGGTCATGTCTAGCATGCCATCCATGGGCAAATCAGAGACTAACCGAATTCTATGTTCAAGAGGCGTCGCGGCTTGCGGAATACCACTTTGAACGGCCTCCACGTTGCCTCCCGCGTTGTGCGGCGTTGATCCTGAATGCGAGGCTGAGGCAACTGAGCAGACCCGCCAACCCGTAGTTTGCCTAAAAACATCTAACAAGGTTGACACGTCAAATTGAACTGCTCCCCCTGCTGTGGTGTATGTGTCGCGTTGATCACCAGTATGGAGCTTCAAGTGCGATGGAAATGTTTTCGACAATTTACGGATCCCTACCGGAGGCCAGCTCTTGAGTTGTGAAGGGCATACCAATAGCCCAACGGATACACCGTCCCTAATGTCCGGACGGAATTGCAGTCATTATCGGCCAGTGGCAAGATATGCTGGCTAGCAAAAGTCTAGCGACAGAGCACAAAGCGGTCGAAAACCGAGTCGGTGGTAACGATTAAGCGGCTATTGCTCGTTAGCGCATTGTTGACCTGACTTCCCTGACAGTACGGCGGAACGTTGTGCTTCCTTCACTCGGCAGCGACTGTCACAAATTTCTTAGATAGCCTGTTCAGACTTGGCGATTTGGGTAATCTAAATTTAGAAAAGGCGAGCGGCAAATGAATTCCTACCAGTCGTAGTGGGACTCGCTAGAGTTCCCGTTTCTGCAAGGAATTCCGGCGAATCCCACTACGGTAAATTGAGTGATATTTCCGACAAGCGATTGAAATGAAGCTGAAATGCGCAAGAATACGATTCGCGAATTGTGGCGGCAGGGCAAGACGGTCATCAATGGGTGGTCGGTGATTCCCAGTTCGTGGTCCGCCGAAATCCTAGCCAATGCCGGCTATGACAGCGTCACTTTGGATCTGCAACACGGGATGATTCACTTCGACAGTGCAGTGCCCATGCTACAGGCAATCTCGACCACTTCGGCAGTTCCTCTGGCCAGGGTGCCGTGGAACGAGCCTGGAATCATCATGAAGATGTTGGATGCGGGTTGTCTGGGGATTATATGCCCCATGGTGAATAGTCGCCAGGAATGTGAGAAGTTTGTAGGTGCCTGCCGATATTTCAACGATGGCGGCTATCGCAGCTTTGGGCCAGTGCGAGCCAATGTCTATGTAGGCTCGGATTATTTCCAACGCGCCAGCCAGGAGGTGCTGACGTTTGCTATGATCGAAACTGCCCAGGCAGTTGAAAATATCGACTCAATTCTTTCAGTTCCTGGATTAGATGCCGTGTACGTGGGGCCCGCTGATCTAAGTATCACCTACGACGAGCGGCCAACAAGCGATTATGAAGGTCGCGCCGATCTACTTGCCAAGTTAGATTTCATCGTGGCAGCATGCCGACGTCACAAAGTTGCAGCCGGAATTCACGCAGCCAGTTTAGCGCACGCACAGCGAATGGAAGCGCGAGGCTTCAACTTCATTACGATGCTTTCGGACGGAGCCTATCTTTCAGCCGCAGTGCAAAATGATGTAACGGCGATGCGAAACGGAACTGCGGATTCGGCTGCAAACAGTCGAAGTCCCTACTAAGGTCTAACGTGTATCGGATCTGGATTGACGAACCCGTTTTGGCCGGCGCTCTTCGATCCGGGCATTTAGCTGCGGCAGGTCTAGATGTGTTCCAAAAGGAACCGATCGACCGGGATAACCCGTTATTGCAATTCGACAACGTCGTGCTGACCGATCACATTGCTAGTCATACTTGGGCAGGCCACCACCGATTGTACGAAATGGCCATCAACCACGCGTTACAAGCTTTGCAGGGTGAAAGACCGGATTGTTTGTTGAATGAGTTTCGGCCAGGGTGACGATTCTGACGGCGAAAACAAGGCATGATTGCTACAACCGTTAAGGCTTAAACGGTCGCTTGGTAATTGAGTCGAATCTGGTAGGAATCTCGTTGACCCGTTGGTCAGCCAACTATGCTGGAATTCATGGTCCAGCTATCCACTCAAATTCCAGATCGATTTCTTCTGAACGCCAGCCGCTGGGGATTCACCCTGATGGTCTGTTTTGCCAACTGTTCGTCAGTCAAAGCAAATGACTGGATGACATGGCCTGCTACGTACACTCACGATGCTTCGGGTCGCCGAGTCGACCAGTACGCATTGCCGCAGGAGGCCGTGGGGCCCAACCGTTCTGACGTGGTGCGTAGCGGATTCCGGCATTACCGTAGTAGTTTACAGGTCGGACAGTCGGCGGATAACTATCATATTACCGAACAGTGGGGAAATCCAATCGTTCCCTATGAACATTGGAGATTTCCGTTCCGCCCATTTGGAGTGCCATACGACGCCTGGGGCCCCCCAACTCCTTACGGAATGTTCTACGGTGCCGGCTTGGGCTTCCCAGTGTCCCCATGGGCCGGTGGTCACGGCGGCAGTGTTCCTGGTGGTCACGGCGGCTGGGGCGGAGCTGGTGGTGGCTGGGGCGGTGCTGGCGGCGGCTGGGGTGGTTCGGGTCCTGGTGGCGGTGGTTGGGGCGGCAACGGTTGGGGCCTACCGGCTTTTCCTTTGCAGCCGAACTATAATAACCAGCCTTGGTTCGACGGACATTATCCAGACGCTCCACCGACAAACGTTCAACCGGATCGCGAGTTCTTCTACAATCCTACTCGATAGGAACAGACTGGTCAGGCAGGTCGTCTGTACTGGTGGTTGTTTAGCGGTCAATTCCTTACCGGGAAATCGCTTGGCAGGTATTCGTTTTGAGGATTGATACTTGTGTACTGAGTACTGGGCACTTGGGATTGAGTACTGACCGGCGGAGTGGTCAGCGACAATTTATCCCAACGCTCAAGAACTGTTGTGCGTGTTAGGGAAGCACGGACAAAGTGATATGAGTTGGATGTTTAGCGCTTCGCAAGACGCGATGCGTGGCCTTCTGAAAGTCTTCGGGCTGAGCCAAAAATATGTTGGGGACAAACTTCTGCGGATTGCGATCAACCAGTGGAAACCAACTGCTTTGCACGTGAATCATCATGCGGTGGCCCTCGCGGAAGCGGTGCAAGATATCCAGTAATTGGAATCGAATCAAAGTGGGCTTGCCTGGCTCCAGTGGCCTGGGGTGTTCGAAGGAGTCTCGGAAACGTGCCCGAAATACTTCGCTACGCACCATGTATTGGTAATTAGGCTGCGTCGCAGCATCGGTACCGTCGGGCAGGACGTCAATCAGCTTAACAACGAAATCTGCATCGGTTCCAGTTGTCGTGATCCAAAGATCGACATCCACTGGACCGGCAACGACGATGTCCTTCTCCAGTATCGGTGTCTGATAGGTCAATACGTCTGGCCGTCGCGCGGCAAATCGCTGATCTTCGACCATGTACTCGATGGTCATTCGTGGAGTGATCTCGGCGGTGTAGGGTACTGGCTTGGCAGGGTCGCTAATGTACTCATCAAAGTTCGTATCGCTGCCACCTGAATCCGCACTTACATCCGCTGGTGTTTCAGTTAACAACTGGTTGGAAGCGGCGTAGAGCTTCTTGGGTTGAGCTTCACGGGGAGGCCATCGATCGAAGACTCGCCATTTGTTGGAGCCGGTCTCGAATACAGTCGCTTCAGCCAACCGAGGATGATCCGCATCCTTCAGATAGCGCTCGAAGAAACTCGTTTCGATTTCAGCTCGGTAAAAGGCAGCCGTTTTCGATCCGAATTGAACCTCCCCCAATTCCTGTCCATCGCCTCTGGACCAGCCGCCATGATGCCATGGCCCCACCACCAGCACATTGTCGATGCCTGGATTGAGTGTTTCGATTGCCTGGTAGGTCTTAAACGAACCATACAGGTCTTCAGCGTCATACCAACCGGTTACCAACATGACTGCTGGAGCAACATTCCGCAGGTGAGGCAGTATGTCTCGCTTCTTCCAGAAATCGTCTCGATTGGGGTGTGCCATCATATCGTCCCAAAACGGCACACTACCTTGGAGCAGTCGCTGATTGATCTGGCTGATCGTGCCTGTCTGGAGAAACAGTTGATAGCCGTCCCACGAGGGCAACTTCTGAGCAACTGGGCGAACCGAAGTTGGGCCGGTGCGAGGCTGAGCGTTGTAACTGAGCCAGCGGTAGGCGTGCGCCAGAAAAAACGCTCCGTTATGGATGAAGTCGTCAAAGTACCAATCGGCCACCGGTGCCTGCGGAGATACCGCCTTCAGCGCGGGATGAGCGTCGATCATGCCAGCCGAACAATAAAAACCTGGATAAGAAACTCCATACATGCCAACTCGACCATTGTGATTGGACACATTCTCTAGCAGCCACTCAATCGTGTCGTAAGTATCAGTACTTTCATCCGTCTGCTGCGGCAAAAGTTTGTTAGTTTGGTGCGGCGTCAATTGAACAAATTGTCCCTCGGACATATACTGGCCGCGCACATCCTGAATCACAAAAATATAGCCAGCCTGCATTATTTCTTGGCTTGGGCCTAGACTGTTGGGATATGCCTGCAGGCCGTATGGCTCGCAACTGTAAGGCGTGCGCTTCATCAGAATGGGATAGGTTCGCGCAGTGTCTCGCGGCGAATATATGGTGGTGTGCAGCTTGATTCCATCTCGCATTGCGACCATAGTTTCTTGTTTGCTGTAACGCAAGCGAATCGAGCTTTCTGGGCTGATCGATTCCTTAGCAACAAGTCGTGAATTGGCAATCAGCAGGTACAACAGTGGGACAAGGAACCAATTCAGCGAGGGTGATAGGCGGAGTGCTGTCTTGAAAACTGGAGGCGAGAAGATTTGCGGTAGCCTTTCCCGCAACTTGTAGGGTGGGACAAGCGGGGCCGATGCAACTTGAAGTTCAACTTGGCCGTTTGTCGATTTTGCGCAAGCCCATTTCCTAAAAAAAACCCTTTGCCCCGCAACGGCCCACCACGGGGCGTGAACGGTTACGATTTGCATGAGCGACTCCTGGATTGCAATGCTCTATCTGTGTTATTGCCAGACGTTGTAGGTGCAGATTGTAACTACTGACCACCGACTGTCATTTCTGAAATCAGCAGAGTTGGCGCTGCTGTGCTGCCACGTTTGAAGGACAAGTCATTGGCGATTGCCTTAACGTTTTGTAGAACTCTCAGCACATTGCCGGCCAAGGTGATTTCCTGCACCGGATAGGTCAATTCGCCATTTTCGATCCAAAAACCGCTGGCACCCTGCGAAAAGTCTCCTGTCACGCCGTTCACGCCAGATCCAAACAATTCAGTCAGATACAGTCCGTTTTTGACTGACTTGATCAAATCCTGACGGTCTACGGTTCCGTTCTGCATAAACAGGTTGCTCTCCGAAACCCCTGGCGGCGACGCGTAGCCGCGACCGGCGTTACCGGTAACCTGAGATCCTAAACGGCGCGCCGAGTAGGAGTCGCAGATGTAGGATTGCAAGACGCCTTGTTGGACGACAGTCACACGCGAAGACCGCACCCCCTCGCCGTCAAACGGTCGGGAGGACAAGCCGTCTTCCAGCGTAGCGTCATCAATGATCGTGATTTCAGGCGCTGCGATGGACTGCCCTAGCTTGTCGACCAGGTACGACGCGCGACGGTAGACACTATCCCCAGAGGCGGCTCCGAACAGCATGCCCACAAAACTGCTTGAAATGTCAGGATCTAACACCACTGGTACAGATTGCGATTTAACTTTCTTGGCACCCAGGCGAGCCACTGCGCGGCGCGCCGCTTCGGTGCCCACCGAGGCGGGTGCATCCAGGCCATCGAAGAAGCGGTTGAACGTGTACCAATAATCTCGCTGCTTCACGCCATCTTGTTCTGCCAAGAGAGCTACCGACATACTAGCGATCGTCGTTTGGTACTGGCCAACAAAACCATCTGAATTCGCTAATGTGACTTGGCTGATTGAATTGGACCAACTGGCTCCGTTGGAATTGGTAATACGAGGATCATACCCGCGCCCCACCTCTTCCATTTCTCGCACCATGGAAATTTTCTGTTCTGGCGAAATATCGGCTAGCGCTGGATCAAACAGCCGAAGCTTGCCTGAGTACTGGCCAAGCATGTCTTTAGGTGCCAAGCCGTTGTATGAATCGGGACTAGATACCTTGACGATATCCAGCGTCTGGTCGACCAGATCCTTCAATGTTTGCGGTTGAAAATCGGTGGTATAGGTCATTGCCATGGCACCATTTTTGAAAACGCGCAAGCCTAAACCGGTTGCATTCGACTGCTGCAACTTTTCGATCTTGCCTAAACGAATCGTGGTGTTGAATCCGTCAGATGTTGACACGTAGACGTCACACGCATCTGCTCCTCGCCGGATCAGCGCACCGACCAAATCCGCAGCCAATTCCTGGTAATCTCTCATGGCAGTCCTGTCTCCAAAATAATTGGTAAATGAAACGCATCGACCAGCAATAGTTCATCTGGTTGGTGATGGTTTCGAGTGAATTGGATAGAAGCTATGCCTTGACTTTGGTTCCACCCACAGTGATTTCCGACACCTTGACTGTGGGCGTTCCCATGCCGACAGGCACCATCTGCCCCGCTTTGCCGCAGGTCCATCCTCCGTCAGTGAATTTTAGATCATTGCCCACCATCACTACTTTGGTCATCACATCCGGACCGTTGCCAACCAGCGTGGCCCCCTTGATTGGCTGAGTAATTTGACCGTCTTCAATGAGATAGGCTTCCGAGCAACTGAACGTAAAATCCCCTTTGGTGATATCCACGTTGCCACCTGTAAAGCTTTTGGCAAATATTCCCTTCTTGACCGACGCAAGAATCTCTTCGGGTGCATACTGGCCGTTCTTGAGATAGGTATTGGTCATGCGCGGGATGGGGGGATGATTGTAAGCCTGACGACGACCATTGCCGCTAGGGACAACGCCCAGTTTCTTAGCTGAAATACGATCGTTCATATACCCACGCAAGATTCCGTTTTCAATCAGCACTGTACTCTGCGGAGCGTTGCCTTCGTCATCCACATTGATCGTGCCTCGCATGTTCTCGAACAAGCCTTCGTCAATCACGGTACACTGGTCGGACGCGACCTGTTGTCCAATGCGGTCCGAAAAATTCGAAAGTTTCTTGTAGTTGAAATCTGCCTCTAGCCCGTGCCCCACCGCTTCGTGCAACAAGACGGCGCTATCTGAGTTCCCCAAGACAACCGGTTGCAACCCGGCTTCGACCTCCACCGCAGATAGATTGAGTATCGCCAGACGAGCGGCCTCGGTAGCGATTTCTGCTGGCCCTCGCTTTTGGTCGAAGTATTCTAGGCCAATGCGTCCGCCGCCACTGGTGCGGCCGGTTTCTCGGCGCCCGTATTCTTCTGCAATACAGCCGGTTCGGAAAACGAACATGGGCTGCGAGTCTTCCCAGTAGAGCCCATCGCTGTTGGCATACACCACATGCTTCAGTTCATCATTCAGGCCGATAGTAACACGTACAATGCGGCTATCGTGAGCCTGCGCCGCTTGGTTAGCCGTCTGCACATATTTCAGTTTTTCGCTTAGCTCTGTGGATGATGCAGGCTGAATAATCGGATAGAGATTGCGCAGCTTCAGTGGCGTCATGTCGTGTACGCGGACTTTGGCAGTATTCTCTGCAGCGATTGCGGCTGCAGCCGCAGCTACCTGCTTCAATTTCTCTGGCGAAAGATCCTCGGAGAAGGCAAATCCAATCTGATCTCCGATCACCGCTCGAATCCCAACGCCTCGCACGATGCCGCGACGAGCTGACTTAACGATATTCTCTTCAAACGAGATGTCTGTTGTGATGCGATACTCAAAAAACAGGTCAGCAAACTCCGCACCTTTGTCCAGTGCAGCAGCTAAAACGACCTGAAGGTCGTGGGAGGTCAAGTGAAAGTACTGTCCCAATAAAGACTGGTTTGGCATCGTGTTGTCTCCTGCTACAATTTTGCTGAGCCACTGCTGACTGGAGGCCACTGCACCCATGGCGGCTCCGCTAGCTAAAAAATGACGCCTGCGCATTTCAGTTAGCTCCTTCAATTGGTTGGAAGAGTCAATTGTGAATTAATTTAATGGGCATTTGTAGCAGATTTCGAGTGGTCGTAGTAGATGGCTGGCGACTGGGTAAACTAGCCTGTAGGCTCGTTACACTCGATCACTAACACCCGGTCGGTTTGACCATAGACATCGTAAATGATCACAGCCGACTTAACTGATCACATCTACCCTGTCTGACCATGGCCGCTCCGACACGCCTATTAAAGGCTTAATGGCCACGAAGCAGAAATAGGGGCGAACCCATGCCGCTTTGGTTGCGTATGATGCACGGATATAGCTAAAACCAGCATGAAAATCCTGTCCGCAACAGTATGTTCGGGATTGACAGTTACGGTATGGTCGTCAAAGTGTTTAGGATAGATAAATCGCTCAGTGCCCGTTTCGGTACGGCTTGGCTTATTGCAAACGGGTTTGTTCGAGTTCAAAAAATTGCTTAATCTGAAAAACCAACTTGGAGAAGAATCTGATGTTGAAACTCACCCGCCATTTCCTATGTCTATTTTCTCTCGGTGGCTTGATGATGGCAGGCTGCAGCAAGCCAGGTCAGGGCACGACCGCCAGTGGTACCGGTAGCGAAGCTCATGCTCACAGCGATCAGCACGATCATGACCATGGCAGCCACGATCACGAACATCCCGAGGCGCTGAAAGAGGGTTTTCAGAAACTAAGTGACATGTATCAGGTGATTAAGGCTGCCTTTGAGAAGAACGATCCGGACGCTGCCCACGGGGAACTGCACGAAATAGGTCATCTACTTGAGGAAGATTTGCCTGCGTTGCTGCAAAGCGATGGTCAACTAAGCGCTGAAGCAAAAGAAAAGCTCAAAGCAACATTCACCAAACTATTTGACGCCTTCTTCAAACTGGATGACCAGTTGCACGGTGGTCCGACCGCAAATTTTGCTGAAGTTGACAAGGTTATTGCCGAAGGGCTCGAAGAATATAAAGGTCTAGTTCCATGAGGTCGACAGCACTGAATCGATTTTGGGTTTCACAGTACTCGTACCTTGCCGAGCAAGTAACCATGGTGTGTTATTGGCGAGCCTGCCTATTGGTGTTCGCTCTGTGCGCCGGGTGCGATCAAAAGCAGTGCGGTCCAGATGACACGCTTGGCCAACAGTTGCGTCAAACGCTGTATGTTGAGAAGCAACCCGAGAGCATCAGTTCGATTCGAGATGCCTACGATTCGTTTGCAGAGGGACAGACAATCACCATAGCGGGTCGGATTTATGCCGACGGCATCAGCCCCTTTGATGCCAACGAGGCCAGCTTTACGATCATCGAACTACCTAAGCCGGGTCATAACCACGAAGATCCAGGCGATTGCCCTTTCTGCAAACGTGAGATGAAGAATGCAAAGTTTGCGATTGTTAAGATCCTAGATGATCAGGGTAGCACCATTGCCCAACCCGCCGATCAGTTGTTGGATCTGATCAAGAACCAGGATATCGTTGTTACAGGTCCGGTTAGCCGCGTCGGCGAGACGTTGATCGTCCAATTGCAAGGGTTACACCTATTGTCACCGGGAGCAGCCGAGTCGCTGTCTAAGTCCTTCAGGCAGGCTTTGCAGGCTACTGGAGCGGACACTCAGTCCGAGCAACCACTCGACCAACAACCAGATGCATCGCGAGAGGTTTCAGGGGCATGATTTCTACCCAATGCTATGGATCTGACCGCTCGTGGCGTGAATGATGTGCGGAGCGAATACTTGGGGTTGATGGTTGCGAGTGATATCCACTGTCATTTGCAACGTCCACCTACCCTCGCGGTCACCCTGGATCAGCCAGTGCGGCATGATGCAAACGGATTGATGGACCAATTCGTAGCCCCCTTCACTTTGGCTCACTGTGGCGATCGGATAGGCCCAAATTCCCCCGGGTCGGTCCAATCGAATGCAGACGTCCAAGCCCTGCCATCCATCTATCAGTCCGATCTGTTGCACGCTGGAAAGGTCAAGGTGGCTGCCCAAGTGACCAAGTTGACTGCCAGAGTTGTCGTAGAAATATCTATCGTCGGCTCCGGCTGGCATGGCGGCAAAGTTCCATTCCAAAGCCAGATGTAGCTGTCTGTCTTGAGGCAATCCTTCGATCAGATAGGCTATCTCCATGCGTGAGCTGCCAGCTTGAAGAGTGATGGCCTTGGTCAAGCGAAAGGGAATACCCCAGGCGTTGCCATCGCGAGATAGCTGCAATTGCGCCTTACCCACCGCGCGACGCAGCCGAGCCTCGAACGGTGCGGCCACAAAGTCTCCACGCTCCATCGCGCTACCGTCGACTAACGAACTGAAGCTCAGGTCGTTGTCAAAAAAGTGCTCCATTAGGCTCTTGCGTGGATAGCGATCCACCATCAGGCACTGATCCAAGCCAGCCTGTTTGCACACCACGCGATCATGAATACTCTCGACAGCATCGCCTAAATCGGAGCTGGAACTTTGACCTGCATGCTGCAGAATTTTTGAATGGTAGGCTTCTGTTCGCCGCTGCATGGTTGCCAGCAGGTTGCAACGCGAACCTCTGATGTCCAGTTCGTACATCATGCCACCATCCGAAGGAGCCACGTAAGCTATTAATTGATCATTGGCCAACCTGACTTCATTCTTCAGATCTAGGTTGTAGTCCTCGCTGGTGGCTTCGACCCAAGCACCTTTGCCATGTTCCAAGTAGTCCAAGTGATTGTCGGCAGCGATCAATTCGCTATAGATGGCATTGCGCAAGTGTGGTAAGTAGATGCCTCCGAATGCTCCATGCCAATAGGGACAGTTGCACTGTCCCCGGTACAGATGATCTTCGATGATACTTAGCAATTCTTCATCGCCACATTTGCGACTGGCCCACTGCAGCTTTTGACTTACCTGCAGCATTCTGCAGTACATTTCGTTAGCTTCTGTATACCGCACTTTGAAATTGCGCCAGTTTCCGGCTCGCAGAAACGGTTTGAGCTGAGGCCAAACAGGTTGCTGTTGAATATTATCAAGCAGTTCGTGATGATGCTGCTGAACGGACGCAGGTAGCGCCCATTGTGTCATTTCGCGGTAACTGCATTCGGGAAGGTAGATCTTTCCTCGTGGTGGTTGCGCGCTGATCGCTTCGTGTAGTGTACTTGTCTTCAGCCATTGCTGATTGGCAACCAGAGCGTCAAAGAATCTTCGCAGCCACCCTTGTTGATAGACATGCTCTCGAGTGTTGGGCCACGTACCGAATTTCTCTCCATCGTCGCCCATAACCAGAATAGCACCCGGACACTGACTGGCTATCTGGCTGGCATATTGGATCGTTTGCTGGACCTCAGTGAAAGGAATTAAATAGCGAAGTCGTTCGCTGCCAGGGAAGACTCGAAGCAAATGTCCATCTTCCTCGGTGACAAAGCAACCCGTTAACGATTCTTCTGGCCATCCGGCTGACATAAAGTGATAGTCATCAAGCACCGTGTAGCTGATTCCGGCCCGAGAAATGTCGGATATCAAAGCGCTCTCCCAGACTCGCTCTGGCATCCACATACCGCGAATTTCGGTCTGAAAAGTCTCTGTCAAATACCTAGTGTAGGACTGGATCTGACCAATGCGGTCACGACTGGGCAGCATCGTTAGGATAGGCTCGTACATCGGCCCACCAATGATCTCCAAGTTCCCGGCAGCCACCAAATGGCCAACTCGTTGGACGTATTCAGGGTGTGCCTGCGCCAACCAAAGCATCAGCGGTCCGGATGTATGAAGCGAAAGATGTAGCGATGGGTACTCCTCGAGCACCTCCAGAAATGGAAGGTAGCTGTCCACATAGGCCTGCTGGAAAACTCCTTCAAAGTTCCCAACGGGTTGGTGATTATGAAGGACTAAGCACAGATGAACCTGATGATTCATGATCGATTGTGAACCCATATCTTAGCGTACAAAGTTCCAGCAGGCCGAGCGACAAACACGCACGCGCCAGCGTCCAGGCAGTTACACGCTAGGCCAGCCCATAGCGCATAAGTGCATTATCGACTAGGTCGACCAGCGCGGCAAAGCTATTCTTTTCGGAATAGATTTTCTGATGGGGCGCAAGTGGCGACGCCTGTGAGTTTAGGAAGACTAAAAAAGCTGGGTTGCCGATTGTTCCCTGATGTCCAGTTGCACGCGGCTCAAAACTTGTGTTACATTCTTGATCCGAAGCATACGATGACTTTTATAACCCAATGCTTGCACATGCTTGGGCGTCCAGTCTTTTCAAATCTATAGTCGCTTTGGCAACACATTTGAGGATCAAACCGTGAGTGATAATCCGTTTCAAGTGCCCAATCAACCTCGATCAGACACCCCGCACCTGCCGCCAGTGGTGGATGTAGTCAATAAAGTTTCTCCACCGGCCATTGGACTGATGGTGACTGGTGGTATTAATCTTCTGTTTTCACTGTGGGGGGTAGCTTCTGCTATCTTAGTGATCGTTGGAATGAACCCTTTGGTTGACATGCAAAATGAAGACTTTGAAAGAAATCGTCAACAGTTGGATCCTGCGATGGGCCAAGTTATGGATCAAATCCAGACGTGGAGTAATTTGATGTCTGGCCCTTTGGGATTGGTCATGAATGTAGTGACGTTGCTGTTAGCTATTGGAATCATCTATGCTGGTATTCAAATGAAATCGCTAAGGTCCTATTCGATGGTCATGACGTTCTCGATACTGGCCATGGTGCCATGCCTGAGCAACTGCTGCTGGGTGGGGTTGCCGATCGGCATCTGGGCTCTGGTGGTTCTGAGCGATCCAGCGGTGAAAGCTGGCTTTGGCCAGCGCTAGAGAACCGGCCAGAACGCTTAACCCCGTGTCGACTAGACCGTTTCTGATCAAGGGAATAGTGCTGGTGCGGCTGTCCAGAAGCCAGCTTGAGCTAGCCCGGCTCTTAGGCTCAGTGGAAACGGCTCGACCATATAAGGTGCGCAGCTTCCTGGCCGGTAGTAGCCTAAAGCGTACTTACACTCGGTAGGCGGATTGAGTCCTACTTTGTAGGGCAGCAGCACTAAGCCGCCAAGGAATCGAGCGGAACTGATCATCGGTTGCAACACCGGACCGGTTTCATGCCCGTATCGCTCCAGTTGTACCTGTTCAAAGTATAGCGGATTGGAGCATGCACCGCTGGCCTTCCACTGAACTGTGCTATCGATGAAGCATCGTCCAGTGTGGGGTTCATACCCGGAACCGCAACGCGTAGGCAGGTTCCAAAGTTCGGATACGTACGACATATCCACATCACTTAAGTCGGCCACAGGAATCATCTGTTTGCCGCTCTGGCCCTCCAGCACCACGTTGCCGAAGCTCAAATCGACCATCCGACCGGTTGCCACAGGTTCGCCCTTGTAGTTAGTCCATTGACGGACCATCGATCTCTTATCGACATCGGTGCGAATCTTCTCGTCATGTTCGGTTGGGTCTTTCTTCAGGGCACGCAGACCGTCACTCAGGTTAGGTGACACGTTCAGGCTGATCGAAGTAAGTGGCTGGCCTTTCAGCAACTCTCGCTGGGAAGCACAATTAGGCAATGATGACTGCTTGGCTTTTCGCACGATGTCTTCCAGCTCGTCAGCACGCTGACGATCACCATTGTTCTGGTTTCGATCCAGGGGAAGCTCAGATCGCGGAGAAGTCTGGGTGTCTCGCTTTGAACGATCAGCCGGACTGCCATCTTCCCCATGCTGAGGTGGGAATGAGGGTGGGTCCAGCTCTGGCGACTCAAGGACGCTGGGTGGAGCCGGGGCGGCATTTCCGCTTTCCAGTGATGGCTCTTGGATGTTAGGTGCATCGGGCAAGCGAAAGGCATTTGGGGGCGGACTTGTCGAATCAGTTGAATCGGCCTGTTGAGTCAACCGAGTGCGCTGCGCTTCACCTTGTCCCCTGCTCCACTGCAACGGCTGACTCGAATCCGCATGAGCCACTCGGTTCACGCGACTGGGTTCCTGCTGGTAAACGGCTGATCGCAGGGTTCGTTCGTCCCTCTCGCGAATGCCTGAAGCTGGGCGCAGTGGGTTGTCTTGATCAAATTCGGTTTGCCCAGATTCCTGATGATCGTTGTTCTGCCAGTGCCCTTCGTTTGCGCTGCCAGTGTCAATATTTTGGCTTAAGATATCCCTCGTCTGCCGAGCGTCGTCAATATCTTGCACAGCGGCTTGTGAGCCAAAGTTATTTTCGCGGAACGTATTCTGATTCGATTGGATGGGAGCGATATTTTCATTCAGCTTACTGGCTCTCCAGCGCAGTACAACGCCGGTACCAATCTTCTGACTATCGTTTACCTGAGTGCTATTATGAACCGTGGCTCGGTTGATAGGCAACTCAGTGGAAGACGTTTCTTGCATTCTGGTGACGCCAGGCAATCGCTGCACTGACGAATCAACCGGCACGCGCGTGGGCTGCCACTGCTGAGCCAGCAGGGATGAACCAGCTAGGTACAGCGACAGTCCAACAGAAATCGACGCGCAGCGTCTGATGCGGCTCCAAGCGGTCGCCATCGGACTGGACTTTGAACTCGGTGAAGTTGCCAAGCCGCTTGGCGCAAAACCAGGTCTACGGTCGGCCTCCAGGCAGTCAATTCGATTCCAGTGAACCGAACTCTGGGCTGTAATTAGGTGCTTCCTGCGTGATGGCAATGTCATGGGGGTGGTTCTCTCTGACAGTTGCGGCGGAGATCTTTATGAACCTCGCATCCTTACGAAGTTCTTCTATATTTTTAGCTCCGCAGTATCCCATTCCGGCTCTCAGACCGCCGACTAATTGATAAACGTAGTCGGCCAGATTGCCTTTGAACGGGACTCGTCCTTCGACTCCTTCGGGCACCAACTTCAGCAGGTTATCCTGGCTGGACTGTCGGTAGCGCTCGCTGGAGCCTTGCACCATCGCACCGATCGATCCCATACCTCGGTAGACCTTAAAGGTACGACCTTGGTACAGGATGGTTCTGCCGGGACTTTCGGCAAGGCCTGCGAACAGGCCGCCAATCATCACAGCGCTGGCACCTGCGGCAAGAGCTTTGGTGATATCGCCGCTATAGCGAATCCCACCGTCGGCAATCACGGGTACCATTGTTCCTTCGGCTGCTTTGGCTGCATTGTAAATTGCGGTGATCTGCGGGACACCTACGCCTGAGATGACGCGAGTGGTACAGATGGATCCGGGTCCAATCCCCACCTTAACCGCATCCGCTCCGGCTTCGATCAAGTCGCGGCAACCTTCGTAGGTGGCAATATTGCCAGCAACCACGTTGATTTCCCAGCGACGCTTGATCTGACGGACTGTTTCAATGACGTTGGCTGAATGCCCGTGGGCTGAATCCACTACCAGCAGGTCAACCCCGCGCTGTATCAGCGCCTCGGCACGCTCCAAATCAAAGACTCCCACAGCAGCACCCACCCGCAGTCGCCCACTGGCGTCTTTGCAGGCATTGGGATACCTCTTCATCATGTCGATGTCTTTGATGGTGATCAGCCCCGTCAGGTTAAAGTTATCGTCAACCAGCAAAAGCTTCTCCACCTTTTTATCCGTTAAAATCTTCTCAGCTTCTTCAAGCGTTACAGTCCCCGTGGCAGTTACCAGATTTTCGCCGGTCATGATCATTTTGACTGGAGTTTCGTCCTTCTCCAGGAATCGGAGATCGCGCCGAGTCAAAATGCCAACCAGCCGACCGGAGTCCTCAACGATGGGCACGCCCGAAACGTTTTTGCTATCCATTAGCTCGATGGCCGCCCGAGCCGTCTGATAGGGATTTAGGGTGACTGGATCGACAATAATACCATTGGCCGAGCGTTTGACCTTGGTCACCTCCTCGCCCTGAGCCTCGATGGGCATGTTCTTGTGAATCACCCCCATTCCACCCACTTTACCAAGAGCGATAGCCATTTCGGCTTCAGTTACGGTATCCATAGGGCTAGATAGCAGAGGAACTTTCAAGTAGATAGATCGCGTTAGTTGCGTCGAGACATCTACCTGAGCAGGCATCACCTCGCTGTAACGAGGCTCCAGTAGTACGTCGTCAAAAGTGATCCCAGAATAGGCCAGTTTGTCGTCCATGGTTCGTTATTCCCGCGCGGGGTCGATTGGGTGAACTCAAAAAAACATAGCCCATTATGGCGCTGGTGCCCTCAGTTCGCAATCGCTGTTGCGGCGGCGGAACCGCCCTAAGAAATTTGTGATTTAAGGAAGCCGCACAGCATTTCGGCACCTTTTTCCAGGCTACCTTCCTGAGCGTTCGGCAATACCAGATGAGCGTGATTGCGGCTGGGCTGAATCCATTGATCGTGCATTGGGCGGACTGAAGTGCGATACTGGTGGACGACCGACGAGATGCTGCGACCTCGTTCCTGAGTATCACGGACCAACCGACGCAGAATCCGCTCGTCAGGATTGGCTTCAATATAGATTCGCCACTGCAATCGCTTGCGAATTTCCGGAACTGCGAATACCAGAATCCCCTCAACCAACAATATCCGCCGAGCTTTTACAGTCTGAGTACCCAGCTTGCGATGATGACTTTCAAAGCAGTACTCGGGCCGCTCGACCGATTTGCCTTCAGACAATTGATCCAAGTGCTGTACATACAAAGCGTTGTCGATGGCTTCAGGATGATCCCAGTTTTGCGACTGAATTAAGGCTGAGGGTACCTGATCTTTGCTTAAGTAATAGTGATCGTGAGGCAAAACCGTGATCTCTGATCCTATTTCAGTTTGCAGCAGTAGGTGAACTAGAGTTGATTTACCCGAGCCGGTGCCACCAGCAATTCCAACGACTAAAGGTTGACGCCGCATACTCGATTGTCTTCTCCTGAAGTTAGTTCAATAGGTGCGACTGAGGGTCAATCGGTAATGCTCCCAATCTCGATATGCGTCAGTATAACGCAAGGCACTAGGTATTGCATTTATGGTAGTGATAAATTCGCGATCTGGCTCTCTGGGTTTGCCTGGTACCCCACGAACTGCAGGCTCTGTCTGCCGACCCGTCCGTCGTGCCGCGATAACAAACGGAGGCGGTGCCTCCAAGACATTGCTTTCCCAAACGTAGACCTGGAAGTGGATTTTGACAACTTACGCTTATCAGGAATCCCCATGCCAGAACCATCCGCTTCTGCTTTACTGGGATTGGCTTGTACCCTGCTTGCTGCCCGACGTCGACAATAGCGTAGCTGTTGTAAGGCCAGTCTGAGGCTGTGGCTGGATTTTATTTGGCTGGCTGGCGGTCAGTTTAAGGCAAGCCCCCAGCTCAGTACTCAGTACTCAGTACTCAGTACTCAGTACTCAGTACTCAGCCATTCAGTCACAGTAAAATCAAAGAAACCCATAAGTAGCAGTCTCCGTGTTTCGTTTGAAATATTGAACAAGTTCCCAGGCTCGATTCCATCAAGCCAGCAGTAATCCTGGATTGCTACAACACAGTTGATCACAGGCTCGCAAATGCAGTCGTCGATCACATAGGAAAGCGGTCCAGATCCTCGTTTCGCTTGCCGGAAGCCAGCCATTTAAGTACCTTTTCCAGTCGACGATTGGCGAGCTTTTCAGCTTCGTCCAAGCTGTTTTCCGACCAGCCTTTTGCCGAAACTCGACCAGTGCTATTACACACTCTCTTCCAATAGGCTGGAAATCGCATTATTCTTCCTCATAAACACGTGACTAGATCAGACTTTGGCTGGACAACACCAAGTTGATGTAGCATAGGCATCCAACCTTCTTATACGTCGCAAGTTCAGGAGATCGAATCCGGCAGGCTTGTACTGCTGATCGTTCGGTTTTTCGCTACATAAGTTAGTTTCACAGTCAGTATAAGCAGTATTGATGAGAACTTGTTGGGAATTAAATGGTTGGAAGCCTATGCCTTTCAAAAATCCACAATGTGGCGATGGCCAATTAGACTTATCCGCCGGACTGCTGCCTGTAAGATGCTGTTTACTTTACCCGACTTGCGATCCACGGAGAGATATCTTGCCCTCAAGTCCAAAACTTTTTGGAATTATTTCACTGACCGTTGGCTGTCTGCTGGTCTCGCTTACCGGGAATTCGTCGAACGCTTTGGCAGCAGACGTAGAGAGTGCCCCCATTCCATTGATCTTCGACACAGATATCGGCAATGATTGTGACGACGTTCTTGCATTGGGTATGATTCATGCATTGCAATCGCGGGGCGAGTGTGAGCTGCTGGCGGTAACAATTACCAAAGACCATGAAATGGCGGCCTCATTCGTGGACGCAGTCAACACGTTCTACGGACGTGATGATATTCCGATTGGCGTCTGTCGTGGCAGTCAGACGACACCTGAGATTGGCAAGTTCAACCCTCTGGCTCGAAAGATGGATGGAGATCGGCTGCGATACCCCCATGATCTAAAGTCGGGGGACGAAGCCCCCATGGCTGTCGAGGTACTGCGGCGGGCCCTCGCGCAGGCTGTAGATGGAAGTGTAGCCGTCGTGCAAGTTGGCTTTTCCACCAACCTGGCAAATCTTCTGAAATCCCAAGCTGACGACATCAGCCCTCTGAGCGGAGTAGAACTGGTCGAACGCAAAGTTCGTCTGCTGTCGATCATGGCGGGGGCTTTTCAGAAGATTCCCGAAGGCAAAGGAAATCTAGCGACACACAACGAATACAACGTGGTGCAGGATATCCCGTCAGCTCAATATCTTGCCCTTCATTGGCCCACGGAAATCGTCTGGAGCGGCTTCGAGATTGGTATTGCGCTGCCCTACCCCCACCAAAGTATTCTGAACGACTACCGCTATGTGCCTCACCATCCCCTGCCAGAAGCCTACATCGCCTATGAACCACCGCCGCATGATCGTCCGACATGGGATTTGACTTCCGTCCTAATTTCGGTTCGGCCTCATCATCACTATTTTGACTTGTCGCCAGTCGGTCGCGTGGACGTAGCCGACAACGGTTTGACCACTTGGTCAGACAGCGGCAATCGTGATCGATACTTGTCGATCCCGAAAGAGGGTGGTGGTCGTATCATGGAAGCGCTAACGCTGCTTTCCAGCCAGCCACCAGGGGGAAGTACTGAGTACTGAGTACTGGGTACTGGGAAGTTGTGTATGAGGTATGTTAGTTGGGTTCAGCCAGCCGATGAGTTGTTTGAGGTTCGGCTAACAACACACGACGGAAATCCAATGAACGGATCCCACGCAAAATCAAATGGCTCGCAGAGTGGAATTGGGATGAATCACCCGTGACTCCCGCACCTCCTCGAATTACCGTTGTTGGTTCGATCAACCTGGACCTGGTGGTTCAGTGTGATCGCTTGCCCACTCCTGGCGAAACTGTCTCGGGAAAATCCTTAAGTCCCCTGTTCGGAGGTAAAGGAGCCAATCAGGCGGTTGCATCGGCCAAGGCCGGTGGCCGGACCGCGATGATCGGTCGCGTCGGTGACGACAACTACGCCCAGCAGTTGCTGGGAAATCTAAAGTCCCATGATATTGACTGTTCAGCAATTCAACAGACCTCTAACTGTAGCAGCGGGTGCCCTGGCCGCTACCAAACTTGGAGCCCAACAAACAGATCGTCACCGGACTGGTGATCGTAATCGCCATCTTGGTCGACGCTGCTCGATCGAAGTACTGGCAATCGTCAGCAAACTTGAGCCAGTTCAAACTGGCCCAGACGCAGTATCCGCAACTTATTTCGCCGAAAACTGTTCTATTCTAGCGCCCCCAAAATTCCAATAGTTTCTTCTTCAAGCCATCGTCGTGGTCCGCTCCGTCGGTCAGTCGTAAACCTCCTAGGTCAGTTCACTAAAGCCACCCGACGGATAGGCGGAGCGATCCTCGACTCGTGGAATCTCCCCAAAAAATGAGTTCGGTAGCAACTAGGTAATGACGTTTTCTAGAGTTGCCGACGGAAAGCACTAATAAGAACCTATTCCAGAACTATTCGCCCCCCAAGACACCCTCCTCCCAGAAGTGGTGGAGAGGGTTCTGAGATAGGCACTAAATCAAATTTTCTTGGCGCATTGGTAACCGTTTTTTCGCTTTAACAGGTATCTCGGGCTCCGTAGGAACTTTTGCCTGGTCCCGATACGTCAACCTACAAGGAACTTTGTCATGCCAATTGGTGATGATATCTCGTATCAAGCTGAGAGAGCTTCGAATTCTAGAGCGGCTAGTAGTTTTTCTTTTCGTGGTGTAATTCGGTACTGGTCTTATATGCGGTTGCTGCTTGGGATTTTTGTCATTATATCTGCGAACGAAGGCCTTTTTTCCCAGGAGATTCATTGGAATGGCAACGCCGGTAATGGGCATTTCTTCGATGATAACAACTGGAGTCCCGTCGGCGCGCCGGAAATTCATGACGTGATCCGTATTGGAAACTTGCCGGGTACTGCCGGCGACGATGTAGTTATGGGAGGAGATCCTACCGTGCTGCACGGTGGTCTGTATCTGAGCAACGGTGTCTCACTGGATACCAACGGTACTGAGCTAGTTTCCTTCGACGTTGTTTCACTTATTGGAAACAACACTCGTCTCATCGCACGGCCTGCGGCAGGACCTAACACTTCGGACCTTCAAGGACAGATTCAACTGCAGTCCGGCACGTTTTTGGAACTTCACGACAACGTTTCTAGCGTATTTTTTCCTTTCTCCTGGTCGTTCGGTACAATCTCGGGTCGTGGGAAGATGATCACTAACGATTTCGACAATTCAGGTGTGATCCGCCCTGGAAACAACGGCGGGATTGTGTTGAACGCAGGTCAAATCCAACAAGACCTGGCCGTGGATCTTGATGGAAGCAGTGGCAACGGTTCGCTGCAACTGACAAACCTGTTTGGTCAATTGCAAGTCAATGCAGGAAATCTGAATGACAGTTTCAGCAGTTCGATTGCGATGGTTCCTGGAGCGTTGCTGCACATGAATATTCTGGATGGCTGGACAGCCGACACCAATAGCCTGATTGCAGTTTCAGGCTTCAACAATGCAGCCGCCTCGATCCTGTCGGGCAGCCACCTGACTTTCGGCGGCACGATGAATGTCGGGTTGGCTGAAGGCAAACTGATCGTGCAGGCCCCGATCACGGTTCAGTCAACAGCCTCGATCAATGTTGGACATACCGATTCGCTTCGCTTTAGCGATAATACAACCATTCAAGGTGGAACGTTCAATATGGGCCAGTTCGCAACGCTGGAGTTCAATGGCACAACACACCTGAGTGGCGGCACATTCAATTCATTTGCACCCAACTTCGCGGATGGAACGGTGGTCTTCAACGGTCTGACTTTTTGGCAAGGGAACGTCGCGCTGAGCGGCTCGGCTCGGCAACTGGGCAACGCGCACATCAGTGGTGGTGCTGGCGGTGGAATCGGTGCCACAATCAATACGAACTTGTTCGATATGGACGGGTTGTCTGGGAACACCGTCTGGAATGTAAATTCCGCCCTGACGATCAACGCAGACCAGATCGGTACGACAGGCTCCAACCGCTTCGGCGGCACGATGAATATCAATGGAGGTTTCACTCCGCGCTTGACCATGAATCTTTCCGATCCAACCGACTCCTGGATTATGTCGGGAGTCATGAATTTGGCTGGGTCGGCCGGCATCTATGATACGCGGGTAACAGGCTCGCACATGATCGTGCAAGGAGACTTGAATATCAATTCAGGCCGTGTTCGGATCAATGCCGATACGACTTTTTCTGATAGCGGTTTTGCTGGACCTGCACTTGTCAATCTAGCAGCCAACGACAGCTTTTTGCGCATGCATGGCAATACAGTTATCAACAGCAATGTAGAGTTTCTTGGAGACGGCGTATTAGTCAATGCCACCAGCGGTGACATGCGGTTTGACTCTGGTTTGAATCTCGATGGAGTTAGTTTCGAGAACGGCGGGCATTTTAATATCGATCAACTAGCCGGCGTGGCTAGTGTGCATAGTTTTGAAAATCTTGCTGGTGGAAATTGGCTTGTCGATATCGGCGGATACCTTGCGGGTGCCGAGCACGATTTGCTTTTGGTCGGTGCGGAGCCAACCTGGCTGGATGGTTTTATTGATGTCAACCTGCTTGACTTGGGCCTAGGCAGTGGAGTATTTATCCCAACAGTAGGCGATACGTTCACGATTCTTTCCTCGCTAGGTGGTGTCAATGGGTCGTTCGTCAATGATCCCACGACAATATTCGGCTTTCAACAGTTCCATTGGGACGTGATTTATAATCCGCATGATGTGCAGTTGCAGCTCGCGGCAATCAGCGTACCCGAGCCCTCTGCCATGTGGCTGCTGGGTACAAGCAAGTTTGCAATTGGCCTTCGTCGTCGCCGAAGATCCAACCCTAAAGGAGAGTTGGAATAGCCCAATAATCTAGGTTCTGTCAGGCTAAACTTAAAAGCTGCCGACACGCGACAGTCCATCAACTAAGCCTCTGAAACCATGACCTATCTTCAGCGAATTGACCTAATCGACTCTGTGATCGATAATACAGAGACGATGAATGAGCCAACCGTCAATATCACTGCACTTTTGCAAGCCGCTGCATCCGGTCAGCAGAGCGACTCCGATGCGCTCATGGAGGCCATCTACGACGACCTGCATCGATTGGCCGCGCGACACTTGCGCTCTGAGCGACCGGATCATACGCTTCAGCCAACAGCACTCGTCAATGAAGCATGGCTAAGACTGGTCGACCAACATAGTACCACCTGGCGCGATCGCAGCCATTTTTTCGCGATTGCAGCGCGAGTCATCAGGCGCATTTTAGTGGATCATGCTCGAACCAAGAGGGCTGCTAAACGCGGTTTTGGCTTGGATCGAGTCCCATTGGATGATATTGGACGATCGGACGCTACGGGGCAGCTTGACCTACTGGCTTTGGATGAGGCTCTGGCTGAACTGCAAGAACTGGACGAGCGTCAAGCAAAAATTGTGGAGCTACGCTTCTTTGCCGGCATGAGCATCGACGAAATCGCCAAAGTGCTTGACATTGGGCCGCGCAGTGTGGATCGGCACTGGAGTACAGCCAAAGCCTGGCTTCTCTTTCGTTTGTCGGATCGCGACGATACCGAGCCTGGAGCCTAGGAGAATGGCTGACCCCCTTGCGCGCCGAGTTCACGAACTGCTGAATCAGGCCATGGAGATTGATTCACAGCAGCGCCAAGAATTTCTCCAACGTGCCTGTCTGGATACCCCGGAGTTGGCAGCACGCGTCGAGCAGTTGCTGGCGGCGGTGGCAGATTCGCCATCGTTTATGGAGGAGCCCGCTCTTGAGTTCTTTGGAAACGAGATTTGGACCGGCATGTCGCAGTTGCCCGATGCGGTTGGCAACTATCAAATCATTCGCAAACTGGGTTCAGGCGGTATGGGGACCGTCTACGAAGCTATTCAGAAACAGCCGCAGCGTACGGTGGCACTAAAAATTCCACGCACGCGACGCTGGACGCAAGACTTTCGTCAGCAGTTGCAGTACGAGTCGGAGTTGTTGGGCCGACTTCGTCATGCCTATATTGCTCAAGTGTACGAAGCTGGCGTGTACGACGGACAGCCCAATCATCCCCTGCCCTACTTCGCAATGGAGTTTGTGCCTTCTGCCAGCACGATTCGGGAATATGTGATTCAACAAAAACTCAAAATTCCAGACATCCTAAAATTGATGCAGAAGGTCTGCGAAGCCATTCAGCACGCGCATCAACTGGGAATCATCCACCGCGACCTAAAGCCCGCCAACATACTCATCGACATCCACGGTAATCCAAAGGTCATCGATTTTGGTGTTGCCAGTTGCCACGGGCTTAGCGATGCGGTGGTAGAACCGAAAAACTCTAAGAGCCTATCCCCGAATCCTCTCCACCGCTCCGAGGGAGAGGGCAAGGTGAGGGGGTCGAATTGTATTACGATCGGTTCTAAACAGCAAACAACAGAATCTCAAGACATTCCGCCTGCGCGCATGTTGGATTCTGATCCTGTTGGCGTTGACCATTCACCTCCGATGGCCGGGACGCTCAGCTACATGAGTCCCGAACAAAGTGATCCCGAAGCTACGATTGATTCGCGAACGGATGTATATTCACTGGGAGTCATTCTGCATGAACTTGTCAGCGGATCGTTGCCGTATGATTTGAAGGGACTGCCACTGACGCAAGCCTTGCAAACTATTCGAGAGGTCGCACCGAAACTTGCAACTAACAGCGGGCGGACTCTTCCGAAAGACGGGCAAGCTATCCTGCAAAAGGCGATGCACAAGGATCGGAATCTTCGCTACTCTTCAGTCGAAGCGCTCAGTCGAGACATGAATCGCTACCTGCATTTGCGACCAGTCGCTGCACGCAAGCACAGCTTTTCATACGTTTTCGGGTTAGCGATCCTACGCAATCGTTGGCTGGCGGTTGCCGGTACGCTATTGATGACCGCAATCGTGGTAGGCTCTGCGGCCAGCGGTCTGTTTGCATGGCGAGCCTCAGCGGAAGTCCAGCGAAGGCGTTTAGCAGAAACTGAAACGCGGCGACAATTGGATCAAGCCGTTTGGCAAAGCTATATTGCCAACATGCTGGGTGCTTTCTCTGCGTTTCAAAACCTCGAAGTGGCGCAAGTTCGCTCGCGTCTGGCTGCAGCTCCTCAAGAACACCGAAACTGGGAGTGGGACTATTTGAATGGAATGGTCGAAATCAACGATCGAGTGATCAAAGCGCACGATGATATGATCGTCAGTTTTGCCCAAAGCCCCGATGGCTCACGCTGGGCCACTGGCGGTGGTAATGGCGTCCTGCGCGTTTGGGATAGCCAGACCGGCAAGATGGTTCGCGAAATCCTGCATTCCAGCTCAAGCAGATTTCGCAGTGATGCTCCGCGACCCGCCGTCACTGCCTTGGCCTTCCGCAACGGTGTATCACAGATCGTTTCAGGAACCAGCGACGGAGCCATTCGTATTTGGAATTGTGAAAATGGTCAGACGGAACTCCAACTGGCCGGCCATCAAACCATGATTACGACGATCTCTGTCAGTCCCGATGGCACCATTGCTTCTACATGCAGTAAGAATCGAGCCAAGCTCTGGGACGTCCAGCAGACTCGCCCGCTACGAGAAATCAAGGATGAGCAGACAGAATTTGGCGGTGTTCAGTACTGCGATGACGGCAAGCGAATGGTGACTTGGAATCCGCTTCGAACTTTGTGGCTGCGAGATGCCGAAACACAGGAGATTCTTAATCGCTTTCAATCGAATCAAAATATCCGAAGGGTCGGCGTCAGTCAGGATGGAAGCTGGATCGTGGCCGGTAGTGAAACGAATCAATTGCAGCTTTGGCAGACCGCTAGTTCCAGCCCACAAGCTCAAATTATCGAAATTCCGGGCAAACGCTCTTCTTCGGATTCTCTATGCTTCGCGCCAGACAACAGTCGATTGGCGATCGGCCGAATCGATCGGCAGATATTTGAATTTTCCTTGCCGGACTTTGAAAGGAAGAGCCAATTGCAGGGCCACGAAGAATTTGTCCGTGGATTGGCCTACACTCCGGATGGACAGCGACTGATCTCGACCAGCGGTGATGGGACTTTGCGCGAGTGGAATCTAGCTAACAATGTTCTGGGAAACATCAAAGTTGCAACCGATGGCCAGCGGACTTTTGGCACACTAGCCATATCGCCCAACGGTGACCAGATCGCAGCCGCCAGTAGCAACCGTTCCATCCAGATTTTCGACCAGCAGTTGAAGCTAGCCCGCAAATTTCCCGTCAAGCACCAAGGGCAGATCCATTCAATCGCCTGGTCCCCCAACAAACCCTTAATCGCGTCAGCCGGTACAGATCGCAGCGTACGCATTTGGAATACCACAAGCGGCGAATCAAAACTGCTGTCGCCTCCGCATCTTGCAGACATTCAGCGAGTAGTTTTTAGCCCAGACGGCAACTGGCTGGTTTCGGCCGGGCTGGATCGAGTCCTCAGGGTGTGGGACATGACAACCCAGACGCGGGGTTTTGAGCTTTTCGGACACAACACCACGGTCGTCAGTTTACGATTCAGCAAGGACGGCAGGTGGCTAGCCAGCGGTGCTGCTGACGGTTCGTTGATCCTTTGGGATTGGGATGAACGTAGGAAGGCACATGAGTTAACCGGCCACACAACCCACGTCTTTGGACTGGCCTTCGATCCCACCGGTCAGCGGCTCTACTCGGGCTCTCGCGACCGATCGGTTCGAGTCTGGGACACGTGCAGCGGGCAGGCGCTGGACGTTTTGACCGGTCATGGGCAGCTCATTCGCAGCCTGGACATACATCCCGATGGCACCCGATTGATCGCCGGCTCCTGGTTCGGAGATATCTTGATTTGGGACCTAGAGCGACATGATCTGGTAGCCACCTTTAAGGGCCACTCAGACATCATCTACGAATTGGCTTTTGATTCGCAAGGAGACTACTTCGTCAGTTGTTCGCTCGACAAGACTCTACAGAAATTCCAGCGAGGGCTAACGCGATCGGAATGATTGGTCAACATATTCTATGCTTTAACTCACGGGAACTTGGACTTCCATGATTTCTTGCCATTTACGATCTTGATGTTCGCGATACCACCGCCGATACGCCAGCGTAAGATCCCTGTCAGGACCGATTTTATGCCGAAGTCCTGCCATTAGCATGTCATTGCTCAAATCCATCGCTTGCCACCACTCGGCCCATCGTCGCTCGGCCACTTATGGCGGCACAACGTAAGGTGACCGCGCATCTATCAATGACTTCTGCATTGTGGCAAGCTCCACTCCCAATTATCAATAATGGACAGCACTCCTAACGGTTTCATTTCAACGATAATGGAATCGGTAGCTTACGACCAGCCTGCCAGTGACTCGTGTAAGCGGCCCGTTTTGCAGGTGGCTTTCAAGCTAGTCAATCGGTTCGATTCTTGATCGGACATCGCTTGCAACACTACCGGTGAAGCATGTCATATATTTTGCGCGCTACTAACAAAGCTGGAATGCCTAACAAAAGCCCACCTAACAGAAACCCAGGCCAATAGTTCAGTATCTGCCCATTGGGCGTCTTGCCAGGCTCAAACCAACCCAGCCAAATCATACATTCTCGAATCCCCAATCGTCGATCCTAAACCAACATGACAAACTCAGGTTTCTATACTATTCAATTCTGGCCGCCCTTTCAAACTCTAATTCCTTGTTGTCGTTCAATTGGCTGGTTGACGCCTACTCACTAGTCCGCACCCCACCATTGCAACGGCAAGCAGAATAGCGGCCGATGGCTCGGGCACAACGCTCAGGACAAAGTCATGTCCGTTTCCGCCAAAGTAGTCAACTGAAAATTGATGATTGCCGGCAAACAGACTGGCACCTTGATCCAACCCGATGAATTGTCCGAATAATCAGCTTCAGGCAAAGCTCGTCTGCAAACTTCCTGGGAGGGAAGTTCAGGATTTGCAGTTTCTTCCCCAGGGACAACGGTTGGCTTACGCAAGCACAAATTTCAGCGGTAGCGCTTCTGTCCGCATGTTAGACACAGTCACCGGAGAGGAGGCACTTCCCTAATCGAACGTGATGAGATTGCTAGCTCACTAGCCTTCGATCCGCAAAGAAACGAGCTAATTCTATCAGTCAATAGTCATTTATGGCTTCATAACAACAAACTATCGACGATTCAGGAAAAATGGCAGAGGCATGAAGACGATGTTCTGGTTTGGCATGAACAACAGGCGGACTGGGCAGAGAAACAACACCGTTATTTCAAATTGGCCTACCACCTCAACTCACTTATAAATCAAGACAGTCCGTCCGGTCTTTATTTGCGTCGAGCCAACGCATTTGCTGGATTGGAACAGTGGGAACTCGCAAAGAAAGATCTGTCGCGTTATCGAGAATTGACTCCAGGTTCTGCTGATTCCAGGTTTTATCTCGCATTGCTCTGTCTGGCCAATGGTGATTTGACAGAGTTTCATTCCGTATGCGAAGCGATGATCAGCCAATATGCTACTAGCGAAACACCAGATCATGCAAATGCTTTGGTATGGCTATTAGCTCTGACCCCCGAAAGACCTAATGACTTACGGTTAATGACCGAGCGAATCGAATTTGCATGCGAGCGAGCCAATGAATCGAATGAAAGGTACCTAACTTTAAACACGCTGGGACTCACCTATTATCGAGGCCAGAGGTATCAAGAAGCACTGCGTGCAATCCGAGAAAGCATCCGTTTGCAAGATGGTGTAGGAAGTGAACCGGATTGGATCGTTTTATCGATGATTCATTCTAAGCTAGGCAATAGGAAAGATGCTCAACATTGGCTTACCCAGGCCAACCAAAGCCTAAACAATGCTGTTGGACTTGGAAATCCCGTCTCGAAAAAGCACTCGCGTAATTGGATAAACCGTTTTCAACTAATTCTATTGCTGACAGAAGCTCAGCAATTGATCAAGCCTGTAGATGACAAGTAACGGATAAGCAGGTCCGTCAAAGGCTGTCGAAATCTGCCCACAGAAAACACACAGACTTCTTTTGAAACGCCAAAGATAATTCCTTCTAGGTCCAAGCTGTCGAGATGCAGGGATGACTTTTGGCAGTCGCTCGGTACAATTGGGCTCTCTGTTACAATTAGTCCCGCTACCATTAGTCAGATAAAGGACTTATTCGATGGTTCGCCCTGTAGTGCTACTTGCCTTCTTGTGTGTGATGTCTAACTGCGCCTACGCCGATTACCAGTATCTGGTAGGCCGAGCGATTGCCGACATCACCGGTCCGCCTATGGGCTTGAAGTTTATGGGCTACAATCGCCAGGACCAGTCTGGTGAAGGCATTCAGTCGCGACAGTATGCCAGGGCGTTTGCCATTGCCCAGCGCGATGGCAAGAATCGAGTAGTTTACGTTGTCGCCGATCTTTGCATGCCGTCTTACACTCTGAAATTGGCAGTGCTGGAAAAGGTTGCTAGCTCCTTGGGCGACCGGTACCGTCATGACAATCTAGTTCTGACGGCCACTCATACGCATGGTGCTCCTGGTGGCTACTATCATCACAACGAGGCAAGTCCGTTGGGAGGCATGTTCTGCCAGCCCTATTTCGATACCCTAACCGAAGGCATTGCGGAAGCGGTCATTGCCGCCGACGCTGATCTTCAACCTGGCAATATCTATATGGCAAAGGGAGAAGTCGAGCAGGCGAGTGTGAATCGATCAGCCGTTGCCTATTTAAATAATTCGGCTGACGAACGGGCTCGGTATTCTGGCGATACCGACAAGGTCATGACGCTGCTCAAGTTTGTGCGAGAGGAAGGACCTGTTGGCATCCTGACTTGGTTTCCGGTGCATACGACTTCGATGAACTTCTTCTATCGACTTATCACCGGTGACAATAAAGGTTATGCGTCAGCCCTTTTCGAAAAATCACAAGGGACGACCTACTCCAGCCCTAAAGACTTTGTAGCTGGTTTTGGAAATTCCAACTGCGGTGACGTAACGCCGAATTTGAATCTGAATGCTACCGGTCCTGGAATGGACTGTGTCGAAAGCAACGAGATCATCGGTCGACGACAGTACGAAGTAGCTCGACAATTGTTTGATCAGGCGACGGAGAGGCTGACAGGTCCGATTGAGTATCGACACAATTTTGTAGACTTTCCGAAATTGACGGTGGGCGCCGAATTTACAGGTGCTGGCGAAAAGCGGTTGTGCCCCTCTGCTATGGGCTACTCGTTCGCAGCCGGCTCTACCGAAGATGGTGGTGGTCATCCGCTATTCCGCGAAGGCATGACGAAGCGAGATGGATTTGTCGAAAATCTGCTTCGAGCCGCAGGCGCAGGCGTAGAACCGTCAGAAGAGTTTCGCAATTGCCATGCGCCCAAGCCCATACTTTTAGCCACAGGACTAAGCAATCCACCGCAGCACGAACAGAAGATCACTTTAGGTTTGGTCAGAATCGGCTCCCTAGTGCTGGTGGCAGGTTCAGGTGAATTCACCACGATGACTGGACGCCGCATCTGCGAAGCAGTGGCGAAGGCATTAGAAGTGACCCCCAAGAATGTAGTTTTCGCTGGATACGCGAATGATTTTGCCGGGTATGTGACAACCTATGAAGAATACCAAACGCAGCAGTATGAGGGCGCACACACGCTGTTTGGCCCTTGGACTGAAGCTGGACAGCGTCAAGAATTTGTTCGTTTAGCTCGTGCGATCAAGGACAACTTGCCTGTCGATCCCACTGCACAGCCAGAGGACATGCGAAAACGTGTTGAGAATTCGTGGCGTGATGGCCCGGATGAAGCTGATCCGACCAGTGCCCAATTTGGCAATATCGTAGTTCAGCCAGAGAAAAGCTACGTCGTCGACGACTTGGCTACCGCCGTTTTCTGGACCGGTCGGCCTTCCAACGGCTACCAGCGGGGACAGAGATACTTTACCATCGAGCGACTTAATTCAGCCAAGTCCAACGAATGGGAACCGGTACTACGCGATGGCCAGTGGGAAGCCACCTGTCAGTGGCAGCAGATGATCGTAGAGACGGAAGCTGAACGCAAGAAAAGAATTGCAGCCGCCAAAGCCACTGCCTACACGCTCAACGCTAAGCCCCTCGCGCCAACACCAGAGCCATTTCAAGTGACGATACAATGGTCCATCCCCACCGACGCACTGCCTGGCAAGTACCGAATCGTACATCACGGCCGCTTTAAGAAGAACGGTCAAGTCGAGTTCTTTGAGGCAACCTCATCAACTTTTGAAATCGTCAAGTGAGGCCCGCTTTGAAGCAGTCATCGGAGTTGGAACGTATTGAACAAGCTGGGCAGGATCCCACTGGTTGGAAACTTTGGGGACCATTCCTGTCAGAGCGGCAATGGGGCACGGTTCGCGAAGATTATTCCGAGAATAGCGACTGCTGGAGATCATTTTCTCATGAACACGCTCGAAGCAGAGCCTACCGTTGGGGTGAGGATGGTCTTTTGGGCATTGCGGATCGCGAGTGTCGACTCTGCTTTGGTCTGGCCTTATGGAACGGTTTCGATCCGATTCTCAAAGAACGCCTTTTCGGGTTGGCTAATCCGGAGGGCAATCACGGTGAGGATGTCAAAGAGCTATACTATTACCTTGATGCCACGCCAACTGGCAGCTACTTAAAAGGACTTTAGAAGTATCCGCTGGCTGCATTCCCTTACTCGGAGTTGTTGACTCGTAATGCCGAGCGAGGATTCTCGGATCCCGAGTTCGAACTCTTGGATACCGGCATATTGGATCAGGGACATGCGGATGTGGTCGCCGAATATGCGAAGGCCAGCCCTACGGACATGCTGATCCGGCTGACTCTGACCAACCATTCCACACAGCCGACAAAGCTCTTTTTGCTGCCGACAATTTGGTTTCGCAATACCTGGAGCTGGGGAGGAGGCTATGAGGCTGACTGGCCCAAGCCGCTACTGTATCAAGAGGGTAACTCAGTATTGGCTGAGCATGCCACACTGGGTCGTTATCGTTTGGATGCTCTGGGGCCAGATAGTTCTCACGCCACGCAAAATTCGCTCAATCTGCCGCAGACTGAATGGGTTTTCACAGAGAATGAAACCAATTTTCAGACACTGTTCGGTATAGAAAACAAGTCACTGTATGTGAAAGATGCGTTCCACCGTTGGTTGATTCATGGCGAGACGGATGCGGTGAATCCTGACCGGCGAGGAACCAAAGCCGCCGCCGTGTTTCGGCTGGATCTACCCCCAGGCCAGCCTGTCTCGATTCGGCTGAGATTGCAAGCGACTGAGTCGACCTCGGAACCAGCTTATGATGATCAATTCGATCGAGTCTTTTCAGAGAGGATGCACGAAGCCGATCAGTTCTATAGTGCCGCAGCACCCAATCTTTCTGCTTCTGAACGACCTGTGTTTCGACAAGCCTGCGCAGGGCTTATCTGGACTCAGCAGTTCTTCTACTACCATGTCAAAGATTGGGTCGCCGGTGATACTGCTCAACCCGCCCCACCGGCTCACCGCACGCATCCCAACCAGGATTGGCATCACCTTTATGCCCGCGATATTCTATCGATGCCAGATAAGTGGGAGTTTCCATGGTTCGCCGTCTGGGATACTGCATTTCACATGATTCCTTACGGCGATATTGATCCGCCGTTTGCCAAGAGTCAGCTTCTGCGTTTTTTGCGCGACTGGTATCAGCACCCCAACGGCCAGTTGCCTGCCTACGAGTTCAATTTCGCGGATGTCAATCCACCGGTTCACGCCTGGGCTTGTCGACGGGTGTATGAGCGTGACGGTCGCAAAGACAAGCGGTTCTTGAAGCGAGCCTTCCACAAACTTTCGCTGAACTTTACTTGGTGGGTCAATCGAAAAGACGTGACAGGACGCCACCTGTTTTCTGGTGGCTTTCTAGGGTTGGATAACATCGGCGTATTTGACCGCTCGCATGCTCTGCCAACAGGTGGTCACTTGGAACAAGCCGATGGCACCGCCTGGATGGCCTTCTTTTGTTCTGAGATGTTGGCAATTGCTTTGGAACTGGCCCAAGACGATTTAGCCTACCAGGATATGGCCAGCAAATTTCTTGAACATTACATCTCTATTACCCATGCCATCAACACACTCGATGGTACCGGATTGTGGGAACCCCAAGATGGATTCTACTACGATCACCTGCACTTGGACGGTCAGTTGATACCACTCAAGGTTCGATCGATGGTTGGTCTGATTCCGCTATTCACAGTGGAGTTGATATCGCGAGAAGTGTTGGAGCGATTGCCGGCGTTTCGCCGTCGATTGGAGTGGTTTGTACGTCATCGCCCAGATGTTTTGGGACACCTGGATTTACCTGGTTCGGATGCTCCACTAGACAGAAGCAGCTACTTGCTGTCGCTTCCCTCGCGCGAGCAGCTTCAACGCATACTGGACTGTGTATTCAATGAAAGCGAATTCTTATCTCCTTTTGGTGTGCGCTCATTGTCGCGTTATCATGCCCAACACCCTTATCGCTTCCGAGTGAATCACCATGAGCACACAGTGGCTTATGTTCCTGGAGAAGCCGACAGTGGTATGTTCGGCGGCAACTCCAATTGGCGAGGACCAGTCTGGTTCCCGATGAACTTTTTACTGATTGAAGCTCTTCGAACTTACGGAGAATACTATGGAGATGACTTCCGAGTGGAATGTCCTTCGCAATCCGGCAAGTGGGTTTCATTGAGCGAAGCCGCCGATGAGATATGCACTAGACTGATTCGATTGTTTACGCCTGACGAATCCGGGCGCCGGCCCTGTCACGGCCAGGATGCTCGCTATGCTGATGACCCGCTGTGGCGAGACTTGATCTTGTTCTATGAATACTATCATGGCGATACAGGTCGCGGCTGTGGAGCCAGCCACCAAACTGGTTGGTCCGCACTGGTAGCTTCTCTGTTACGGTGACCCTTACCCTCATTGCCCATCTTCTTGGACTCCAGCCTGTGCGTCCCTGCCCCGCTAGAGACCACCTAAAATGAAACCTGGTCCAAATGTCCGGCTCCACTTCGACAATTGGTCGAATCACTTTAGGCTCAGGCTTTTACCAACGCTGCGGCAATGCTATTCAATGGTTTACCAGGTAATTGCTGTATCGATCGAATGTATGCGTCGCTCAACAGCCCTTCTTAACGCTAGCTTCACATCCTAGGCCGAGTTACGGTTGTCACTAGTTGACTTGCGTCGTTAGAATGAAGCTCAGCAATCTTAAAAAAGAAGGAGCGATTCATGACTAGAAAACAAGCACAGAAGACTTCGGACCAATTCCAGAGTGACCTTTCGGTCGGCAGCAAGAATACCATGGCCCCAAGTCAGGAGAAAAGCATCGAAACGTCTGGCGCAAGACCGCACCAGCCATTATCACAAGAGGAACTACGTTTGTTGGATGCTTATTGGCGAGCCTCCAACTACCTATCAGTTGGGCAGATCTACCTCATGGACAATCCGTTGCTCAAGCAGCCCTTACTGCGGCAACATATCAAGCCGCGATTGCTGGGACACTGGGGAACCTCGCCTGGGCTGAATATGCTCTACACGCATTTGAATCGAGTCATTCGGCGCGAAGACTTGAACATGATCTACGTGATCGGCCCTGGGCATGGCGGTCCTTCTTTGGTGGCTCACGCTTACCTCGAAGGCACTTACAGCGAAGTTTACTCGCACATCTCTGAGGATATCGAGGGAATGCAGCAACTGTTTAAGCAGTTTAGCTTTCCTGGAGGAATCCCTAGTCATGTTGCACCTGAGACGCCCGGCAGTATTCACGAGGGCGGCGAGCTGGGATATGCCCTGAGCCACGCTTTTGGTGCCGCCTTTGACAATCCTGATCTAGTCGTGGCCTGCATCGTTGGAGATGGAGAAGCCGAGACCGGCCCGTTGGCAACAAGCTGGCATAGCAATAAGTTCCTAAACCCGCGTCGTGATGGATGCGTGTTGCCCATCCTGCATTTAAACGGTTACAAAATTGCGAATCCATGCTTCTTGGCTCGTATTCCGCAGGATGAACTTCAGAAATTTTTCGAGGGCATGGGCTGGCAGCCGCTGTTCGTCTCTGGCAGCCAGCCGGATAATGTCCATCAACAATTGGCCGGCGCTTTGGATAATGCAGTCCAGATGATACAGCAAATCTGGCAGCAATGGCGAAGCGACACAAATGGCGGTCAAGCCACTGGTGGTTTACAGCGGCCGCTGTGGCCCATGATCGTGTTTCGCACTCCCAAAGGCTGGACCTGTCCTGCTGAAATCGACGGCAAGAAGTGTGAGGACTATTGGCGAAGTCACCAAGTCCCCATGAGCGATATGGATCAGCCGGAGCACATTCAAGTTCTAGAGTCTTGGATGAAAAGCTACCGGCCTAATGAGCTGTTCGATGCGGATGGAAGCCTGAGCGAGGAGCTACGGCAGCTAGCGCCGCAGGGTCACCGGCGAATGAGCGCCAATCCTCACGCCAATGGAGGTCTGCTGCTGAAAGATCTGAAGATGCCTGACTTTAGAAGCTACGCGGTTCAAGTTCAGCAACCAGGTCAGACATTCGCTGAGTCCACGCGAGTCATGGGTACATTCCTTCGCGACGTGATGAAGCAAAATTTAGCGACCAGCAACTTCCGCATCTTTAGCCCAGACGAGAACAACAGTAACCGCTGGCAAGATATTTTGCAGGTAACTGACCGCTGCTTCATGGGCGAAATTCATCCAGAAGATGATCGACTATCGCCCGAGGGTAGAATCATGGAGGTATTGAGCGAGCATCAATGCCAAGGCTGGCTCGAAGGATACCTACTGACGGGACGCCACGGATTTTTCTCCTGCTACGAAGCGTTTATTCATATAGTGGATTCGATGTTGAACCAACATGCCAAGTGGCTGAAGGTCTGCAATCATATCCCCTGGCGTCGTCCCGTGGCTTCGTTCAACTATCTACTTAGCTCGCACGTCTGGCGCCAGGACCATAACGGCTTCAGCCACCAGGACCCTGGCTTTATCGACCATTTAGTCAACAAAAAGGCCGAGGTCATTCGGGTCTATCTACCACCAGACGCCAATTGTCTGTTATCGGTGACTGACCATTGTCTTCGGAGTCGCAACTATATCAATGTCATTGTAGCTGGCAAACAATCAGCTCCACAGTGGTTAACCATGGACCAGGCGGTCAAACACTGCACAATGGGGCTGGGCATCTGGGAATGGGCGAGCAATGACGCGGGCGTCGAACCAGACGTCGTGATGGCCTGTTGCGGTGATGTGCCGACACTTGAGACATTGGCCGCTGTCGATTTGCTGCGCAAACACCTACCGGAGTTGAAAATTCGCGTAGTCAACGTAGTCAATTTGATGCGGCTCCAACCACCTAACGAACATCCTCACGGTCTTTCCGATCGCGATTTTGATGCGATCTTTACCAAAGACAAGCCTATCATTTTTGCTTTTCACGGCTACCCATGGTTGATCCATCGCCTTACCTATCGCCGCACCAATCATCGCAATCTGCATGTTCGCGGCTATAAGGAAGAAGGCACAACAACAACACCTTTCGACATGGTGGTACTGAATGATTTAGATCGTTTTCACCTGTGCGAAGATGTCATCGACCGACTACCGCAATTGGGAGCCAGAGCCGACCACTTCAAACATGCGATCGATGAAAAACTGATTGAACATAGACAGTACATTCGTCAACACGGCGACGACATGCCTGAAATCAGTGGCTGGCGCTGGGGCAGTTTAGGTCGCGCACAGGCTCATAGCACCGGCCACAATCCTACGATGACGAAAACCTCCACCGAGAGTGATAACCTGTGACCGACGAAATCGTAGTCATGTAGAAGATTTTCCTCTGAGATTCCAACTTTCTTCTCCGAAGCTTCAGTATATCGAACCGCTTCCCTCATCCAGCCAAAGCTGTTATGCGTTTTACGAGATTCGAGACATCTTAATGGGAAAAGTTTTATTAGCTTTGAATGCAGGATCATCCAGCATCAAGTTCACCGTTTTCTCGGCTGAGGGTGTCGAGGAGAGTTCGTTGCCAAGTCCGTCTCATGAGGCATTGCCTGTTCTAGCACGCGGGCAGATTGATGGTCTCCATAACAAGCCTCGACTTCGAATTCAAACGCTTCATGATGATGTGACCCCCAATCATCCAGTGGCAGGCTGGAAGCAAGCCGAGGAAGCTTCAATAGGAATCAGTCAGGCTGTTGCGATTGGCGAGGGGCACGATGCAGTCATTGAGTTTCTGCTCGGATATCTCTTTGAGCAATTGTTGGTCGATCATTCCCTGATTGCTGTTGGACATCGAATTGTTCATGGTGGTCAGCACTATTCAGCTCCAACTCTGATCGATGCGCAGGTGATAGCCGCTTTGGAGAGTTTAGTTCCCTTAGCTCCACTGCACCAACCACATAATCTGACTGCCGTACGCTCGATTGCTCAATTGCAACCAGCATTGCCGCAGATTGCCTGTTTCGACACAGCCTTTCATCGAACGTTGCCTCTGGAAGCGAGGATGTTCGCGCTGCCATACGAGTTAATGCAGAAAGGCGTCCGGCGCTATGGATTCCATGGTCTGTCGTATGAATCGATCGCTCAGCAATTGACACTCATCGATCCACAGGCGGCCATTGGTCGTGCCGTGGTTGCTCATCTGGGCAGCGGAGCCAGCGTATGCGGCCTACTTCGTGGACACAGCTACGCCACATCGATGGGAATGACTCCATTGGACGGACTGCCAATGGCAACTCGCTGTGGCAATGTCGATCCTGGAGTGCTTTTATACTTACTGAAACAGAATGGAGGCTCAATTGCTGACCTGCAGGAACTGCTCTACACGCGTTCCGGGTTGTTAGGAATTTCCGGGATAACAAGCGACATGCGACAACTCTTAGAAAGTGAGCACCCTAACGCGAAACAAGCCGTCGAATATTTCGTCTATCGCGCAAGCTGTGAAATTGCATCAATGGCTACAGCTTTGGAAGGAATGGATGCGTTGGTATTTACTGGCGGCATCGGCCAGAATTCGCACGTGATTCGGCAGTGCATTTGCGCTCGTTTGAAATGGCTAGGAATTTCTTGCGATTCGGCCTCCAACCAGTCGGGGGAGCAATTAATCAGTCATCTAGAAAGTAAAGCTCGTGTATGGATGATCGCAACCGACGAGGAAGGTGTGATTGCCAATCAGGTTATGGGTCTACTATGCGGGAAAACTTGTTAACTTACTTCGCAGCAAACAAGCGAGCGACTGTGGAGAGTGGGGGTTAGGACAGCTTATTCTTGTCATTTGCGAATCGTAAGTAGCGGTGCCGATGAAGTTGTTAGTCCGAAAGGAGGCCGTTTGCCCATAGTGATCTGTCAGAATAAGCGGTTCAACCCTTGAGTGAGAAAATTTACTCTGTTAACATCATAGTAAGGCTTCCTGCGATTCTTTTTAGTAATGACGCAAATGAAATCTGACAAACTTCAATTTCTCCTCGGCATCATCAGTCTTTTCCTGGTCTTCGCCGAATTGCGAGCCGAAGCGATTGGCCAAACGTTTCATATCGTGCGCGATGGCAAACCCGCATGTTCTATCTTGATTGCAGACAATCCTACTCCGGCAGCGCGATTAGCCGCTTTAGAATTGCAGAGCCATATTCTAAAGATGACGGGTGTTGACCTGCCGATCAGCCACGATGACGCACCCTTGTCGGGACCACACATCATGATCGGCGAGAGTATCGCTACTCAAGCGCTGGGAATCCGCTCGCTCGACTTCGAACCACAAGAATATCTCGTAGGCTTTCGCCCCGATGCGTTGGTGCTGATCGGTCGCGACTGGATAGACACACAAGCAAACCGACGTGAATTGGGACGCGCGATCAACGACCAAACGTTGGCCGATATGCGACACAAGATCGATTATTGGACGGCGGTCGATCTTCCCGACCGAGGATCGCTAGAATTGGAGCTTCCAGGCGTGTTTGACGATCAAGGCTCCTGTTATGCTACTTACGATTTTTTAGAGCGATTCTGTGGAGTTCGCTGGTACGGTCCGACTGACACGACCAGCGTTATTCCTATGCGAGACGAACTGTCTGTGCAAGGAGTTGATGTACGGCGCTCACCCGCGCTGAAACACAGGAATGCATTGAGCGTTGGGAGCTGGCCCTTTCTGCGCGGCCAGTGGGGCAGCTTCACCCATTCTCAAGTGTTGCTGCATTGGCGACGACTTCGATTGGGTGGAGAAAAGTGGGCAGGCAATCATACGATTCACCGGCGCACAATCGAAACTGTATTATACGGTCCTGAGTATCAAGCGCAAGGGCCAGCCAAGGGGATGAACCTTTGCTACACCAATCCAATGCTGGTCCAGAAAATGGCTCAGATGGCACGAGACTATTTTGATGGTAAAGGTGAACTGCCCGAAGGTTTTAAGGCTCTGGGGGACTATTTCGCAATAGTTCCGGAAGACGTTGCGAAGTACTGCTACTGTGAAAAGTGCCAGGCTCTGCTGGCTCGCGGAAAGGAGATGCAAACCAAGTTCTTTAGCAGTGGCGAGATCAGTGACTACTGGTTTTCATTTGTCAACGCCGTTGCCCGCGAAGTCCAGCAATCGCATCCCGACAAGTTCATTGCCACACTGGCCTACTGGAATTACGCCTACCCTCCGCGAGACTTTGAGCTTGAGCCCAATGTCTCGATCGCACCTTGTCTGCATACCTGTGCCTACGCCATTGATGACGCAGTCCGCGATAATGATATGAGGTTCTATCGCGAGTGGTTGGTCCGATCCAAAGCACCGATATACCTTTGGAACTACTATCACCATCCGATGGAGCCGGCGTTGATAGAAAAATGGAAGTGTTTTCCAAATGTCATGGTTCATGAAACAGCTCGCGCAGCGCGCATGTTCATTCAAGACGGAGTTCGAGGGATTTTCGAGTGCGGCGAACAGGATCAGCTTGAACACTATGTGATGATTAAAATTTGGGACGATCCCTCTGCGGACACAGACGTTTTGCTCGACGAATTCTTCAACCTATATTTCGGCAGCGCTGCCCAACCGATGAACCGGTTCTACCGCAAGCTTGAGTGCATCGCCTGTGACCAGTCGCTGTATCCACCTAAGCTCCACAAGCAGAATCGCCGGATTGCATGGAAAAATTTGGGAACTTCTGACAATATGCAGAAACTGGCCGAACTCATGGATGAAGCTCAGCAAGCAGCGGTCACAGACATGGAGAGGCAACGAGTTGCACTCTGGCGGAGCACAATCTGGCAATGGATGCTTGACGGACGATCCGAATATGAAGCCCGCACCAACTAGTACTGGTTCTCGTGTCAGGGAAAGAAATTCTGTTTGCTGACACGTTATTAACTGTGTTGAACCAGACAGCCCGCCTGAACGATCACAGCAAATTCAGCCGGTCGAACCGGTTGAACGCTAAGGCGTGAACCTCGCTGCAGCAGCATCATTTTCTTTAGTCCTGGCAGTTGCTTCAGGTCTTGAATGCTAAGTGGCACAGCGAACTTTAGCACAAATTTGACATCAACCATGTACCAAGTTGGCTCAGCCCGATGAGACTTGGCGTCGTAATGATCGTTTTCAGGGTCAAAAGCTGTGTGATCTGGGTACCCAGCGCGGGCGATCTGAACCACGCCAACGACGGCAGGAGGCTTGGCGTTGGAGTGATGAAACAAGGCCAAGTCGCCTACCTGCATCTGGTCACGCAGAATGTTCCGAGCCTGGTAATTGCGCACTCCATCCCAGCAGGTCACTTGTCTTGGTGCCTTTATCAAGTCGTCAATGCTAAACACCATCGGTTCGCTCTTGAGCAACCAATAGTTTCCCGTTGAAGAAACAAGTTGTTTTGGGTCCACGTTCGAAGACTTTTTTAGCTTGGGCATAGAAATATTGAAACCTAAGTCTACTGCTTCAGGTCAGCCTCGATAAACAGTACTCTCCAGCCGGTCGCTACATCGCTTCGGTAGGGTATATTTAGCTCAGCACAGGCAACTTCCGTTCGCCGGGGACTCACTACCGGGTCATGAAAATTCTCTATCAAGTTTGCTCGGTTGCCTTTGACCTTCAGGAGCTGCGCCAAGGATGTGGCCCCCAGCCTGGGCATGGCATCCTGGACTTGCTGGTCACTGGTTAAGCCATCGTCCGTTTCAGACCCCTTCCTTTCTGAGTCGTGTTGCAACTGGTCCAGCACCAAACCGGTCGCGCGGCCTGTGCCCCATGAATAGTCTCGCGTTTCAAACAGAATCGCATTCAGTGGCAAGCCCTCCAATGAGTCAAATATAGCCAGTTCGTTGATGGGGAGCGACATGCCCAATCGGCCGATAACCTGCGGTTCGTCTGACTGGCTTGACATGATAGGTACCGATATCGACACCTTGATCGACAACTGCCCTTCTGTTCCTCGGTTCGTGCTAGCGTAAGCGTTGGAGACGATAGGTACGCTGGCTGGCGGGGGTGGGTTATTGCGATACTCGGGTGAATTGGGGTCAAGGTCTTCTGCCAATCCATGAAAATACTGTCGGTAGGCGTAGTTCTTACCCACGGATGGCTCTTTGGGGGCTCGCGCAATCTGTGTCCCCCTAGCGTCGTTCAAAACTAAACTATCCAGCTTCAAACCCTGGGCCTGCAATTCGTCGCGTAGGCCATAGATCAAATTCTGAGGAGAGTTCCAATGGTCGGAATTGTCCGGCTCCTTAAAAACGGTCTCCATGGCTTGCACCATCGCGGGCTGTGCTGCTTCAACCTCCAACAAAGAGATACGGCGACTGATTTCAAATCCGCCCACATTCGACACCAGAGACGCTGCCATGCGTAGTCGGTGTTGAGCAGATGCTTCGGCGCGCTGAGCTAACACTCGCTGGCCTCCAAACGCCAGTGTCAGTAGTGCAGAACCAAGCAGCAGTGTACCAACCAAAATCAGGCTGGCTGTTCGATTGCGACGGACCAATCGAGTCAGCTTCATGCCCAACGATAGGCGGCACACCGTGGTCGGTTCGTCGGCTAGATACCGTTCGATATCATCAGCCATTTGAAGCGCAGTTGCGTACCGCTGGTCTGGCTCCAATGCCATTGCGTGACGGCAAATCGCGGCAAGCGCCTTTGGGATACCTGTCTTGATCGACTCAAGCGGTGGTACCTCGCCACGCAGAACCAAACCACGAACCCGTTCGTCAGGTTCGTTCTCCAGCGGACTGTGGCCGGTGACTAGCAGATATAAAATAGCGCCCAGCGAGTAGATATCGCTTTCGGGACCAACGGGCTTGCTGCCATGCAACTGTTCGGGGCTGGCGTATCGTAGAGTTAAACCTGCTGACGAATTAAATCCTTCGACACCGGACAACTGCAAAGTGCGCTCACCCGAGACTCGGAATCTTTCATCGCGATCAACTTGCGTCGCGCAGCCCCAGTCGATGACCAAAGTCTCGCCGTATTTGCCCAGCAGGACATTCTCGGCTTTAAGATCGCGGTGAACAATGCCGCGAGAATGAGCATAAGCAACTGTCTTACAAACGGCCACCAGCCGATATAATAAATCGCGAAACTCCTTGCGATCATCCACCAATGGGCCAGGATTTTGCCTGTGAAACGCGGCAGTTCGGCTGCGAAGATTCCCACCGTCCAAGAACGGCATGGCATAAAAGGGGCGGCCGTCAATTGTTTCGCCCATGCCGTGGATCGCCACGACACCTGGATGTGTCATCCGGCCAATGATTTGCGACTCGCGAAAGAAATCTTCGCGATTGGGCTGCGATTGTCGATCTGGGCGAAGCAGTTTGACAGCGATATCGCGAGCCAAGTCGCAATCAACAGCCCGGTAGACCTCACCCAGACCACCACGATCATGGAACCGCTCGATGTGTAGTTCCGATTGCATGACGATTCGTGTGCCGTCCAACCGATCTGGCACTTCCTGAAGTTTACTGCGCACTTCGGCTGTGCTTTCATGCCTAGTAGGTTCGCTGGAGCTATTGTCAACGCTGAACTTTTCTTGAAACTGAAGCAGGCGTTCCCAACGCTGACGCAGCGGCGCCAGCAGCTCTGGCCATGGCTCACACAGCTTTGCCAAATCTATCTCGTGACCTGCTTCACGAGCCACTTCAAGCTGCTCCAGCAGCTCGTCAATCGTAGGTTTTTCCATGCTAATTCAATTGCCAATCAGTCCGTTTTCTCAGTGCGCCCGCTCGCAAGTTTTTCAAACTGTCATCCACTGTGGGATTCCAGTCTAAAGTTCCATCAGGTTGTCATCTAACTGTTCTGCCAAAAGAATCTTAACGTCTCTCCACCGTCGCTTAACAGTCTTGACATCCACGCCCAACAACTCAGCCGCCTCGGCTTGCTTGAGTCCTTGGTACCATAGCAAGTCCATAATCTCGCGCTGTTTGTCAGGCAGTTTGTCGACCATTCGATGGAACTCGCCCCAAGCGGCTAAGCGTCGTGGATCGCCGGTCGTGTTGGCCGCAAACCGCTCGCCGTCTGCGTTCAGCCCCAATTCACTGGCAAGTGAGCCCAGTGGTGGAGTTGTCTCGTGGTTGGCCGCTTCGGCTAGCGGGCCGGTGTGTCGTCGATACATGTCGATCAGTTCAAAGCGAACATGTCTGGCTGCCAAACGAAAGAAATGGACGTGATCATGGATCGGGACCGACGGATCGTCCAGTGCCTTTTGAATTCTAAACCAAGCTGCCTGAACCAAGTCGTCTGTCTGCTCCCAGCGGCGAACGACATGGGAGCCATCGCGTAGCATCTTGCGGGCCAGCTTGGCCAAACGTTCATAGACGGCAGTCGCCAAATCCTCACGCGCTGTCGAATGCCCTTCTCGAAGCCGATGAACCAGTTCTGTAATGCTTTGCCCCGACATAGTGCACATTCCTATTTGATGATCCGCTTCGATACTCTTGCCTGTCCGTTAACGTGACCAGCAAGGCCAAGAACTCGTTGTCCGCTTGATCCGCTCAATTGTAGGCTTCTTCACCCGTGAAATCCGGCCCGCTTGATACAACCGGAAGAATTCTACGCTGGGATGTCCCCTGAAGGCCAATTGTACCGCTGATTCCTATAAAATCTGCAATCGGCCAAGCCTCTTGGCTGAAATAAAGGTATTTAGTGTAAGTTGTTTTTCCGAGCAACAGTCCGTTATGTTCAGACGGCTCAAAATTGTCAGTCGTTCCATGTTGGGCGTTCGGTCCATGCAGGGCGTTCGGCGACCGTCGGGAATTGACGCCTTAA
>JBIIJD010000037.1:0-49935 GCA_044234105.1 Aureliella sp. | reverse complement strand
TGGCTCTTCAATTGGCGTCGACTGCGCTGCCGCTATGAAAAACGTGATGACATTCACGACGCTTTTCTAGCGATTGGATGTCTCATGATTTGCTGGAATCGCTTAAATCAGTTTTGTTAGAGTGTCTAAATCTCGAAGTCGCACCTAAGAAATCGGTTTCTGCGACAGTGTGGTCGCGACCTTCTAGGTTGCGAGGTGTTCAGGCCAAACGCCTTGGACAAGCTGGAAGCTCACCCCACCTTTCTTGGACAAGCTGGAAGCTTGTCCCCACACTGGTGGTTGCGACAAAGCCGAATCATGCGCACTTTCCAGTAGTGGAAAACCACTAGAAATCCAACTGGCAGCGTAAACCAAAAGCGTTGGTCTGCGAGGCGATCAGCGTGTTGGACTGGATAACCCCGTTTCGAATCGGCCTAGAATCGGCCCAGGAATGGATGTAGTTGAAGACACATTTGCAGTAGGGATTCACATACCAATTCAGTCCGCCCGTTAAATTCTGCATGGTACCGCCCGTGACATCTCGTTGATTCAGATCCAGGAAAGACCAACGAGCTGCGATTTCCCAAGCTCCCAGCCCGCCACTTTTGGTGACACTCTGAAACGGCATGACGCGATCGATCGCCCCCATCTTACGATCGTAGGGCCGATGTTCGCCGGTTAAGAACCAGCCAAGTTGTGAGTAGGCCCCATGAAAGAACAGGTCGCCACTGGCTGGAGTATCCACAAAACAGCCCATCGCTTCGGACTGCCAAGACAAAGGACCTCGCACCCACAACGACTCCAATCCCAATGTCTGTGTCAGGTCGACATTACTGAGTGTCCCCGTATCGACAAAAAACGGCGTGCCATTGGCCACATCGGGAACGGGTTGTCCACTGGTTCCTACCGCTCCACCAGTGGGTACAACAAACTCACCCACAAAAATCTCTGGAATACTTCGAAAGCGAACTTTATCTCGCGGCGGTGAGTTCAGATAGTATCCAGTTCCCCAGTGCAAGTAGTTGTCTCCACATGGGTTGTACCAAGACAGATGCGTCAACCGAGACGCCAGTCCGTTGCCACCATTGGAGCTGAGCGAACCAGCAAACTGATCCTGGCCGGTACGCAAATAAGAGGTGGCCCAAGTCCAGTTCAAATCCTGCGAATGGTCATAGAACCCAACACCGATATGCCGAAACGGGACAAAGGCTTGAAAGGTCGACGAACGTTCCATCAATGTGGTGTAGCGAAAGCTACTGACCGTCTCCAATCCAAAGGGCTGTTTCCATTGTCCAACTCGCACAGTTCCAAGCGGACCGGCCTCTTTGAAATCGGCCCAGACGTCGGTAAACGTGGGACGCCCGAAGAATCCAAAATCCATCTGTAGAAAATAATCCATTCGATCCGTCACGGCTCCCTTGGCGCTCAAACGAGCGCGACGAAAATCAGCTCCATTTTCCACCGTGCCGTAGGCCAGCCGGCTGGCATCGTTCTGATCAAAAGTCACTGCATCCGCTTGAAATACGCCGTTGATCGTCACGCTTGGCAGCTTGGGCTTATCCGCCGGAGGCTTTGACTGCTGCTCCGTCAATTTGGCGATCTTTGCCAGAGATTGCTGATTCGCATGTTCGAGCGCGTTGATGCGTTCAACAAGATCATTGTTGGTCGGTGCCGTGGAAACGGTTTGCCCATTTGCCAATTGGCAACCACCTATCAAAAGCATCCTCGCGATTACCAGAGTGGCCCTAGACAACATGCTAGCATATCCTTAGCAGAGGCCTCGACACCATTTTCCGAACGTTTGTCGAGCAAAAAGATAGTCCGATCGCTTTCTAAGTAAAATCGGAACAGCAGGGATTTGTTATTCAGGGAACTGCCGACGAGCGTTTAATTGCTCTTCAATTTACCCAGTCAGTTCCAGGTTTGCCAGCAACCGGTTAAGACATCGTAGCGGAAAACAATACGTGCAACTAAACCCACTCACTGCTCGGATTGACAATCTCCATAAGTTCGCATCGCGTGGTAATTTGAAGACGCAAACAGTGCTTCATCAAAGCAACCTGTGGGGACAAGCTTCCAGCTTGTCCAAAGCGTTTGCGCTTCAACACCTCGCAACCTGGAAGGTCGCGACTACACTTATTGGAAGGTCGCGGCCACAATTCATGAATCCAAACGAGCTTCCAAGGGCTCAGCCGCCAATTTGATACATGGCTCGTTGCGGCGGTTGAAAATTGGGGTCTTGAACACCATGAGCTGGCGCTTTGGCGTCGATGCAATCACGGATAGTCTGCATCAATTCGTGTTGAATTTGCAAACTGGGCATTTGAGCCAACTGGCGAAGTTGCGGCGCGACGTCCCATTCTTCCTGACCAAACAGACAATTTCGGATCTTTCCATCGGCCGTTATGCGCAGCCGATCACAATTCCCGCAGAACGGCCGTGTGACTGCGTCGATAAAGCCAACTGCACTGCCATCGGCAAATACGTAATCGGTCGACGGTTGAGCGCTGTCTGGGCGAGGGCGAACAGTCAACGGCCCAAAGTGCGCACTCAAAAGCTGCCGAAGTTCTTCGCCGGAGACCATGCGCTGCTGGCTCCACTGACGCCGTCCATCCAGCGGCATGAATTCGATGAACCGAATGACCACAGCATGCTGCTTTGCGAATGAAACCAAATCGATCACGTCATCCCAATTGATATCGCGCAAGACCAGCGCATTGAGCCTCAGTTCGATTTCGGGCTGAGCCAAGGCCGCTTGAATCCCTGCCAAAACACGATGCAACCCAGCGCGACGACTGAGTTTCTGAAACGACTCTTCCGACAAGGTATCCAGGCTAATGTTCACTCGTTTCAGTCCGGCCCGCACCAGGCTGGGTAGCTGCGCAGCCAAGAACATGCCATTGGTGGTTACCGCCACCTCATGCACCCCATCAATCTCAGTCAACATCTGGACCAGTTCGTGAAGATCTGGCCGCATCAGAGGCTCACCGCCGGTCAATCGATAGTGCGTCACACCCAGTTTCGCCGTGACTCGCACAAATTGAGCGATCTGATCAAAGCTCAACAATCGCTGATTGGGCATGAAGGGCACGTTGCCATCCGGCATGCAGTATTGGCAGCGGATGTTGCATACATCGGTAACACTGATGCGCAGCGACCGATGCACGCGCTGAAACCGATCCACTAGTGGCAGTTCGACAGAACCCATTCGAGTGAAGCTATCACTTGATGACCGCTGCATCACTGACTACCCTCGCAACTGTTCCCAAAAAAAGCAGCATCACAAGACTCCGATGCGTCGAGTTCTTTGGGATGAATCCACTGGGCCGACGAATCGACGTAGTGTTCTTGCTTCCAGATAGGCACCTGCTGCTTGATCGAATCGATCAGCCAGCGCGACGCTACATACGCTTCATGGCGATGTGCGCTACTGACGGCTATTGCGATACTTGCCTCCCCGGGTAGCACCTTGCCAAGTCGATGGCTGATGGCCACCGCCTGAAGTGGCCATTGCTGCTGAGCTTGTTGAGCCAGTTCGTGCAATTTCTGCTCGGCCATTTCTTGGTAGGCCTCGTAAACCAAGTACTGGGTGTGAGTGCATTGGACTGTGGAGTGTTGGCCACAGGATGACGCCATTTCAGACTGCCCTTTGGTTGTCTGCCGAGTCGACCCGATGAATAACACCTGACCTCCAGCGTCTGGATGCGACACATGCCCTAGCAACCGATGAACGTCAATCGTCGATGTCGTCAACTCGACAAGCGCTGCTTGAATGGATTGTTTACTCTGCGGTGTGCTCATCGTTTTCAGGCTGCTAACCTCCGCTCACAGGAGGAATCAAAGCCAGAGTCTGCCGATTCGTCAACTCTTGCTGCTGGGTTACAAAATCGGTCCCCACTGCCCATCGAGACCGCTGAATCAAGGATGCAAGTTCTGGATATTGATCACACAATCGGATGGCAACATCGCTTACGCACAGTTGTTTGCTCGCGTTGTTTTGCGGCAATTGCAATTCCAAATGTGAAACACCTAACTGCTGGGCCGGTCCGGCGAACAGTCGAACGTGAATGGTCATCTGTTCTGACATGCGTGAATCTCCTAATCGCATCAGTATAGCCCATGCGCTGCCAAACGGGGAATCCAACCATTGATTAACTTACCACTAACCCCTCGTTGCGTGCCGAGAACCAGGCAGCTAGCTGCGGCATTCGACCGTAGGAGTAGGCCATCAGGGCTATTGGGTGAACAGTTGGCTTGCTTGTGGCTTGCTCCATCTGCAGCTTGCATGCTACACATTCGGTGACACCCAATTGAGCTTGAGTTTCTCGCATGAGACTGATGAGATTCCAACCGATGCGGAGACTGGTCCGCAGATTTTTCCTCTGCAAGCCAAACGTACCTGCCATACCGCTGCAGCCCATGTCGGCCAGTTGAACGTCCAGTCCTGGAATTAACTGCAATAGATTTAAGGCTGGCTGTATTGGGTACAATGCTCGCGCGTGACACGGCTCGTGATAGACGACTGAGAAATTGACCGGCTTGAAATCCAATGCCAATTCTTTTCTCTCGTGCATAGCCCAAAAATAGGCGGAAGCCTCATAGCAGTTATTGGCAATCAACTGGGTGTCTTCGTTATCGATCAGATGTCGATATTCGTTTTGAAAACACAGGATCGCAGTGGGCTCGAGCGCCACGATGTCGTATCCCATACGGACTCCTTCAGCCAACAATTTGACATTGTTGGCGATCAGCTTGCGAGCACGCTGCGAATCGCCAGCCGAAATCATAGCCATGTGAGAAGGAGATTGTGCGGTGGGCACATAGACATTGATGTTGTGATGCCTTAGGACTTCGACCAGCGACCGTCCTAAAACTGGATTGTGCCAATTGGCATATTGATCGACAAAGAACAGCACCTTGCGGCCTCCGGCTCGATTAGAACGCCACAGCTTCTCGCGATTTGCCCAACTGAGAAACGTCTTACCAGCAACCCGGGGCAGTTTTCGGTTCTGCGCGATGCCAAATGTTTTTTCTAGAAGCCATCGCATGGTCGCGTTGCCCAGTGCCCAATTGGCCAAGCGTGGCATACGACTTCCGATCGATGATATCAGGTCGGTACGATTGATTAAGCGATCTCTCACAGGCAACCCATGGCTGGCCACATGCTGCGACTTGGCCTCCTGAACCAGCTTGGGGATATTGACGGTGGCCGGACATTCCAAGCGACACTGGTGGCAATTGAAACACAAGTCGCTGACCTCCTTCAGTTCGCGACTTTCCAACACTTCGCGCTCTAATCTTCCAGTAACGATGCCACGCAGCAGATTGGCCTTGGCGCGAGGCGAAGCCTCCTCGCCTTTGTGGACGCGAAAGATCGGACACATTCTTTCTGCAGATGCACTGGTGCGGCAACGCCCACAACCATTGCAGCTTCTAGCCGTATAGGCCAGCGATTCCTGCCCGGTCCAATTCAGCAGCACCGGCAATTCTACTGATTCGTTTCTCGTCTGCTCTTGCTCGGGCGGCGGCAAACTATCGTCCCACGGCAACCGCGACAGCTCGTTCTGCAACGCATGTTCGGTTGCTCTATTGTCTGGTCCAATGAGTACCAAGGCGGCATCGATCGCATTTCCAGTGGCAACCACATCCGCTCCCACTAATAACGGATTATTCGGCGAAACGATACTGGGAACCGGTCGTAAGTGTTCATTAACCCTAGGCGGAACTGGACTAAGGAACTTGCCGGGATTCAGAATGCCACCTGGGTCAAATACCTGTTTAATGCGACGGAACAGTTCCAAACGTGAGCCGAGTTGTCGTTCGGCCCAAGCTGCGCGACTAAGGCCAAGTGCATGTTGGCCACAGCAAGTGCCACCATACTCGAATACTTTCTCGTAAAGAGCTTCGCTCAGTCGATCCAACTTCTGTTGATGATCCTGGCTAGCCAAATCCAAGAACGGTCGGACATCGATGTGACCGTTCAGAGCATGAGAAAACAGCGTTGCAGTCACTCGCTCAGCTTTCAAGACGTTTTGAATTTCAATCAAGAAATCCGGCAGCAATTTGGGTGGAATCGAGATATCGTCGACAAAGGGCAGGGGACGCAAACTGCCCTTCAATCGATAAAGCCTTGGAATGACGCGCCGCGCCAGTCGCCATAATAAATTCCTTTCTGCTTGATCGGTAGTTAACCGAAACGAAACGACAGGTTTACCCGAGTTCTGCAACCTATGGAGCATTTTCGTTAGTGCATTTCGCACACTGACGGGATCCTGGCCCTGCATTTCAACTAGCAGCATGGCTTCAGCACCACGCGGAATAATCGAAGCGTAAACTGGCTCGGTCTCGCGTGCGATCTCCAGAAGCCGACGATCCATCAAGTCACAGGCCGCCAGCGATTCCTGTTGCAAGTCCACCGCTGCTTTGGCTGCTAGTTCCAATCGACCAAAAAACAGTAACATCAGACCGCGCACCTGAGGTATCGGCTCCAATCTCAGAGTAGCCTCGGTGATTAACCCGAGCGTGCCTTCCGATCCAGACATGAGTCGAGCTAAGTTCAGCCGATCGCCTTGAAAGAGCTTTTCAATGCGATAGCCGCAGCCCCGCGCCACCGCGCCCCATGGCGATTGTCGAATGATGTCCGAGTGATCATGAAGCAACGTACCTACTTGGTTCGCTAAACTGTCGACGATAGACGATGTCTCCTCGTCCGAGGTCCATTGGTGCTGAGACAGCTCGACGATCTGGCCATTAGCTAAGACAACTTGTACCGATTGCACGCTATCGCCAGTCGAACCATAGCGAGGAAAGTGGCTACCGGCTGCGTCGATAGCAATCATACTGCCAATCGTCGATACGCTTCGAGTCGCCGGATCAGGACCAAATAGCATCTGATGTCGATTGATATCTCGATTTAGGTCGGCCTGCACAACTCCGCTCTGAACGCGAACAGTACCTTCAAGCGGCTTGTGGACACGTCGCAGGTAACGAGAAAAGTCGACAACAATGCCTCGACCCAATGCCTGCCCAGCCAGTCCGCTGCCTGCACCGCGCGGAAATACTGGTATCGCTCGCTGGCTACAATACTGCAGCAGCTCAGAAACGTCTTGCACGCTACGAGGACGTACTACGCCCAGAGGCTGAATCTCATGGATACTGGCATCGCTGGAGTAGAGATTCTGAAAGATTGGCGCAAAGTGGACGTCGCCCTTGAGCAACCCGCGGAGGTCCGCTTGTAAATGCGCTCGTTCCACTTCCATCATTCGGCCCTAGCTGCGGTTTTGTCGGTTTTGCAGATTTCCGTCGTGGCATAGGCTTCTAGCCAATACAGTTCTCTGCATGAAATACTGGTTCTCACAGTTTGCAAGCCAAAACCCCTGCGAAGTGAATCGGCCCCATTACTCTCCCAATCGCCCCAAGTCGGTCAGCATCTCACCCATTTCGGCCGCTGCGTGAAGATCTCCAGCATCTCGAGCCGCCTGAATCCCAAATCGTAGAGCGGATCGAGCTGACTCGGTTTCTTGGATGGAGTGATAAATCTGCGCGGCACGAAAAAAGGAAGCTACGTGCGGCGGTTGCTCAGTGGTAAGCTGAGCGTGTAAATCCAGTGCCGCCAGCGTCTCTCCGGCTTTCTCCATTTCCATAGCTAATGCATACCGCAAAAAAATGTCGTGCGGCTCAGCCTGCAACATGGCTTCGATCTTCTCGCGTCGCTGATTCACTTCAATGGCAACCTTATTACTTGAATCACATCTTGAGGCATGCCTCAATGAACTAAATTCACCCAGGCCGCAATGCCAACAGTCGGGGGCACAGCGCATGTCGCTTTACCCGATGTGGCCCGGCTTTCCCCTATGATAACCATAAGGCCACTGCACAACAGCGCCCAACAGCGCCCAATCGAGCGATTCAAGGGCGATTCAAATGGTTTGACCTTCGGCGCACAACGCGAGTGACATGTATAGAAAAACGAGATGCCCAAGAGTCCGCCCCCCAGCAAGAACTCTTGGGCTTGCCCACTTGCCCGAACCCAATGAGAGTTCTTGCCACTAGGCTCTCGTCGTTAGAATGAATATAAAAACAAGGATTGGTTAACTGCGAATTGACACCCCCTGTGGAAACATGGCTTCGTTGACAGAGCGTTGTCCTTTATGCCATCCATCACCTGACCACTGCGCTTCCGCTATTGACGGTAGCTGTTCGTCGGATCGACTCTAGGAATTCAGTGGATTCTTCTTGTACCAATTTGACTTCGGCGTCTGCGGTATTCACTTCAGCGCGGAATCGGTGCATACCCGCCGCCTCAGCCATTGCGACAACACGCAGCGTGACCGTCTCGCCCGGTTCTATGCGAGTGATCGGCTCAAATCTCACTTGACCTGGCATGACTTGATGGCGATGTCCCTCGGCGCGTTTGGGCTCGATTCCTCGTGAGAACATAGCCGCCACCGACACCTGCTCGACAGTCTTCGAGCCTCGATTCAGTAGCGTTAGTTCATACTGAACTTCACCGCCTACGGTTGCGGGCGCCGATGGATCGCTGACCACCAGTTTCAGATCAGTCACAGCTTTCACTAGAGTGGCTATACTGGTTTGAGCCGACTTGCCCGATGGCGTTGTACAATGAGCAACCAATTGATTCTCGCCTTCGCGGCTGAGCGAAAGCTGGAAGGTCAATTCGGCAGACGCACCAGGCCGTACATCTGGGACATTCCAAACTAAGGAGCCGTTTTCCAGCGATGTAGCTGATGGTGGCGAGTCCAATTTGGCACCCGTAGGCAGTGTGACAACCACTTTGGATTGACTGGCGACGGCATCCCCCGAATTCTTGACTACCAACTTGTAAGGCACTGCAGAGCCGTGATAAGCCATTTCAGGTGCTTCCATCAGCAACTCAAGCAACGCCTGACGTACTTGTACTTGATTTTGCGCATTAGCTGCCACTTCGCCCTGGGCGGTAACATCTGCGGCGATTACGATCTTGCCAGCCTCATTAAATACCAATTCAACATCGATCGTCTCCGATGCTCCCGCAGCGATTGTTCCGATCTGAATGGAACTGGAGCCAAACTGCTGAGCAGACAGTTTTGCGGTTACATCGGTAGCATCTGCGCTCCCCTGGTTCGATACATGCAGCCGATAGGTATTGGCCTGGCCGTAATTGACATCTTTGGGGCCCTCAAGAGCCAGCTCCAGTCGCGGCGAACGCACTTCCACTGGTATGCTGCCTGTCACAGGATGAAAGGTCCATTCCAGCGACATGTCAAAGTTGTTAGGCGACTGCGTCGTAAGATGCAGTGGCACGCTTGCCTGCTGCCCCGGCGAGAGCCCTTCGAACGACCATGTCACCAGCACAGAGCCGTCGCTTACGTTTTCCAATTCGGCGCGTCCCAGAGTAGCAGTTTGTGGCTGCACCTGCACGCCTGCTGGAATATCCAATCGCACTATTAGTCCGCTGAGCTTGACCTGATCTTGATTGGCGACCACCAAATGGTAGAGCTGTGGCACGCCCACTTCGACACTCGGCGGTCCATTGAGCCCGACGTGAATCTGAGTGGATCGCATCGACATGAGCTTGTCATTGGATTGATTGGACCGGGGTGGCAGTGAGGCGGTACGCTGTTGGGCTGATGGCGATGTGCGCTTTGCAGTGGGGCGCTTGCTGCTGGCCTGTGGCGTGGCTGGTGCTGTTGGCAGGCTGAGTTCTAAGGTTGGCTGCTGAGCTTCGTTTCGCGGTGGTGCTGCGCCGGGCAAAGGAAGATTGTTGGGCAAGGGCAATGATCCGCCGCTGAATGTAGCATCGGTCGCTAACGAACCTGAGCCATTGACAGATCCATCTTGCGGATTCGCAGCGTTTCCAGCATGGCCCAAACTAGGATATTCGGCTAGCGGAGGTAGATTGGCATTCCACGAATTATCTACGGCAGGGCGAGTGGTCGGACTGGGACCGCTCTTTTGAGCCGCCCCCCCCGAAGCTGGACGTGATTGCTTGGCTTGACTGCTCGCGGACTGCGCGGATGAAGTCGAAGATGGAAGATTCGTGGGAGTGGCAACAGAGGGCGAAGCGGTAACCGACGGGGACAGTGAAAGTTCATCCGAACTTTCTAAAGTTGGTGAATCGGAGCTTGGTTGTCGGGTCGCCGTGGCAGACGGCTGCGACAGTTTTTTGGCTGAAGACTGACCAATAGGTATTCGTGAGACCTTGGGTGCTGGGGCCGCACCGGCCCCCTGACCAACTTCTCTTAAATTCGTTGCCGCTGGCAATACTTGAGTGCCCACCCCGTTTTCCGATTGTGACTCGACGGCGTACCGAGCACGTAGTTGATAAGTCGAGCCAGTGGAGTACTCCGGCGAACTCGGAGCCTGACGAACCGCACTGGGCAGTGACGAACGAAGCTGATTGGCCGAATTCTGAGCCGGAGCCGCCCCCTGTGACACCACCAGGAAGGTTGCCATGAACAGCAAAGTTCGTCTCAGGACACTAGCCATCCGAAAAACCCATTTAGGGGATGTCACGTTTACGAGAATATTGCGACTGAATTGCATTGCAGTCAATCTCCACTAGGATCCAGTCTCGAACCAAACTGAGGCATCTATGGCTATCGGCCTGTCAAGCTGTAACGATTAAACAAATTTTCCTGGTAGTATACCTTTTCTTCAACAAAGTGGCCCATTGCTGTCCTGCAGCGAAAATAGGCAAGTGATGCAATTTGCAACACTCTCAACACGATTTGGTCCCATAGGGCTTGATAGAGGCACAAGAATCGTCTGGGTCATAAGAGAATTTTAGTGACACAAACCTTCTACCCCAGGGCAAGCTGTGTCCCCAAGGGCCCTTCTCCCCAAGGGCCAGCCCCAGAATCAAGCTGTGTCCCCTGACCGGCGTCTCAGTGTCTGTCCCCTGACCGGTGGGCGTCTCAGTGTCTGTCCCCTGACCGGTGTCTCACGGGGGCTATTGCCAGTACTCGGTACTCAGTACTCGGTACTCAGTTCCCAACTCCCCAGTGCCCATTCCCCACCTTTGGCACGCAAATTGCTCATTCTTGCAACCTATGGACTTAGCGAGCCAAGGTGAGCGATTCCATCCCAGAACGTTACATCCGTACCGTACCGTCCTTAACACCGGCTTTTTGAGATAAATTTGCTAGCGACTTGGCTCCTGCCCAAATAGAATGCAACTGTTGCTTCCTAATCATATTGGAGCACTTTGACCAGAAATGCAGCCACAACCTAGCTTGTCAGCCCTCTGATCGGTCGGCAGCACTATTTTAGGTAGCTTGATGCACCCCAAAACGTTTCACAGTATTTCTTGCGACTTCCCGCAATTCCTTGAAGGTTGAATAGCAATGACGTTCGTAAAGTCCCTCTCAATGACTTTGGCATTGGTGGTTTCTTCATTTACTGCATCGATTGGCCATGCCAAAACCGTTGGCGGAGCCAGTCGCTGGGCGACTTTCCAAAACGAAAGTCAGCATCTATACGCCCTTAGCCTTCAGGCCGATTCAAAAGCCGAGTACCCTCGGCCTGGTCGTTACGAAGTGGTCCTATTGTTCGACACTTCGGCCTCTCAAACTGGCTGGGTGCGTCAGGAAGGACTGGAAGTTCTTGAAGAGCTTGCCATAACTCTGCCCGTCGGAACTTTGGCCGGATTGGTGGCCTGCGATGTTCAGGCTGTTCAACTCACTCAGTCACTAGTTGCCCCCAGTGACCCGTCATGGGCTTCATCTGTCGATCTGCTAAAGAAGCGAGTGCCGCTGGGCGCAACCGATCTAAGCGGTGCATTGCGGACTGCAGCCAAACTATTTAGCGAATCGCCCAACAGCCAACGCACCATCATCTACATCGGTGACGGTGTTAATCGCTGCAACTTCTTGTCGAACCAGCAGCACCGACAACTGATCGATGACCTGGTACAACAGCACATCACTTTTTCCACTTTTGTCATCGGACCGGTAACCGATATCGGGACTGTGGCTTCGATTGCCAATCACACCGGTGGCATTCTGTATTCTCGCCAGGCCATCGAAGAGTCCACGCAGGTCATTGGACGCAACCTGGGTCTGAGCGCCGCGATGCCTGTCGTTTGGGTCCAAGAGGCTCAGTTGCCAGCGAGCCTTTCAAGTCAATTCCCGCAACGATTCCCGCCGCTTAGACTAGATCGCGATTCGGTCATCCTTGGGCATCTAAGCTCAACTCCATCAGCCGGCCAACTTAAGATCGTTGGTCAAGTGGCGGGCAAAACGATCCAAATGCACTGGGACGTACAACCTGAAGCAAGTCACCCTGACCTTGGATTCCTGACCTCTTTGGTCGAACGACATCGGCTGGATGGTGGCTTGACTCTAGCAGCCCTAGGCTCCGACGGGCTTCGCGCCCTAAGCCTGGTTATGGCTGACAACGCCGCCGACATGATCAAATCAGGGCGGTTTGCCCTGGTTTCGGGACAACCTGAAAGTGCTCTACGCATCGCAGAAGAGGCTCTCAAGCAGGACCCAGGCAATCCCGAAGCAAACAGTTTGAAGAACGCGGCAGAACAGGCGCTTGAGGCTAAAAAAGAATCGATACCGACAGGCAAGCTGATGCAGTTCAATGGCAGCCCAGCGGTGACTACCCAAGCACCATCCCTACTGGCTGAAACTTTAAGTGCAGGCGACCTGTTGGCTCAGGAGCAAGAGATGCGACGCGCCTCGGCCCAGGCACTCCAGCAGCACGTTCGCAACGAGCTTAGTGATGCGCGCAAGCTGGCAACTACCGAGCCCACTTCGGTCAAGAACTCACTTAAGCTGCTGCTAGAAGAGGTAGACTCTACCATCGACATCGACGCCAGCACCCGCACACAACTGCGCAGCCAGATCGGCTCGGCTATTCAGCAGGTATCGTTACAAGAAGCCAAACAGATCCAGCGAAACGCTCAGGCAGAAGCTGTGCGTGCTCAAGCCGATGCGGCGCAGCGCCTTTTGAATGAAACCCGTCGTGAAGAAGAATCGCTGAAGCAATTGGTCGAACATTTTAACTTCCTGATGTCGCGTCAGCGCTACTTGGAGGCATCCAAAGATGTGGCACCTGAAATTGCCAAGCTGGTTCCCGATTCTGAACTAGCCGTGGTTACTCGCGAGGAAAGTTCGCTAATGTCCAACCAGGCGATCGTCATGGACGCTTTCAAGCGACGCGAGCAGGGAGTGGTCGATGCGCTGCGCGGCGTGGAAGAGGCCGCGATCCCCTTCGACGGATTCCCAAGCCCCGTCGTCTATCCATCCCCAGAGATCTGGCAAGCTCTATCGGCACGACGCAAAGAGCGATATGCTGCGGTTAGTCTGTCCACAAGTGATGAAAAATCTCAGAAGCTATATTCGGCACTCAAACAAACCGCGTCACAACTCAGCTTCCAAGGCACGCCACTTTCGCAAGTTGTGCAAAATTTAGCAGACGAGTTCAAAATCCCAATCTGGGTTAACGTTGCAGAACTAGAGGTCGAAGGTGTTGACCCGGACTCCCCGATCACTATGGAGCTGCCACCGATCTCACTTCGCAGCGCACTTCGCATGATGCTCAAACCACTGAACTTGACCTACATCATCCGCAACGAGGTTCTGGAAATCACGACCGAAGCCAGCGTCGAAGCCGATCCGATCAACCGTATCTACCCTGTGGGAGATTTGGTTGTCCCAAGAATGCCGATGGGTGGCGGTATGGGTGGTATGGGTGGCGGAATGGGTGGTATGGGCGGCGGCATGGGCGGCATGGGCATGGGTGGAATGGGCGGCGGCATGGGCGGCATGGGCATGGGCGGCGGCATGGGTGGAATGGGAATGGGCGGTGGCATGGGCGGCATGGGCATGGGTGGCGGCGCGTTCTCTACGCCCGACGACTCGACCAAGCAGCCAGTTAGCAACAACTCCAAGCCTGCCAAAGATTCCCTGAATGTCGAAATGTGGGTGGCCAAATACGAAAGCGCTGACGAAAAGCAGCGAGAGCAACTGGACACATCGGTCCAGCAGGCCATTCAGAGCCAAATGGAGTTTGCCGAAGCTCAAGTCGAGGCCAAACAGTTCGACCAGGCCAAGCAACAATTCCAAAAAGTCATCGATCTTGTGAGCGGACTATTAAGCGCTGGCTACCCCCAACCCTGGATGTACCAAGCGTTGAGCCTGAGCATGGAAGCCTGCGATTACCCAGCCTTCGAAATTAAACGCGTGCTGATGAGTTCTCTGGATTTCGAGGCCGATAGCAACCAGTTGTTTGAAATCGCTCGTTATTTGGCTGGCAAAGGTTTCAAGAGCGAAGCCTTACAACTGCTGCGTGACTTGGCTGTGGTGGAGCCCTTACGCTACGACGTTTTTGCCTTCGCTTTGCCGTTGGCCAAAGAGACGCAAGACCCTGATGCCCTACAATGGGTTTGTCTGGGCATCTTGGGCAAAGCTTGGCCTAAAGAACATGCACACTTGTACGACGAGGCGAAACTGCTATCTGAGGCCACTCGGATTCAAATGGCGCATGATGGCCGCGTCATGGAGGCAACCGCATTTGAAGAGAAAATCAAGAATGCATCGTTGCGAGACATCATTGTCAAGCTGAATTGGACAGGCCATGCTGATTTGGATCTGCGAGTCCGAGAGCCGGCCGGTACCATCTGCTCCGCGTCCAGTCCGCTGACGATTGGCGGTGGCACACTGGTTGGAGACGTTTCCAGTGCAGGTCAAAAGGCGCAGTTGGGCGGTTACTCGGAGTACTATGTCTGTCCCCAAGGTTTTGCAGGGCAATACGACATCTTAATCCGTAAAATCTGGGGCGAAGTCTCAGGCGGCAAGGCAACGGTCGAAATCTACACCGATTTTGGCACCCCCGAACAGAACTACATTTCGCAAGCCGTCGACCTAAGCGAAAAGGACGTGATGATTCAAGTTGCGGTCAAAAACGGTCAGCGCAAAGAACCCATCGCTGACGCTCAGGTAGCTGCCGTAAAGACAAAGCAGCTAGCCGCTAGCCGAGCCGTGCTGAGCCAAATCGGCAGTCAGGACTCCAGATCGGGCGGAAACGCCAGCGATTATTTTGCCTTTCGGCAAATGCAGTTGAGAAATGCGTTGCAAAATCAATTCGGATTCCCGATCGGTCGCGGTGCTGTGGGTTATCAACCGGTCATCACCACACTGCCTGAAGGTGCCAGTTTGTCTGTATCGGGAGTTGTTTCGGCAGATCGACGGTATGTACGTATCAACCCATCGCCATTCTTCACTGGCATTGGCGAGATCTTCACGTTCAATTTCGTGACAGGCAATACCGGTGCGGGCGGCACCGGTGGAGTAGGTCAAGGTGGAATTGGCGGTGGCGCAATTGGCGGTGGCGGAGTCCAGTAGTGCTATCTTAAAGAACTGATTGTCCAACTAGCATTTTTCGATTGGTTGACCGATTGACTGGTAGCAAACATTAGCGGGCCGCCGAGCATGTCTTGGTTTATCCCATACCGAACGAGCGGAAAGATAAACGCCTTCTATTTTGATAGCGTTTAGGCTGATCTACTCAGCCAAAAGCCGCCTTGCTTCAAGCCGGGATGGTATGCGACACTTCCGGCCACATCGCTCTCATTTGCCTGGCCAGTCGAATATGCTGCTAACCAAGATTGATCGCTATCTACTGACGCTCTACTTTCGCATCCTGCTGATCTGTTTCTCATCGATCGCGGGACTGCTGATCGTCATTCATATTTTCGGCAATTTAGACGACCTTAGCCGCTCGGGCGCTTCGAATCAGACTTCGGTGTGGAAGGTTCTCTTGAGTTATTACCTGCCATTCACGATCTCGGTGTTCGAGCGAGTCAGCGCGCTGCTGGCATTGTTAGCGCTACTGTTCACGATCGGATGGCTAAACCGCACCAACGAGCTTACGGCCTTACTGGCCGCCGGTGTTTCCAAACGTCGAGTCATCAGGCCGCTGCTGAGTGCTTCGCTGTGCGTTATCTTAGCGGCAGCCGCTGTGCGTGAGACGGTAATTCCCAGATATCAGGATCTACTGGATCGAAAGCCCGGTGAATTGGTTGGTGAGGCTCCACGCCCCGTACGTCCCACCTATGATCCGCATCTGTTTGCTTTGATTCAAGGTCGGCATTTGATTGCTTCACGCCAGGAGATCGTCGAACCCAATCTTAGAATTCAGGGTGGACCGATCCTGAGCAGTTTGGGCCCCAAAGTCATAGCCAAGCAAGCTGTCTTCCTAACCGCCACCGATCAACACCCAGCGGGGTTCCTTTTGACAAACGTGATGACGCCGCGAAACGTTGATGCCAAATCGTCTGCCGTTGACCCTGAATCGGGACAGGTGATCATGATGACACCCAAAGACTTCGACTGGCTTCATGCGCAAAGCTGCTTCTTTGTAACCAATATCGATTACGAAGCGCTCCGAGGTGGTAATTCTTGGCAGAACTATGCTTCGACACTGGAGATCATTTCACGATTAAAAGCTGAACGTGGCACCAAGTCCGGCAATGACCTGCGAGTAAGCATCCATCAGCGACTAACTCGCCCTGCGATCGACTGGACCGTACTGCTTCTGGGCATCCCTGTCCTGCTTTCTCGACCCGATCGCCACATGTTTTGGGTGGCTGGTGTCAGTCTTGCCATCGTGAGCAGCTTTACGGCCGTAGTCATGGGACTGGCCGCAGCAGGCTCGTCAGGATATTTGATTTCGCCTCTACTAGCTACTTGGCTGCCACTGATCCTGTTCCTACCATGGGCCTGGGCGAAAACACTGCAAGCCATGGAAACCTAAGGATCGGTTTTATACAGGTAAGGATTCAAGCTAGAATCGTTATACATTTTCAATTGGCGGTAGGTGCGGTGACGGACACGCCCCTGATGTATATCCGTCACTAGCTCTCGTAGAGATCCACTTAGATCCTTCAATTGTTGATGACAGACCGTTATCCGCTGCTGAACCATCAATTGATGCGGTTGATCGGTGTCTGTACGGTGAAGCTGCTGGTCATAATGGTAGATGCGCAGCGCCAGGATACTCAGTCGATCGATTACGCTGCCCACCGTCTCCGTGTTTTGCCGAGCTGTCGGAAGTATCTCGATAGATTGCTCCGCGAGTCTGTCGCTTAACCAATCATCGATTTCCTCGATGGTATCATTGCGAGATTGATTCAGTCGGTCGATCGCTCTTTTGACATGAGCGATTTCGGTATCAGTTGCCTTCGGGTCGCGAGCCTTGTCCTCCTGGTGCCACAACTGGAAATTGAATGCGTGTTGCTGGCAGATCAAATCGTAAGGCAATGAGTAATGGTTGTCGATCGGTTGAAGATGCCATTGCTGCGTCGTGCTGCTATGCAATAGGAGAATCGTGTCGACGTCCAGCATTTCATTTACCTATAACTTTGACTATTCAGGAGTTAAGTTGGCAAAATATCTCGTTATGGGATTGGCAACTTCATGCTCGTGCTCAGTGAAACGGTGCTCGTAATCGTAATCGAAAGCAGTTGCCGTCGAGATGAATATGGGCTTCAGCCATCTTCGATCGCTATGCCTTAGCAGAACTTATCGACCACTGGGCAGTCGATAATTTTCGGAATCCGATCATCTCAAGTTGCGAATTGCTATCAAATCGTAGCATCAAAGATTTCGTCTAAGAGCCTATCCCAGAACCCTCTCCATCACTTCGGGGGAGAGGGCAGGGTGAGGGGTTTGAAAGGTTTCGGGATATGGCTCTCAGTGCGACGCTCGTGACCAAAGTAGCACTCTCTCCGAGCCCCGCTGGGCTATCCCATTTTCGTCGGGAAATCAGGTACACGGCACATGGAATGTGCCTACTACTTTAACCATTGCCGCACGCGTCAGATTCTATGATACGCAAGTGCAGTTAGGAACTCTGGCGAGTCCCACTACTGGGTGCAGTTTTTGCCAAAACTTTCTGGATGCTTCTGCCGATACAACCGTTATAGGTTATTTCTGCTCCAACTTCCATGCAACTGTTTGACTGCAATAGAAATAGGACATGGTGATTGCCGTGAATCGTACCCGCATTGTATTTTGCTTGGCGCTAATGCTAACGCCCAGTCTCATGGCCAGGATTCTCTTGGCACAAAACGGCAACTTTGTACCGGGCATGGGTGCAGAATTGGAGAAGGTGGGCGACGATTTTGAAGATCCCAACTGGAAGTACATTTTTAACAACCCTAAAAGTACTGAAGAAAACAACGAAAAGCAGAACGCTCCTTTAGGCAAATCTGCCAATGGCCGTTGGTTCGAAGGTGCCAAGCGAGGCCAACCGGATGTCGTCAGGCGAGTAGAAACACCACCCGGAGGCATTCCCGGCAGCGAAGGTGCACTTTTGTTGCAGTCGCTGCACACGGGAATTCCCAATCGCCCCAGCTTTAAGATGCAACAAGAAGATTTTATTTTGAACATTCAGTATCGTACGGGCGGACCTATTCCAATTTCCAAGAATCCAAGTGTCACAACACGAGTCTTTATTCCACCGTTGGAGGAATGGGACCGGCGCGAGGGCGCTCATTTCGCATTCCGAGTTGCACTGGAGACGACCAAGAACGAACCTGGAAAAGTTCTGTTTTTTACCACGAAGAAAGAAAATGAAGTCTACTGGCCCGGCCTTTTCATTTGCTTGGATCCTAAAGAACGAAGCAAGAAAGAGCACGACCGTGTCTTCATCCGAGTGCGTTGTAACAGTGGAGGCGGCGACATGGAAGGCCCCCAGATCGATACATTGGGTTGGTGGACTCTAGGTCTGGCGATCTCGTCCAATGGTGCCATGCACTACTATGCAAGACCCGGAATTGAAGACCTGACCGCAGACGACTTCATCACTACTCAATTTCCTTACAGCTACCGAGCTGAGAGGTTTCGATCAGCCTTCTTCAATGTCGTCAATGGCGACAATGGACGCGACTGGACCGCACCGTGGATCGTGGACGACACGCGGGTCTACTTGGGTACCGGCCCCAGCCAGCTTGCAAGCGGCCGGCCCACGACTCGGGTGGCAAAACAAGCCAAGACACCCAAGCCACCCAAAGCATCCGCGCAGGAACAATCTAACCCAGAACTCATCGTGCCTGAGCAAGCCGAATCGGATGATCAGTGGGACTACTTCCGCTGAGTTGCCCTAGGACCTTCCAGCCAGACACCAACTGAAATCGAAGCAAATCGGACACTTCTCGCCGATCACCACCACCAAGTGCTGCCCAAAGTCTGGAATGACTGCATTATCGTACTCGTACTCAGCCTGTGCGGTACTCGTACTCGTACTCGAAACCGTTTGGGCTTCCGAGTAGGAGTACGAGTACGATTTCACCAGAGTACGAGTACGAGTACGAGTAGGAGTACGAGTAGGAGTACGATTTTGCTGTTAGCTGTGGTGGTGATCAGCGAGAAGTGTCGCAAATCGCTGGAAAAAGCGGTGGACAGAAGGTCTCTTCCAGCGATCTTGCTTTTAGCCTGAATCTCGCTCTACTAACGCCCACTCCCCAAGGTGCATCTCATCGATCGGTGGTATAATGGGTTAGCGTTCGAGCCCTGTCGCGCTCGAAGCACTCATGTGACAGCGAGGATAGGGAAACGAGCCAATGAAGTTTCTAATTGGTTTCGGCGATACTTCAGGTTCGCTATGCCTTCGGTACCACATCACTGGGCGATGGCTGAGCCTTTTATGCCTGATGCTGTTTCCGTCAGTGTCCATGGCCGAAGATCTGAACACGATCACCGATTCGGTCACGCATTTTGAACAGGTGGTGGAACCCCTACTGAAACAACACTGCTGGGAATGCCACACGGGAGAAAAGCCGGAAGCTAATTTTCGCGCGGATCGATTGTCATCTTTGTTGTCCGGGGGCGATTCTGGTGAAGCCGCAGTGATCCCGGGCAAGCCTGACGAAAGTTATTTGATCCGGCTGATTTCCGGGCAGATCGCTCAGCAAAGTATGCCGCCCGATTCACCGCTGAACTCTCATGAGATTCAGGCGATCACTCAGTGGGTGGCCTCTGGCGCGGCAACGCCCGACAGTTACGGTCCCGCACAGGAAACTCCTGAACTGACACACTGGGCTTTTCGGCCAATCATTTCCAGCGGTTCGACACTTGATATCGACCATTGGATCTCGCAAAAGCTTGACCAACACGGTTTGCAGATGTCGCCGCAGGCAGATCGGCGAACACTCATTCGACGGCTCTTTTTGGTGATGCACGGCCTGCCTCCTGCCGTCGAGCAAGTTCAGAACTTTTTGGATGACTCCAATCCTGAGGCATGGACTCATTTGGTCGAGCAAGCTCTGGATAGTCCTCGGTATGGTGAAGCGTTTGCCACTTTGTGGCTTGATCTGGTTCGTTTTGGCGAGACAGACGGATTTGAAACCAACCGCGAACGGCCGAATGCCTGGCCCTATCGTGATTGGGTTATCAACTGCTTGAATTCGGACAAACCCTATGACCAGTTTGTCCGAGAACAAATCGCCGGAGACTACCTGGGAGCGCCACTGGGGACAGGCTTTTTGGTCGCCGGGCCGCATGATATCGTCAAAAGCCCAGATCAAAAGCTCAGTCAGATGCAGCGAATGAATGAACTGGATGACATGATCAGCACAACTAGCACCGCAATCTTGGGGCTGACTGTGGGCTGTGCGCGGTGTCACAATCATAAATTCGACCCCATTAGCCAGCGAGACTACTACGCGATGCAAGCGATCTTCGCAGGGGTACAGCATGGCGAGGCGTCAGTACCTTCAGTCGAACAACAAGCTTGGCTAGCTGAACTTGATCAAAGAATCGACGAATTAGAAGACCATTTGCTACCTTATCGCGTCAGCGCGCATCGCGAGGCTGTTACGGCGACTTTGAACACCGAAACTTTCGCTGCAACCGAAGTTCGCTGGGTGCGGATGCTAATTCGCTCGACCAACCAGGCAGAGCCCTGCATTGACGAACTGGAAATTTTTTCGGAAGGCAAGAACGTAGCCCTGGCAAGCCTGGGGGCCAAGGCCACTTCGTCAGGCGATTTCAAGCATCCCTTTCACCAACTCTCGCATGTGAACGATGGAAATTACGGGAACCAGCACAGTTGGATCGCCTCGAAGGCCAAAGATGTTTGGGTGCAAATCGAACTGCCAGAAGCGAATCGGATCGACAAAATCGTATGGGCGCGCGATCGCCAAGGGCAGTTTTTGGACCGATTGCCCATTGACTACCGATTGGAAGGTGCGTTTCAGCCGGATCAGTGGCAGCTATTGGCCGGATCGATGGATCGACAACCCTTTTCCGAATCGATGCAAGTTGCCTACGATTTTTCTCAAGCCAACACCCAACAAGCCGATCAAGGCAGACAGCAGTTGCGGCAACTAGAGACGCTTAAGCGGCAACGGGCGGATATGGCTGCACAGAATCGAGCCTGGGTCGGCACGTTTTCGCAACCTGGCGATACGCATCGACTGTTTCGCGGCGAACCAGAATTTCCGCGCGAGCAAGTGTCGCCTGACGCTTTATCAGCTTTCACCTCGTTGTCTTTGGCAGCGGACTCCCCGGAGACACAGCGGCGACTGGCGCTGGCCAACTGGCTAGCCGAAGCTAAGAATCCCCTGACCGCTCGCGTGATCGTCAATCGTATTTGGCAATATCACTTTGGCACCGGCATCGTCAGCACAGCCAGCGATTTTGGCCTGCAAGGTGAATTGCCTACGCATCCAGAACTACTCGACGCATTGGCTGCTGAACTGATTCAAAGCGGTTGGTCACTGAAGCATATCCATCGCCAAATCCTGCTTTCAAAAACGTGGCGACAATCCAGCCGTCCAACGGCACCGGGCCTTGCCACTGATGGTAGCTCGCGGTTGTTGTGGCGTTACCCAGCCAGGCGATTGCAAGCCGAAGCGATTCGTGACAGCATCTTGCAAGTGGCCGGTACGTTGAATTTAGATTCGGTGGGTGGACCTGGGTTTAGTCTTTTTGAAGTCGAGCAGGAGAATGTGCGCCACTACCACCCGAAAAAGGAATTTGGACCTGAGCAGTGGAGACGCATGATCTATGCAACTCGGGTTCGCAAGGAAAAAGACGTGGTCTTTGGAGCCTTTGACTGCCCTGATGGCAGCATGGGTGTCGCCTTGCGAGGACGTTCGACAACTCCGCTACAAGCCTTGAATCTGCTCAACAGTCCCTTCATGATTCAGCAGGCTTCGTTGCTGGCAGAGCGACTGAAGAGCTTTGGCCCTTCTACCTCCCAGCAGATCGATGCGGCCTGGCAACTCTGCTTTCAACGTTCACCTTCAGAAGCCGAAACAGCCGCCAGCCAAAAGATGATCCAGCAACATGGCCCGAATCAGTTTTGCCGCGCTCTATTAAACGCAAACGAATTACTGTTTATCCCATGATCAATCCAACGATTAAAAATCCGCTACTTGATCGCCGACGATTCCTAGCCGACTCGGTGGGAGGTCTTAGCAGTGTTGCATTGGCATGCTTGCTTCATAAGGATCGATTACTAGCTCAGGACCCGCCGTCTCGCCCCGTGATCGATTCTGCTCGTCCCTTTGCCGCTCGTCCGCCTCATCACGCTGCGGCTGCCAAACAGATATTGATGATCTACTGCTCGGGGGCTTGTAGCCAGATTGATACCTTTGACTACAAACCCGAGCTAATTCGCTACCACGGACAGCCACTGCCGGGCGTGGAGCAACTGATCACTTTTCAAGGCGAGCAAGGCATGCTCACACGTAGCCCTTGGGCCTTTCGGCCGCGTGGACAATCGGGCAAGATGATCTCTGATTTACTACCGGAGCTTGGAGAACTTGCCGATGACATGTGCTTCATTCATTCGCTGACCGGCAAGACTAACACACATGGTCCCGGCGAGAATTTTATGTCCACGTGTAACACTCTGGAAGGGTTTCCTAGCGCTGGAGCCTGGACCACTTGGGCGCTTGGAACGGAAAACGAGAATCTGCCTGCCTACGTGGCTATCTCCGATCCCCGTGGCACTCCGCAATCCAGCGTCAACAACTGGAACTCAGGATTCCTACCTGCCGCCTACCAAGGCACCGAGTTCAATACGGTGAAACCGATGAACAACCTGACGATTCCCAGCGGTATCGATAGGCAGACGGATGCTGCCACCCGAGAGTTTTTGCAGTTCTTGAATGCCCAGCATCTTCAGCAATTTCCAGGTGATTCTGACCTATCTGCCCGCATCGCCAGTTATGAACTGGCTGCGAAAATGCAGTTAAGTGTCCCAGAGGTAGCGGATCTTTCCAGTGAGTCCACTAGCACGTTACGATCCTACGGTGCCGACGACCAATCGTTCCCTCTGAAAGCCCAATTTGCTCGCAACTGCATTTTAGCTCGACGTCTGATCGAACAGGGTGTGCGTTTTGTCCAGTTGTTTAACGGTGCTTATCAGACTGGCGGAGAAGGGGTCAGCAATTGGGATGGGCACAAGCACCTTGAGTCCCAATACACTCAGCATGGCGCTGTCCTGGATCAGCCGGTTGCCGCATTGCTTCGGGACATGAAAAGCCGTGGGCTGCTGGAACACACTCTAGTGGTTTGGACTACTGAGTTTGGCCGTATGCCTACATTTCAAAAGGGGGCTAGCGGTCGCGATCATAATCCAGACGGCTTCACCGCCTTTTTGATGGGGGCAGGCGTCAAGACGCCGTTCTCTTACGGCGCAACCGATGAATTCTCTTACAAAGCCATCGAAAACGTTTGTACCGTCTACGATTTCCATGCCACCATTTTGCATCTATTGGGCTTGAAACATGAGAAACTGACCTACTACCACAACGGACTAGAGCGTCGCTTGACAGACGTACATGGCCACGTGCTGCATGGAGTGCTAGCCGACGCTTGAGTCTGATTGCTGTTTGGACAACGGCATGGCTAAGATAGAACAGTCCACAAGATTCATTATGCGTTCCACTGTGTTTCCCAGCACCAATCCTGGAACACCCTGTCTAGCTACGGTACCACAGACTAACAAGTCGACTTGATTTTCCGCGCAGTAGCGTGGCACAATCGTACTTGCATCCCCCTCCAGCAATTCACCCGCCTGAGCGGCAATTTGATTGTCGGTCAGTAGTCTCGCAAAACTGTCAACGTGTTCCTTGCGAGAGTAATCGACCAAACGCTGATACTCTGCCATCGGCATGTGGTGCTTCAAAAGGTGATCACCATACATGGTCCAAACATAGACAATTTTCAAATCGGCTTGGTGATGTCCAGCCAACTCGCTAGCCGTCTTAAGAATCTGCTTGTTGATCGCAGCGTGCTGGCGATCATCCGGTGTGGCGTCGACCGCTGCTACAATACGCTTGATGGGCTCATGCTGCGCGCGATGCAGCCAAAGCGGGCAGGGCGGCCAGCGAATCAAAAGCTGTGCGGTTGCCCCCAATTTGGATTCGCTATGACTGTGTTGGCCTTTAGCATAACGAATCACTAAATCGGCTTTCATCTTTTGGGCCTGAGCAATGATCTGCTGGGAACTGGTGCCGACCAAAACTTCGGCAGTCGCTGTCACCTGCTGCTGAGCGCACTCAGCCACTAACTGGTCCAGAATCGCTTGGCGCTGTTGGATTGCTTTCGATTGGGCATCCGCAGCGCCTTGTTGAAACAGCTTACCCAACCAAGTCAAGTCGCGCACAACATCGACAATATGCAAGCTTCCTTGAGACAATCGAGCCAGTGTCAACGCACGCCCCAGTTCAGGATGTACCGCTCGTGAACTATCAACAACTACCAGGATATTGCTGAACATTTTGTATCCTTTTGATTCATACCTAGGTCATCGAGGCAGCTACTTGCATGCCCTGATCGCACAACTGGCGCGCTTGGGCTGTGGTAGGGGCTTCGGCGATCAACCTAACGATCGGTTCCGTATTGCTGCCGCGCACCAAAAGCCAACGATCGGACCACTCTAACTTCAGTCCGTCCAATGTGTTACTTCGAGCATCCGACATGACATCGGTCAGTCTTGCAAATAGGCTAGGCAGGGCGGTGCTGCTAAAAGTAATCTTATCTTTGACCATCGACAACGGCGGCAGTTGTTCAACCAAGCCCGATATCGACTGGCCGCTGCTCGCCATCAGATCTAGAATCCGAGCCATACCTACAAAGCTGTCACGAACATATCCAACGCTGGGATCGATGGGGCCGCCATTGCCCTCGCCGCCAAAGATGGCCTGATGCTGGATCATCGCGTCCGCCACGTTTGCTTCACCAACGGCGGACTGCACCAAATGACAGCCGAATCGCTCGGCCACCAAGCGAGACACACTGCTGGTCGCACAATTGGTTACGACACACTTACCGGAGCCAGCATGCTGAGGCAATACCTGCAACAGACAAAGCCCCATTGTCAACTCTTCTCCAATAAATCGTCCTGTTTGATCGATAATCGCCAATCGATCTGCGTCGGGGTCTTGGCAAAAGCCAACATCAAAAACGCCCGGCTTGAAATGCTGGCTGACCTGGATCAAATTTTCCGCTAGCGGTTCGGGAGCGTGCCAGAACTGACCGGTAGGTTGCTCTCCCAGCAAAGTCACTTGACATCCCAGGGCCTCCAGTAGACGTCGGCCCAATATGCCTCCGGCCCCATGATTACTATCCAGCAGCACGCGGAACTTTTTGCTTCGGATCGATTGAACGTCCACTGTGGTCAGAACCGAATCCAAGTGATGTCCGTGAGCATCCGCAACTTCGTGCTGCTGGCCCAACTGATCCACATTTACCCAGTTCGAGTTGCCGGACCGATATCCGGCCAGCACCTGCTGGCCCTGCAACTTCGGCAACACACGACCATCAGCTCCAAACAGCTTCAGTCCATTGTATTGCTTGGGATTATGACTAGCCGAAATCTGAATGCCGGCCACCGCATTCATGGCACGCAACTGAACACCAACGGTAGGTGTAGCGGCAGGCCCTAAATCGGCTACATTTAGGCCATGAGCTAACAGGGTCGAGGTCACTGCGGCAGCTAACATTCCGCCACTTTGGCGACCGTCCCTACCGATTACTACCAGCCCCTTAGGCAGTGTGGCAGCCAGTGCAGCCACATAGCGAACCGCCACTAATGGTGTAAGCTGATCGCCAATGGTACCACGCAATCCACTGACGCTGATAATCGGCTCGCTAGCCATAGATTAACTCCAACTCCTAGAAGCAATTGTTTTAAAAAACGACACTTCTCGCCGATCACCACCACCAAGTGCTGCCCAAAGTCTGGAATGACTGCATTATCGTACTCGTACTCAGCCTGTGCGGTACTCGTACTCGACACCGTTTGGGCTTCCGAGTAGGAGTACGAGTACCATTTCATTGAGTACGAGTACGATTTTGCTGTTAGCTGTGGTGGTGATCAGCGAGAAGTGTCCAAAAAACTCTGTAATCTTTCACGAGTCTGACGATCTAATTGTAACCCGGCCAAGAGGTTTCCAGCAGCGGTGGCTATACGTTGATAGCGTATTGTTTTACAATTTTGTCAATCATTTATTACAACCACTCAACTGCATTTTTTATCGTTATGAACTTCAATCAAGCCATTGAAGCTGCTCAACAAGCCGTCGGCCAGGGAAAACTTTCAGCCGGAGCGCTCGAGAACCTGGAGATCTGGCTCAGCCAGCCACGTTATCAAGCCTACCGGGCGGCCATTATCGCCCACATCCAGGACAACCAGTGGAAGCAACTGGATGATGTTTTCTGGACCGTGATTCCGTTCGGCACTGGGGGCCGCCGAGGCAGAATGTATGCCTTTGGCTCCAATGCGATCAATGAACGCACCATTGGAGAAAGCGCCCAGGGACTGGCGTCTTATGTGGTAGAGCAGAATGCTGGTCAAGGCAAACATCTTAAGTGCGCAATCGCTTATGACACGCGGCACCGATCGCGGGAGTTTGCCGAGCTTTGCGCTTCGATCATGGTGGCTAATGGATTCCAAGTTTATTTCTTGGATCAGTATCGTGCGACACCGCAGCTTTCTTTCGCTGTTCGATACAAACAGTGCGATTGTGGCATCATGGTCACCGCCAGCCATAACCCCCCTTCGGACAACGCAGTCAAAGTCTATTGGTCCACCGGCGGTCAGATCTTGCCGCCACACGACAAGGCGATCATCGATCGCGTGATGAGCGTCGATACAATTCAAACAGTCGAATTTAATGAAGCAGTGAAGCAAGGCAAAGTCATTATTTGTACTCAAGAGATCGACGCGGCCTTTCAGGAGCAGGTACTGAAGTACTCGTGGCAAGGCCCCCGCGATGCAAGGATCATTTTTTCACCCTTGCATGGAGTGGGTGCATTTGCGACGTTGCCAATCTTAGAGAAGGCTGGCTTTCAGCAGGTAGAACTTTATCAACCACACGCCGAGCCCAGTGGCGACTTTCCCAACGTGCCGGGCCATGTAAGCAATCCTGAAAACAGTCAAGTTTTCTCTGCGATCATCGAGCACGCCAAACAAACAGGGGCTGACTGCATCATCGCCACCGACCCCGACTGCGATCGCATCGGTTGTGCCACACCGCTGACGATGGAGCCGGGCAGCGACTGGGCAACCCTTAGCGGAAACCAGATCGGTGCCTTGCTGACAGATTATGTATGTAGTCAGTTCCAACAACTGGGTTGGTTGAATCCTCGTTCCTACATTGTGACAACCCTGGTCACCACTCAACTGACCAGTCGAATCGCCGCCGGCTACTCAGTTGGCTGCCAGAGCAATCTGCATGTTGGCTTTAAATGGATCGCAGGCGCTATCGACAGTGTTGGCCCCGAGGACTTTGTGTTTGGAACCGAAGAATCCCATGGCTATTTGATAGGTCAATACGTTCGTGACAAAGATGGCGCTGCGGCCAGTTTGCTGATGGCCCAATTGGTCGCTCAACTGAAGAGCCAAGGCAAGACCGCTCATCAGCGATTAGATGAGCTGTATAGACAGCATGGCTGCCACCAGGAAACACTGGTGAATGTTCAGATGGAAGGCAGTGAGGGCATGTCGCTGATGAGACGACTGATGGCCGCATTTCGAAGCAATCCACCGGAGCAGCTTGGCGGTCTTCAAGTCACTCAAGTACGCGATTACAAGTCGCTGACAATTCGTGGTGCCGATGGTAGCACTCGGCCACTGGAGGCCCCACCTGCCGATATGGTGATGCTTGACTTGGAGATCGAAGGAAACTACTTCGCTGTGCGACCATCGGGAACTGAGCCGAAAGTTAAATTCTACATGTTCGGGTATCTGCCACCCGAATCAAGCCAGGAATTGACTACTGCAAAACAGATCCTGACAGACCGGCTGTCGCAACTGGAAAGTGACATTCGTCGGTATGTGGCAAAAGTGACTGCCGATTAAGTCCAGCGTGGGCTTCAAGTGGAGCGTGTGTATTGGGTTTCCTGAGAGGGGATTCTGGCGAATCCCATTACGTTTTTCCGATACGATACGACGTCAAGCTAATCTTATGATGGGCTGGACGCCTGTTGCAGCAACCAGTGATCGATCTCCTGGATCATGGCCAAAGTGGCCAGCCGCAATATGGCGAACTGCTGTGCGGCTGATTGAGTGTCCCCGACACGCGCTGAATTTTCGACTGCGGCCGAAGCGCCAGTGACTTTCTTGGCATCAAACAGTGCGGCTGCACTTTTTAGTGAGTGGGAAGCCCTTACCAGAAGTTTGTCGTCATGTCGCTCCAAGGCAAGGGTCATTTCATCCAGTCGCTGTACGGCTTCCTGTCGCAACGTGGTCACCAACTGGCACAACTGAGTTGGCGAGCAACGCAGCTTGACTAGCGGTGCGTCAAATACCAAGCTGGCCGCCAAGGAAGGCTTGATCGGCGAAGCACTGCCCGTCTGGGAAACAGCCGCAGAGGCACTAGACATCGCGCCAACGTTCTGCGCATCTACCGAAGCTTGACCATTGGGTCTTGCTGGATTGACTGATTGAGCAGCAACAACATGATTTGGCACCGTGGGATGCAACAGCGTCGTCTCGGGCAACTCGATAGTCGAGCGCTGGTCATCGGATCGCTGCTGAACCTGTTCAACCAGTTGATTTAGTAGGCCGTCAAACTGCTGGAAATTGATCGGTTTGCTGAGATATCCATCCATGCCGGCTTGCAAGCAGCGCTCATGATCTTCGGCCATGGCTGCGGCTGTAATGGCTATGATCGGTGTGTGCTGGTCCGACACTTCCAGTTCTCGAATGCGACGCGTAGCTTCCAGACCATCTAACAGCGGCATTTGAACATCCATCAAAATGGCATCAAACTGAAACTCCTGCCAGGCCTCAACCGCAGCCTCGCCATCTTCGACACACGTGACTTCATGCCCTCGTTGGTTCAACAAACCTAGGACTACTGCTCGATTGACTGCACCGTCTTCGGCCAACAGCAATCTGAGTCGTCGCGCCGCTTTGGCACCCTCAAAATTATCTTCGCCTAAAGCCTGATGCGAGATCGATTCGTTAGACAATAGTGAACTAATGGTCCGGCAAACTTCAGTTCCCAACGCCGGCTTGTGCAATAGGGCATCAATCTGGTAAGCCTCCATCTGCTGCTGGTCCACGGGATGTAAAGCGGTTGTCAAAAGCAACGTCAGTCGCTCGCGAGGACCTATTAGCGACTGTAAGTTTGCAACCACTTGAAGACTATCTAGGCCAGGCATCATCTGATCCACGACCAAAACAATTGTTCCATCATGCTGCTCGATAAATTGACTTAGGATTTGTTGAGCCTGCTGGAGCGAGCCAGTCTCGCGAGCCATCAAGCCACGCCGCTGCAGCGCCTGCGCTAGAGCTTGTCGACTGCTGACATTATCGTCAAGGATTAGCACTGGCATACCGTCCAGCGCAGGACTGAAGCGCAGGCCCGACTGTCCTTCAGCGACCGACGGCTTAAACCGACCGGTGAAGTGGAACACCGATCCAACACCGAGTTCGCTTTCTAACCAAATTCGCCCGCCCATCATTTCGATCAATCGACTGGATATGCTCAGCCCCAAACCGGTGCCGCCGAATTGCCGGGTCGTAGATCGATCAGCCTGCGAAAATGCTTCAAAAATAGCCGCCTGCTTTTCGACCGGAATACCGATTCCGGTATCTGCCACCGAAAAATGCAAGCGGTAATCTTGCGTCACCGGAGGTCCATCTGCGATCGACACTTGCACAGTGATCTCGCCATTCTTGGTGAACTTAACCGCATTACCCACTAAGTTCACTAGCACCTGTCGTAGCCGAATTTCGTCGCCCACCAACAATTCTGGAATGTCACGTTCCAAAACCAACACCAACTCAGTCCCATGCTGCGCCGCTCGAGTCGCTAAACTCTTAGTCGCATGACTAACACACTGGCGAAGATCAAAGGGAGCCTCTTCCAAGTCCAATTTTCCGGCCTCGATCTTGGAAAAATCCAAGATATCATTGATGATTCTCAGCAAGGACTGAGCGGATTGCTCGATCATCTGCACAAACGACCGCTGAGCGTCGGTCAACCGGGTATGCGTCAAAAGCTCAGTCATACCGATGATACCGTTCATCGGAGTGCGTATTTCGTGGCTCATGTTTGCCAGAAATTCGCTCTTGGCTTTGCTGGCTTGATCGGCGGCATCCCGCGCTTCGCGCAACGCCTGCTCCCCCAGAACCAGCTTCGTAATATCTCTACCGATGCCAAACGTGCCAACAATCTTGCCTTGATGATCACGCAGCGGTAGTTTTGTGGTGTAAGACCAGCTATCAGGACGATCCGGCCAAGTCTCACGTTCCACTAGTCCGATCACTGGTTTGCCCGTCTGCATGATCTGCAGTTCATCTTGCCGCGCCTTGTTAGCATGTTCACTAGTAAAAATATCGGCATCGGATTTACCAAGTACCGAATCGTAGTCGGTGAAGCCAAATTTATCCATCATGCCGCGACTGATGCGAATAAACCTGCTGGCTTGATCTTTGAAGTAGATCGAATCGGGACTATTGTCTAACAGCGTATGCAGCAGGTGGCGTTCACGTTCCAGAGCTTGCTCGGTCAATCGACGCTCAGTAACATCCCAGTACAACACCTGAATCCCGGTAATGGCATCGTCCGCATCGCGCACCGGGCATTTGATGACCTCCACCCAAACTGTGGAACCGTCTGCTAGTTGATTTTCTTCCAGTTGATGTAGGGCTCGTCCAGTTTCCAGAACGTAACGATCGTCCTTAAGAAACTTCTTGGCCATCTCGGGCGGGTACAGTTCCCCATCCGCTTTTCCCAGAATATTTTTAATGCTCCAGCGGTTATATTCCAAGCAATGTCGATTGGCGTAGATGACGCGACCCTTCAGGTCTTTCAGAACCATACTGATCGAAAGACTGTCAGCGATAGATCGGAATCTTGCCTGATTGTGCCTCAGCACGTCATTGATGCCTCGTTTGTCGGCGATACACTCGGCCAACAAGAGTACCTGTTGTTCTGCTATCAACAAACTGTGCAGTCTCACTGGAATGTAAGTTCCTATCACACTACGTAGTTCCAGATTCAAGCAGGCTGTAGACTGGCTTGGCCGATTAGATTGACTTAGCAACTGCCTGAGCAATTGAAGGCTGTTTTCATGCAGTAGATGTCCCTGCCAGCCGGACAAATCCGAACCTGACTGCATCGGCCAGCCTGTCAACTCGATGGCTTTGCGGTTGAGATACAACAGGCTCTGGCAATCCGCAGAGCAGACCAGCGCCAGATCCGACATACAATCCAACACAGGAGCGACGTCCGTCGCCAGGCCGGACAATTGAGTGATCTTCAGTGCATCCATCGTACTCAATCATTGTATTGATAGCCAACCGAACCACTTCGCCTGACTAGCCGCTTTGGCCTTCAGGGAAACTGATTCAGCCTGTGACGCAGTGTTTGACCAAGGTAATTTCGTTACCCACTGAGTTGAACGTCACTTTATCGACAAACCGATCGATAATCGCAAAGCCTCGCCCCGTGTCACCTGTAAACGCGGATTCGTGGTACCCTCGATGCAAGGCATCCCACATCTTGACATCAAACCCTGGGCCATCGTCTTTGATCACTACGCGTATAAATTCCCGCGTCAACCGAGCATCGAAGTGAATCTTTCGGCGATCGTAGGGTGCTGATGATAGGCGTTGGCAAACCAGATCCGGCATCTGACCGGCTTGGCTGTCCCCGATGGTTGCCACGGCAAGCTGCTGCCGCGAAAGCTCAAGGTTGCCGCGATACAGTGCATTGGCGGCGGCTTGTTGCAGGGCCTGGGAGATCCGATAACGCTCCATCACTGTCAAAAGCTCCATACCAGCAGCCATCTGAGTGACTAGGTCGATGGCCGTGATTAGAAGTTCAGGCTTGTTGGGAATATCAAACACCAAACGATTTTCTACCGCGCAATTGATCAACTCGCTGTAACGCATGTCTGTCCGCATGACACCCAGCACATCTTCGATGGTGCCCAACAGAAGATCACTGACCATCGACTTGGGAACGTAGGCTGTTGCACCCACACTTAACGCTTCAGCGGCAAGTCGCTCTGAGCCTTGACCGGTAATCAACACTGCGGGAATCTCTGGGAAATCAGCCTTCATGCGCTTGATCAGATCTAGCCCATTCATGACGGGCAACTCTAAATCGGTGATCACGATTTCGCATAGACCATTAGCTAACAAATCCAGAGCCGGTGTGCCATCGTCACAACTAACCACCTTGTGACCGCCAGATTCGATTAACAGTTTCAGTTGCAGTGCTTGAGTTGGACTGTCCTCGACCAGTAAGATGTTAGGCATCTGCAAGTTCCTCCGCTGGCTGAAGACTGGGGTTGAATTCAATTGAATTGCACTGGCGCTCAGCGCGCCCAGCCATCAGTCTAACATGTTGCCACACAAAAAAAGATGATTTAGCCAGATTTTTTATCCGTGCAATTGTTATTCATCCCGTTGGCCAGGCAAAGGCAGGCTATTTCAAACTGGGCTGATGGGTGGCCGTGGAGCAGATGGCCGGCCCGACAAAAACTGGCAACATCGGCTTCAATTGCCCGACTGGTAGGGATTAAAACGCAAGTAGGTCAAGTGTCGATAGACGTCGTTTCGCTGTAGCAATTCTGCATGACTGCCAACATCCTGGACTCGATGCCCATGCACAAAAACAACTTGGTCGCACTGCCGCAATGTGCCGATTCGCTTGGGCAACACGACGGTTAGATACTCAGGTCGAACCAAGTTTTTCACTGCCTGAAGCGTTTTTTGCTCGACCGATGGATCATGCACCGGTTCGGGTTCTTCGACAACTACAATCGAAGCTTGCCGGATCAGGGCTCGGGCAATGCCAATACGAAACGCCTCGTCTGCCAAGAAGCGGTCGTCGTCGTGAGTGACCAGCGTGTTCATCCCCTCGGACAACCGCACGATCAAATCGTTCAATTGTGCTAGCTCGATGGCCGGATCGATGAATCGAAGATTGGCAGTGGACAGGTTTTCGGCGATGGAACCTGTCAAAATACTCCCGTCGCTAGCGACCCAATGGGCGCAGCTTGTTAAGCTATCCATCTTCAAATCGGCGGCTAACTTGCCATCGACCAACATGCGTCCGCTGGTGGGACGACCTAAACCGATCAAAAGCTCGGCCAGCGCTCGACCTTCCAACCATTGATCGGCTGCGATGCCAATCAACTGCCCGGAATTGAATGCAACCGAAACATCCTCAAGCAGTTTTCGGCTGCGACTGTCCTGAACCGTGACGTGCTCCAAAACCGTATTTTGACGCACCTTATCGATGCTCTCCAAAAGCGAATCATCGGACTGGGGAACGACCTGCGTTAAGAATCGATTCAGTTCCTCAGCCGCCGAAGCAACGTGTCGAATGTCACGGCGAACCTGATGCATACGACGGACGCTGAAGGCAGCAGCTATCAGGCAAATGACAAAAGAAATGGCGGACGGAAGAGGAAGGTTTCCTTGCAATAATTGAACAGACATCATAAAGATCAGGACACCAGCCAGCGTGGCCAAACACAATACCAGCGCGGGAACCTTCCAGGCAGAACTGGTCAAACTTCGGATCGCATCGCGGCGGTACGATTCTAGTCGCTCGGCAAACTTGCGTTCAACATCACGAGGATGATGCACGGCCGCTAGTAAAGGCCCTCGCAAACTAAGCGTGATCAAGCTACTTCGATGTCTAGTCGCATTCTCTCGAGCAATCGGCAAGTGGACTCGGCGCGTTCGGTCTAACCACTGGTAAAGCAGCAGCGCCAGCACCGAAGCCACGATCGTAAGTAGGGTAAAGCGAAAATGTATTAGGCTGGCGCACAGCAAACAGGCCGCACACTGCACCGGATGCCTGGGCACACAGCGCCAGCACATGGACAGCACGTTGCGAATCCATGGCAAATGATACTCCAAGCTATCCTGCAACGATGTCTGTTGTGCCGAAAGAGTCCGCACGCGTGCCAACCGCTGCGACTGCTCTCGCAACTGCTGAATCATGCCAATTTCAAACTCAACCGCCACCTGCTGAACTAGAAGATAGACGACATACAACAGTGCCTCGACCAGTACAAAGATGACCAGCGAGATCAGCAGCAGACAGGTGATATGGGCTAGCGGTGCAAGTTCGCTTAATCCCAGATTCAATGCTGGCAATCGCGCCGACAGCGCTTGGTAAGGCATACCAACCTGAATTTGAACCACATGCCCAATCAAGGTAGATAGCACCGGCACAGACAATGCCACCAGGCAGTTGAGAACCATGGCTACGATCAGCGCCAGCGGTACCGGCATGCGACCTAGCAGAGCCTTAAGTGATTTTGACAACACAGGAGCGACTTCATACGAGGATTGATGGCTTGGGACCAGCATCCGATCCCACACGTCTAGCCGTCAATTTAGTTTAGTCGATAGTCAGAGCCTACGGGGGAGCCGGCAGGCCAAAATCCGCCTGTTTGCGACAGATTGACCTACCCTCCACTCAGACTGCAAGGCTCTCCTGCCCACTAGGCTGTTTGGCTGCGCAGGCTGGCGAGCAGCGTCTTGTAGCGTACATACAGACTACGCAGCAAATGCACCATCCAAAGATTCACTGCGACGGACAGCACAAAAAAGATGAATAGATGGTAGTTGTTATCATTGCCAGAATAGTCGCCGCGCGCACTGGCCGCTCCGTCGTACCGCTGGTGGTCACTGGGTGAGTTACCAGCGATCAAACTGCGCGAATTGCGCTGGTAGTTGTCGTTGGAATTCCCCGTTGCAACCCACTGGCCAGTGGATCGCATCTGGTCAGCGATGGACATCCCTTGACGGCCATGAGTATCTCCAAAACCCTGTGCATATGACTGAAAACCGGGATTTTGATTGGCGAAACCAGCTTGACCATTGGAAGCATATTGATTCCCTTGACCATACTGGCTATTGGCATATTGACCGTTGGCATACTGATTATTGGCAAATTGCGAAGGGTAACCACCGTTGGGCTGCAACGATTGAGGATCCTGCGAGTTCTGCATACCCTGCCAATTGGACACGTTGTTATTACCACTGAACCTTTGATCTGCGAATCGACCCATGTCGCCCGTGCTGTTCCAACCTGAGCCTGGAAGTTGCCGGTTGTCGGATTGATTTCCTTGAACGGTTTGACGCGGCGATTGGGCATTCGTAGGATTAGTAGCCGTATTGGAAAACTGCCTGCTGCTACCCAGTGGAGCCGTGTTAGCCGAAACGTTTCCCGAGGTCGCTGGAGGTAGGTTGTTGGCATTTTGCCCCCAAGCAGTTTGGCCAAACCCAAGCTGACCCGTTCCAGATTGTCCCGTTCCAGATTGTCCCGTTCCGGGTTGACTAGTCGAGTTGCGATTTGTGGTACCGGCAGCCATGTTCTGACCGCCGTTTCGAGTACCTTCTAAGAAAGCGCTACCCAGCGGTGCTGTTGGGACATTCTGATTGAAGTTTGCATTTGGCGTTGCCTGAGTCTGACCCGCGTAGGACTGCGGATAGGGCGGTAGACCTGCATTCTGCTGGTTGTTATTTACGTTGACAACAGAAGCATCAGGCTCCAACTGCTGCATTCGTCCGGGTGGTAAGCTAGCAATCGCGGGAACCATGCGATCGATATCTTGCAAGCTTGGATTGCGAGGCAATGGGCCTGTCCCGATGCTAACGACCACTCGATGAACCCGCCCTACCAGTTGCTTGGGAATCTCGCTGACAAATTCCTTTTGCCCGGTGGTGCGATTCATGAATGGGATCATATCGGGAGCGATCTGAACCAGATATTCAAGCTCGTTGTTTTCGTTCAGTTGCCAACCATATTTGGTGACTTCGCCGCTATCAGGGCTACTTGAAAGGCTGTCGGCCGTAGCAGAATTGGTCGACGCTGAAGGCCGAGTGGAACCCAATGGTTCGATGCTGGTTTGTCCAAGGAGGGCCAACGAAAGTAAAATGCCGACTGCGTTCATGGTCCAATTCCCATCATGGGCAATAAACTAAGCTCCCTCAGGAAACTTAAGTGCGGGGTTTTGTGGATGGCGATCATTCCTTTGACCTCAAGCAGCGATCGTTCTCGCTCAAAAACTGAACAACTACATCACTTCTTCGCCAAGTCCACTGGGTAGATTACCTCATTTGACCAGACCATGTAAATAGCGAAACTCGCAAACCCCAAGCGGTTATGGTGTGCCGGCAGTCGCGGGACGATCGTTGGTTCAGGCCTGCAAGTTCGATCCAATCTCAGACGCTGACCTTGATCTATAGCAGAGCCCCGCGACCTGGTCACACCCTACGGATTATTGCTAGCGCTTACTGGTAAAAGAGGATGGCTGGGAGAAGTTTACTACCACAAAGGCTGCGCCATCTGTGCCGAAGATCAGACTGGTAGACGTTTTATGGGTTGGAACTGTACAAACGAGCAATCTTCCTAAAGTAATTACCCCGCTAGAATCGAATACTAACAGCGGACAGTTTGTTCTGCAAAGTCCCAACGAATCGAATGGTTCGGGCAAGGCGGAAGCAACTGGTTCAGTTAGGGGGGAATCTAACTGATTTGTCACGGATGAATCGACTAGGATTGATCCGGATAATATCAGCCAGCATTTTTGGCGGCAGTGAGCAATCACCATGCGCCGATCTATGCTCGGATTCTCTTACGATCGGACGACCCAAGGGCTGTTCTGATTGCTCTAATTGAAAACGGTTCTTTCTTAGCCAATCCCACGCCTAGCGCATGATCGCTCGGGGGTGTGAGAATGCGAATCGACTTCGTGGACCAGGGATCGCGGTGGCATACTGACCGATTATAAGTACCGAAAGTTGACTGACTGTGGTCTGCTGAAGCCCCTGTTCAGTCAACCCGAGGCAAGAAAAACCAGCCCCTGACCCAAGTGTTTGTTCGAGGAAAAGTCAAAGGATTGACTTTCAACAGATCGGCCCAAACCGATCGAAATCGCGCAAATAGGGGGCGATTAACGGCTGATTGAGTTCGAAAATCGAACTTAGCCAGCTCTAAAACTCACGTAAGGAAAACGGAGATCCTGCATATGAAGGTGTTCACCACAGGACAGGTCGCAAAGATCTGTAAGGTAGCCCCTCGAACCGTGAGCAAATGGTTCGATTCAGGCCGCCTGAAGGGATATCGCATCCCCGGATCGCAAGACCGTCGCATCCCGCGAGAATACCTCATCAGATTCCTCAAAGAGCATGGTATGCCCTTAGGGGATTTGGAAGATGAGGCAATGGCCAAGGTCTTGATTGTGGCTCAGGATCCAGTCTTGATTGAAAATCTGAAGCGGGAACTACCGCTTGAGAGATCCTTCAAGGTTGGTACCGCAGCCAGCGGCTTCGAGGCGGGCATTCAGGCAGAAAGTTTCCACCCAGATTGCATGATCGTTGACTTTTCGATCGGCAAGGTGGAAGCGCTACAAATCTGCCAGAATCTGAGAAAGAATAATGATTTCACCGAAATCATTCTGATTGCCTTGCTGCCAGATGATGGCCAGACCTTTAGCTTTGATCGTTCGGCGATCAACGAGACGTTCAAAAAGCCATTTGACGCTCGTCTGCTTGCCGAAAGATTGCGTACTTTGATCGGCGGCAAAAAAGAACTGGTTTAACGTATCCCGTTAAGTCTGTGCTTGCCACCAGAAAATACCGCGATCTAAAGGCTAAACCCCAGAACAAGCTCGAAAATGTAACGACCCGCTTGCCTAACAAGTCAAGCGGGTTTTTTATTTATCAGGCAAAATCTCAAGAATCCAAGCTGTACGATCTCTCAGTTCTAGGGATTCTAATACCCCTTCCGAGCAGCTATAATTCGGCACGTTAGGCTTGAGGCATACCAAAATGCCGAGCACCGTAGTTGGCTGTGACGGCAACAGCCTGCCAACAGTCGAATTGCTATAGGCTGGCGCTAACGAACGGCCCTGGCAACGATTTGTATGCCGTTTTTTGTTGGCCCAGCAGCGTCCCACCGCCGGTTAACCATCAGGCAGATTAACGGTTGGCATTAGGGTGCGGTATGCGATTCCTTGGCAACCTGATTGCTCACCCTGCCACCTGCTATTTTTACCTTAAATTTAGTTCCTCATGGCAAAACTTGCTGAATTTAATCCGACCAGCCAACGACTCAGTCACGTGGATGCCTCAGGCAACGCCCGCATGGTGAACGTGGCCGACAAGCCAATTACGGTCCGTCGAGCCGCCGCCAGTGCTACCTGCATAATGAACACTGAGACTGCGGAAGCGGTTCGAGCCAACCAAATCGGCAAGGGAGATGTCCTACAAGTTGCTCGACTGGCGGCCATCGGTGCCTCCAAGAAAACTGCAGAACTGATTCCTCTGTGCCACAGCCTGGGATTGAACGGAGTCGATGTGGATTTTCAGTGGCTATCCGACAACCAGTTACAAGTCGTGGTTGGGGTACAGGCCACAGCCAGAACTGGCGTAGAAATGGAAGCCATGGTGGGGGCTTCATTGGCCGCGCTGACCGTTTACGACATGTGCAAGTCGAGCGACCAAAGCATGAGTATCACCGATGTTAAGCTGTTGAGCAAAAGTGGTGGTCAGCGCGGAGACTACGATCGGTCCACCACAACGCCTGCTGATTAATACTATCATCACCTACAAGCAAAGAACCGAAATGATCGATCAACCGGCAGGAGCTGGGCCAGACGGCCAGTGGCAAAGCGTTCACGAAAGCCCGTCCGCTGCGGCTTGTACCACTTCAAACCTAGCCACTGTGGATCTGCAGCAACTGAAAGAGCATGTGGCTCAGTGCATTGACAGCTCGCTGCAGATGGTCGAGCAAGAATTGAAGCTGATTCTTCACAGCCCTCATTCGGTTGTGGCTCAATTGGCTCAGAAGGCATCGTCCATGGGTGGTAAGCGATTGCGTCCCATGTTGGTACTGTTATCGGCTCAGGCCGCTTCTCAGTCCAAGACACACGTTTGCTCGATAGATCAAGACCTGTTGAATATCGCCGTTTCGGTTGAACTGGTTCATGCGGCCAGCTTGATCCACGACGATGTGATGGATCATGCCGAAAGCCGACGCCATCAGCCAACCATCGGAGCCGTCGAGGGCACATCGGCCGCTATTTTGCTGGGCGATTACCTTTTCACCAAAGCCTACGCGGCTGCCGCATCCTGCCGATCGACCTTCCCGGCTCGACGCATCGCGGCAGCAGCGACGCAGTTGTGCGAGGGGGAACTGCGGCAGCAACTATCGGCCGGGAACTGGGAGATCTCTCAGAACGAATATTATGACATGCTGCTCCAAAAAACCGCTTCACTGTGCGCTGTTAGTTGCCGATTGGGCGCTTGGCAAGCCGGGGCTGACCGTCAACAACAAAAAGCCCTTCATCGCTTTGGACGGTATTTAGGGCTGGCCTTTCAGATCTGCGACGATTGGCTGGATTACTGGGGAACTCAGCAGGTCGGTAAGACTTTGGGAACCGACCTGGCACAGCGCAAACCCACTTTGCCATTGCTATACTATTTGAACGCGTGTGATGACACACAGCGCCGCAAGGCTCTGGAACTCTTGAGCAATCAAGACGATCCCAGTCAAGCGACTGTCAGCCAACTGATCCGCGCCTCGTCCGCCGGAGAGCGCACATTGAACACGGCCAAACGTCTTGTACTGCGAGCGATGGACTCGCTACAGTGCCTACCGGATTCATCAGCCAAGTCCGCTCTGCAAGCCGTAGCCTGCTTTAGCATTCAGCGTTCCAGTTAAGGCAAACTGGATATGATAACAAATGTCAAACCAAACGCTGCACTGAACCTAACCATAGGCTGTCGGATGCAGTAGCTTATCCAGACGGCCACAGTACTTCTCTTGCCAAGCACTGCTTGAGGGCGATCCAAATATGGCGCACGATTCCTTTGAGTATCTTGGACCCTATCAAGTAGAACGCGTCATAGGTCGAGGTGGAATGGGATCGGTCTACAAGGCGGCCCATTCTAAGACGGGCGTGCAGGTAGCCGTCAAAGTGATCGCCAGTGGAATCTCAAACCAACCTCGCTTTCGCCGCAGGTTTGCGGCAGAAATCGAAGCTCTCAAAAGACTGAAACACCCGAATATCGTTAGCCTGATCGGCTACGGCGAAGAGCAGGGGATGCTGTTTTATGTGATGGAGTATGTGGCAGGCCAGTCGCTGCATGAACTTCTGCGGACTCAGGGACTTTTGGACTGGCCCGACGTGGTTCACGTGGGAATCGAAACCTGCGCTGCTCTAAAACATGCACACAACATTGGCATCATCCACCGTGACCTGAAGCCGGCCAACTTAATGTTGGACTCAACCGGCAGCATCAAACTGACCGACTTTGGTATTGCCAAACTGTTTGGATCGACCGATGAAACGGCGGCCGGTTCGGTAATTGGTACAGCCGATTACATGCCTCCCGAACAGGCTGAAGGCAAAATGGTGACAGCTCGAAGCGATCTTTACAGTTTGGGCTGTGTGTTATTTGCGCTGCTAGCCGGACGTCCGCCTTTTATTGGAAAGAGCCTGCCTGAAGTCTTGTATGCGGTGCGATATAGCTCTGTTCCCGACCTTTCGCAGTATGCCGATCAAGCGCCTGCCGAACTGACTGAATTGGTCCACCAACTGCTATCCAAAGATCCTCAAAAGCGCCCTCCAACCGCTTTGGTTGTCAGCAACCGCTTGAAGTCGGTTCAGCTAGCGCTTAAGGCTAAGCCGAAATTGACTGGCGGCAAGCCCTCTGCGTCCAGTGCCCCACCCACGCAGCAATACGACATCGGTAAACAACTGACATCGCTGGACATGCAGGATGATCAGGTATCCGCTCCGCATCAAGCAAACTCTAGTCCGCAACCAAGTCGCGGCCCTGACACAGGTCAACAGGGCAACACTCACGAACAGCAGACCTTGGTGGCTTCTGAGAATCCAGGAGGCCCTCTTCCGACCTCTTTGTCAGTGCCATCTGCACCTCCGGGCCAGATTAAAAGCGGCTACGCCCGCAGCCCCACTGCGGACAGCGAGACCGGACTGCATGTTACGGGCACATTATCGTCAGCCCCGGTTTCAACTGCAGGCAGTAACCGCTATGTCCCAGTGACCGATGCAGACAGAACAGATTACACGATCGCAACGACACAACCCTCACACACGGCCGGACGGGACTGGGTCCAGTTGCTTTCCATTTTTGGTATCGTAGCGATATTGGTGGCAAGCATTGGAGCGGGTATTTGGATGCTGCAACCGCCATCGGCTGACCAGCTTTACCAACAGATTCTTGTGGCCGCAGAATCTGGCGACGAATCTCAGTTAATGGGCTCTGAAGATCAAGTCGACGAATTTTTGAGCCGACATTCCGACGATCCGCGAAGTAGCGAGATTCAAGCGATCCAAGATGAAATTGAACTTTCACGGCAGGTCAAAATCCTGCAGCGCAAAGCGGCTCGATCTGACGGCGTCCAAACGTTGAGCGCTGCTGAAATCGGTTTTTTGGATTGCATGCTAGCTCGCAGTCGAGATGCTGCTGTGGGGCGAGAAAAATTGACCGCCTTCATCAACCTCTTTCAGAAAGATCCGCCCTCGCCACGCGAACGAAGATTGGTTGAACTTGCTAAATTCGTGTTAAATGCTCAGTCGACCGTTTCGATTTACAAGGATCCTTTGGCTGCGTCGCAACTGAAAGAGATGATCGAATCAGCCGAAAAATCCCTTTCAGGTGAGCAGATCGAGTCATTTTATCGCGACATGCGATCGTTGTATGAAGGAAAGCCATGGGCAAGCGATGTGATTTCTCGATTGCCAAAGCCACAACAAGCGGTTCCGTAGAGAAGCACTTGCCATTCGGCCGCATAAGAAACGCAATGGCCCGTCGAATCGATTCGCGATAGACGCTACGTGTTGACTAGTCGTTCAAACCCTCGGTGGAATGTCTAAGAGGCGCTAGTTCGGCCACAAAATCTTCGACATCCTTGAACTCGCGGTAGACGCTGGCAAATCGGACGTAAGCCACTTGATCCAAATCAGCCAAACGCTTCATCACTAGACGTCCAACGACAGTGCTTAGAACTTCAGATTCTACATCGCTCTGCAATTCCGCTTCCACTTGCACCGCTAACGCTCGAATCTGTTCAGCGCTGATAGGGCGTTTCCAACAAGCGCGTTCAACACCGCGCTCGATTTTTTCTCGCATGAAAGGCTCGCGAGCCCCATCTTTCTTCACGATTTTTAAAGGATATTGCTCGACGCGTTCGTAGGTAGTAAATCGTTTTCTACAATGATTGCAGAACCGCCGGCGGCGAATCGTACGCCCATCATCGCTTGCTCGCGAATCGATAACACGATCATTGTCGGCACTACAATTGGGACAAATCATCGGTTATTCTCCCTGAGAAAAAACGCTGACATTCCGATAAGCGATCGGAACAACTCAGTTAAGCCCAGTACACGACACGTATAGGTTGTAGCAGCTATCGGTAGATTTCTCAAGTTAACCAGCGCCCCACACAGTTCAAACAAGGCTGATTATTCTGGCAAACCGCCATGCAGCCCAGGGCCGGTGGCTTGCCGGGCAGGGGGGCTACGACACAGCAAAGGAGATTCGGTACAATAGGATCGTTCAACAACCAAACCATCAGGATCAAACCCAGCGCACAACCGACAGATTAACTGACTGACGTATCCCCATATTACGAAGTCTTTCCAAAAGAATTCAACCATGACTGATGCAGAAAATCCCAGCTCACCTCAACCGCGCAGCAGTATGGATAGATATCGCGAATGGGTGGCCACAATCGTTGACTCCCCCAACTCACCCGCTCCCCCAGAGCGCAGCCTCTGGAAAGGCGGCTTCTGCGCCAAGGCCATGTACGGTGCATGGGTGATGTCCGGATTGATTACAGTTTTGGCGGGGTTTGCCGTGATGCGACTTGCTCCCGGCAGCGAGCCAGCGGTCAGTTACGCGGTGGCTGGCTGTGTTCTTCTGCTTTGGGTTTCGGTACTGGGCACCTACCTATATCGTCGCTTGGGCCTGCACTACGAACTGACGACTCAGCGCTTTATTCACCAAGAAGGCGTCCTGCTTAGACGCACCGATCGACTGGAGGTGATCGACATTGAAGATATCAGCTACAGCCAAGGGATCGTCGAGCGAATGTTAGGAATCGGCTCGATACGCATCAGCGGACGAGACCAAAGTCACCCCGAACTGAACCTTCGTGGCATTGACAAAGTCCCAGAGGTTGCCGGTTTGATTGACGACGTGCGCCGCGAAGAACGTCGACGACGCAGTTTGCATACACGTTAGCCCTCTGGCCGCTGAGCTAGCGAACTACTTTACGCATGGCCGGATTCAATCGAGTGGCTGCGCTGGATTTCAGCACTGGGGCCGGTGTAGGCGCTTTGATCTTGCTAGTCGGTCTGGTCGTAGATTCGGTAGTCGGGGCCGAGGGAACTGGCGTGCTGTAGCTTTCCGCCGGCTGATCTGATACTTCGGCAGGCGTGGTACCAACGCTGTTAGCCCTGCACTGGCAACCTGCGCCAGAAGAAGAATATCCACCGTCCGAAATGCAGCCAGAATCACAGCCCGCAGCACAATTATTTGCTTCGTCGCAACCACAACTTTCACAGTCATCCATACATCGGTCGCCTAACAACAACCGAAAGAACGAACGCGCAGGTGCCCCGCAGCCACGCGAACAAACATCGTTACCGCAGTTATCAAATCCGCAATTATCTGGCACAGGCGGCTCGTTGATCCATTCGTCCACGTACCACTGCCCGCAACCGCCCTGTCCACAGCATCCCGAACCAAAGAACCCAGCCAAGGGGCCTCGACCAGCGAAATGACCATCGCAGTGCCCCGAATCACACTCCGACACAGCACAGCCCTGGTCACAGGCCAGCCCCGCGCCAGGCGTTCCGTAGCCCACGAACTCACAATTTCCTGGCTGTACAGAGATGCAGCCGGATACAGACAGCACCAGACCGATTAAGATCAGGGCCGGAGAGACTTGTCGGAGCATGACGATTCCTTTCGTGCTAGCAAAGCACCAATGAGACTTCACCTTTGGTATCGACCAGCAAACTCGACTTATTCAGTAAAATCTAACAAGCATGGCAATCCATCAGCAGAAACGTGAAAACTTCTTGCTCGAAGCGACAGCCTACCGAGTGCGGCTGCTGCTTCGACCCGAGGGACTTCATTTTAGACAGCATAAGGTCATCGAATTGTTTGCGGGATGTCGAGCCAACAAGGGATGGAGCTTCTACTTTGACGAAAGCCCTGTAGTGCAGTTCAATTCAGTTGGACAACTCAGGCGACTGTACGTCCAAGACGATAAGATAACTGTGTCCGCAGGGCGACTGTTAAGGTTGTCCAGAACCCAGCGAGGGGGCCAGGTACATCACGAAGCGATACCACTTACCGACGCTCAGCAGTCCAGTCTTTTGGACCACCTCGCGGAACTACTAAGCCAAACGCGACAACGGATCAATGCTCCCAATGTCATGGAGTACTTAGTAGGCAACCATCCCGAACAGCCGCTACCAATACTGGAAGAATGCCGAATAGCACTTGAAAGAATCCTGCCAGTCATCCGAGTGGCTCAGCGGCCAAACTAGCCAAGCTAACGTGGACATATTGAAGCGTCAGCCATCCCCTGCAACCAAGACCAGATAACTGAAGCGAAACCAACTTGACGTCCGATAGCGCCTATGCACTAAGAGAATTTGCCATCGAAGTCGTACGGAGACTCCGCGAGGCCGGCTTTGATGCCTATTGGGCTGGAGGCTGCGTTCGCGACTTTCTGCTGGGTATCCAACCCGCCGATTTCGATATCGCGACCAACGCACAGCCCCCAGACATTCGAAAGCTGTTCGGATTCGGCAACACGCTACCCGTGGGCGCTGCCTTTGGAGTAATCATCGTGCAGGCCAGCGATCGTCGGCATCAAGTTGAAGTTGCCACGTTTCGAACCGACAGCAGCTACAGCGACGGACGCAGGCCCGACTGGGTCACCTTCAGCACTCCCGAAGTGGATGCTCAGCGACGCGATTTCACGATCAACGGGATGTTCTACGACCCCTTGGCTGCTCAAGTGATTGACTTTGTAGGCGGCCAGCAGGACCTGGAACGTCACATCGTTCGGGCCATTGGAAACGCGGATGCCAGAATCAGTGAGGACAAGCTGCGTATGTTAAGAGCGGTTCGGATAGCAGCTCGATTTGGCTTTGAGATCGAAGATGAAACCTATCGAGCAATCGGGCGACACGCTCAGCAGGCCATCGCCGTTAGCGGCGAGCGACTGGCGGTTGAGTTGCGTAAGACACTGGAGACCGATGCCAGTGCATGGGCGGTGCAGGCCTGGGCCGAAACGGGTCTGCTGCAAGTGCTTTTGCCCGAGGTCGACGCATCCTGGCAGGAAAAAAACTGTGCCCAGCAGATCGTAAAAATGCTGGGGTTGACTCAGGAATGCACCTGGCTATCTCGGTTGTCGGCTCTACTTTGGGCCGCCGTCGGCAGGCACTGCCAAGAAACCACCGGTCAGCTAAAAGTACGGCTCAGGTTATCCAACGACCAAGCCGCTGCCATCAATTTTGCCCTGGCTCATCAAACAACACTTGCTGAAGCGGAGCACGTGCCATGGTCACAGCTACAGCCGCTGCTAGTATCCCCTTGGGCATCGATCGCTGTTGAACTCCTAGAGATGCGATGTCACATTGGTCAAGCCAATTTGCAAACCATACAGTGGCTCCGACAACGTTTGGCTTGGCCTGTCGAGCAACTAGATCCACCGCCGCTGCTGACTGGCCAGGATCTGATCCAATCTGGCTTTCGGCCTGATCCGCGATTCAAAGACTGGCTCTTTCAAGTCAGATGCCTGCAACTCGACGGCAAGCTCAGCACCAAAGACCAAGCGATCCGGTTGGTGAGTACTGAGTACTGAGTACGACTTACGACTTACGACTTGCGTAAACTACATAATCGAAAAATAGTTATCGCAGGCAAAGTCCAGATACTCCGGCTTTAGTTCTGCTTGCTGGTCATGGTACAGGCAAAGATTCTTGACCTGCAGAATCAGATCGCGTGGATGGCAGTTGCGGAAAGGGCGCTGTTTGGGACGATAGTGGTTTTCGATCAAGTAGTCGATAGCCTGAGCGTTGTAAGGCACACCCAACCGCGAACTCATGATTTCAAACAGTTTGCGAAACGCCTCTTCGCTGGGATTTTCGACTTCGATCTTGTAGGGGATTCGCCGCAAGAAGGCATCGTCCACTAAGTCCTTGGGCTGCAGATTGGTGGAAAAGATGACCAACTGATCGAAGGGCACTTGGGTCTTCTTTCCGCTGGACATATTCAGGTAATCGAACCGCTTTTCCAGAGGCACAATCCATCGATTCAGCAGCTCGTCAACTCTCATGCGCTGGCGGCCAAAGTCATCGATCACCAGTACGCCGCAGTTACTTTTAAGTTGCAGCGGCGATTCATTGACGTTGGATTCTTTATCTCGCTGGACCTCCAACATTTCCATGGTCAGCTCGCCGCCGGCGATAATCGTAGGTCGCTTGATGCGCACCCAGCGCTCGTCAATCACCGAATCGTTCAAGTAGCCTTCACCTCGCTGCATGGGTGCCGGTTCGTGGCACAGCGGATCATACAATCGCATGATTTCGCCATCGATGGAAAGCGCCCGAGGAATCCAAATGTATTTTCCAAAAGCCAGGGTAATTCGTTCTGCGATACTGGTCTTGCCATTTCCTGGGTAACCGTACAAGAACATACCGCGACCGCTGTTGACGGCTGGCCCTAACTTACCCAACATCCGCTTGTCGATCAGAAGATCCTTGAACGCACTTAACAGTTCTTCACGTCTTGGTCTTTGAGTCTCTACAGATTGGAACTTGACCGACTGACAGTACTCGGCCAGCGGAACGGGCGCCGAACCAAAGTAGGTGGTACGAAGGTTATAACGTCTGGCTCGATCAGACCCTTGGTCCGTCAGTACATGGATGTAGTCGTTAACGGAATTGGCACCTCGGTAGGTCGTCAATTGTTCCTTCTTGAGCCGATTCAGGATGGGTTCCACCAGCAAGAAAGGCAACCTGATTTGTGCAGCAATTTGGCGCCCCGATGCCTCGCCACGCCCTAACAGGTAGCGCATGATCAGCTCTTCGACCAATGCTTCTGTCAAGCCAGCGTCTTCAAGACTCTTGGGTGCCATTGGAATGAAGGGCTCATCGCGATGGCCAGTCAGTTGCCCGAACTTGCAATTCGTGCTGGATGATGTTGATGTGCTGGCTGGAATGCTACCAGGCGCGTATGCCTGATGGCTTGCAGGTGCTGCAGCGAACGGGGATTCAGCGCTGGCTGGTCGAACAGCTTGTACGGCGGTCGACTTGCCGCCTGTCAGCATACCATCCAGGCGTTTCAGCAGCGAGTCCAGCGATCCGTTACTATTAACGGGCGTGTTGCTAGTCATGATCGATCAAACAATTGCAGCAATGGGACCCAAGGAGACTATTGGAAAACATACAACTCTTAAAAGAACCGGGGGACATTCTTTGGAGCTGAGCATTTTTTACCAAAACGCCGTCACGGGTAGGTTCTTCGGGGAAAATGCCTATGCAAAATTAGGTTGAAGACAGTGACACGGCAAGCTTTGACAGCTTAAACGCCAGAAATCCTATTCCAGAATAATCCTCACGGGCCGAATGACCGGCATAAACGTTTGGGCTAGACCGTAGGGCTTCAAGGTTTTCCAAGATCTAACAGTTCCAGCAAAAACAACTCCTGATTCCTGGCTCCCAGCACATTGGCACTCAGCAGTGAGCGCCAGGGGACTCGGGAAGATCAGCCGGCTTGGTTTGCAAGTGGGGCAACTCAAACTGGCCTCGCGCCGACCGTTAATAGACGCAGTGAGGACACAAAAACTGTCGCAAATCGCTTATTTTTCTGAGGTCTTAGAACGTCTTTAGGCCATCGATTCGATCGCTGGACAAATTAAGTGCAATTAGCACTTGCAACGGGACGCATGTCGGTTAAACTCTGGCCCGTGATTGGCGATTGATCAACCCGCAACCAAACGGTCAACAACTTTGAAAAAATTGTTACCAGACGGCTTGCCTTCAGAATGATCGCCCGATACACTACCGTGCTTCCATGTTGGGGAGAACACAAGGGCGACATGAATCGCCTCGAACTAATATCGCTCAAGCTTGAATTAACGCTTGACGATAGAAGTAGTCTCCGATAGATTCAGGTCGGAGTCGCGAAACGTGTCGACTAATTTTGATCTTTGACAATTTGGTAGATAAGCTCTCCGTTGAGAACTAATTTAGTTTTCAGCAAGGTTATGAGTGTCTGCTTTGAAATCGGTTGCTGGTCGCAAGACGAGTAGCTGTATTCGAAGTCTCGACACATAACTGTTAATAAGGCACCATTTGACCAAGGGTGCGCTCAGCAGCTTCAAATCTGCTGGGAACAAAGTTGATGTAGAGCCGAAAGGCCTATTCAATTCGTTAGTCGTCCGTGCGATGCTAGCAGCCAATTTATTGGCTGTGAAGTCATGCGGCAAGCATAAACAATTGAAGGGTTTGATCCTGGCTCAGAATGAACGTTGGCGGCGTGGATTAGGCATGCAAGTCGAGCGAGAATCGTAGCAATACGAGGACAGCGGCGAAAGGGAGAGGAATACGTAGATATCTGCCCCTGAGACCGGGATAGCGTCGGGAAACTGGCAGTAATACCGGATAACGTCTTTGGACCAAAGGTGTGATTCCGCTCGGGGATGAGTCTACGCCCTATTAGCTAGTTGGTGGGGTAATGGCCTACCAAGGCGATGATGGGTAGCGGGTGTGAGAGCATGATCCGCCTCACTGGGACTGAGAACTGCCCAGACACCTACGGGTGGCTGCAGTCGAGAATCTTTGTCAATGGACGAAAGTCTGAACAAGCGACGCCGCGTGCGGGATGAAGGCCTTCGGGTTGTAAACCGCTGTCGTAGGGGAACAAATGTAGAGGGGTTCTCCCCTTTATTTGAGTGATCCTAGGAGGAAGGAGAGGCTAAGCTCGTGCCAGCAGCCGCGGTAAGACGAGCTCTCCAAACGTTATTCGGAATCACTGGGCTTAAAGAGTTCGTAGGCGGCTCAGCAGGTCAGGTGTGAAATCCCACAGCTCAACTGTGGAACTGCGCTTGAAACCGCTGGGCTTGAGGGAGGCAGAGGTAAGCGGAACAGATGGTGGAGCGGTGAAATGCGTTGATATCATCTGGAACACCGGTGGCGAAAGCGGCTTACTGGGTCTCTTCTGACGCTGAGGAACGAAAGCTAGGGTAGCAAACGGGATTAGATACCCCGGTAGTCCTAGCCGTAAACGATGAGCACTAGTCTGTGGGGACCCTCACATCCTCTCGGACGTAGCGAAAGTGTTAAGTGCTCCGCCTGGGGAGTATGGTCGCAAGGCTGAAACTCAAAGGAATTGACGGGGGCTCACACAAGCGGTGGAGGATGTGGCTTAATTCGAGGCTACGCGAAG
>JBIIJD010000149.1:0-4756 GCA_044234105.1 Aureliella sp. | reverse complement strand
ACTTGCGACCAATGAAAGAACATCCTGACCAGACCACTGAGAAGCCACTATCTGCTCCACAAGCGATGGCTTTCCGTAGGTGAGCGTACCGGTCTTGTCGAAGATCATTGTGTTGCAAGTGCCAATTCGCTCAAGCACGATAGGGTCGCGAATGATAATGCCGCGTTTGGCCGATAACGATATCGAGCCTATGATTGCCACGGGGATTGCGATCAGCAGTGGGCAGGGAGTGGCAATCACAAGTACTGCTAGGAATCGCAACGCTTCACCGCTGTAAATCCATGCTGCTGTTGCAACGGCAACTGCCAGCGGCGTGTAGGCCATGCCAAGCTGATCACCTAATCTCCTAAGTTGCGGCCTCTGCTGCTGAGATTGCTGCATTACCTGCATGATGCGCGCGTACCGCGAATCCTGCGCGAGCCTGACCGCTTGAATGGTCAGAGCCGAGTTGCCATTGAGGGCACCGGACAAGACCGCAGAACCGATGGATTTGGATATCTGGAATGGTTCACCAGTTAAATAGGCTTCGTCCATGCTGCCATGGCCCTGAACGACCACTCCATCCACTGGACAGCACTCGTGAGGCAAAACAACAAGCAAATCGCCAATGGCGATCTTGTCAATTGCGATGTCGATAAGGCTATTGTCAACCTGCTGATGTGCCACTGAAGGCATTCGCTGCGCCAATGCCTCCAACACAGATGACGCTTTTTTGACGGCAAACGTCTCCAACGCGGCTCCCCCAGATAACATCAGTACTACCAGGGTACCCGCGAGGGGTTCGTTGAGCACTGCGGCTGTAGCAATCGACATTCCAGCCAAGAGGTCGGATCCGAATTGCCCGCGTACGACTCCAAGCAGCAATTCAATCAACAGAGGAATGCCGCCAATCAACATGGCACCCCAAAGAACTCGCTCCGCACCATCAGTAGGTCGTTCGGCACCCAAGCGCAGTAGCAAATAGAGACTGATGCAGATCAACGCAAGTAGCGCAATGCCGACATCCTTCTTGCCCCAAAGAAATTTCACTGTTGCGCTTTCCCAATGATCTGATGTGGTACTATTTGGCATCAGCAACTGAACCTTGACGCGGGATATGGAACCTGAATCTGTCAGCTTATCAGATCATACAGCACTTGTGCAGGTTGGACCCCGGTCAGACGCACATCCAAGCCTTGGAATTTGACTGACAGCTTGTTGTGATCCAGGCCAAGCTGATGAAGAATAGTTGCATGGATGTCGCGGACATGCACCGGCTTTTCTACTGGCGCAAATCCAAAATCATCGGTCTGTCCATAGGTGATCCCTGGCCGAAATCCACCACCAGCAAACCATATAGTAAAGGCGTCGATGTGATGATTGCGTCCCGTCGACTCACGCACTTCACCCATAGGTGTCCTACCAAACTCACCGCCCCAGATCACCAGAGTATCATCCAGCAGTCCGTGGCGCTTTAAGTCAGTGATCAACGCTGCAGTCGCCTGATCGATCTCTTGCGAAATTTCCGGCAAGTGTTTCTCCAGATTCTCTGTTGGCCCACCATGGTGGTCCCAATTCGTGTGATAAAGCTGGACAAAACGAGTGCCACGCTCCACCAAACGACGGGCTAACAAACAATTTCGTGCATAACTAGATTCTTCAGGATCCTTGATACCGTAAAGATCGAGCGTTTCCGCTGTTTCCTTCGAGGTGTCCATCAACTCGGGCGCGCTGCTTTGCATGCGGTATGCCAGTTCGTACGAATTAATTCTCGTGGCAATTTCGGCATCACCCGTCTGCACCAATCTCGCGAGATTCAGTTCTTTGACGGCTTGATAGACTTGATGCTGATCATCACCAGAAACTGACGTCGGAGTCGACAAATTCAAGATGGGCTCACCGTGATTTCTCAGCGGCACACCTTGAAAGGTTGTGGGAAGAACGCCGCTGCTCCAGTGAATCGAGCCACCTCGCGGGCCACGCGGGCCGCTTTGCAACACCACAAAACCAGGCAAGTCCTGCGCTTGGCTGCCAAGGCCATAAGTGATCCAAGCCCCCATGCTTGGGCGACCAAACTGTCCACTGCCCGTATTCATGAACAACTTGGCCGGAGCATGATTAAACAAATCGGTCTTGCAAGTCTTAATGAAAGTCAGATCGTCCACTATCCTAGCGGTATGCGGTAGCAATTGGCTGATCCAGGCTCCACACTGACCGTATTGCTGAAATGTTTGTTTACTTCCCAACAGATCGATACGATGGCTGCTGTCCATAAACGCAAATCGCTTTCCGGCGATAAAGCTGTCCGGAATCGGCTGGCCGCTCAGCGCGCTGAGCTTTGGCTTGTAGTCGAACAACTCCAACTGCGACGGCCCCCCCGCCATGAACAAGAAGATGACGCTTTTGGCTCGCCCTGCAAAATGACCAGCGCGACTTGCTAGTGGCTGATTTGCCAGATCCGCTTGCTGAGCGGAGAGCCCTTGCGGATCCAGAAGCGAGGCAAGAGCGATTCCGCCAATCCCCATGGCGCAATGACTGAAGAAATGTCTTCGCGTAACCTGCTTCAGCACCTCACGCGGGCTGCATTTCTGCGGCTGCTCCGCTTGGAAAGACTGAATCTTCGTTGAAGTGGAACTTGTCGCCAACATTTGATTATTCGTGATATCTCTAAGCCTGGCAGGCATCTTTGATTACTCTCGCGTTATTGTCTCATCAAGATTCAGCAGAACCCGTGCTGCACTCAATGAATCCAGTCGTTGCAAAGTAGCGATCTCGGATTCGGATGGCAGACGCGAAGTACAGCGGCGAAACGCATAGGGCAAGCCTTGTTGCTGAATGATCTGACTTAGTCCCTGTGCGAGTTCAAAAAATGCGGTATCGTTCATCAGCGTCAAAGCCTGTAGTGGCGTGTTGCTGCGCGGGCGCCGCGTGCAGGTACTCAGCCCATCAGGCGCATCAAACACATTCATTGCGGGCGGCGGAGTGGCTCGATAGATGAATGTGTAAAGGCCGCGTCGATAGCGATCACCACCCTGACTGGTCTTCCAACTCTGCTTGGCCTGCCCGAGGCTCAGCACACCTTCTGGAATTGGCGGATAGACCGGCGGTCCGCTCAATTGTGAAGCTAGCATTCCACTGGCTGCCAGCGCCACGTCTCTGACCACCTCCGCATCCAGTCGCAGGCGTGACTGTTTGGCGAGAAGCAAATTGTTTGGATCGACCGCAGCGACGTCCTCCCGATGCAGTGAACTTTGCCGATACACGTGCGAACTGACCATCAGCCTTAGAATATGCTTAAACTGCCACCCACTTTCCATCAATTCTACTGCCAGCCAGTCCAGCAGCTCAGGATGGCTGGGTGGGCTACCCTGTAAACCGAAGTCGTTATCCGTTGCCACCAGCCCTCGCCCAAACAGATGCTGCCACAGCCGATTGACAACCACGCGAGCAGTCAACGGATTGTTTCGATCGACCAGCCATCGAGCCAAGTCCAATCGATTCGGCCTTAGCTTGCTAGCAGATCCTTCCGAGTCATTTGCATCGTTCGACTCACCCGAATCTAGGCCTGCAACCTGCAGCCCTGGTAGGCACTGTGGAGTGCCTGGCTGAATCTCGACAGATGGCCGTGTGAAATCGCCTTGAATCAACAAATGTGTCTTACGCGGCTCGTCAAGCTCGCGCATCACCAAGGTCGTCGCCTTTTTTTGGTCCGATAGTGAAATCTCCAGACTGGGCTCGTCTTGGTTATTCAGAAAAGCGAACAGCCTATAGTATTCCGTTTGAGTGATCGGATCGAACTTGTGATCATGGCACTGCGCACAGCTGATTGTCAGACCAAGCCAGACAGTCCCAGTCGTGGCAACGCGATCAAAAACACTTTCAATCCGAAACTGCTCCTTGTCGATGCCGCCTTCTTCGTTGAGCTGCGTATTGCGGTGAAATCCGGTTGCAATCAACTGCTGCGTCCCAGCATTGGGCAATAGGTCCCCGGCAAGTTGATGGATCGTAAACTGATCAAAAGGAATGTCCGCGTTGAGCGCTTGAACAACCCAGTCGCGATAGGCCCAAATCTGTCTTGGTCGATCGATCGAGTAGCCGTTGCTGTCTGCGTAACGAGCCTGATCTAGCCACCAGCGCCCCAATCGCTCGCCGAAATGAGGACTCGCTAACAACCAATCGACGGACTGAGAGTATGCCTGGTCGGGATCTACTTTCCAAAGGCTCAGAAACTGATCCAGTTGCTCGGGCGATGGTGGTAGGCCGATCAAATCAAAGCAAAGCCGGCGCAATAAAGTCTCTGGCATCGCGATCACTGCAGGTTCCAGATCTACTTGCCTCAGTTGGAACTGAATGAACAGATCGATCTCGTTGTTTGCCGTCAGCGATTGACGCTCTGGAGCTGGAGGACTGCTGCGTACCGGTGGAGTGAAAGACCAGTGCTGCTGGTATTCAGCCCCCTGCGTGATCCACTGGCGCAGCAGCTCCTTCTGCTGCTCAGTCAACCGCTTTCCGGTCTCTGGCGGGGGCATCTGCACATCGTGCTCAGTGGACTCGATTCGAAGCATCAGCCAACTGGTCTCTGGATTTCCAGGATTGATCGCACCACCGCTGCCGGAATGCAACGCACCTTCGCGCGTATCCAATCGCAGATCACCTTGCCGGGCCGAGCTATCAAAACCGTGGCAGGCAAAACAGTACTCGGCCAAAATGGGCCGAATCTCTCGATCGTAACTCAAAGTTGCATTATCCGGATCCATCGCGTAGCAACATGTCAGTA
>JBIIJD010000148.1:0-4761 GCA_044234105.1 Aureliella sp. | reverse complement strand
CCATCAGGAACCGGGTCCTTTTCGGAAGCTGCCGCCGAAGCGTACTGCGTTGTCATCAACGGAAGTATCTGCTCAGCCATGCTGACATCGATGTGCCGCCCCACGCCTGTTCGGTCGCGTTCCAACAAGGCAGCCATGATCAGCATGGCTGCTGCATACGAGCCAGCCGCCGTGTCCGCGACTTGTAGCGGCGGATTGGATAGCCCTGTTTGCCCAGCCAGCGATAGGACTCCCACCATTGCCTGATATCCCAAGTCGTGGCCGGCTCGCATCTTGTATGGCCCCGACTGACCGAAACCCGAGATGCTGCACAGAATGGCTTTAGGGTTCAGTTCCTGCAAGCGGTCAAATCCAAATCCAAGTTTGTTAATTACGCCAGGCCGAAAGCCCTCCACCACAACATCTGCGGTTCGTACAAGCTCTGCAAGCTGGCCAAGACCTTTCGGACTCTTCAAATCGATTTCAACTATCTGCTTGCCTCGATTCAGCGCAAAATAGGCCCCTGAAACCATCCCCATCATGGGAGGCCACAGCGCCAGGTAGTCTCCTGGATAGGGAGGCTCGACTTTAGTTACCTTGGCACCCATATCACGCAGGATCTGAGTAGCCAAAGGGCCGGGCAGCAACAAAGACAGGTCGATGACGTGACAATGCTCAAGCGGTGCCATAACGTTTACCGGAGGGCTAGCGGGCTGTTGACGAATCAGCCGGAGCGCGCTTGCGTCCGGTTAGCGATCGAAACTACTGCGTGATACAATACACAAATCGATTCGTTTGACTATCAGGCATCGACGACTTAATTCTCCGAACAACCATTTGAATGAAATGACCATGCAAAAACCGCGAATCGCATTTATCGGCACCGGCGTTATGGGACGCAGTATGGCAGGCCACATCCTCAAAGCGGGATACTCCCTGCACGTGTATAATCGTACCGCCAGCAAGGCTCAGCCGCTTGTGGACGCTGGAGCCCAGTGGCACAACAGCTTTGCTGAAGCTGCCCAGGCGGCTGATGTTGTCATCACCATGTTGGGATTTCCGGCCGATGTCGAAGCTGGCTATTTGTCTCAGGACGGGATTATTGCGCATTCGCGCCCCGGAACTCTCCTGATCGACATGACGACTTCCAGTCCGGTGCTGGCCGAGCGAATTGCCCAAGCGGCCGCTGCTCGGGGCCTTCAAGCTCTGGACGCACCGGTCTCAGGCGGTGACATTGGAGCTCGCGAGGCGAAGCTAGTGATCATGGTGGGTGGGCAGTCAGATGACTACGAGCGAGCGTTGCCACTGTTTCAGTTGATGGGACAGAACATCGCTCGCCTTGGGCCGGCAGGCTCTGGACAGCACTGCAAACTGGCTAATCAAATTGCAGGAGCAGTTGGCATGTTGGCCTGGTGCGAAGCGCTGGCTTACGCACTGAAGGCAGGGCTGGATCCCTCAGCAGCCCAAGCCTGTATTGCCGGCGGCGCAGCAGGTAGTTGGGCCATGACAAACCTTGCCCCACGAGCGCTAAGCGGCAATTTCGCACCTGGTTTCTTCGTCAAGCACATGCTGAAAGATATTCGCATCGCTCTGGACAGCGCCGCTCAGATGGGATTGGATCTGCCCGGCATGAAACAGGCTCAGCAACAGTACGAGCGGTTAGTCAATCTTGAACTGCAAGATTGCGGCACTCAGGTTCTATACCGCCTTTACACCGAATACTAACTGTCGGCAAGCGGAGTCTTCTTCTCGGTGATAACTTCGCACTGTGGCGCCTGATCCGCATTGATTTGAATATATTGCTTCCATTCATCGGGAACATTGTCTTCGTGGAAGATCGCCTCGACCGGACACTCGGGCACACAGGCTTCACAATCGATACACTCGTCAGGGTGAATGTATAACATTCGTTCGCCTTCGTAGAAGCACTCGACAGGACAAACTACAACACAATCGGTGTAACGGCAACCTTCGCAAGGCTGAGTAACTACGTGAGCCATCTGGTAAGTAACCTTTCTAGATTTAACTTAACCACCGCATTATCCAGGAATACGACGGCTGGAAAGACATGTTCTTTAGAATATCGGCGAGTCGCCAAGCCATCTACCTACCGAATCGTCAGAATCAACCCTTTTTTCTCCAGGTATTTGGCAAGCTTTACCGCCTTGGAAATCAGATGGTATGCAGGGTTGAGCCCCATGTCAAGCGACCGACAAGCTAGGATCATGACGAACCCTATAGGCCTCACCAATTCAATGGGCAACTCCTGTGGAGCTACTTAGAATCGATCGCGACCATCCGGCCTAAACCTAAGACGTTTGCCAGTGCAATAACTATTGTCAGAATGACCATTATTGATAGAAAAAGGTAAGTTTTCCTGAAGAAACATCGATCAAAATCCTAGACATTCAGAAACTCAAGTTGCAGCAAATGGCAAAAGCTGCGAACAGTAGTTAAACTGTAAGGGAGCGGACTTTGGACGAACTAACCCCTCCGTCGTGGCATTTTGCATCTGTTCTCGACGACCAGCCATATTTTCTCAATCCGACATACCAACTGTGGTTTTATCAGACAAAGATCGAATCCTCCTGAACGACTGCTTGGCTGGACAAGACGGAGCGTGGGAGATATTCGTCGAGCGATTTCTGCCCTTGATCGTTCATGTGGTCAATCAGCTTGGTCGCTGGAGGTTAGGTGCGACCCTGCCAGACGAGTGGCGAGATGACCTGGTGGCCGAAGTTCTACTGGCTTTAGTTGACCATGACTTCGCAGTACTCAGACGTTTCCAAGGACAAAGCTCGTTGGGCACTTATTTGGTCGTGATCACTCGCCGCGTGGCGGCCAAAGAACTTACAACCATGAAATCCGCCGCGCATATTCCGAGACTCAATTCAGCCAATATGCCGGCAACCGCCAACGGAGACGGGTTGCATTTCCAGAATAGAGAACAAGTGGAGGCCCTATTGGTCAAACTGCCCGATCGCGAAGCGCAAGTCATTCGCATGTATCACCTTGAACATCGCACATACCGCGATATCAGCCATGATTTGGGCATACCCGAGGGCACCATAGGGCCGCTGCTCTCACAAGCCCGTGATCGAATGCGCGGCATGCAATCTACAAGCGACTAAAATCGTAACCCATTCACATAAAGCTCGGGTGGCTGTGGTCGAGCCCTAGCGAGCCAATAGGGGCGTCTAATCGACGGACTGCTGCTTGAGTACTTGCATCAGTAGTTGGCTGACCTGATCATCCGGAATCTGATCCAGCTTCTCCAGCAGATCGGCAGCCCTTTCGCAATCGATCGGCTGGACTGGATTCAGCGCTGAAGGCTCTGACGCTGGCCTGCTTCCTGCCATCGCAGCTTCTTGTGTCGAGGCATCCTGTTGGGTAATCGGTTGCACATCCGCCGGTAGGCTTGCGTCTGATGCGGCAGGTTCATTACTTCCCTGACTCATCATGCTGCCAATCGAAGCGATCAATTCTCCCAAACTGTGACTTCGCATCAGCGCCGAAATGGGCAGATTGATTTCCCACTGACTTTCGATCCAGTTACGTAGTTCGACGGCCATCAAAGAATCAAGCCCCATCTCAAGCAGCGCGCGATCTTCTCGCACTTGCTCTGTCGACATACCCAGCAAACTGCTGATCTTGCTGCGAAGCATCCCAGATATCAACGTTTGCCGCTGGCCGGCTGCACACTGGCGCAATCGTGCTGCACTGGCAGTTTGCCCAGACAGTTCAGATGCAGATTCGGAACGTCGCAGCAGGTGGGCAAATCGTGGGGACACTCGGTTGGTGATACCTAAGCCACGCCACAAGGACCAGTCCATCCGAAGAACGCTCAATTGTACCGCTTGAGTTTGCAGTGCGTACTCGAAACAGTCTGTAGCTTGTTGCACAGTGAAGCTTAACACTCCCTGGCGTTCCAATCGCTGACCCAACTGCTCACGTTCGGCAAGGTATCCCACCTCGCCCAGGTGGCCCCAGTTGATCGCCAGGCCGGGCAGACCCAAGCTACGGCGATAGTGGGCTAAACTGTCCAGCAAAGCGTTGGCCGCTGAATAGTTGGCCTGGCCAGCGTGGCCAAAAACGCTGGACAGCGAGGAGAACACCACGAACAAATCCAGGTTTCGATCCAGTGTCTCTTGGTGTAAATTCCAACCACCCAGGACTTTCGGCCACAGGACTCGCTCCAGCGTTTCGCGATCCAGGTCCAGCAACAATTTGTCCTCAAGCACCATCGCGGTGTGAATCACACCGGCCAGCGACGGCAATTGTTGATCGATGATTTGCAGGGTCTTGCGAACCTCCTGAGGCTGCGTGATATCGGTAGGTAGTACTAGGATCGTCGCTCCCTGGGCTCGTAGATCGTCAACTACCTGCTGGGCTTGAGGGCGCAGTTGTTGACTGCGACCGCTCAGCACAAGATGACGCACACCGCACTGCACCAGCCACTTGGCGATCTGCAAACCGAATCCTCCTAAACCGCCGGCGATCCAGTAACTCGCATCCGCACGAAAGCGCACGCTATCGTAGCTGCCTGCAATCACTTGAGATGGCTTGGCGGTATACTGCACGACCACTTTGCCAATATGCTTGCCTTGCTGCATGAACTTGAAGGCGGCTGTTGTGTCGTCGGCACCGTAAACTTCCACGGGCAACGGATGCAGTTCGCCTGATTCAAAGCGTGGTACCAAATCACGCAGCAACTTGCCCATGCGAGCGGGTTGTTGCTTGAACAGTTGATCCAGGTCGATTGCAAACAACGATAAATTGTTG
>JBIIJD010000147.1:0-4811 GCA_044234105.1 Aureliella sp. | reverse complement strand
CCTGAGCCTGACCAACAGGATCGCTAGGGTCTGCCAACATTTGAGAGATGGTTTGGGTTCGTTTATTGACACGCATTTGCAGCGTACGAATCAATCGCAGTTCAGCAAGCTTGTCGATCAGCGGCTGCATCTCTGGATCCATCGATCCGCCGCCGGGTTGTTGTTGGTTCTGTTCGGAGCGTTGTTGGTTGTCTTTCCTTAGCTTGCTGATGGCCTCGACCATTTCCTGCAATGCCTGCACGATGTCCTCCTGGACCACCAGCGTCACTTTACTCACATCACCCGCTTCCAAGCGTATCGCCACTGAAGCACTATCGGAATTGACTTGAGTCAATGCTTCTGGGAAAGCCGCGCTGGAGCCCTCCTCCTTTAACAAAAGCAGCGCTCGCTCACCTTCGGCACTGACCTTTTGTTGGTCCCGCGCTATCGTCGCGGCTCGCGTGAAGACTTGTCGGTCGGGTTGATCGCCGGCAATCTCATGCAGTCGCTGCGTCTCCTCGAAAACTTTGTTTTGCATTTCCAACATTCTGCGAAGTCGAGTCTCGAGAGTTTCCAACGATCGCTTGACCTCTTCTTCCCGCAATTGTCGCAAAATCTCTTCCAGTTGCTCGATGGCCTCGCGCAAGTTCTGCTCGGCCTCGCGCTGTTTCTCGATCGCCCCCTCCCGCTGCGATCGTTCCAATTCTTGTCGAGCCTCCTCCATGCGCTGCTGAGCCTGCTGGATCTGCTGACCAGCACGCTCAGTGGGCGACTGAGGCTGTTGAGGCTGTTGGCCTTCGGAGGCTTGCCCCTTGGATTGCCCCGACTGCTGGCCTTCAGATTGTTGTCCTTCCGATTGTTGTCCTTCAGACTGCTGACCTTCAGACTGCTGACCTTCAGACTGCTGGCTCTCTGATTTTTGACCATCGGTCTGCTGATTTTTTGACGGCTGCCCGTCTGATGCCTGTTCAGGATTGGATTTGCTGTCCGCTGGTTGTTTTTCAGTTGAAGGCGACGATTGCTTCTGATCCGATTGCGGAGTTCCTTCCGATTGATCTGGCGATTTATCCGAATCGCTTAGGTCGCTAGCGATTTGAGTCGCTTTGTCGGCCAGTTGCTGTTGATCCTTAGCCGCTTGTTCGCTGTCCTGTCCACCTTCGGTCCGTCCGCGCAGCGAAGACTGAAGCCGCAAGAGCCGATCGGCATCTTCAATCCAGCGGCGCACCTGATCTCGCTGCTCACGAACTCGCTTTTCGCGATTCTCACTCTGAAGCAGTTCCAGAAGTCGCTTGAGAGCTTCACGACTAGCCTTTTGCTGGTCAATGGCTTCACTCAACTGATTCGATAGAAGACTCTCTGCCGCTTTCTCCAGCAGTTCGCTTAATTGCGCCTCTTTGCTCAGTCCAACCGCTTGCTGCAACAAAGCCGCTCGAGTTGGGTTATCCAAGGCTTCCAGATCGGCAGATCGCAATAGAAGAGCTTCCAGGCGTGACAACTGCTGAGCCAACTGCTCCTGTGCGCCCGCCAGCGGGTCCGTCTTAGGCGGTTCTGTCGTTTGACACCAAGCCGACAGTTGAGACCATGCCAAACCGATAGTCAGACCAATGAACAGTGTCCAAAATCTGAATGAATGCGTTTTCATGAGTTGCTCCAACAGTCAACACTTTGCGTAAGCGCTTTACATGCCCGTTTTATTTGAACAAATCTAAAACGCGAGCCTTCTGAGTCTCTTCGGTCTCTTTTAAGATGCGTTCCTGCTCTTCTAACAGCGTTCGCACCAGGTCGATAATCTCGTTGTAGGACTCGATATCTAGCATACTCGATTTTATGTCTTCCAGCGCTTGAATCACCAACTCCACGGAATCCAACGCAGAACTTGCCTGAATCTTGCCCTCACCCGACTGTGTTGCCAACTGTAGAGCATTCATCTGCTGATCCAAAGTAACGTACTGGTCAGCTAGCAATGCCTCGAGCGGCGATTGTACTTTATCAAGCAAGCGCTGTTGGCGGTCTAGACTGTCAATGCGATTGTGCTGCAATTGAAGTCGCAAGTTTTCAACTCGCTGAGCGATCCCTGTAAGTTCCTGTCGCGATTTGTCGGTTTGGAGGACACCTTGTTGTGCTCGAAGCACGGCGATACGCTGCGCGTTTTGTCGATCCGTTTCACTCAGACCATCTGTCTCCTGACCGCTTGGCTGAGCCGGGCTGGTCTGGTTAAACGCAAGCGATTGCAACTGATCGAACTGGTCTAAAGTATTAGCCTGTTTGGGTGTTTCCAATAGTGTCAACTGTTCAGCAAGGCTCTGTAGTGCCTCTTGCAATTGATTCAGTTCGCTAATAATCTGCTCCAGTCGCTGCCGCAGTTCCAGTTCTTGTCGATCCAGTAGAACCAGCAGTTGATCTGAGGTGACGACGGCAAGTTGCTGAGCCTGACCGCGTCCGACATGAGACTGGCTATCCAAATCGTAGCGATCGCTGGCCCGAACGCTCAGTCCGACCGTCATCCCCGGTTTGATCGTCAGCGTCTGGCTTTCGGCCAGTTCCTGAAAGTCGACTCGACCTTCTATCTGCTGATCGGCAAGAGTCAGTGGGATGGGGTCAGCAACCAATTCGTCAACAGCCAGTTCAACCGCCACTTCGGCAATACCATGATCGTCCGTCGCGGTACCTTGGATGGGTAGATAGGCTGACGGCGTGATTGCCAAACCGATCCCTTCCAGTCGCGACTCAACCGAAGGTACGGTGTCAGGCACCACAAGGATTTGGTATCGCAATACCTGTTCCGAAGACAACCCGTACTGATCCATCAATCGAATTTCAACCTGTTGGCTATTTTTAAGGCGTCCTAGCGGAAGACTGAAACGGCTCTCTGACACGGTCGCTTCGCGAATATTCAGCCGATCATCCTGGGTAGTCTGTCCAGCATCTGACGAGTATCCGATCGTGTACTGGACGCGGCTTAAGGCAGCGTTACAAGTACCAAGCAGAACGCACTGGGTACCTTCAGGTATTTGCAATCCGGTTCGATAAGCGACTTTCTCTCGAGCGGGTCGAGTGCTTAGGTTATCCAACAGGTACGCCGGATATTGGCAGTCGAGCTGCAGATCGGTGATCACAATCCGGTCGACTACTTCCAGTTGCAGATCGCGTAGTCGGGCGTCTAGGCCGACCACATCCAGCGACATCGAATGGGAAATGCCGCTTAGTGGCGGACCATCCAAATTGAACTCCTGCCATCCGGCCTGCGGTGATCCGATGCGCCGCAAATTGGCGCGTCCGCGAGTGCCATCTTGAGCGCGATAATACAAGGTACACACTTCCGGCAGCTTCTTGGCGGAGGCATCAGCCGAGACGCGCAGCAGTGGCGAAGCTCCCAGCGGTACTCTGGCTAGTTGGTCGACAAAATGAATCTTTGTTTGTTCGGCTGTAACTTGGCCGGTGAATACAGGCAAGGGCAGCACAAGTTCATCGACTCGCAAGACTGCCATTCGGGGCCACGGCTGATCGGCCAGTGCAAAGAGTCGCTTGGTCCATAGCTTCATCCAGTCCCACTGAAACAGGGTCACGCCACCTGTGGTGATCAGCCCCAAGACCACTAAGGTGGCCAAAGTACGTTGCGGCTTCCAGTTGAACAACGATCGGCAATCAACTTGCCTGACCGCTTGATCCGCTGAGGTTATAACGCGTTGCAACAACTGAGCATGAGTCTCGGGCTGAGCGACGTCTGCGGGTCGGCCGGCCAATTCGACAGCCGTGATCAGTTGATTCTTTAGGCTAGGGTTGCGACGCTCGATTAGAATCGCTATCGAACCATCGCTCATGGGAGTCAACCAGCGTGGAAGCAGCCAGCCCAATAGCGACCAAATCGCACCGCCAGCCATCGCAGCCAAAATAGCAATGCGTACCGCGCGAGGCGTCTCACTGGCACCAACTCGCACCGGCAGATAATCGATGGCTGCACCCAACCAGAAAGCCAGCAGAACCCAAGCGGTTAGCATGTAGACACACCGCCACAGCAGGTACCCGCGCAGTGTCTCTCGCACCTGATCCAACTTGCGTCGAATCGCATGAGGAAGTGGTTGTTGCGGCGTTGGTGTGGAAGACGACATTGAATTTAGTTCTATTGGCTTCTATGCGAGTCGATGAACACGTCGGACGACCCATTCCAAGGATAGGCAGGTAGCGATCAGGGTCATTAGCCAGCCAAGCCAGCGCAGTTGAAACTGATATTCTGGCGCGCCAGGCGAATAGGCGACTTGATCCTGAGGCGTGATTGCAGCAGCCAGCGCCAGTGTGCCATCTTCATCGCTGGCTGTGGCTGCCTGTGCGCCTTGCCAATATCGCCCGCCAGTCTCGCTGGCTAGTTGCCCCAGCAAGGCATCGTTACGTTCCACGACCTGCATCTCCACTTTAGGAACTCGCGCCATTACTTCCGCTCTCAGGAATTCACTGGAGGCCAGTCCGCCAAGTTGCAATTGTAATCGATAGGTACCCGACGCGAGTACGGGAAACTGGCCGGTGAATACGCCAGGCTGCGAGCCATCCGACAGCGGGCGCAAGACCAGCGGCAGGTTTAAGCCTTGCGGATCGATCAGTCTAGCTACCACCTCGCTTTGGACCAGCGGCTCGAAGCGCTCGTTCTTCAAGACAGCGCGCACACTCACCTGCTCGCCCTGTACCGCCTCCTCGCGATCTACCAGCAATACGCCTCGATCTGAATCCAGCAGCAATCTTCCTTGCGAGACCCATCGAACCAGTTTCGTGTAGTATCGGTCGAAATACTGATCGCCCAATGTGCGCAACCGCCAGAACTCGCCACCGGCCTGAAAGAC
>JBIIJD010000146.1:0-4820 GCA_044234105.1 Aureliella sp. | reverse complement strand
ATCATCGACACCAGGTGCTGAGCCAGCATTGTCCACTCCATCGGTGCCAGCATCGATGCTTGTCCTCCACGTTTCTAATAAGTTGGCGTTGCCAGTAATGGTCACTAAACCACGCCCCACATTAAGTGCAAGCTCAGCTTGCAACACTCCGTCGCTCTCGTACAGATTCGTATAGGTATCATAGGACGGCTGGAATATCTGAAATTGAAGCTGCTGCCGAGTTGGAGGATCGTTGATCACTTTAACTAGTCCCGACTTAAAGAGCGCTTCCGTCGGGAATCCATTGGATCTGACGCCGCTCAATTCGCTCACGTAGCCCAACCCCAGTTTGCCTGCCCAATTCAAGTCAACAAATTCTCCGTAGGCAACAATATTGGAACCGTTTGCTAACGGAAATTCGGCAGTTCCAAATCCGGGATCACCTGGTCTGAGAGTGGTACCAGCATCACTGGTCCTGATTACAGGAGCGCTCGAGTCATACGCTTTGACATCGAAGGCTAACAAGTCGGTGGTCAGTACGTCCTCGCCGGTACGATCGCCGCGCAGAGCATAGGCGGGATGGAGCATGCCAGATCCTGCAACATCGGGATCTGCTCCCTGGAACGAAGCGTACGTCTGCCACAAAGCCAAGACCGGCATTGTTATCGCAGTTATCGCATTTTGACTGGGGACAGCATGGATAACGTGTGCAAATCGATTGGCCGGGTTGGATAGATCCTCCAGAGTGTTCGCAGCAACGGTTGATGCGTTTGCCGTATGATCAACCCGTCGGATGGAAAGATCACAGTATTGAAATATGGTCGACATGTCGCACTCGGGTGTCGACAGAATAGTTCCTTCAATTGGCGGACCTGTTCCAATAATCGATTGTGGCCGAGCTATCATGACGTTGTCACCTGGCAGGTTGGGCAACACGCCGGTGTCTAAGTTGAGATCGGGCCGAATCAAAAGAGTTCGGTAATGCAATCGGAATGAATCGGGGATGAGGTTGGTATCAATGTCTTCGAAAGACCGTGGGTCTGCTGTTAAGAAATTTGGGTCGCGATTCGGGTTGTCGGGAAAGCCAGTTTTGCTCGTCGCGACGGTCGGTTGTGCGAAGATCACAACTTCGGCAAACTGCGAGGATATCGTTACGAAATCACTCATGTCAGCAAAGCTAGCCGGCGGTCTTCGCTCTGCAACAAACCTAGGAACCTTGCCAGTAAACCAAGTATCCTTCGCCTTTACCGTGGCCATGAAGATATCATCGATATCTCCAAACCTTGTCAAAACGTCATTGAACTGTCCAGCAGGCAACAAACTACCGTCTGTATTGACCCGTGCGATTGAAAAGTCACTCGCGGGGCCTTCGTAGTACTTGAGATACCCCTGGGCGGTGCCGACGGTGATCGGTGGGTGTGGGGTGACGGTGACGTTGTCCAGATCGGTGCGAATGCGGTGCATGACGCTGCGCAGCCGGTTGTTTAGCTCCAGCCCCGCCCTGCCCTGACTCATGCTCTCCCCAAGCACGCGAAAGATTTGTGCTAGCCCCAGCATCATCAACATGGTGACGGCTGTGGCGATCAGCACTTCCAGGAGCGTAAAGCCCGGACGCCTACCCAGCCGGTTTGATGGCTTAAAAGTCGGCTGCGTCTCTTGACGAAACAGCGCGAGACCGGATCTGAGACTGTGGCTGGAGTTGGGCTGGTTGAGAACTAGCGGCAGAGAAGTTTTGAGCATGGAACCGGGTCCCGCCACTGTTGCCAGCGGCTGACGATGGGGAGGAAAGTTGGGAAAAGGGTTGCAAGTCGCAACGGATTGCGTCTAAGCTACTGCGTAGTCACCGGAAACTAACATTCTTTCTCCCCAGATATTCTATTGCACTACGCAGACGTTAAAGAGTCAAGACAGTTCGCAGTCGCCGGCGCGTTTTTTCCGTCGATCTGGGGGGGATGCGCTGCGCTTTTGTGCCTGGCCTGGGCCTTCGTAGGGGCTAGCCAGCCCTTGTGGGTCGACGAATTGCACAGCAGTTGGCTGTTGTCCGCACAGGATAGTCAGCAGTTGTCGGCTCGGGCAGCCATGGGCAATCAGTCGCCGTACTATTTCTATCTGATTGCTCTGCTGGGCTGGACAGTTGAGTTTCCACCGGCCAGCCCGTGGGTGATGCGCTTGCCCGCGATGCTGGCCTGGAGCACCTCGGTGGGGCTGTGCGTGTGGATTGTCTTGGCCTTTCCAACTAGCCATCAGCCGGAGTGCGTTAGCACCCGGTTTCAGTTTAGCACCCGGTTTTTACGGCAACCGGACGCTAACGCGTTCCGGCTGATGGGGCAATTTGTTTGCAAACGGCTACTAACCGCCTGTGGTATCTACCTGCCGGTCATTTTGTGGGCAGCGTGCATTGCGCTGGATCGCAATCAGGGTTTCTACGCGGTGGAGGCTCGAGTTTACAGCCTTCTGCAATTGCTGAGCCTACTAGCATGGTTGATAGTCGGGCGGCTGGTCGAAGGGAGCCCCCTCACCCTACCCTCTCCCCCGCAAAGCCGGAGGAGAGGGGATATCAGCAGAGAACCGCTTGCCTCGCAGAGCCGGAGGAGAGGGGACATGAGCGGAGAACCGCTTGCCTCGCAGAGCCGGAGGAGAGGGGGCATGAGCGGAGAACCGCCTGCCTCGCAGAGCCCGGAGCGAGGGGAGGCGGCAAACGATCTACTTGCTCAACAAGGCAACGCCGTGAAGCATGTAGTGGATCTCGCCAGAGATCCTCTCTCTTCCGTTGAATGTGGGAACTCTGGCGAGTTCCACTACGTCCCACAGCCGGCGGAAATCGCTTCACAGCGCTGCATGCTAGGACGATGGGTAGCGTCGCGAAATAGAGCGTTACTTTGGCTCGGTTGGTGCCTGATGTGTACCTGTTTGATCCATCTGCATGTGACCAGTTGCCTGGTTGTGGCGACGCAGGCTTTGGTGCTGTGCTGGCAGCTTGGTAACCGCGATGCTCGCAAGTGTCTGCTGCTGAGTTTCGGATGGATCGGCTTGCAACTGGCGTTGGTAATTTTCAATCTGCAGCCGGTGTGGCAGCGTCGTGAGCAGTGGACCGCTTTTGCAGGCGACGCTTCCGGACAATCCATGCTACAGATTCTGAATTTAGTTCCTCTACTGGTTCCGCTATTGGTAGTTTGGTTGATTCAGCGGTTAATCAACAGACTAAGACAACATACGGTTCCGCATCGCCCTTGGGTGACAAGTCGACCATGGTTTTGGGCGGTGGCTTGGGCGGGACCTTGGTTGATCGCTGCGCTGGTTACTCGGCTGGAGATCGCTCCCGTCTTTCACTATCGCTTCATCATCGCCAGCGCCTTGCCGCTGTATCTGTTGATCGCTTGCGCTTTGCAACAACTTACAAGTGTAGGTCTCAGGACGTTGGCGATCACGGCTATCCTGCTGGGTCTCTTGTGGACTCAGGGCAGTCTAATGGTTTGGCGGCAGGGTGGATGTTATCTGGGTTTGCGTGGCGAGAACTGGGCCGGTGCGGTCAGTTATGTGTCGGAGAATTTTCAGTCCGACCGGCATGCGCTGTGGTGTTATGCGGGCCTGATCGAAGGGCATAATATGCAGTGGCCGTTGACAGAAAAGCAGGATGAATATTTGAGCTTTCCACTGCGAGGATGGCATCAAGTCGCTGCGCTAAATTCCAAGCCTGTGCAACCGCACGGTTTGACCGGTCAGTTCGAGGCATGGGGCGATCAGATCAGAATTCAATCAGATTCAGCAGACGCAGTGTGGATCGTTTTTCGCGGCAGCGCGGGGCAACTCCAACAGCGGCTCAAGCAGGCCAAGCTGGACCGGTATGCTCAGCGACATCCCATCAGGGAATTTGGTCGAGTGAGTGTGGTATGTATCGAACGACCGCCTGTGGACTAAGTCGCGGACGCGACGGCAGGTGAAAGCCTGGGATGCAAATCCCAGGTTTGGGGGGCAGAGCCATTTTTGTCCCAGCCGCCATAGACCGCGAAAGCGGTCTATGGCGGCTGGGACGACGGGATCATGATCGGCATTTTTCCTGGGATTTGCATCCCAGGCTTTCACCTGCCGTGCCTTCGGCACTTACATGCGCAACTTCAAAACCTTCGACTGGGCAGTAAACGAAGCGTGTCTCTCACGTACCATCGCTCGACAAAGTCGGTTCGGATACAGTTAGCCCTAATGCCCCAGCAGCTCGATGATAAGTTGTTGGATCTGCTGAATGTCGGCCAAGGTCTGCTGAGCCTGATCCTCTTGCCGTGTTTGCTGCTGCAAGGCTGCCAGTTGAACCAGTTGTTGAGCTGCTAGGTTAAGCTGCCCAGTGGCTTTCAAGCGCTGAGCCAGTAGGGCGATCTGAGCCGATGGCGCGACGAGTGTTAGAGCCTGGTCCGTAGGAATATCGTGAGTCGTAGGCTGCTGGTTCTGAGTGCTGGATGCCAAATCGGGGAATTGTTCGCTGGCGGCCTTGCGAATCTGCTGCATCAATGGATCATCCGGTGAAACTTCGGCCGGAGGAAGCTCGGAAAGATCTGGCACTGTCAATCGGTCTAATTTTTCTTGATCAGTTTGTGGTGCGGAGTTGGCTGGCTGAAAGGTCGCTGATTCATCCGCCGCCAGTAGGTGTCGATGCAGGACGCTTCCGGCAACCAGACAAGCATTGACAACGACTAGCCAAGCTAACCAGCCAAAGCGGTGATGAGCGATCATGAACCGTAACTCCAATCTACGCAGGGCGTCATGGCGAAAGCAATTTTTTCGCCTGAGTGATAATATTCTCACCGCGAACGTGCAGATTGACGACTCGACCTTGCCTGTCCACCAGC
>JBIIJD010000036.1:0-51769 GCA_044234105.1 Aureliella sp. | reverse complement strand
GGCAGCGACATCGCAGCTTTTTGGAACTGCATCTAGCCAAGAGTCGAAAGGTGGGGCAGCGGTTTGGATTCTATCCGGCGCACATCGTGTCCACCGGCTATCTGACCGACAACCCGATCAGGAAGCGGTTGCAGCAAATCGACTATCCTGGCATGAAGATCGTTTCACCTGGAATGAGTGTCGGACTGCGAATGATACCAACCTTGAGAGACCTGCGATTTGCTTGGGAGGAGCTGCCGCAGCAAATGCTAGACGAGCAGCAGGAAAAGGTACGACAGAGCGTCAGGCAGGCCTTGCTACAATGGGCCAAAAACTGCGGACAAGCTGCCGATTATCGCGATAACTTACCCATGCAATGCCTGCATCCAGTTGGGCACTGGTACGAAGTTCCCAATTTACTGCGCAATGGCGTATTGCGTGAATTGCTAAAGCAGCAGCCTCAGGTGCGCACTTTGATGTTGCACAATGTTGACACGTTGGGAGCCTGCATCGATCCAGATATTTTAGCTCGGCATCTTCAAAGTCGGGCCTGCCTGTCCTTTGAAGTTGTATCACGCCGACTGGAAGATCGTGGCGGCGGATTTGCGCTGGTCGACGGCCGACCTCGGTTAGTGGAAGGACTTGCCATGCCAAACGAAGAAGCCGAGTTTAAGCTGTCGTTCTACAACTCGATGACAACCTGGATCAATATCGACGGTTTACTGGAAGTGTTTGGTCTCTCACGCGGTAGCTTGGATCAACCAACCGTTGTGGATCAAGCGATACGACAACTAGCGCGTCGTATGCCAATGTACATTACGCTAAAGGATGTCAAGAAACGATGGGGCAACGGTCAGGAAGATATATTTCCGGTGACTCAGTTCGAAAAGCTGTGGAGCGACATGACCGCACTGCCAGAGGTAGCTTGCCAGTTCATTGTGGTACCCGTGTTGCGAGGACAACAGCTAAAAGAGCAGTCCCAGTTAGACGGCTGGCTGCGGGATGGTTCGGCGGCAGCCATCGAGCAACTTTGTAGCTGGCAATCAATTTGAGCAATCTCAAAGCTTTCGCTTACAGCCGATCTAGGGTACTGGATGGATTAGGGCTGGTTCTGGTACTATACTGGGTACGAACTTTACGTCATCACCTCTGATGGTTTCTACAGCGTGACAATCAGTGGGGTGATTCTTGAATTCTGACAAATGTCCCAAGGAACCTGAACCTATGTTGCTACGCAGTTGCCTACTAGTTGCCACGATCTGCTCTATCCTGACTCCGACTTTGTCTGGTGACGAGCCAACCGTCACGGACGTGAAAACGGCTAAGATTGAATACCGATTGCAGGGTGAGTACAAGGGGCAAATCGCGACGGATGAAGGGGAAGAGGTATGGGGCGCTCAGATCATTGCTTTGGGCAGAAACAAGTTTGATTTGGTAGGCTACCGAGGTGGCTTACCTGGCGACGGCTGGAAGCGCGGAGACGAAACACGCAAAGCCAGTGGGCGATTGGTCGACGAGACTAAAATAGAGTTTGATCTAAAGGAAGCTGTGCTGCAAGTCACTGAAGGCAAGCTGGAGGTTCTAGTCGGTGATCAGGTGATTGCGACGTTGCCTCGAGTCGAACGAACTAGCCCGACGCTGGGCAAGGAACCTCCCGCCGGTGCGACTGTTCTGTTTGACGGCAAATCGATTGATCAGTGGACAGGCGGCAAACTGGTTGATGGCCAATATCTTGGTGCAACCAATGTGACCAGCAAGAAGAAGCTAGCCGATCATCATTTACACATTGAATTCCGTACGCCTTTTATGCCCAAGTCGCGCGGGCAAGGTCGCGGCAACAGCGGTGTCTATGTCCAGGGTCGTTACGAACTTCAGGTTCTGGATTCGTTCGGCCTTGAAGGCGAAAACAACGAATGTGGTGGATTTTATTCGATCAGCAAGCCCAACGTAAATATGTGCTTGGCACCCCTGAGTTGGCAAACCTACGATATCGACTTCACGGCTGCCAAATATGACGGTGACAAAAAAGTCACCAATGCAAGAGTCACGGTGCGCCATAACGGTGTAGTGATCCATGACGACCTGGAACTGCCCAACGGCACTCCAGGCAATCAACCCGAAGGTCCTGGCCCTGAGTCTCTGTTTCTGCAAGATCACGGCAATCCCGTTGTCTTCCGAAACATCTGGATTCTGGAGAAGTAGCTGTTAACTTGCGCTTCTTAGGAAACTTTAGGCCGATTGACAACTCGTTAGAGCGCAGATTAGGTGGGTACCATGTGGCAGGATTTTCTCCGTTCTTGTGGACTATTAGCGCTGCTTCAAAACGCGATTTGGTGCGTCGATTCTGCTGACGCACAGTCCCTCAAGATTGGCAAGTTCGCTCAGGAGGATCCGGTTCGACTAACGGAACTGAAAGGACAATCGATCGTCGATGCTCGCCACCTGTTCCTGGATGCAAGTGGTGCACTAAATCTGCTGACTTCGGATCAACGTTGGGTGATGAACGGTGGTGGTAGCTGGTCGAAGTCCGACTGGCCGGTCTTGCCTGCCTGCAATCATGTCTTGTCTTTGGGCATGTACACGCTCCTGGCAACCGATCAGGGTCTGATGGAATGGCAACCAGGATTGACTCCCAATGCGGCAGGACGAACCAACCCGGCAGGCCTAAGCGGAATAAAGGTCAATTGCATCAGCCGTTCTGTCAGCGGAAAATTGGCGGCAGCTACCGATGTTGGCGTCTTTGAGACCGATGAACAACAGCAGTGGCAGCCGGTGCCCGTGCTGGATCAATTGGGCAGACAGTGGGCCGTGCGCGATGTTCGGATAGTAGTCTATGATCACGCCGATCAATTGTGGGTGGGTCAGCCAGCAGGACTAGCGTGTCGCACGAAGCAGGGCTGGCGCTTCTATGAAGGACGGGACGGATTGCCCTACGCAGATTTTACCTGTGCGGCAGCCGGTCCCGATGGTCGCGTCTGGTTTGGCACAAAGATCGGCGTCGTGGGTTGGGACAACCATCGATTTTTATACCGGCAGGGTCCGCGCTTTCTGCCCGGCGATTCGGTCCGCAGCATAGCTGTCACTGCGGATGCGACCCCCTGGATTGCCACCGATGGCGGTGTTAGCAACTTGCAGCAACGCGACATGACCTTGGAACAGAAGGCAGCTCATTACGAGGAGCAGATCGATCGGTTCATCAAGCGCACTCAATATGGCTACACGTCCGAAGTCCAGTTAAAAGCTCCCGGTGACTTATCGGAAATCATTTACACCGACAGTGACAATGATGGTCTGTGGACCGCCATGTACGGTGCGTCGCAATGCTTTGCGACGGCGGTTACGGGCTCGGCCAAACACCGCTCGTCAGCCAAGCAAGCCTTTGAAGCCATTCGTTTTCTACAGAAGGTGACGCAGGGCGGCAAGCCATCACCACCGCTGGGATATATCGCTCGCACCGTCTTGCCGATCATCGCTGCTGATCCCAACCAGGGGCGTTTGGAAGCTGACCGCAGGATGCAGGCGAAACATGACCGGCTATGGAAAGTGTATGAGCCTCGCTGGCCCAAAAGCGCAGATGGCCAGTGGTATTGGAAAAGCGATACCAGTTCCGACGAATTGGATGGGCACTTTTTCTTCTTGCCTTTGTATTACGACTTGGTGGCAGACACGGATGCGGAGCGAGTGCGAGTGCGCGAAGTCGTGCGAGATCTGACCGATCACTTGCTGAACCATAATTTGCAGATGGTCGATGTCGATGGCCAGCCAACGCGTTGGGCCATTTTTAATCCCGAGAACTTAAATCAGAATCCCAATTGGTGGATCGGTCGAGGTCTGAACAGTCTGAGCATCCTATCCTATCTTTCTGTGGCACAGCACATAACTGGAGACACCAAATATGGCCAGGCCATAGATAAACTGCGCAAAGAGCATAGCTATGAGGCGAACGCGATGATTGCCAAAGTTCAGTATGGAGTTGGGTCTGGCAATCAATCGGATGACGAGATGGCCATCATGAATTTTTACTCGTTGCTGAAGTACACTCAGGACCCCGGTCTTCGACAAACAATGCTCTATGCGATGTACACCTATTGGCGATTGATGGAGCCCGAACGCAATCCATTTTTTCACTTCGCTTATGCGGTGTACGGTCGAGGTGTAGAACTGGAGACCACTCATGCTCGATTTCGCATCGACCCTTGGGATGGCTGGCTGGAGGATTCGGTAGAAACCTTGAAGAACTTTCCACTCGATCGGCTTAACTGGGCACACCGCAACAGTCACCGATTGGACATTGTGACGTTGCCTCGCCAAAGCCGCGAGGAGCCCGGCGAGCGAACTCAGCGTGGTCGAGGGCATCTGATTGACGGCAAAGTATTGCCAGTGGAGAATCGACATTTTAACCACTGGAACACTGACCCTTGGAGACTAGATTATCCTGGCGACGGTCGACAATTGGCTAGTGGAACCGTATTTTTGTTGCCTTATTATCTAGGTCGATATCATGGATTCATCGAAGAATAAATCGGAATCGACCATGATCGAACAGACGATTCAGGCTACCTTTGATCAGTTGGAGGACTGCTTGAAGCAGGCTCACGATCTGGTGCCGGTTGCCGATGCCAGTCAATTGGTCACGCTATTGCCAGCGACCTCGGAGGAGAATCAGCGATTTATTGTCTCCGAGCTGGTCAAATTGGATATGCAGGCCGCCAGCATGCAGGGACAGGTACGTCTGCTGGATTTCTACCTACCCAAGCTGAGCGATTGGCTGGGCAATGAGAATTTGTCCTTGGATTTAATTTTAGAGGAATTGCAAGTTCGTCGCGGGTCAGGCCAAGCACCCAAGCTGAGTGAATATCAGAGCCGATTTCCCTCCTGGGCCGATGCCCTGGCCGATTTCCGCTGGGATCAAGACAATAATACGGTAGCACAAAGTGTCAGTCGTACTTGGAATCTGCATCAAGGATTACCTGAATTCCAAGTAGGCCAAGTGGTTGACGACTTTCGCATCTTGCGAAAACTTGGACGCGGAGCCTTTGCTCACGTCTATCTGGCTCGACAAGAATCGATGCAGCGGCTGGTAGCACTAAAAATTTCGTCGCGAGGTACCGACGAACCTCAAACGCTATCGCAATTGGATCATGCCAATATCGTCCGTGTTTATGATCAGCGCATCCTGCCTCAGCATCAGATCCATCTTCTGTACATGCAAGTTGTGCTGGGTGGTCCCTTGTCGTCGGTAGTTGCCGCTACCAAGCAAGTGCCACTGGAGCGGCTGAATGGGCGCACCCTACTAGAATCGGTGGATCAAGCCATGATGGCTGTCGAAATGCCTCCTCCGGATCGATCCAGAGGCAGCGAACTGACATCGCTTGGATGGGCTGCTACCACAGCGTGGCTGGGCGCGCAATTAGCCGATGGCTTACAGGCAGCGCATCAGCGTGGCGTCTACCATTGCGACGTCAAACCAGCCAACATCTTGCTGTCTCCAGAAGGAGTCCCCATGTTGGTCGACTTTAATGTCAGTTACAGCGAATCCACACGGGACAAGGCTGGATCGATTGGTGGCACCTTGGCCTACATGTCACCTGAGCATTTAGCCGCTGTGGATCCAACACATGGCCAGCCCAAGACGCCGCTGGATGGTCGAACCGATTTGTACTCACTGGCTATCGTGCTTTGGGAAGTGTGGCAAGGTCAGCGGCCATGGCAATTTCCTGGTCAATCCGAGACCTGGAAAGTAGCCGTGGCCAAACAGTCGGAACTTCGTCGACAAGAGCCACAGTGCTCCAGGCCCGATAGCAGTTCAGTTGGTGCTTGGCTGGAACGAGTTCTCAGGCAATCGCTAGACCCAGATCCCGAGCGACGCCCAAAGAACTGCGCCGAACTTTCAACTCGTCTGCGTCTGGCGACGCACCCTGAACTGGCTAGCCGCTTTGCACCATCTGAAGGCAGCATCATTCATCGATTGCTGCGTTGGCCGGTGTTGATGGTGACAGCAGCTATTATATTTGCTTCCAATGGTTCGGCTGGGGCGCTGAACTACGCATACAATCATGCCGTCATTATTCTGCAAAACTACGAGCAACTTTTACCCAATTTTGTGTTTGTATCCACGGTGCTGAACGCAGTAGCATTTCCGTTTGGAGCAGCGGTTTTGGTCTATTTCTGCTGGCGTGTACGTCGTGCGCTGCGACGGGCGGCAGGCGGACTGCCGGCCAAACCAGAGGATATCGATTTTGTCTGGAAATTCGGTCATCGTGCATCGGTGATCTGTGTTGTGCTGTGGTTGATCTTCGGCATTCTGTTTCCACTGGCCATGAGCCGTTATGACTCGAACTTTCAGTGGGCTCATTTTGTACACTTTTTTCTGAGTCTATCCATCTGTGGCGGCATCGCGTGGATCTACCCGTTTTATGGAATATCTCTGCTTTCCGCCTTGGTCTATTATCCGCAGTTGATCGCGCCGACGATGCAGGACGACCAATATGCGCAACGTGCTAGCTGGCTTAAAAAATGGGCTGGATATTACTTGGTTTCGGCTGCGGCCATACCATTGTTATCCTTGGGGGTTCTCACTCAACGAACCGACGCGCCTCGAGACTTGGTGCTGCTGATCATCGGACTGACCTTAGTTGCCTTGGCGTTTTCCTACCGCGCTCATCAGCGACTGATTCAAGTATTAGACCAGTACGCTGTACTGCTTAGTCCGCAGAAGTCGGGTGGTACCGTTCGTTAGTTCGAAGCACCATCTGAACTTGCAGGATTTTCCCAAAACACGACCGCACAATCGTCAACGTCGTTCTAACCGATAAAAGTCGCTTCGACTGACTGCGATTGTTGCCTGAAATGACCAGACCTGCATAGTTATCTTGGCTGATTGGCAGTTGCTGTGCGAGAATTGGATATTTGTATTATCTTGGAGTACTTGGAAGCACTTTTTTGTAGTTTGCACCTAGTAGAACGGGCAGAACCGCTGCCGGTATTAAAGTTACCAAATATCTTATGCACCGGTACATCGAAATCGCAACGCAATGGCTACGGCGAGTAGTGACTCAGCCGTTGCAAGAGCTGGACCGTTGGCAAAGCGCTGTTCGATTTGCCTATGATTTAGGGCGTTTCGGGGCGCGGCAATTGCGTCAAGATCGCGCTCAGGATATGGCCGCCGCGCTCGCCTTCCACACACTGTTTGGCATGTTGCCGGTTTTGGTGGTAATGACGGCCATTGTCAAAGCTGCCAATATGCAACCCTACTTTCTTGGACCGCTGGACCAGATGTTCAACTTCTGGGGACTGGGCGAAGTCAAGATTCTACTGCCAGGCGATGCGGATGAAGCCACCAGCACTTTGGCTGTGTGGTTGATGGATCGAGTGCGTGAGGCGGAGAACGTCAACCTAGGAGCGGTGGGTTGGGTCGGACTAGGTTTGACAGTTTACGCCGCCATCAATCTGGTAGTAACTATCGAAGACTGCTTCAACGTCATCTATCAAGCTCCCGAGGGGCGCTCTTGGACACGCCGCGTACCCCTGTACTGGTTTGTGCTGACAACCAGCCCGGTTGCCATCTGGGGCAGTACATACATCAATGGTTGGTTCGAACAGTATCTGCCACAAATCACTTCCAGCAGTTGGCTATCGACCAGTGCAAACATCCTGTGGAGCGTGTGCATTATTTGGGTGCTGATGTTCCTGCTTTACCGCATGCTGCCAAACACCACCATCTATCGTCGCCCAGCGCTAGTCGGTTCGCTGGTGGCTGCCATATTGCTGGAGATCGGCAAACACAGCTTGGGCTTGTATCTACAAAACGCTCTTTCGCTCAGCCAGTTGTATGGCTCACTGGGCTTAATTCCACTGTTTATGTTTTGGGTCTACTTGATGTGGCTAGCGGTGCTGTTTGGATTGCAGGTCAGTTCCACGTTGCAACACTTGCGAGGCCGTCAGTTGGCCGAAATGCAGCAACAGCGGCAGCAATCATTGGTTGTCGATCCAGGCATGATCGTTGTTTTGATGCAACATGTGGCTCAATTGTTTCGGCAGGGGCAATCCACCAACATAGAATCTATCGCTAGAGCCACCAAGCTAAGCGAAGCGGTTACTGAGCGAATGGTCAATCGATTGGTCGAAGCCAACATGCTTCGTCGCTTAAACGAAATGGATCACCAGGTTGTCTTGGCTCGCCCCGCTGATACCATTTCGATCAGGGAACTGTTGGAAATCGCTTATGCGGCTGTCGATCGAGAGTTGGGACAGCAACCCGAAGCGACTCAGTTGCTGCGGCGATTGCGCGATGCGCAGGCAAACGCTGTGACGGATACTAACTTGCAGTCGTTGCTCGACTTGCCTAGTTAGGGCGTAGTCCGCATGACCAGCTTGCTCACGTAAAAACTTTCCGCATAGCCCCATGACCGAACTATTTGACGGGTTTTTTGCAGGCAAGTCGGTATTGGTGACCAGCGACAAGTGTTACGAGAACCGCGAGCAGATCTGGGGCTATCGTGAAATTATGCCATGGGCGAGCATGATCCGTATGGTGGCAACAAAGGGGCCGCAGAGTTAGTGATTCGTTCCTATCGAGATTCCTTCTTCCCTGCTCAGGAACTTGCCAGCCGCGGAGTCAAAGTTGCAAGTGCGCGAGCAGACAATGTCATTGGAGGTGGGGATTGGACTCCGGATGCCTTGTCTGATACTTCGTCCAGAGCGTCTACTCAAGAAATCTAACTGCCACCGCACCATGAATTCTGTGACTAATTTTCAGAGATCCCTAGAGTGCCGAAATCGCGCGCATGATCTGATTCCCGGCGGTTGCCATACCTACGCCAAAGGTGATGATCAGTATCCCCAGTTGTCGCCTGGTTTTGTCACAAGTGATTTGGGCTGTCACGTTTGGGATGTGGATGGAAACGAATACATCGAATAAGGCCAAGGAAATCGAGCGATCAGTTTAGGACATGCTTTCCCAGAAGTCTTGGACGCTGTTAGAAAGGAGTTGGTCAACGGCAGTAACTTCACGCGCCCTTCCCCTATCGAAATCCAGGCTGCAGAAGCTCTATTGGATCTGCTACCTTAAGCCGATATGGTCAAGTTCTGTAAAGATGGTTCGGACGCAACGACTGCGGCCATGAAACTTGCGCGTGCCTGGACTGGACGCGACTTGTTGGCTTGCTGCCATGATCAACCCTTTTTTGCTACTAACGATTGGTTCATCGGCACCACGCCCATGGATGCTGGTATTCCACAGCGAGTCAAAGAATTGACTCTCACTTTCGGCTATAACGACATATCTAGCTTAGAAGCTTTATTCCAGCAGTATCCTGGACAAATAGCCGGTATCATCATGGAGCCAGCCAAATACGACGAACCGACTGACAGCTTTTTGCATCAAGTGCAGTAGTTGTGTAAACAGAATGGTAGCCTGTTTATCCTGGATGAAATGATCGCGGGCTTCCGCTGGAACCTGTCAGGGGGATAGGCCGAATACGACATCCAAACAGATCTCTCCTGTTGGGGCAAGGCACTGGGCAATGGATTTTCGGTGTCGGCGCTAGCTGGCAAGCGACAATACATGGAACTGGGTGGTCTGCATCACGATCGCGAGCGAGTCTTTCTGCTGTCGACTACACATGGAGCTGAAACACAAGCCTGGCAGCAGCCATAGCCACCATCGGAGTCTACCAACGCGAGCCTTGTACCCTCGGGGCCGGCGTCTGCAATAGGAGGGGACACAGTGGATTCGCAGGCATGGTTCGGAAAAACATTTGCAAATCATTGGGCGTCCATGCTGTCTGGTCTTAACAACTCTGGATGCAGAGTTTCGTCCCTCCCAAGCCATGCGCTCGCTGGCCAACGACAACCTTTCCGGAATCGTCGTGGCCGCTCAACTGGCCAGATTGCTTGCCGAACAGCCCAATAGACCAGTGACATTCAGCTTTCTTTTCATGCCTGCGACGATTGGAGCGATCACTTGGTTGGACTTGAATACCCGTTTGCTTAAGCGCATCCATGCAGGATTGGTGTTGTCTAATTTAGGCGATGCAGGCCCGTTCACTTACAAGCGAAGTCGCCGCCAGAATGCGTTGATTGATCAAGTTGCAGCAGATACGCTGGCGCGCCTTGCACCTGGATCACAACTGCGCGATTTCACACCGTGGGGTTACGATGAACGACAGTACTGTTCGCCAGGCTTTAATCTACCCGTGGGGCGATTGACTAGGACACCTGAAGCAGAATACCCACAGTACCATACATCCGCCGATGAACTGTCGTTGATTTCGGCTGAAGCATTGGCACAATCGCTGGGCTTGATCGCTTACATCATCACACAGTTTACGGCCCGAGCCGGAGGCGAAACCCATGCGCAGTTCACTGCGATCCAGCCATGGTGGAGTTCCCCAAGTCCGGGAGAATGTTCGGATAGGGAGTGCAAGCACATTGACACACATCACTCCACGGTTCTTGACTCTACCGGGCGACTAAGGCCTTGCGACCGTTCGGCGAACCCAAATTGGACCGTTACGGTTTGTACAGGAGCCCTGGACAGTCGTTGGAACCAGAACTAAGCCGAGCCATCTTGTGGATGCTTAGTTTGTCCGACGGACAGAGTAGTTTGGACGACATAGCAACGCGCAGCGGCTGCGATCCAAGACTGCTAGATGCCGCCACTGAGCGACTGCTACAGTGTACCCTGCTGATAGAGCTGCCATAAAAAATCACTTTCCTTGCTGCAAAATAGAATTTCGTTCCAACCAAGTCCCAAATCACTATCCTGTTCGCGAAACTGCTTATGAACACACCAACCCATACTGCATGGTCCAGTCAAACGATCAAGCCGATTCAGGATTGCAGATTCTGTGAGTCGGCTCTGAGGGATGTCTGCATAGATCTTGGCGTATCGCCAGTGTGTGAAAGTTGGTTGGCAGCATCCGATCTGAATCAGATGGAGCCTTTTTATCCGCTGCACGTCTATGTTTTTCGCCATTGTCATTTGGTACAGGTCAACGCCTATGTCAGCGGCGAGCATATCTTTGGCGGCGATTACGCCTACTTTTCGTCGTTCTCTGACTCCTGGTTGGCTCATGCCAAACAGTACGTAGATTCGGCAATCGAGCGATGGAAGCTAGATGCAAATAGCCAAGTGATTGAAGTGGCTAGTAATGACGGTTACCTGTTGCAGTATTTCGTGAAGGCCAGTATTCCCGTGCTGGGGATCGAGCCGGCGGCCAACTGTGCGGCCGCTGCCAAAGAAAAGGGCGTGACTTCGCTATGCAAGTTCTTCGGAACCAAAACGGCTACCGAACTGCGAGATCAAGGGGTGCGTGCCAATCTGCTGCTAGGTAATAATGTCTTGGCGCATGTGGCTGATCTAAACGATTTTGTGTCTGGTTGGAAAATACTGCTTGCCAGTGATGGCGTGTGTACACTGGAAATCGGCTATATCAAAACCATGATCGAAGGCAACCAGTTTGATTCGATCTACCAAGAGCACTACTGCTACTTTTCACTGCTAAGCATCGAACGAGTGCTTGCTGCGCACGGACTTACAGTGTTTGACGTCGAAGTCCTACCAACTCACGGCGGCTCTCTGCGAATCTATGCCAGACATGATACCGACGCTTCAAAACCGGTTTCTCAGCGCGCAGCCACACTGCGTCAGGAAGAACAATCCACAGGCTATACCGGTTTAGAAGTTTATTGTGGCTTCGGTCAGACAGCTATCAGGGCCAAGCATCGGTTGTTGGAACTGCGGATTGAACTTCGCCGATCAGGTAAGCATGTGGTCGGCTATGGCGCGCCGGACAAGTCGGCCACTCTGCTGAATTTCTGCGGCATTCGCGAAGACTTGATTGCGTACACGGTGGATCGCAATCCTTATAAACACGGGCGATTCATGCCTGGCGTGCGGATTCCTGTATTTCCAGTGGAAAAGATTCGCGAAACACGACCGTACTACGTAGTGATCCTGCCATGGAACCTAAAAGACGAAACCACTCGTCAGCTCGATTACATTAGGCAATGGGGCGGCAAGTTCATTCTGCCGATTCCCGAAGCCACCATTTTGGAACCTGCCCGCTGAGTGCTTCAATAGGCAGCTTCCAATATTTGCAACAAGTCGCTGTGAGTCGGTAAGGGGACACAGGTGTCCATCAGACGCTTGATGTCCAGTGCCTTGGACGCAACCTGAGGCAATAAATCTCGATTCAATCCAAGCTGCCGCAACTGAGTGTGAATGCCGATAGCGACTTGCAATTCTTGAACACAGGCAATGGCCATGGAAGCGCAGCCTGTAATATTTTGACCATGGACATCTGCGCCTAGCCAACGTGCGATGTCTGCCAATTGTGTTTTGCAAGTCGGCAGCAAGTAGCGCATGACGTGCGGCAACAGCAAGCCATTGCCTTCTCCGTGACTACAATGGGTCATCGCACCAATAGGGTACTCTAGCGCATGAACAACTCCCACTCCGCTGTTGGAAAACGCCATTCCGGCTAGCATCGACGCCAGTGCTAAAGAATCGCGAGCGGCCACATCTTTAGGATGATGACAGGCACGCACCAACCACTGTCCAATCAGGCGAATCGCTTCAGCAGCCAAAAGACGTGTCAGCGGATAGCTGCCTTCGTAGGCTCGCTCACTACAATCTACTGTGGTGACCGCAGTGTAGTCGCGACTCAAATAGGCTTCGATGGCGTGAACCAAAGCGTCTATTCCACTTGCTGCGGTAATTCCTTTAGGGCACGAATCCGTCAACTGAGGATCGATCAAAGCCACGGTGGGACGCAACCAGTTAGACAATGTGCTGACCTTCACGCCCGCTTGTGTGTCGGTAAGTACAGCAGAGTGAGAAACTTCGCTTCCGGTACCTGCGGTGGTTGGCAGAGCGATCATCGGACAGACCGGACCGGGTATCTTGCCGAATCCGAAATAGTCATTGGGTGTGCCTCCATGAGCCAGCACTGCTGCTACTATTTTGGCAACATCCAGGTTGCTGCCACCTCCGATTCCGATCACCGCATCGCAATTTGCCTGCTGCCCCTGGCGGCAGGCTTTGACGGCAACGTCGACAGCGGGTTCGGCTTGGCCTTGATCAAATATGACGGCCTGCTGCTTGGTGCTTAACTCGGCGATCAGCGACGCAACTACGGGCACTTGACACAAAGTGGCATCCGTCACAACCAACGGCTTTCGAATCGATAAACGGTTTAAGTGAAACGTCAGTTGACTGCGGCAGCCTCGACCAAACACGATATTTCCAGCCGTCGCAAACTGCCAAAATTGATTCCCCATAACCGATCTGCTCCCCGTCCCTTGAATAATATGTTAATGTTAGCGATTCAATAAAGATTATAAGATAATTTTGATCGATCGAGCCCGCATAAAATGGTATGCGGATTCGAGACGCCATTTTTCACAGTTAGTATCATTTTATGAATACCAAGGCGCATTCTTGGCAGCCGACTGCCGATCTAGCTCACATCAAACTGCGTTCTCAGGTTCTGTGGGATTTGCGCAATTTCTTTCACAGTCTGGGCTTTGCCGAAGTACACACCCCGGTACTCAGCCGTGACACCGTTGTCGATCGACATATCGATCCGATCAGCTTGCCTGCCAATGCCGTGTCTGTGGCAGAGCTGAGCGATGACACGTTCTATCTGCAAACTTCACCTGAATTTTGCATGAAGCGCATGTTGGCTGCAGGTGCCGACAGCATCTACCAAATCGCGCAGGTCTTTCGCAGCGGCGAGCGAGGGACCTATCACAATCCTGAATTCACGATGGTGGAATGGTATCGCGTTGGCGACGATTTAAGCGCGGCTGTTGGTTTACTTTCGCAGTTGTTGCAGGCGGTTATTCCAGATTGCCAACCCATTAGACAATCATATCGCGATGCGTTCCTGCAATACGTGGGTCTATGTCCTTTAGAAAGCTCGGTCGCTGAATTATCCAAGGCTGCCCTTGCCCACAGTTTGGCTGTGGACGCAAATTGGAGTTCGGATCGCGATGACTGGTTGAATCTACTTTTTTCTGAAGTGGTGCAGCCTAGTTTAGGGCGGGTTCATCCCGCGATCATAATTGACTACCCAGCTTCGCAATCAGCTTTGGCCCAGCTTTCAAAAGAGGATTACCGAGTTGCACAGCGGTTTGAGCTGTTTATTGCTGGAATAGAACTAGCCAACGGATATCATGAGTTACTAGAAGCGACCGAATTGTCCAGTCGCAACCAAATTGTCAACCAGCAGCGACTTCGCGACGGCAAAGTCGCACTGCCTGCTGAATCACGATTGCTAGATGCAATGCGATCCGGCCTACCAGCCTGTAGTGGATGCGCGCTGGGACTGGACCGCTTGCTAATGGTTATCAGTCAGGCACAGCGTATTGATCAAGTGATTGCGTTTCCGATCGAACTCGCATAACTGGAAATGCCATATCAATCAAATTTGGCAAGCAGCAGCCCCATTCCATCCCACCACTGCAGTCGATGTATGACCTGCAGCACAGCCGATAGATGCTGGGAAAAGAGCCGGGGCTCCAGTACCCAACCCGGGAATACAGTGGCGTTTTGATTGAGCTGGACAATGCTGCGAAAGCATCCTTCTCAGCAGTAGTGAAATCTTTGGCCGCACTCAAGCACTCGATAATCTTGCGAAAGCGATTTGCAAGTTTGAATGAATAGATCGGGTGATTCCGTATTGAACTGGAACATGTCGTAGTGACAGGGCACCACCAGCTTAAAGCCGCATTCATGTGCTAATTGCGACGCTTCATTTCCAAACATATTTCCCGCCACCCGCCTCTCAGGGTGATTTCCATTGATTGGTAGCAGCGCAAGATCAATGTTCAGCGGTCGCAGCAACTGGACCATCGCCGGATAGCGCAGCGTGTCGCCGCTGTGATAGATGCGAAATTTGCCTAACTGAATCACGTAGCCTAAGTAGTGACAGCGACCTTCGGCATCACGGTCGATTTCATTGTGTGCAGCAGGCACTGCGTAGATCTGAATTCCATGAATGTCAAGCGTGTCCCCTGCGTCTATGCCAATTGGCCAGTCCAGCGCCACCGACACCCGCTGGCAAACAAACTGTCGATTGGCTTCTGGAATAACAAACCGAATTCCCGGATTGACTTGAAATAGTGGTTGAAGCGTCTGCGCGTCCAAGTGATCGGTGTGGTTGTGTGACGAGGTAACCAGCGTCACGTTTTGTAATTGGCTGGGCGACATTGCCCGGCGGGTCATGCGAACATGCGGTTTGTCGGTCTGAGCATATTTTTCTGTCAATGAGTCCGAAAGATAGGGATCTAGCAGCACGTTTCCCAAGCGATGCTTCACCAAGAACCCGCTCTGTCCCAACCACCAAAGCACCAAACCGTCGCCGGGATCTGTCTGCTGGATTTCAGCCTGCAAGGCGTCTCCGGCAAGGTACGGCTCAATCATCAATGGTTGTCCTTTGGCATCGCTGAAAGACGATCCACACGAAGCGTCAAACCTACAGTTTCAATTCCCGTCTCACGATTCTTGCACCGGCGACCATGTTTTTCAGCTTCGACTGCGCAGCCCAGCGTGCTGTTTGACTAAGCCCACAATCCGGTGCAAAGACCAATTTTTCTGGCGGTGCGTACTTCAGGCATCTGCGAATCCGCTCGGCAACTTCGTCTGGTGTTTCAATGTAATAACTTTTCACATCGATGACGCCAATGGCGGCGTCGATTCCAGCTTGTGTGATCTGCTGGATGAGTTCTAAATCCGTAAAGTTCAGAGTGGCCATTTCCAAGTGCATTTCATCGACTTTCATCTGCAAAAAATCGGGAAACATACAGCTTGGCCGCCGGCTTCCAACGCTGCGCCCCTTATAATTACCAAAGCAGGCGTGCATACAGATTCGAGTCTTCCCCACAATCGGCTCGATGGTCCGGTTGAATATGTCGACCAGCCGACTTGTGTCTTCACGATGTGCGTAACAGCTCATCGATGGTTCATCTACACAGACTTCACGACAGCCAGCGGCCACCAGGCACTGCAATTCTTGACGCACGAAAGGTAGCAAGGCTTCGGTGATGGCAAAACGATCTGGATACTGCCTATTGGGAAGCAATCGCCCTGCCAGAGTGTAAGGACCTGGAATACTGACCTTCAGAGTGGTGGTGGCCGGTACCCAACCAGCGGCAATGGCCTTCAACCGCTCGAATTCTTGAACGACTCCCAGTCCGCGCGGAGCCCCCAACTGGTCTGTTATATTGTGCTTTCCACGCTGGTCATGAGCGGGAGGTCCCCAGCGCCGTGGTGGTTGCGATTCCAGATCGATACCTGTGAGATATCCATAAAAAGACAGATTGAAATCCAGTCGAGTCTGTTCGCCGTCGGTGATCACATCCAATCCGGCCGCAAGCTGGTCACGAACAGCGATGGTGGTGGCATCGTTTTGAATCTCTAGAATGTCCGACGTGCCAAATCGATCCAGGTTCTGTGCTGCAAATTCCAACCAACTGGGAAAAGGCAGGCTTCCGATGACACTCGTGCGTAGGGGACAGTCTTTCATGGTTGTTTATTCCTATGACCCGTCAGTCTGTGTGTATGGGCGAGTGTAACATGATTTCCATTGGCCGCGTTGACCCAGAGCTATACTCCTAAAGGCCCAGCGTCGCGTACAGCCCTGCCATCCGCCGACCGTGTTCATCGTACGCTTCCTCGAACAACTGACTAGCCCGCTGCTGCCCCACGACGGCCCCTGCCGTCAAGACGCGCGGCGGCTGTCCGTTTGAAACCAAAAGTTGAGCGATCTCGGCTTTCAGACAGTTTACTATGATACACCCTCCGACAGTCGAACCAGGAGCAACCGGTGTCTCCAAATTGGGCAGCGTGACCATCGAATCTCCTACTGGTGCTCCGGTATCCAAGATCAAGTCGGCAAAATCGCTCAGTTTCTTGCCATCGGGCCGCTGGGACCGGCTGGCTTGGCTATGGGCCGAACTGATCAATGCCACGACAAAGACACCGCGCTGTTGAAACCCTTCTGCCATCTCGATTGGCACAACATTGCAGCCACTGGAACTGATCACCAGCGCGGAGTCCTGAGCTTGAAACTGGTAGTTGCGCAAAATTCTCTCGGCCAGCCCAGAGACGTTCTCCAGGTACATGGCCTGCCGCTGGCCGTTGCTGCCCACAACAGGATGATGATACGACAGAGACAGTTCAACCATGGGATGAAAACCTGGAAACGAGCCGTAACGCGGCCACATTTCTTCGACCATGATGCGACTGTGTCCGCTTCCGAATAGGTGAACCATCCTGCCAGATAGGATCGTCTGAGCGAACCGCTGAGCTGCTGCGCAGAGGGTAGAGTATTGTCTGCTCGCATTGACTATCAGATCGCTGCAGCGATCCAGATAAAGCTGCGTCGGTGTCATACGTGTTCCTTGTGAATGATCCTCAAAGACTAAAGCGATGCTGCTACGAAGTGACCCATGCGGCTAGCCATCCATCAGACTCCAACCAGCGTCAATGGACAAGACTTGGCCGGTTACCATTCGGGCCTGATCTGATAAAAAATAGACAACGGCTGCATCAAGGTCTTCAGGCTTCAAAATGCTTCCGCTGGCCAGCGGCTGTTTGGATCGAGCAAATGCGACGATCTGTGAATCTTGCATGGCACGCTGGGACATGGGGGTTTCGACCAACGAGGGTGCCAATACATTCAGTCGTATGCCTTGATCTGCGTAGTAGGCAGCGCAACTTTTTGTAAAGCCGATGATAGCAGATTTCGCTGCAGCATAAACATGGGTGGCAAAGTACTTTGGTGAGGGATGTTCGGCCAGCACGCTGCTTAAATTCAGGATGGAACCTGACACGTTTCTGCGCAAAAAGTATTGCACGGCGGATCGATTGGACAAGATCAGTGAATTCAAATTCAATTCTAAAGTCTTTTGAATAGCGTCTACTGAAATTTCATGCAGCGGGCCATCGCCAAACTTGCGTCCACTGCCGCCTGCAACGTGGTAGAGAGCGTCCAAGCGTCCGAATTCTGACTGCGCTAATGAAACAAGCCTTGGAGCCGTCTGCGGATCGGTTGCGTCAGAGACAATGATGCGAACTTTGTCGCCAAGCAACTCTTGCGTCCTATCCACCGATTCCTGATCGAGCCCACAGGCAACCACACGCCCACCCGCTTGAATACACGCCACCACAGCAGACAACCCCAAGCCGGTTGTTCCTCCAACGACAATAATCACCCTATCTCTCAGTGGCAACGTTAAGTGGGACCGATCGTGGTCCGAAACATATTCGCTCACCGGAAAATTCCCTTCGATTGCGAGTACCAGCACGGAGTCTCTAATCCCCAAACAATACCAATAACTTGGGTATTCTGCGAGTGTTCTTTCCATGTCAAAATAGTCTAAAAGCGAAGCGACGTTGGATCTTTAGATAATTGGAGATTAAGTGTCTGGCCTATCTTTGCGTGAACCCTGCTGTAGCATAGCATGTTGCGTCTACCAAGCTTAACCCTCTGATCAGCCAAAGGTAAAAATTCTGATGAGTCAATTGCTTGTTTATGGGGCCAATGGTTACACAGGTGAACTAATTGTTCGCTTGGCAGTCGAGCAAGGACTGAGCCCAATTGTGGCAGGGCGGAACCGGGCTGCCGTGGAAGCGGTGGCTAAGAAGTACGGTCTTCCGAGTCGAGTTTTTTCGCTGGATGATGCTCAACGCCTGGATGACGCGATTCGAGATATCGACCTAGTGATTCACTGCGCCGGTCCGTTTGCCCTGACTGCTGCGCAAATGCTTGAAGCCTGCTTGCGTACTGGCACTCATTACACGGATATCACAGGTGAAATATCCGTATTTGAAGCCTGCGCGCACCGTGACGATGCGGCACGCAAAGCGGGAATCATGGTGATGCCGGGAGTGGGTTTTGACGTGGTGCCCAGCGACTGTTTGGCCATGCACCTGAAAAATCGACTACCAACGGCTACCGATTTGACTTTGGCATTTTATGGCATCGGTCGGCTTTCTCACGGAACTCAATCGACGATGACGATGAATGTGGGTCAAGGTGGTTCCGTGCGTCGTGACGGACAAATTACGCCTGTCCCCGCTGGCTGGCGTACGCGTGAAATTGACTTTGGACAGGCGAGCAAACTAGCTGTAACCATACCCTGGGGAGACGTTTCCACCGCCTACTACTCAACGGGAATCCCAAACATCGAAGTCTACGCCGTGATGCCCAAGTCGGCACTGCGCGGCATCAAACTGACTCGCTATTTGGGCTGGCTGCTGGCCACCGGTCCAGTTCAGAAATTTCTTCAAAAGAAGATTCCGCAAGGCGGACCATCGGACCAGCAGCGAGCCTCTGGTCAGTCGCTGCTGTGGGGAGAAGCATCAGATGGAACCGGCAAGTCGGTCCAGGCGAGACTTCAAACTGTTGAAGGCTATACCTTGACCGCTCTAACAGCACTACTGATTGCGCGTCGCATCTTACGCAACGACTTCAAGGTCGGCTTTCAGACTCCGTCCATGGCCTACGGAGCCGATTTGATCATGGATATTCAAGGCACCCGCCGCGAAGACGTTTAAGCGAGGTCGATCCTGCTAAACCGCTTGCAGGCTGTCAACCTGCAATTCATAGTGAATCGCATATCGACACAGAGCCTCGTGCGCTGCAGCGTCAAAAGCGGCTACATCGGCCACTGGCGACAAATCGACGCTCAGCGTTGCCGACTTGCCATGCAGACTGTGTGGACCCACCTGCACCTTGCATTTGGCCACGCCATCTATCTTCGAGATCTCTTCGGTTAAGACCGATTCGGTCTCGCGCCAGATCAACTGTGGCTTAAAGATCTTTCCAACGGCGGTTACAGGCATTACTTCGACAACATGAACAGCTTTGGGAACAGCGGCTCGCTCTCCAACTCGCTTTTCGGCAAAGTGCAGCAGTTCTTCGCCACTTACCTTACCGCCAGGTTTCAGTTGAACGTAAGCCACGGGCACTTCGCCAGCATGTGGGTCTGGCCGGCCGACGGCTGCCGCAAGCGAAACATCCTGATGCGCGTGCAGTGCATCCTCGATCAATCGCGGGTCGATGTTGTGCCCTCCGCGAATGATCAGTTCTTTGCTACGTCCCGTGATCCAAAAGTAATGATCGGAGTCAAGACGTCCCAAGTCACCAGTGTTCAACCAAGGCGCACCACCATCACCGGTCTCGACCCAAACTCCACGATTGACCGCTGGGTTGGAGTAACCCTTGAATACGCATGGACCGCGAAGAACAATCGTACCAATTTCGTCGACCAAACAATCTCGCAGATATTTGCCTTGGGAATCCAGTACCACTGTTTTCATTTCTTGGTAAGGCAATCGGTAACCGATCGATCCGATTCGCCGCTCTCCCAAGCCAGGATTTACCGAATTGACACAGGTCCCTTCGGTCTGTCCATAGCCCTCCAAAATCTTCAAGCCCGTTCTCTGTTCGAAATTGCGAAACAATTCTGCCGGCATCGGGGCAGCCCCACAGAGCGCATAATCCAGCGAACTAACGTCGCAGTTTCCTATTGGCAAATTTAATAAAGTGCTGTAAATGGTCGGCACAGCACTAAAGAAATTGACTCGGAAATGGTCAACGATCTTCCAGAAATTGGTAATGACACCCGGACCACGATAACCCTGTGGAGTTCCAAGCAAGACGGTGCTACCCCGAGTCCATGGCATTAGGACGCTCACGATAACTCCGTTAACATGAAAAAGAGGCAGGCCACAGAAGCAGACTTTGTCAGTTCCCATCCCACCGCCCAAGGGCAGCAGCCCCGACCAGGCATCGAACACTTCGTTTGCATGTGTGTGCTGAGCCAGCTTGGGAGTGCCCGTTGTGCCGCCGGTATGAAACAATGAAGCCACATCATCCGGTTGAATTTTTCGCCCAGAGACCAATCGGTCTGCCGGGTAGCGCGCCGCCGTGGTCGCGAAGTCGACTATCTTTGCTCGAACTTTGGGATTTGGTAAACGCCGTCGCAACAATCTAACCAATTGCCGCTTTGCCATCGGTAAGTAATTGCTCAAGTCCACTTGGACGATCGTTTCCAGGGTAGGTACACGATCCACAATCGAGGCCACCTTTTGCCACAAATCAGTGCCTACCATCGGTCCCAACGTCACTAGAACTTTGGTGTTGGCCGTGTGCATAATCTCTGCAATCACATCGGGCTCCAACAAAGGATTGATCGGATTGATGATACCTGCCGCTTCGCCTGCCCATAACGTAAAGGACGTTTCAGGCGTATTTGGGAGGATCATCGAAACCACACTGTTCTTGTCGATTCCCAAGTCGCTGAACATATTGGCCGCTTGGTGAATACGACTTAGTATGTCCCCGTAGGTGTAGTCGTATGTCTTCTTGTAGTTGGTGCCTTGTAGAAAAAATCGCAAGGCCGTCAAATTGCGATGCTGCTCCACGCTTCTGCAAATCGCTTCGTAAGTGGACGAAGCTAGGTTGCGTTCGGACAAAGGTATCTTTTCTAGTTCAAGAACATCAGCGTAGGTTGCGATGCCGTCATTGATCATCATTATTGTTCCTAGAACCTGTTATCACGTTCGTATTTCACTGGCGACATGAATCAGTTTCTTGGCCGTGCGCTCTTTCAAAGCCTTGCCAATTGCGACCCAAAGGCTCGCTGTTCCATCGGGCAGGTCGCCGAAAGTACTTCTGCCCAAGAATTTGCTGTATTGTAATGCATCAGGTGCAACTTGGCTATGCTCGGAAGCCTGCCTGAGGCTAAGAATCTTCCGTAATCGACTCTCGAAGGCACTCCACGGACCTGTATGCTTTTTTGGGGGTTGACTAGGTGGGGCTAGGCAACGACAATCAGCCTCCTCTGGGTGACACGTCCTCAAGACATCACGGTCGCTTCCTCAGACCAAGAACACCAACCTCTTTCTATAGGAGTTCCACTTGTGGTTCATCGACTGCCCGCCAATCTAATTGGTTCCAGTCTACTAGTCACACTTTGGCTGGTCGGAACTGTTCAGGCCCAATTGCAATCCTCTGATGCTGCGGGACCAGACCCAGTGGTTCTGGCTCGGGCCGCTGAAACGGCCAAGTCGGTCACCATCTATCGCGATGCCTATGGGGTACCTCATATCTATGGTCCTACCGACACAGCGTGCATGTTCGGATTTATCTATGCGCAGGCCGAGGACAATTTCTGGCAAATCGAAGACGGTTACATTCGCGCACTGGGAAGGGCAGCCGAAGTGTACGGGGAAGTGGAATTACCCAATGACCTGATCAATCGAGCGCTGGATATCACGCATTACGCCAAACAGGAGCATGCCGCCGCTTCACCAGAATGGCAACTGACCTATCAAGCGGTTACCGATGCGCTAAATTACTTTTTGGCTACGCACCCAGAAGTCAAGCCTCGGTTGATCAAGAGATTTGAAACATGGCAGCCATTGGCTTTGGAGCGATTTCTGCTGTATCAATCATTTATCTACCAGAAATCCGGGCTGAAACCCAAGGAAGTCCTAACCGCCGTCAAAGAGATCGGCGCATCAGGCGCTGGCGATGTCAGCTTGGCTCCATCCACCTTGCAGCGCATTGGTGAACTGGATGAAATGGAATCACACCAAGCTCTGATCTCGCAGCACGTGGGGTCGAACATGTGGGCGGTTGCTCCAGAAAAATCGGGCAGCGGCAAGTCGCTTTTGTTCATCAATCCTCATCAGCCGTTTTTTGGGCCTGGACAGTGGTACGAAGGTCATGTGATCAGCGGCGAGGGGTGGAACTTGTCGGGAGCCTGCCTTTTTGGATCTCCGTTTCCAACCATTGGCTACAACGAAAAGCTTGCTTGGAGCCATACCGTCAATCAGCCTAACATCGTCAGCGTCTATCAGATGAAGTTTGACGAGCCCAGTGATCGCTTAAAATATCGCTATGGAACCGAACATCGACAGGCATCTGAAGACACTGTAGCCTTGGGGGTCAAGTCCGACCAAGGTGTACAGGCTCGCCAGTTCGTCATCACAAAGACTCATCTTGGTCCTGTTGTCGCGATTCGCAACGAGCAGCCGCTAGCGATCAAATTCGCCAAGCTAGAAACTGGTGGTGCCATGCAGCAGTGGTACAAAATGGGCAAAGCTCAATCAGTTGCCCAATTCAAGCAGGCGATGCAAGCCTGTGATATCCCGATGTTCAACGCGGTGACTGCTGATGATCAAGGCAACATCCTTTATGTCTATGGTGGAGCCATCCCCAGACGATCACTCAAGTTTGACTGGTCCAAGCCAGTCGATGGCAGCGATCCTGAAACGCAGTGGCAAGGCTATCACACTTTCGACGAGCTTCCCCAAGTCGAAAACCCCAAGTGCGGTTTCGTCCAAAACTGCAATCAATCGCCATGGACCACCACCCTGCTCAGCAAGGAATTGGTCGATGGTCTGACTGACGAGAATCCGAAGAACAACGAGTTCCCCAAGTACATGGTCACTGAGAAAGAACGAGACAATGGACGTGCTAGAATTTCGCGAAGGATACTAGCGGGTCAGGCAAAGTTTACTTATGAGCAGTGGTCCAAGTATGCGTTTGATACGACCATCATCGAAGCTGAAACCCGTGTGCCCGAAATCGTTGACGAATGGGAAAAGCTGGCGAAGAAGGAACCCGAGCGAGCAGAAAAACTACGAGAAGTGATTGATTCACTTCGCAATTGGGATGGCGTTAGCACTAAGGATTCGGTGCAAGTTACGTTGATGACGCTGACCTTTGAACGAGTTCTGAAGATGCTCGAAGCTGGCGATATTTTTAACTCGCCTAGAATCCGCGCTCTGGAAGCTACGATAGCCGACTTACAAGAAAAATTTCAAACCTGGAAGGTTGCCTGGGGAGAAATCAATCGGTTGCAACGCATCCACGGCTCGCAGATCGACATGCAGGGCGCTGGACAGTTCAGCGACGAATTGCCCAGCCTGCCAGTGGCTGGCGCACCTGGTCCCTTAGGCATCGTATTTAACTTCTACGCTTTACCTCAGAAGGATCAAAAGCGACGCTATGGTGTCGCCGGCCACAGTTTTGTAGGCGTTGTGGAACTAGGCGAAAAAGTACGCGCCAAGACGGTTCTGCAATTCGGACAATCCGGCGATCCCAAGTCTCCTCACTGGTTTGATCAAGCACCTTTATACGCTTCTGGTCAGTTCAAGCCATCGTGGTATCAGCGTCCAGACGTAGAGAGCAATAGCAAAGCTGGCTATCATCCAGGAGAACGAAAATAGGCCAGCGGCGCTTTGCGGTTTGAACATTGCCAACATGACTCGTTCATGCACTTGATCGCAATCACCACCAACAGCTCCACCAGTGTAAAACCGCCTTTGATCTTGGTACATCGCTTGTCCGCTTACTCTCCACTTCGAGACCGGCTTGTTTTTAGTTCGACAATTCTTTTTAGTGCAAATCTTCACCGCAGATTTCACAGATGAGCGCAGATGGAAAACGCATTCGAATCTGCGAAATTCTGCGTCATCTGCGTTTTTACCACTTCTACCGTTTTCCTTCTTCCTTTTCAATCCTCCTGCGAGAATCAACTAAATCGCCCTAGCTTAGGCCAATTAAATCGACTCCATCCCCACTTAAAAAGTTCACCGCTGAGCAACTGTTCTTTCCAGGTTTTTTGATCCATGGAATAGTTATTCCAAACAGTTTCCAAGTAGGGTTCACTGGCCCGTGACAGCGCTGTGATCAGGCCTTGGCGTTCAACGGCGCGTAGACCTTCCCAATAGTAGTCGATGATTTTTTGTTGATACATGTTCCCGGCGATGTCTAGACTTGCCACCCCCCCCTGGCTGACCAACTGGATATTGCCAACCGCCACAACGCTTATCGTCGCTGAAACATCCCAGATCGAAGCCCCTTGAGCCCGAGCGGCTAGCTCCATCTGCCTCAAGAATTGATCGATTTCAGATGGTGGAAACAGGTGATTCGGGTCAACGTGAAGTAGAGTTTCTCGAGTATCTTGAATCGTCTTGCGCAATCCATGAATCGAGATGGGCGGTTGCTCAAAAACGGTTACCGCTCCGCCCAGCGCCTGCTGAACGGCGTCAACCAGAGCTTCGGGACATTGGATGCTTGCACTTGCAGGCAGCAATCGCTGCTCGACCAATCGATCTGCCAAATATTGCAGGTAGTCTTTATTACCGTAGGCCAAATCACCAAAGATAGCCATAACCGTCAGTGGCGATAGATGAAATGTGGCCAGTGCCGTAATATCCAGTAGCCCGCCCATTGTCTTGCGAGCTAAAATGACTTGATCGTGATCAGTCAGCTCTTGGTCGCTGCCGTGAAGTCGCCCACCGATCGACAAATCATTGACCACATAATCCAACATTTGTCTTACGAAAATAGAATAAGAACGAGAGTTGCGGAAAGCGGAAGGTACTAGCCAGTTTGCCGACTCGCGAACCCATTCACTGGCATAAGCGCTTGCGCTGCGCAGCGATTCTGGCACTCCAACTGAGCGGTGCAACATCCGCTTCAAGTTTTGGAATGCTTCGCCCATCGTCTGCTGATCCATGTCGATCGCAGAAGGGCTTCCCAGTTCCACCGCGCCGCTGGACTGCTGCCGGTCAACGGATTCAGGCGCACCGGCAGGGGGCGTTGAAGTCAGCGGTTCCGGCGATTCACCGGGCTGTGAAGAGGAAGAGTTTTCGTTTGATTTCATCAGCCTTAGTCCTTCCAGGCAAGACGGCAACTGGTTCCAATCCACTTACGAGATCAGCAGGCAAGACGGCTGATCTATCAGTTTGCCGACAGTCTAAAGCTTGTGCAAGTAAGTGACGGACAATTGTGCAGGATTCTGTTGAGAAGTCTCGGATTTCCGAATCTGGCTAAAGACCAACCACCGCTGGTCAGCGGCAAGTTGCAGACCCAGATCGGCCGAAACCTCGATCGCAAATTGATCTAGAGGATCGCCTGCAGCGACGACTTTCCACGAACCGTCTTGTCGTGTCGCATCCGAGATCTCAAGAATTGCGACCAGCGAAAAACTATCCGACCGGGCGTTTTTTCCAATCCAGTATTTGCTTCCCTGGTCAAGCATTGACTGAAGCTTGGAATCCTTGGCAATCGTTTGTCCGACTACTTCCAATTCCCGCTTGACGGCTCGCTGAAGCCCAGCAAGGTCAGGCTGCTGACTAAGCTGGCCGGCAACTTCGATCAGACCTGAATAGGCAGCCAGTGAAAGCTCTTTGCGATCAGGCAGTTCATCTTGAAGGGCTTGGGAGCATTCGTTTAGGCGCTCAGCCGCTTGATGGATCGATGCAAAAACTTGCTCATAGCCTTCAGTTATACTCAGATTGCTGTCTAAGGCCTGATTCACCGAGTCGAATTCTAAAGCAGTGCTTATGGTTGTTGCTCTATCGCTTGAGGTCACTGGCATATCTAAAACGGGTAATGACCTGTGCCTGTCACTGGTCGTACTCTTGGTACTGGCCTGATATACCGCCCCTTTTGCGTCAGTCCAGGCTGCCGAGCGGAACTTGGTTGGTACGATCCAGGGGACAAACTCGGCAATCTGTGGCCCAAGACCACCTACATCGCGACCCAGTCCATACCACAAGATCAATAGCGCCAGCGGAAACGCGGCCAATCCCCCGCCTATGATCGGCAACAGGCCAAGCAGTCCTGATGGCTGTCGTCGCTGACGTGAGGAAGAAGATCTTCGAGAATCGATGACCGACTGAGTGGCTAAAGAAGAAATGATGGAAGCATCGATCGCCAGTTTGCTCTTTGCCTGTGGCGTAGCATCGGCTTGAACGATTTCAATTTCGTCAGCAACCGCCGTCGGACTATCAACGATTTCCCAACTAGCAAATTGACATAATAACACCTCACCCAAGAGAAAATGTTGACCGCAGTGAGGGCAGCAAACGGTCGTCTCCAACGGCAATTGCTCAGGCAACAGCGCAGCGGTATGACAATGAGGGCAGGGCACTATGTGCATCGCCATGTGAACCTTTACGCCTCTGGGTTGGTCTTGGTTAGACGTTGAGCGCTTTTAATCAGCCGATCCATAGGGAATGGCTTGCAGATGTACTCATCTACGCCCAAAAGTTCGGCGTATTGTTGATGGCGATGCCCCTCGTTGCCGGTAACCATGATGACTGGCAGCCCCTCCAGCCCTTGACGGCGGAGTTGCTCCAGGACCAAAAAACCACTTCTTTTGGGCATCATCATATCTAGGATCAACAGGTCAGGCCTAAGCGCTTCGACCATAGCCAAGCCTTGGTTGCCGTCACGAGCCACCGAGACTCGAAAACCAGAACTCTCTAAAGCGTATCGCATTGATTCGACAATCTCGGCATCATCATCTACCAGCAGCACATGCGGGCCTGTGGGCTCGGGCTGGGCCGCAGACTGATCTGTGGTTAATTCTGGGGAGTTCATGCAGTCATCCAGTACTAATGTGCAATTAAACGAAAAATCGACGGTTATCCCCGCCTTTCTGCCAGTCGCATGATTCGGGTTCTAAGATTAGTATAGACGACAAATCTATGGAAAAAACTTGGCGACCCCGATTTGACGTCAGCATTTTTCCGCATTCCGCAGAAATTAGGAAACAAAGTGACAGAATCTGAATCATCAGACCTAACTCAGAAAATTCTGGACTATGTCTATCACCCCCACTACCGGCCAGCCAAGCCCAAGAGCATTCATCTAGGGCTGAAACTTGCGCCCGAAGACTACAGGACGGTTCGGCGAACCATTAAGAGACTGGTGCAGAGTGGACAATTGGCATTTGCGGCCAACCATTTGGTTTTGACTCCTCAGATGGTCAAAGGTGATCCCAATTTGACTCGAGGCACCTTTCGACAAGCAGCTGCCGGTTTTGGATTCGTTCGACCTGTCCCCACAGGTCGACTTGGGCCCGTCGAAGACATTTTTATTCCAGCTTCTGTGACCAAATCTGCCATGGAAGGAGACCTGGTGCAGGTGCGGATGCGAGCCGGTCGTCGTGGTGGGCTGGAAGGCGAAGTCGTTGAAGTGCTTGAGCGAGCAAGGCGTCAGTTTTCGGGAACCTTTTCTTTGGACGGAGAGCGACCCGTTGTGCGGCTGGACGGAGTAGGGGTCAGCACCGTTGTATCCGTTGGCGACGTGCGCGGCCTGCCGGTTGTCCCTGACGACAAAGTGGTTGTAGAACTGGTTAGATTTCCGGATGGCGTAAGTCCGGGTGAAGGCGTGATCATGGAAGTCTTGGGTTCCAGCAAGAACCCAGCCATCGATACGTTGGCCGTCATGCGACAGTACGGTTTGCAGGATCAGTTTCCCGAGGCGGTGATTGAAGATGCACGCGAGCAGGCTGATCGCTTTGTTGAAGGGGACATACCCGAGGGGCGGCGTGATTTGACTCGGGTGACCACGCTGACGATCGATCCTTACGATGCTCGCGATTTTGACGATGCGATATCGCTTTACCGCAATGAAAAAGGCAACTGGGAATTGCTGGTACACATCGCCGATGTGTCTCACTTTGTGCCTGTGGGTTCACCGCTGGATCAAGAAGCCAAGCAAAGAGCCACTAGTGTGTACCTGCCTGATCGAGTGATTCCGATGCTGCCCGAGATCATCAGCAACCACTTGGCTAGCCTTCAACCAGACCGTGTTCGTCTGACCAAAACGGTGCTGATGGAGATGTCCGATTCGGGGACGATCCTGCATCAAGAGGTCTATAATTCAGCGATTTACAATCATCAGCGTTTGAACTACGAACAGGTCGATCAGTATCTTGCTGATCCTGAACCATGGCGCGAAAGACTTAAACCCGAAGTCTGGCAGATGCTTCGCGACATGCACACCTTGGCAATGACCCTGCGACGCGCTCGCTCTGCCAATGGAGCCATCGAATTAGTTTTGCCGGAGGTCAAAATTGACCTCGACAAATCAGGCAAAGTCAAGGGAGCGAAGATCGTCGAGCACACCGAGAGCCATCAAATCATCGAAGAGTTTATGTTGGCCGCAAACCAGGCGGTAGCCACTTGGTTGGATGACTTGGAGATCCCTTTTCTGCGTCGTGTCCACGCACCGCCCGAACGCCGAAAACTGCAAAAATTGAAGCAATTCATGCAGGATTTGGAAATTCGCACGGACAGCATGGAAAGCCGCTTCGAGATACAAAGGGTCGTCAATTTGGTTCGAGGAAAGCCCACTGAGTATGCGGTCAACTACGCCATCTTGAAATCGATGAGCAAGGCCGTGTATCAGCCAGAAATGGAAGTTCACTACGCGCTGAATTTTCAACATTACTGCCATTTTACCAGCCCTATTCGCCGCTATCCCGATTTACAAGTCCATCGTACGGTCGAGCGGTTGATTCAGCAGCGGCAACCCTACGGCGATCCGCTGCCAGTCTTGATTACGCTGGGGCATCATTGTTCTGACAAAGAACAATGCGCGGAGTGGGCTGAGCGCGAAGTGACCAAGATCAAGCTACTGCATTTCTTGAACAAGAAGATCGGCCAGACGATGCCTGGAGTCATTACAGGGGTTGTACCCGATGGATTCTATGTGCGCGGTACGCAGTTGCCGGCGGAAGGCTTTGTTACTTTGGCATCGCTGCCCAACGATCGCTACCGCTTCGAGAAGCATGGGCACGTCATCGAAGGTTTTCGTAGTGGTAACCGTTACCGCATGGGAGATCTCTTGACGGTTAAGATAGAAGAGGTCGACCTGCCGCGTCGCGCACTTCTCTTGTCGGTGGTCTCACATCTCAATACGAAGGAGAGCGGCAGCAATAGGCAAAAAGGGAAATCAACTGATTTCCCAAAACGCAAGGGCAAGCGCCGTTAGACTTTCCGTAACCTTTCGCGCCCCGTGGTGGGCCAGCGCGGGGCAAAGGGTGTTTTAAGGAAATGGGCTTATTCAAAATCGACAAACTGCCAAGTTGAGCATCAACTTGCATCGGCCCCGCTTGTCCCACCCTACAACTTGCATGAACGGTTACGACTTGCCCTAGCATGCTTGGCGATCTCAATCGCCGATCGAGTACCTGCTTATTACTGGCCAATGGTGGGTGGGTTATCCAGGAAAAAGTCTCGTGGCCCCCGAGTCGTGTAGTAGGGATAGGCGACTTGCGCCATCGGTCCACCGCTGGCCTCTCCCGCACCCGCTGGTTGTGCGTTGGCGTACTGGTCATTATGGCCTAATCCACCATGAGCCAACATGCCGCCAGATCGATGGGCTGAACCGCCGCCCGCATGAGCCCCACATCCTCCCGGCGCGCAGTCCAGACAGCGCTGATAATCGGTACCACCGCGCTGCCAACCCATGGGACAGGGGCGGCAACCCAGGTCGCCGCAGCAATTGTTACATCTGCGGCTGTTCATCCATTGACACCCTGAACTGGTTGCCAGTGCTGATGCCAAACAAACCAACATCATTATGCGATTCATCTGCGTGATCCTTCTACGCTGGGCCGATTGGCTTGAGTTAAGCCGATTGAGCGGAACTGACTGTTGTTTCACCCCCGCGCACTACGCAGGTTGTGGGTCCTAGGTTATGACATCTGCTGGCAACTGGTTTTTGCTAATAGCAGTCCGCAGGCATACTTGCCTGCTTGGCCAATACCATCCTTACAGTTAGCAATCGGTAAATCCGGTACGACTCCTTCACACGGAACAATCGCGAAGGGAAAAAGCGTGCATCTTACCTATCTTGCCACGGGAGATGCTTTAGAGCTAGCAATGAGTGGCATGAAAATTGAAGGCATCCAGCGAACTTGAAGTAGGATCTTGAACTACTAGTTTAGGCTGGAACGCTGTTAGCCCTCGCTAAATACTCGACTTACTCGTACTGCAGTGCTGATTGCAGCTTTAGTCTGGCTGCGCGTTCCGCCGGAATCCAGGATGCCAACAAAACCAATACCAGACCAATCAATCCGACCCCCAGAAACAGCCCAGGCCGAAATACAAATTGAATCGTCGTACCTCGAAAGGCGGCGGCGGGCATCTCCATTACATATTGGACCAGCACGCCAATGACGATACCTGGCACTATGCCCAGTAAACCAAGTATCAACGCTTGGGTGCAAATCATCACCCGCACTTGCCAGCGAGTCATGGCGACCACTCGCAACATGCCTATCTCCCGAGTTTGCTCCAAGATATTCATGGTCAGTGTATTGATCAGCCCCATTGCAGCGATGGCACAGCCTAACGCCAACAAAGTCCACAAGCTACCGACCACGCGGTTGATCATGCCATCGATCTGTTGTATTAATTGAGCATAGGACTGAAGAATCAATCCCTGTTGCTGACAGACAGCTTGCAGTTGCGCTTCGACAGAAGCAAGTTGGTCAGAAGCTGCATTGACAATCACCGCATCCATTCCATCGATTCCAAGCGATTGCCGCGCATGCTGGCGATCCATGTAAATCGTCAGACCACCGGCCAAATAGTCGTTAGTGATGGCTGCCACCTTCAACTGGGTTTTGCCGGCATCCCCTTGCAGTTCCAGAGTGTCCCCGATGCCAAGCCCCCGGCGCAGCGCCAGGACCGATCCCAATACAACTTGACCACTGGATAGCCCTTCCAATGCCTGCTGACGGGTTCCCGACGAGAGATCAAAAGATACTTGCTGGCGACCGATATACTCGTTTGCAACCAGCAGCAAGGTATCGTCCTGAGATTGAACGTGCGCAAATCGCATCGGACTGACCGATTGAACTCCTTGGATTTCATTCAACTGCTTTAACACGTCTTCAGGCAGATCGGCTGCCGTCCCAGAGGAGAAATCCGGTAGGCTGGCGCGTACAAAGAAGTCGCCGATGATTGTTTGGGAATACCACTGCTGGATATTTCGCACGTTGTCCAGCACATTGCCAGCCATGCCAATACTGGTGGCCATCGCCACAAACAGCACGCCAATCGTCATGCTGGTTCGTCCCACGTGTCGCAGCAATTGCTTCTGAGCCAATCTGGCGGGCACTCCTATCCACGGCTCCAAAATTTGGGTCAATAACTGACACGCGGGCTCCAACAATCTGGGAATCATCAAGACGCAGCCCAGCAGTATCAGCACAATACCAGCCACATCCATCCCTAGAAATATTCCAGACGAAGCGGTCCAGATCGAAACTAAACCAACGGGGACAGTAAGCAAGGCCAGCGGTGTTCGAATACTTTTTGACTTGCGGTTCTCCGTGGTGACCACCGTGCGAATGGCCTCCATGGGATGAACGCGAGCCGCACTGCGAGCCGGTATGGCTGCGCCAAACAACGAAACACCTACTCCCACAACGATGGCTACTAAGAACGGCCACACCTGCAGGTCGCGTCCTGGCAATTCTACTTGCAGAATCAGTTCGGTAATTCGATTTAACCAGCCTGCTCCGTACGCTCCGGCTAGACAGCCAATCATCGAACCCAGCAAGCTCATCCACACCGATTCGCGAAGTATCATCCACTGAATTTGTCTGGGCGTCGCCCCCAATGCTCGCAAGATGCCAAACTGCTTCCGCCGTTCGCCAACAGACATTTGAAACGTGTTATAGATGATGAAGATGGCAATGATGATCGCAAAGGCGACCGCCATCAGCAATCCATTGCGCGGCGCGAACATCATCTCCTGTGACATCTTATTTTCAGTTCGCACCGTACGTATCGTGGCTCCGTCAGGAACAAACTCGGTTAGCCTTGATTCCAGTTTCTCTGGCTTGATGCCGGCCCCAGCGATCATCTGAATTTGATCGATCTTTCCACTGGCCTGAAAAACGTTTTGTGCCGCCGGTAAAGCCAAGTAGACCGTACCACTTAACGTTAACGCAGACCCTCCCGTCGGTTGCACCAACCCGGTCACCGTAAAAGGCAGCATCCCTTTCTTGGCAAGCAACTTAACCTGATCGCCTAAGGCTATCCCAAGTGAATCCGCAAAACTTTTGTCCAAGAGAATGTGTTTCAGGCTGCCGGGCATCTCGCCCGCCACCAGTTCGTACTCGCGAACCGTTCGATCGATCAGTGGATTGATGCCAAGCACTTGCGCTCGAGCGCGGCGATCATCCTGAGTGAACAAGACGCCAAATCGGTTCAGACTGGGCACCGCCGCTTGCACACCAGGCAACTCCTGAATCTGCTTGAAGACTTCGTAGGGAAAGCCCGAGCCGTCAGCTACGATCTCCACATCTGCTTTGCCCGAAATGGTGCGCAGCATCTCCCGTTGGGCTCGACGTGTGGTCGAAGTGGTCATCAGAACGGCCACTACCGCCCCCACGCCAATACTGATGCTCAGTAAAGTCAGCGTAGCACGCAGCGGTCGCATGCTGATTTCTCGCCAACTGAAACGATGCAGTCCCATCTAGGCTTTCCCTGACAACAAAGCGGAGGGACGCCCAAGAATTTCCTGAGGTCTGCCGTCTTTTTCGATTTCTCCATCGCGAATGCAAATCAATCGACTGGCGATCGATGCAATGGCAGCATCATGCGTCACCATGACAATCGTCTGACCAAGATCGTCTACCAAGGATCGCATCAAACGCGAGATGCGTTCTGATTGCCGAGAATCCAGATTGCCGGTGGGTTCGTCCATCAACAGCAATGCTGGGCGAATCGCCAGTGCGCGAGCTATGGCCACTCGCTGCTGTTCACCACCAGACATGGCCGAAGGTCGATGGTTCAGGCGATGCGTCATCTCGACCTGCTCCAGAGTGTGCTGAGCACGCTGAAAAGCGTTGGCCGACGAGATGCCGTCCAGTTGAAGTGGCAGCGCCACGTTCTCCAGGGCATTTAGGTTAGGCAACAGGTTGAATGACTGGAAGACAAAACCGATACGTCTTCGCCGTAAAACAGTGCGTTGGTCTTCAGTCAGTTCCGTCAGTTCGACCTGCTCCAAAAGGACTCGGCCGCTAGTAGGTGGCTCAATGCCGCCCAAGATGGTCAGCAGGGTACTCTTGCCGGAACCTGACGGCCCCATGATGGCTACTAGTTCTCCGGCTTGCACCTGCATAGAGACGCTGCGAAGCACCTGAACCTGGGCTTCATCAGCTCCATACATTTTGGTGACTTGTTGAGCTTCCAGAATTGTCATGTTGTTATCGTTGTTACAGTGTTTTGCCGCGATGGGCTATCTGCTATCTCTATTATCAAGCGGAACTGGGCTAGCGTCCGTTACACCAACTTCATCTCTTTTTTGAAATAACTGGAACCGGTTGCTAACATATTCCGGCTATGAACTTACTTCGATTGGTATCCGTCCAAAACAATAACCGACTGCTAGCAACCTGCGGCTCTGGTTGCTCGTGCAGCCGCAAATCCTGATTCTGTTTCTGTGGATAGCTGGCCAGTGGAGAGAAGACTTGGAAAGCCGGCTCTAAATCTCGTTTCCTTTCCAGCGAGTGAAAGCTTCCAGCGCGTAGAATTCAGGCAGGCCAATCTGATTGTATTTTTCCGCAGTTCCCTTGTTGCGATCTTCGGCTCGCTGCCAAAACTCACGCGGATCGGAGCCGGGGAACAGGGCCTCGTCTTTTTGGCTTTCGTGCATAAATATAGCTTCACGCTTCAGATCGATATCACTTGGACTCAGTGGCACGGCAATCTCGATTTCGTGCAATGCGTACTCCTGCCACGCTCCCCGATACAGCAACACATCGGGAATTTTCAGTCCGTCGCTTCGCATCTGAGCCAAAGCGCACAGGATGGCCTCGGCACAGACTCGGTGCGTACCATGCGGGTCGGCCAAATCGCCGGCCACATAGATTTGATCCGGTTGCAAACGTTCCAGTAGACTGCGAATGATGGCGATGTCATCGGTGCCCATTGGCCGCTTAGCGATCGTGCCCGTTCGATAAAAGGGCAAGTCCAGAAAGTGTAAATTCTCTTCTCGGCAGCCCACATGCATGGCACCCGCGCGAGCTTCACTCCAACGAATTAGCCCTTTAATCTTCAGAGTGGTTTCGTGGTCAGGCTGTCCTGGTTGGCGACCGCGCAATCCTTCACGCACTTCGGCTTGCACTCGCTGCGACTTCTCTTGATCAATTCCAAACAACCGGTTGTACTCGGTCACCAACTCGGCAATCCGCTGGGCATCATGATCAAAGACGGCGATGTTCCCGCTTGTCATGTAGGCCACATGCACTTCGTGACCATCTTCCACCAGGCGAATCAGCGTACCGCCCATGCTGATCACGTCGTCGTCCGGATGAGGGCTGAAGCAGATCGTCCTCTTGGGCTCTTTACCCAGCGGATGATACTCGATCGTGTCCTGCATCCATCGAAAGACCCGATGCGCTAACTTTTGTGCAGGGCCATGATGCCGCAGCAATTGGTGTAGGTCGTGCTGCCGAAAATCCTCGTCGTCCAGCTTCAGCAGAGCCTTACCCGTGCATTCGCATAGCCACAGCACTGCACATTTGATCAGTTGATCAGTCCATTCCACTTTCTCCACCAACCACGGTTTGGCAACGCTGGCCAGCAGGCCAGCGGCCGGAACGTCAAGCAAGGCACGCGCGTCAGCATGCTCCTGAAGATAGGAAGCGGGAACACGATCCGAAATGCCGCCTTCTAGTGTTTCAACGATTATGGATGCCTTATGTTCACCCAGTGCCAACAGCAGCACATGCCGAGCCGAAATGATGGGAGCCATGCCAACGGTCAAGCCTTGAAGCGGCACATGGGACTGCCCAAAAAAATCGCTCGCACATGACTGCCTAGTGATCGGGTCCAGAGTACACAGCCTGGTACGACTCTTGCGCATAGAGAATGGCTCGTTAAACCCAATGTGTCCGTTGCGTCCGAGCCCCAAAAGGACCAAATCGAACCCGCCTGCCGACTGAATGGCGTGATCATACCTGCGGCATTCTGTCTCAACCTCGTTGACTGCCACCATGCCATCCAAGCAGTGGATTTGTCGCTCAGGGATATTGATATGCTTCAGCAGATGCTCCCTTAGGGCCACACGATGGCTTTGCGGCTCGTGCGGCCCCAGGCCATAAAACTCGTCCAGTGCAAAAGCAACTACATGGGAAAAATCCAGCCCCTCCTCCTGGTGCAATCGAATCAGCTCGCGAAAGGTACCCAGTGGAGTACTGCCAGTAGACAACCCCAGCACCGTGGTTTGCCCCAAATCGGTCCGCTCGCGAATTAGCCGAGCGATAATTTGAGCAGCATGTCGGGCTAGATCCTTGCCCGTTTGGAAAACAAAAGCTGGCATGTGAGTGCCAGTGACGGGACGGACGCGAGCAGCAGGAACAGGACATGTACTTAGATTCACGGTCGTTTTTGAACCAATCAAGGGTTGGGAGATAGCCGAGACGAACTTCGCGAGATGTTAAGTTTCTATCAAAGCCGCCCAATTGGCAATCTCAGCCACGGCTTAGATGGTTAAAAATCATCTACTTGGGTGGTATGCCCCAAGTCAGACTAGGACCGGTTGCCGAAGCGGCGATGCCGTCTATGATTTCTACAGATTGAACTGAGCTTCGCGAGAATCCACTTTGGCAGCCGGGCCATTCCCTGTAGATGCGGGCGCTGAGAGCTGCTGCCGGTGGAATTTTTACTGTACCTGTTTTTCACAAGTCTCATCGTCACTCCCTTAATGGAAAATCTATGGATTCGAATTCACCCAAGCGCTGGCATAACCTGGAAGAGCAGTTTTTTAAGAGTTTGGATAATCGGTTGATCGAACAACTGCGTCAGCGGACCCAAATCGAACAATCTGCGGAAGCTATCGCGCAACTGACCGGCATCACCGATCCCGCGTTGGCTCAGAAGATCGCCAGTCTGAATATCACAGCCGAAACCTTGGCCGCGTTTCGCTTGGTCCCTCTTGTTGCCGTGGCTTGGGCCAGCGATCGCATTGAGGCCAACGAGCGCATGGTTATCGACGAAGCTGTAGAAAAGAGCGGACTGGATCCGTCTGCAAGAGAGTTGCTAGGCACATGGACCAAGAACCGTCCAGGATCTGAGCTGTTGGATACATGGTGTCATTACGCGGGCGTACTTATCAAGTCGCTGGACGAATCACAAAGAAAGACGCTGCGAGACCAAATCCTCAGTCAAGCGCAGGCCGTAGCCGAAGCCGCAGGCGGAGTCTTGGGTTTTGGTAGCGTCAGCCCAAGCGAAAAAGCCACCATCGATAAGATTAGAAAAGCGCTAGGCGGCTAATCGCTCGACCGATCCGTAGTGACCGCTGGCGGAATTGAACGGGTGGCTGGGGTCGGGCGGCCATCAAGTGAGTTGAGGGTTTTATGAAGCATTCTTGGGCTGGAAATTTACGAGTTTTTGGATGTAGTGGAACTCGCCAGAATATCCGTATTCCCCGAAGTTCCGATTACGAGAACGAGCACCGCCGAGGACTGAGCACGAGCACGAAAATACAGTTGATTCACCTTCTTGAGGCCTTCCAAACAACGGCGATTAGCGAGGGTGTCAAAGAACAGGATCTCTGGCGAGATCCACTACAAAATGCTTGACAGCGTTGCAATCAGCCGCAAGTGCGGTTTTAGCCCATGGGATTCTGCAGCGTGCTGTTCAGCAGATTGATGTACTGCAACGCCATGCGAATGATCATCAAAACGATCACAGCCGTGATCATCAGCCAAATAGCCACGCTTAGAAGTGTAGCCAGTGTGTTGATGGCCAGCACCGCTTGGTGCTGATACTCCTTAGCCAGCGAATCCAGCGATTCCGTCTCTGTTCCACTCAATTCGCCGATCCGCAACGCATCGACAAAATCGCGGGGCAAGACGTTGGACTTTTCAAAAGCATCGCTGAAGCTAGTCCCCTGAGCCACTTGTTCAATCGCCTGATTCATGCCACCAATCATGTAGTGATTGCCCGTTGCCAGAAAAGCTTGCCTGACAGCCTGCTTTGCATCGCTGCCAGCGTTTAACAACATCGAAAGCGTCATGCTTAATCTGGCGACACCCAAGGTCGTCAGCGCTGTTCCAACTTGGGGAACACGCTGCAGAATCGGCATGAGCACTTTGTGACTGTGAAACCAATTCTTCCATAGCCCATACAGCAACAGCCCCAAGCTTCCAAAGAAGGCAGTAAGAACCAGACAGTAGACGACCAGCCCCCGAACGCCTCGCAGGCCAATCGACGAAGCATCGTATTGAGAATTGGGGGACAGTATCCCTTGTAGCAGAATTACCACTGCAATGATTCCCAGAGCCAGCCCCAATTGAATCAGCGGCCACGAGATCCGTTGCAAAAAACCGCTTCTTGCTAGCTTGAGCTGCTGATAGTACTCGGACATATACTGGAAGACTCGTTCTAGCCGACCACTGGACTCACCGGCGTGAACCATCTGCACCAGCAGGTTCGGAAAGTAGGCCCCCTGTTGCTTCATCGCACCAGCTAAGCTTTCGCCACGCCGCACCCTTTCCCAAAGCGACTGAATCGCCTGGCGATGAGCCGCATCGCCCGATTTTTGTTCGTTCTCCAGCAACCGCAAGATGTCTACTCCTGCGGCCAAACCAACCGCTAGGTGATGGCTAAAGCGAGCCAAATCTTTAAGTTTCATGATTATCGATTAACCGAGTGATTCCTCACCGCTCAATTTTTTTGAGAACCGCTTCCGGGCGTTAACATGCAATTCGCGTTTCAGATTGGTTTAGACTCGATGCGCATGATCGAGCCCCAGCAAGCACAAATATACCATACCCGGTGATCACAATCTTTGTAAATCATACATCAGGTCAATTAAATTCAGGCAAGCAGCATTTCGGAAGAGATCGAAGTGTATTGTGAAGCGGTTTTGAGCGGCTAGGGGTTCAAGTTTCGCCGAATGACACAGCGCCACCAGATATTTTCCCAACACCAAAGTCAAACCGCGAAACGCACCTTCGTAGTGCAACTGCTCGGTGAACGATTAGGAAACCACTAGCTCGGGTTCCTCTGTTGCCTTCTGTAAATCTCTTGCTTACTTTATGCTTCCATCTGCAAACGCTTTAGCAGTGGGGAAAGAAGAAATTGAACAGACGTAATAGAGGTATGTGCCGGTGGTGGGCCGGCGCGATCCGACATTTTTCTGTGATCCAAGCTTATCGTTCCCCAAGCGACCAATGGGATGCTTGAGACCGTCTTGCATCATCGGCTCGCTGGTCCCACCCTACAGCCTTTTGCCTGTATTGGGGGACAGACAATGAATTGAACAGAAAGTAGCAGAGGTAACAGAGGTCAGTATGCTACGTGAATGCAATGGGTATCCACGCTCAATTTACCTCTTCGAATAGAAAGATTAAAGAGGGTGGCATTTGATTTCGGCTACCAATTCCGCTTTGAAAGATTAGACTTGGTAACAGTGAGCGAACCAGCAAGGACACCTGAGACGGAACCAGCTTTTGGGCAAGTTTGGAAGTCTTGTCTTTATTTCGGGCAAAGTTTACCATGAGCGTATCGCGAAACGTTGCCGTAGAACCGGCTGAAGTTCGAATGGTCATCGATAACGTTTCTTGGTCTTCGTTTGTCGCGTTGGCCGACGATCGGCGGGGTAGTGTGCCCAGAATGACCTACGATGAAGGAGTGCTGGAGATGATAAGCCCGAGACGACTTCATGAGAATCTTGGATGTCTCATTGGGAGGCTGGTAGAGGCGTATTCTGAAGTGAAGGGCATAGAGATTATTAGCGTGGCATCGGTCACCGTGAAGCGTCCAGATCTATTGAAGGCTTACGAAGCCGATGAGTCCTATTACGTGACCCATGCCGAACTTTTGCGTGATAAGGATGAACTCGACTTTGAGACCGATCCTCCACCTGACTTGGTAATTGAGGTTGAAATCACTTCGTCAGCCATCCAAAAGATGAATTTGTTCTCCAAAATGCAAGTGCCCGAGGTCTGGCGTCACAATGGTGAAAGACTCGAGATGTTTCGGTTAGTCGCTGGCCACTACCAGCCCATCGATTCCAGCGTCCAGCTACCCGGCTTGGCTGTCGAACTGATCAACCAAACTCTTGCTAAACGAGGAACGATTGGCGAGACAAAAATGATTCAAGCATTTCGACAACACATTTCCATTCATTAGAAGCGCAATGGTGTCGCAAAATATGATGGTTATTGTGTGAACCGGGCGCTAATGTGTGCGGCTCTGATTTGGAAGGACCGGGCGCTGACGCTTCCGGCTCTGATTGGGTTGTCCAAGGTATTGCAAGCAGATTGATACAAAATGTTGATATCACGATCCCGCCTGTCTGTTTCTAGAACTCCGTGCTTGATACTCGCCTTCTTGCTGCTAAGCTGGGCAGTGCCAACGATTGGCTTGGCTGAAGATCACGCCGATACTTCGGACCATTGGCAGCAGAAGATTAAGCCTTTTTTCAGTCAGTACTGCGCGGATTGCCACAGCGGCGAAAGCGCCGAATCTGGAATCGATTTCGACAAGTACCATCGAGATGAACAGCTTGTCGATGAGCGCGCGAGATGGAATCAGATCTTGGGTATCATCAAGATTGGAGCGATGCCGCCGGCCGACTACGAGCCTAAACCGTCCAAAGAACTGCGTCAGCAGGTGGCTCAGTGGCTGCATCGTCGCATCAACACGGTGGACTGTGATCAGGTCCAGAATCCTGGTCGCGTTGTCATGCGGCGACTGAATAACATCGAGTATGATAACTCGCTGCGAGATCTTCTGGGCATCAACTTTTCTCCTTCGGTCGCGGCGGGCTTCCCAGGCGACGAGGTGGGCGACGGATTTGATAATCAGGGCGGAGTCCTATCGATCTCGCAAATGCTGCTGGAGAAATATATGCAGGCCGCTGAATTGGTGGCCAATCGCGCTTTGGATAACCCGCCCGCTCTTGAGCATCGCTCCACGGATCTGCCGCATCTTTTCTTGGGCGATCAATATTCGTTTCGATTGCTCTTTGGACAGGGGCAGTACGAAATCAAGCCTAGGCTTCAGTTCTTGATCAATCAGGACGATACCGCTCAAGTGGACCTGCTGGTAGACAATCAAATCAAGGAGACTTTCAAAGTCACCAAGAGGCGAAAGTCTTTTCGGTTTGATTTTGATTTATCAGCAGGCTGGCACGAGGTGACGCTCCGTTTCGTGAGCGACTCGGCAGCCGAGCAGAAAGAAAAGGCTAGACAAGTGGACATTGAATCGGTGTCGGTCAAAGGGCCGCCTGCCGCCTCTGAATCCTATCAGAGAATCGTCAGGGTGTTGCCTAGTCAGGAAGTTCCTGCTCTCGACGCCGCTCAAGAGAACCTAGTGCCCATCGTTCGCCGCGCCTATCGCCGCGAGCCAACACCCGAAGACATTCAGCGCGTGATGACTTTGGTGCGTATGGCGCTCGATGGAGGCATGCCATTTGAACGAGCCGTGGGGGTGGGACTGCAAGCGATTCTGGTTTCGCCACATTTTTTGTTTCGAGTCGAACAGGATTCGGCCAGCCAACAAGTCGAAGCGTACGCAATGGCTTCGCGGCTAAGCTATTTCTTGTGGGCAAGTTTGCCAGATGACCAGTTGCTGGAGCTGGCTAGCCAAGACCGATTGTCAGACCCAGATGTGCTAGCCGAGCAGGTACAACGGATGCTCAGTGACCAGCGATCGCAGGCGCTGGTGCAACGATTCTTCGGACAATATCTTGGACTGGGCAATCTGAGAGACGTCTCGCCGGCTCCCGAGCGTTTTCCGCTGTGGAACGACCGACTGCGCGCGGCACTACGCCAAGAGACCGAAATGTTTTGCCAGGAACTGGTGTCAAAAAATTTATCTCTGGAGACATTGCTGCAAGGCGACTTCACCTACCTGAATCCTCGCCTGGCTGAGCTTTACGGAGTACCTTTTGACGGAGTCGATCCGGCTGAACTGTTTCAGCAAGGTCCCGGTTACAACAAGGACCAGGGGCTAAGACGCGACGGTTTGTATGCTCAGGAAGATCGCTGGCTGAAGGTTTCCATGCCACCCAATCGTCGCGGCGTTTTGACTCAGGGTGCCATCCTGACTCTGACATCGAATCCAACTGCGACCAGTCCCGTTAAACGCGGCAAGTGGGTCATGGAGACGATTCTGGGAGATCCACCTCCGGCAGCCCCCCCCAATGTGCCTGCCTTTGAAGAAACTCAAAAGGAGCATGAAAAGCTGACGCTGCGACAGCAATTCGCAATTCATCGTTCCAATCCAAGCTGCGCAAGTTGCCACGACGTGATGGATCCGTTGGGGTTGGGGTTCGAACATTTTAATGCGATTGGCCAGTGGCGTGATACGGATGCGGATTTGCCGGTGGATGCAGGGGGTGAGTTGGCTGATGGACGCGTTTTTAACGGCGCTTTGGAATTAGTCTCGTTGTTGGCGACGGACAAGCCAAAAATCTATCGTTTTTTTGCTGAAAAGCTGCTAACCTATGCTCTGGGAAGGGGTTTAGAACCCTACGATAACTGCGCAGTGGATGCCATCATGGAGTCGGCGGCGCAACAAGACTATACTATTGGTAGCTTCATCCAAGCGGTGGTGGCCAGCGATCCATTTACGCTGCGAGCCCCCGACTCGCAAAGTCACTAAGTAGCTTGCCTTAGAGCCTATCACAGACCCCTCACGACGAAATTTAATCATGGCAAAAATCAAGGTTTCTAGACGAACCGTGCTTCGTGGCGTTGGAGCCGCATTGGGGTTACCATGCCTGGAAGCGATGTTGCCTAAACATAGTGCGTTTGCGTCTGAGCCCATGCTGCCCAGACCTGTGCGGTTGGCTTGGGTCTTTTTCCCTAACGGGACCACGCCGGAGAGCTGGCATCCGCAAACTGCCGGGCGGTCGTGGGGGATTACTCCATCGCTAGAGCCGCTGCGAGAATACAGAGAGGACCTGACCGTCCTGAGCGGTCTCGCACAAGTGAACGCTCGATCCTTGGGAGACGGGCCGGGCGATCACGCTCGCAGCGCTGCCGCATTCCTCACCGGTGCCCACCCGTACAAGACTGGTGGCACCAGAATTTCCGTAGGCAAGAGTGCTGATCAAATTGCGGCCGACCAAATCGGCCAGGACACTCGTTTGCCATCGATCGAGCTTGGAATCGAGGGTGGCAAGCCGGCTGGAGCCTGTGACAGCGGATACGCCTGCGCCTACTCGAACAACATTTCATGGAAGACCGCTTCGCAGCCAATGTCCAAGGAGATCAATCCACAACTTGCCTTTGATCGGCTGTTTGGTACCGGAGGTGGTTCGGCGGCGTCGGATTCGCTACTGATGAAGCGGTCGATTTTGGATCTGGTCGCTCAAGACGCCCAGCAACTGCACCGTCAACTGGGGGCTTCGGATCGAGACAAATTGGACGAGTATTTAAGTAGCGTCCGCGAAACTGAGCGACGCATCCAGCGGATGTCCACTCCGGTGGAAGGCGACGTTGGCAAGCATCGTCCAAACGAAAAGCCAAAGGATCTGCGTGAGCATATCCGAGTGATGTTTGATATTCTAACCCTTGCGTTTCAAACGGACACCACCCGCGTGGCCACCTTGATGCTAGGCAACGAGGGAAGTAACGCAACCTTCCCGATGATTGACGTCAACGAAGGGCATCATCACCTGTCTCACCATCAAAATGATCCTGAAAAAGTTGCCAAAATCGCCTCGATTGACAAATTCCTGGCCGAACAATTCGCTTACTTTGTTGGGCGATTGAAAGAGACAAACGAGGGGCAATCGAATCTGTTGGACAACTGTCTGGTAGTCTACGGATGTGCCATTCGAGATGGAAACCGGCATGATCATCATGACTTGCCAATTCTCATGGCTGGCCGTGGTGGCGGTTCTGTCGTTCCGGGTAACCATTTACAATACGCCAGCGAGACACCGCTGAACAATCTGTTTTTAACGATGCTATCGATCGCGGGTGTTCACGTGGATCAGTTCGGTGACAGTACCGGCAAATTGGAACTGTCCTAGTCTCAAAACATTCAACAGCCGCCCGGCGCAAAAGTGAGAGTGGAAGTTGAATCTCCTTGCCTATATCGGTTTGGCGATCTGTTTGGTTTGGCTGTGGATTGCGTCTGCATCAGCACTTGCTTGGCAAGCCGCAAATGCTGAAGTACCCGGTCCATTGACTCCCGAGCAGTCAATGGCCGGTATGCAATTGTCCGACGATTTGATGATTCAACTTGTCGCGGCCGAACCGCTGGTGCAAGATCCGGTTGCCGTTTGCTGGGATGCTCAAGGGGCACTGTATGTTGCCGAAATGGGTGACTACCCACAACTAGCTGATGGTGGGCGCATTCGTCGATTGGTGGACGCCAATGGCGATGGGCAAATGGACTCGTTCACTCTCTACGTACCGCAAATCGCTTATCCCACCAGCGTGCTGCCCTATCGAGATGGCATCTTGGTGGCGGCCGCTCCTGACATTCTGTGGTTTCAGGACTTGGATGGTGATGGCGTCGCAGAACAGCGGCAGGTCGTGCTGACCGGATTTGGTCAAGGTAATCAACAATTGCGAGTCAATGGTTTGGTTTGGGGTTGGGACGGCTGGATTTATGGTGCCAATGGGCGCAGCGGTGGCAATATCCATTTTGCCGAAGACGTTGGCCAGTCAGAATCGCAAGCTCAAACAAATCGTCAGCCTGTGCCCATCGCCAACTGTGATTTTCGCTTCCATCCCGATCGGCGACTTCTGGAAGCGACGGGTGGTTTCACTCAGTTTGGTCAAGCTTTTGACGACCGAGGGAATCGATTTATATCTTGGAACACAATTCATATCCGCCACGTAGTCATGGAGCAGCGGTATTTGAATCGCAATCTGCACGCCGCCATGACTCAGACGACAGCAGAGATCTGTCAGGAAGGCTCGACAGCAAGAATCTTTCCCGTGAGTCAGACGACTCAGCGTTTCAATGCCGAACCGCCCGGATTTTTTAACGCAAGCTGTGGGTTATCGATCTATCGTGGCCATCGTTTACCGTCTAGATTTTTTGGCAACGCTTTTGCCTGTGAACCGTTGTCCAATTTGGTGCACCGCGACGTGCTTCAGCAGGATCAAACGACGTTCATTGCAAGTCGGCCCGCCGAAGAGGTTGAGCGAGAATTTCTGGCTGCCAGCGATCCCTGGTTCCGTCCAGTCAATACTGCCTCCGGCCCCGATGGAGGTCTGTATCTAGTCGACTTCTACCGCCCTTGGGTTGAACATCCTCAGTTCGTAGCCGATCGCAACGCGCGAGAATCCGTTGATTTTTCCACGGGGCGTGACTACGGTCGCATCTATCGGGTGATAGGTAAATCGAACCAAGATACGATCGTTCAACCACAGAATTTACAAAAACTGCAGGATGCTGATCTAGTGAGCTTGTTGGGGTATCCCAATGCCTGGCAGCGCGAAACGGCTCAGCGTTTGTTGATCGAGCGCGCTACTGTGTCACCGGAGCGGCTGCGTGCTCAAATCCTGGTTAGTAACAACGAACTGGAACGTCTCCATTTGTTCGCTACTCTAAGCGGTTTGCCACAGGATGACTCAGCAGCTATCGACAATATCCAGCGGATGCTGAGCGATCCGTCGTCGGCAGTGCGAAGATTAGGGTTGCAACTGAGCGAAGCGTTTGCAAGTCTGGAGTCCAAAGGCAATTTGTTGGCTGATCGAATCGACGAGCTGAGTCAGGACGATGATCCCCAAGTTCAACTGCAAGCCCTCGCGACTGTCAGCTACTTTCCATCCGCAGCCAGTGCTTCTCGACTGGCCCAGGCTTTTGTGCGCAGCGGTTCTGATCGTTGGATTCGCCAGGCCATTTTTGCATCGCTGAGTGGTCTGACCGTCGAATTTATGGAATCGCTATCGCGGAATCTTAGCTCGCCAGAGCAATTGGATTTGGAGCAGATTCAGTGGCTACTGCAGGTGATCGCTTCGGAGGCGTCTGGCCAGCGGCTTGAATGGGAAGCGATAAGCGATCGACTTGCGATTCAGTCCCAGCAAGAGCAACCGAATTCATTTTGGCAGTCGCTGATCGCTTTAGGGGTTGCAGGTAAGTTAGGCGGCGACTGGGTCGAACAGTTCGCTGAAAAAAGCTCCAACTTCGCTAAATATCTTAAGCACATCGATCAACAGATCGATGCAGATTACCCGATGAACCATCGACTGATTGCCATAGGTCTGATGGCATACGTGGAAAGCCCAGAAGTGACTGCTTCACTGAAGCGCAGTCTATCAGCAGATCAACCACCAGTCGTTCAGCAGTGGGCGGCCAAAGCGTTTGCAGGACGGTTCACAGATGCTCGATCCGAATTGTTGATTCAGTCCATAAGCGCCATCTCGCCGGCGGTTCGTCGCGCTGCCATAGACCTGATGATCGCTCGGCAGCCTTGGGCACTGCGGCTGGCCCAGGCGCTTCAGGCCGGCCAGATCGACCGGAGCCAATTGGACGACCTGCAGCGACAGTTGCTAGTCGGACAGTTGCCGGCTGAAATGCGAGGCCCCATTGTGCAGCTCTGGAATCGCCCCAGCAATGTCAACAAAGATCAGACGTTGATTCGTTATCTTCAGTTGTACCAGTCAGGCGGGGATACTTCACAAGGTAAACGGTTGTACGAACAGCACTGCCAAAGCTGTCATGCCATTGGTGCTCAGGGCCATCGCGTTGGTCCTGATCTGACCGCCGTGGCAGGTCGCAGTCCAGAAGACATCATCATCGATATTTTGGATCCGAACAGATCTGTAGCCGCCGATGGACATGCCTATACAATTTTAACAAGAGATGGCGAAGTGCTGGCCGGTGTTATTGCAGGTGAAAACACGACCACCATCACGGTAAAGAAGGCGGGTGGTGAAATGGTCAGCGTACTGCGACAGGAGATTCAAGAGCTAAGGCATCTTGGCAAATCGCTGATGCCCGAAGGATTCGAGGCAACGATTACACCCGAGCAGATGAACAGTATTGTCGCTTTCTTGAAGTCACCGCACTAATTTTTGAGCTAAAGGACACGCACATGACTGGATCACTAGGTTGGATGGTCGGATTCATGGGAATGATTCTGTCTGCAGGATTCTTTGGCACGGTCCACGCAAACCATTATCCATGGCAAGTCGGTGCGGCTACCGCTGCAATGCAAGCTGATGATGATATGGTGATCGGTGGAGGCATTGGTCCAGGCAAAGTTCAAGGGCAGGAAGGCAACTTACAAGCAACCGCATTGGTGATTCACGGTGAAATCAAATTGTGCATCGTCAGCGCTGATATCCTGATGATGCATCGCGATTACATGGATCAAGCTGCTCGCGGCATTGAACAGGCGTGCGGAATACCATTTGAAAATATTCTGATCAACGCCAGTCACACTCACCACGCTCCTTCGACGGTTACCGTGCATGGGTATCAGCGAGACGAAGAGTTCTGTCGCCGAACCGTGCAAGCCATGATCCAGGCGGCGCAGCAAGCCAATGAACGCGCCGCTCAAGCCGCACCCAGTCAAGCGGTGTTTCGCTTGGGACAAGAAGCCACTGTTGGGCAAAACAGTCGGCAGTTGTTAAAAGATGGACTGATCTACTGGATCGGTCCGCGCGACGATTTTGTCAGACCCACCGACCCGTTTGATTCAGATCTGCCTGTTTTAGCTTTTCGTCAAGCCAGCGGACAGCTCAGTGGCTTGATTTTTAATCATTCCACACATTGCATTGGAACGCGCAGCGGCAAGCGTTCACCCAGTTTTTATGGGTTAGCTGCTCAGGAGTTGGAAAGCGAACACGGAGCGCCGGTCTGCTTTTTGTCGGGTGCTGCCGGATCGACTCACAATCTTGCGCTCGACTGTGACGAGATGGTCCTGAGAATCAAAGCGGCCTTCAGCGATGCATTGAAGCAGGCCCGGCCTTTGGCTTCATCGCGCTTAGCTTCCAAGAAAGTGGAAATGCAATTCCAGGTTCGAACCTTTGACGAGCAGCTTGAGGACCAAGCGGTGATTACTTACTGTCGGAAATATGCTCCGCAGCATGCCGACGATATCATTCGCGTTTTTCGTGAAAGCCGCCTGAAGCTTAAGCCGTTGCAAGGGCAATCGTTGCCGATGTGGTTGCAAGCGATGCGAATTGGCGAATTCTACATGGTTGCTGTGCCGGCCGAATTTTTTACAGTGCTAGGTCTAGAGATCAAGCGACGCTCGCCGCATCGCTACACCTTTGTTTGTGGACTCTCCAACGACTACGTAGGCTATTTGCCTAGCCAGCAAGGCTTTCGAAACGGTGGATATCAAACCTGGATGGGGCTGCATAGCTTCGCAGAAATTGGCACGGGGGAAGCGGTTATCGATCGGGTGCTTGATCTGCTGGAGGAACTGGACCAATAGTCTTTCACTGGACCAGATGACTGGGACATGGCGAGGGCTAATAGCCTGTTTGATGCTCAGTCATCAATGATTGATATTCTAAACATGAAGAAAGCTACTGCGTCCATCCAAGAATTCGGACGGCAACGTAGTAGCGGCGAGCCTGCTTGGCGCACGCTCTTGGGTTGCTGGAGCATTGGCACGCAGCTTTCATCTGGTTGTAAAAACGTACGTCGCAGGATCGACGAGCGGTGCATTGATTGCGATAGCAGGCATCGTGATCCGCGCATGCCTGTCGAAAATCAGCTCCGTTCGACCCCTGAGGCAACAGACGGTTGCCGCCATTGGAATAGCCAGGACCACAAGGCCGCCATCGAGGACAGTCCTGACCAGCCAGCGCCGATGTTCCGCTCAGGCTAAGAACTGCCAGAAATAAAATCGCAAGAACTCGTTTTGTATTCATGACTGGCTACATTGCGTGAAAAACAGCTGGTGGTTGTCCAACAACCACTGGGAACTGGATGCTGAGGATTATCTAGTCGCATCCTACTTGCCCCTGAATTATCGAATGTTCTATACGGCAACTGTACTACGACAATCTTTTCCGTAGAAAATCATCAGCGAAGACGTTCCGCCTGCGCAATCTATTATTATCGAAGGGGCAATTCCTATCGAATGGGTTGAAGGGTCACAAGCCCAAAGAGCTTGGCCAGATCACTCGTAACGTCCGGAGCAACAACGGCAAGATCAAAAGATTGGCTGTCAGGCCACCTAACATGACAATAGTTACCAGGAATCCGAACTGAACCGTCGGAACAAAGTCTGAAAGGGTTAGAACCATAAAGCCCGCGATCAGAGCCAGATTGGCAAGTATGATTGCCATTCCTACCGTTCCATGAGCCTGGCGGATGGCAGCATTAAAATCTCGTCCGGATTTCAGTTCGTGACGAAAGCGATACAGGTAGTGAATACTGAAGTCGACTGCCAAACCCATCGAAACGCTGGCCAACATGGCGGTAGCCATATTCATCTTCAGCCCTAGCCAGCCCATCGTACCGATGACAATCAAAATGGGCGAAGCATTGGGTATCAAAGCAAGTAGGGCCAGTCCAATACTACGGAACGAGATAGTAAGCATGACCACGATGGCTGCTACTGCAACGCCAAAGGTGATCCACTGGTCCGATAACATGCTACTGACCAAGAACATGATTAAGATTTCCGCGCCCGCTGTCCTGGCGGTTGGACTGTACTTGCGACCAATCGATTCGATCGCGTCCAAACGGTCCAGTTTGGCCTGATTACCAGCCAGGTCACCGGTCATCACGGAGATTCGCATGACGTTGCGGTCCTTGTTCCAGAAGCCTGATACCAACCCGGGTTCGAATTTGGTTAGCAACTGCAATTGATTACGAGCCGGCGTATTGATCGCACCGGCCATCAGTCTCTCTGTAAGCGTCTGCGGGTCACGACCGGGATTTCCCTTTAGAAAACGCAGCAGATCGGGAATGCTCATCGATCCACTGACGCCGGGTACACTGGCCAGTTCGGTTTGAATCTGTTCGATGGTTTTAATAAAGTCGTTGAATTCGGGAGCTTTAACATCTGGCGCATCGATGATCAGGTCGTAACCACCTGTGGTCCCCAGTTTGCTCGATATGAACTGGTAAGACTGAACGATGGGACTATCCTCATGAAAATTGTCGGTAAAGTCGGTGGCCGATTCCAGCTTTGTGGTTCCGATCGACAAGAAACCCAAGGCAGCCAGACCTGAAATGGCAAACCACCATGGGTGACGTTCCACCGCAGCCATGATCCAGTTTAGCAATAGGGCAACCTTGTCTTCTCCAGGTGCATGCATCGGATCGCTGGAAGCACGACCCAGCAGAGTGGCACCGGAGATCAACCCATAGATAGCCACCATGACCAGAAAGGTACCAAGTGACATCATCAATCCAAAACTTTGGACGGGTACAATGCGACTAACCATCAGGGATGCAAAGCCACCCACAGTAGTCAAGATGGTCCAGAACGTTGCTGGTCCGACATGTGATAAAGTGCCTCGTAGGGCATTTACCGGATCTAATGTCGCCCGGTACTCGCGGAAACGAATGGCAAAGTGGACCACAGTACCTACTCCAATCACTGTAACCAACGCCACCAGCGGTGAACTGACCATACTTAACTTCAATCCGCCAACCACCATCAGGGCTTTGGTCCAAACAAGTGCCAAATGGACCACCACCAAGGGCATCAACATCCACCGCAGATTACGGAACATGATAGCGATGACAAGGGTCATCACTAGCGTTGAATAGATCCCAAGCTTTTGGCCGTCGTTCTCCAAGTGACTAAAAACGTCGTCCACCAGTACAGAGCCACCGGCAACTACGGTTTCAAAGGAGTTCTCCTGAGCTGCCTGACGCAGTTTTTCTATCGTCTGGGCGCGAGGCTGATCCGGCGTGTCTTCCAGCAACTTCAAGGTCACGACGATGGCCGTAGTTGTCCCGTCGGAAGAGATCAGGCGATTGCGGTACAGGTCGCTGCCGACTAGTTCTTGTTGAAGAGCTTGGCTGGTGATGGAACCATCTTGCAGCATTTCCCTGAACGACTTGCCGCTCATCGGGTTGGAAGGCAGTCGCATGCCTGCCAAACTGGTGATACTATCCACTCCAGGTACGGCCGATAGCTTCGCTCCGAACTGCTCCAAACGTTCCATGCCTTCAGCGCTTACCAGGGCGGGGTCCGAATAGGCGATGAAGCAGGTTTCTTGCGCGCCGAAGATTTCCTTGGATTCGATATAGTTCTTTAGCCTGGGATCAGATTCGTGAAACAACCGCTCTAAGCTGCGGTCAAACTGCAGCCGCTGCGCAACCGGAAATGCCGCTATGCCAGCCAGCAATGATAGGGCTAACAGCACGTATCGCCAATTAAGTAGTTGATTGACCCAGAATTTGATACGAGGCTTTACATCAAAGTCGTAATCCGTATTTCCTTGCATTGGAGAGCTACCCACGATTTGGTGCGATTGGATTTCACCCTGGTTGGTTGGCCTGGAGTCCATGATTTGTAGTATCCCTTGTCGATAACTTCGATGTTAGCCTACAGCGACTGCGCTATCATAAGAGGCGGCTGCCAGTCAACAAGCCTACAGCTTCCGAAGGCCGCTGAAAAACTGCCACCTTTTTTGTAGTCAGGCCAAATTAAGTCGACGAATCGATAAGACGTTGACGCCTAGCAACGCCACTGGAATAGGCAGCCGCTTCAACGGCACTGGCTACCGCCTCACTGACTCGGCGATCAAAGACGGACGGCACGATGTAGTCGGCATGCAATTCGTGCGGAGCAATAATACCTGCGATCGCCTGGGCAGCAGCCAACTTCATGGCTTCGTTGATCTGCGAGGCTCGGCAATTGATGGCACCGCGAAAAATGCCTGGAAAGCACAAGACATTGTTGATTTGGTTTGGATAGTCTGAACGTCCGGTGGCCATCACTGCTACATGGCCAGCTACCAGCTCCGGCATGATTTCGGGAATCGGATTGGCCATAGCAAATACGATGGGGTCACTGGACATCCGCTGGACATCCTGCAA